>CAYHGE010000015.1:0-20326 GCA_964355945.1 uncultured Draconibacterium sp.
GATACTGCAAGCAGTGCCAATGTCTTCAGCGTTTTGGTAAAATTTCTCATAGTTTTGATTTTTAGATTAATAATTGTTTGTGAATAATTGTAATAATGATTAATTGTTGAAATTATATTAAATCAATATTGCTATTGATGGAATTAGGGGAATGAAATTACAAATCAGCACTTTAAAAATATTGAAATAGGTTCGCAAGGTACATAAAATTATTGATGCCTGAACCTTTTATACTAATATATATTTTTTACTTCAAAAGAACTTTCTGAATTTGACCTGGACAACAGTAAAAAAGATCAGTGTAATTGATTCATAAGTGCACTATGATTTAATAATACAGATTTTAAAAACATTCATCTTCCCGCCAGCAAAAACCTTCATAAAGTAAATCCCTGTATGGAAACCCCGGGTATCTATCGATATTCTCTTTTCGTCTTTCACTAACAGCCTCCACACAAGTTTTCCTGAAGGTTCAAAGAGTTCGATTTCCCCAAGATTCTCAGAAGATATAACTGTAACCATATCCGTAACCGGGTTCGGGAATATGGACACATCCGGCGAAGAAATTGCGCTCAGCCCTGTAACAATATCCGCCATGATGGTGTCCGAATTTGACGCGTTTTCACATTCAGCATATTGGGCATGGACAAAATAGTGAAACTGGCCCAGGGGTAGATTTGCGTCAATCCAGAAAGTGTCCATCACCAACTCGGGGTTCACCTTGTTAAACCAGGCATTACCTGCTCCCCTACGGTAGATATCATATCCTACAATTGACTGGCGATGATCATCTGCACCTATTGAACAATCGTCAATTGCCCAGGGATACCACAATCCATTTCCGTCTCCGTCTATTGCATGCCATGCAATGTCAACTGTTTCGCCGTCATACATGGAAAGATTTACATGATATGGTGTATTCCAGGCATTCACCCCCGTAGGAGAGGGATAAGGGGGCAGTGCAGACAGATCCAGCATGACATCCCAGGTAGCTCCATGGTCAGGTGACACCTTAATATAATAGTGGTCCTGGTGAAGCGATCCCTGGTATGCATAGCTCCAGAAATTCAGGTCTCCGTTCACATAAATATCCCTGGCGATGAGCCACTCATCCTGGTGGTTGTAATCCCAGTCAAGGCCTGCTGAAAAATTTCCGTTATGAACTCCGGGTATTGCACCTGCAGGAGTATGAGACCAGGATGCTGACGGATTGATGATTTGCCGGATCCAGCCAGGTGGCGGAAAAACGCTCTCCTCAAAGCCTTCGTTTAAGAGGGTTCCTCCATAACAAGAGGGAGGACTCCAGGTGAGTCTGACGGAATTTCCTATTGCCATCCCGGCAAGATTGGTTGCAGGATAACAAACCGGGTAGATATTGACATTGTCAATATACCAGTTGAGAATTTCAGAGGAGTTCTGTCCAGATGCCCTGAAACGGATGCGGAATCCTTTACCTCGGGCCGGACTGATGTCAAGATGATAATTTGTCCATGGGAGGCTGCCCGTGTTCTTTATTTCAGCTTTTTTATGCCAGCTGTTGTTGTAGTAAGCCTCAACGATCATCCGTTCGGTTCCGGTATAGTTGCGGTCGTCGAGCTTCAGGTCAAAATCAAGCCATATCGCTGCACAGTTAAATGGCAATCCATTGAATGGCGGGCTTTCAAGTGAACAGTCATAGTTCACCAACGGGGGCTGCCATTTGAAATTGGCTGCCGGAGCCGGGATTCCTTCAACAGAATTAATGATCCAGTTAGCCTGGGAAGGGTTGAACCGCCATTCATTAAAAGAGAATGTGCCGGCATTCCATGATTCATAAAACGGAAGTTGCCGGCCCCATGTAATTGTGACATGTAACGGACCAGCCGGCAAGCTTTCCCCCTGCTGACCGGGAAAGCCATAATCAGTAAGGTCGTATCTGGCGGAAACACCATAACGGTAATAACCAGGCTCAAGTCCGAAATCATAGATTGACAGTGAGTCCGGATCGTAGATTGTGGCAATTACACTGTCATCCCTTGAGATGGTGTATCCGATCAGGCCCACAGGAGTATATTGTACAGTATCATAGGAAACCAACGGTTTATCCCAGGTGATATATGCCGCATCCTCAACGGGATACCCGTTCAGATTCCGTACCGGGTAAAGAAAGCCGGAGGTGAAGTCTGTACAGGCAAAATCAGAATATCCACTGCCATAAAGCGCTCTTACACAGGCATTGTATGTTTGTCCGTACTGAACCAGGTTTCCGGGAATCGGGAAGGCATTTTTAGTCGTATAACCCACGATCACATTTCCGAGATAAAAATAATAACCCAGGATGCAATTGGCTTGCTCCTGGGCCGGTTCAGAGGCGATGACCTCAATATTATCAATACCCCAGCTGATGATGTCGGATGAATTCCCCCCTGTTGCATGAAACCTGACCTTGAAATCCTGGTTTGAGTAAGCGGAGATATCAAGGTCATCCCTGGTCCAGGGGAGGTCTCCTCCGGTATTTGAATAGCTTTTCAGCGTATGCCAGGCCAGCCCGTCCCAGATCTCAACTGCCATCTGGTTGACGGTGGTCGTTCCTACATTATCCAGAAAAATATCGTATTTTAATTTAAGCAAGGTGGAGTGTTGCCCCGAAATGGTTCTGCTCACGAGTGATTGAGAATAGTTAACCTGATGAGGAATAGCATTGAAAATCACAGCAGGAAAAGGGTTACCCAGTGTTTGCGAAACACCCCAGTTCATTCCGTTTTCAAGCGTCCAGCCATTCTGCGCGAACGATCCGCTGTTCCATTTTTCGGAGAAAATTTGCTTTTCAAAATGCGGAACATCCCATCGGGCGAGGAGACTGCTGTCATTCACCATGAGGTTTGCAGGAGGATTCCTTACCTGTGCCAGAAATAAATTCAACGTAACAGGAGCGGAAACCGGCACAGATTGCATGATGGTGTCATATCCGAATTTATTGACAGTAAGCTGATAAGTACCCTTCCATACGTGCGGAAAAAAAACATTCCCTGATGAATCGAAAACTGCTGAATAAAGTGTATCAGGATATGCCATATTAACCAGGCTCATTGAAATACCCGCCATTTCAGCGCTATCGCAACTTAAATCAAGGTGGAGGTTCACCGGGGCAGTCCAGCATTTGCCGAGTATGTTTGAAAAGGAGACCGGCGACCAGCGGTTCCCGGGATATTGAGATTTAACCCCCCAGCGGAATGGACCGCAAGGCAATACACTCCAGGAACTATCGGTAAGTGCATTGAGAGAGGTCATTCCAACCATGGTCCAGGCGGCAGGATTTTGCTCCTCACCCTGACGCAGCCTGTAAATGTTGTTTACCCCGGCTGATAATAATTCATCGGCAAGAATAACAGGACCTCCGGGACCCACGCAGCGTGCACGGATCATGAAATTCCCGCCGGCAGGAAACCAGGGGCCACCACCACTTACAAACCTTGAATAGCTCCGGTACTGCGGTGATGTTTCATCGATGGCTATTCCTGCAGCATTCGGGGCATTTCCTCCCTGTACCATGGCAATAAAGAATGAGCCACTATTTATACTCACTGGCTCCGGAAGTGTAAATTCAACCCAGCCCAACGCTGCAGGGATGATTTCAAACGGTCCGGCAATGCTGTTGCCGGGTGTGCCTCCGGAACCGCCGGCATCATAGATCCTGACCTGAAAAGGGATGAGCGGGTTGCTTCCGGCCGCATAATTTGAGGAAGATCCAATGTTGATGGAGCAACCGGTTAATTTTACAGGAAAGCCCAACGGGGTGAATTTAAGCGCATTCATGTTCCCCTGAACTGTCCAGATTGCAAAATTATCCTGGATACCATCATCATAAAGCAGTTCATAGTTGCCTGAAGGGGGATTCCAGGAAACCGGCACATGCAGGCTGCCTGAATCGAGAAGTGCCGTGACATTTGCAGGAGGATTGACGTTTTCCCAGATTAAAATATTAAGCAACGATGACCCGCCGGGGATAAAAACCACGGGTTGCGAAATATAATTGTCAAAGCCGGCTTTTATACACGAAACAGGGAAGGTGCCAACGGGATTGACCATAAGATTATAAATCCCTCCGGAGGTGGACCATGCAAATTGCCCGTTTACTGTTATCTTTGCACCGATAACAGGGAGTCCGGTTGCTCCGTTGGTGACAACCCCCTGCAACATCGCAGGGTTTGCCGGTGTTGACTGTGCCAAAGCCAGACAGCAGATCATAAGCATAAAAGTCAGCACGATATAATATGCCCGTAATCTCTGGACAGATCTGATCAACCGGTTTGGAAAAAAGTTCATTCTTTTATTTGAACGTAGGAAAAGGGGTTAATGTTACAAACTTACACAAAATATGGATTTTTTTCAAGTTTTGGTTTGTTAATAAGAAATAAATTATACCTTTGCACTCCCAAATAAACGAACATCAATTCATTATAACATGTACGCAATCGTTGAAATAGCCGGTCAACAGTTCAAGGTAGAACAGAATGACGAAATCTTTGTTCACCGGCTCGAAGGTGACCCAGGAACCAAAGTTGAATTTGATCAGGTATTGCTCCTGGACAATGACGGCAAGATCAATGTTGGCATGCCGACTGTCGAAGGCGCCAGCATCACCGGGCACATTGTGGATCACGCCAGAGGCGACAAAGTGGTTGTTTTTAAGAAAAAACGCCGTAAAGGATACGAGAAGGAATCGGGCCATCGCCAGGATTTCAGCAAAATACTGATTGAAAACATCAGTGTAAAAGGCGCAACCAAGGCTAAAAAAGCCAAAGAGGCAGAAGAGGAACCTGCAGAATTATAATTCCTCAACTTCAATCGTAAATCAACAAATCGTAAATCAACATAGTGTATGGCACACAAAAAAGGGGCGGGTAGTTCAAGCAACGGCCGCGAATCACATAGCAAACGCCTTGGCGTAAAAATTTATGGTGGACAGTATGCAAAACCAGGCTCTATTATTTTAAGACAGCGTGGAACAGTTCACAATCCCGGGCTTAATGTAGGCATCGGCAAAGACCACACCCTTTTTGCACTTGTTGAGGGTATCGTAAATTTCAAGAAAAAACGGAGTGACAGGTCTTATGTTTCGATCATTCCGATGGAAGAATCTGTCAACTAACGACATTTTACAAAGCATTTCTTGTGATGCCAAACCTTCCAGGTTTCATAAACCTGGAAGGTTTGTTATTTTATACTGATCGATTTTCACTATTTTTGCCCTGTAAATAACCGCTTTTATGCTATCCCTGAACTTTATCCGTGACAATACGCAGGAAGTAATTAATCGTCTTGCAATTAAAAACTTTAATGGCAGTGAGATCATTGGCAGGATTCTCGAACTGGACAATCAACGCCGTGACACCCAAAAGAAACTTGACGACATCCAGTCGCAGAGCAATCAACTTGCCAAAGAGATCGGCATCCTCTTTCAATCCGGGAAAGCTTCAGAGGCCAACATCCTGAAAGAAAAGACCGGTGAGCTGAAAGTCCAGGGTAAAGATCTTGATCTTGCACTGGAAAACATTAAAACAACGCTTGATGAAATCCTGGTTCGGGTTCCCAACCTCCCCCATTCAAGTGTTCCAACCGGAAAATTACCTGAGGACAACCTTGTGGTCGCATCCGAGGGAGAAGTTCTGCAGGCATTAGCAACAGATGTTCCTCACTGGGACCTCACAACAAAATATGATCTCATCGACTTTATCACCGGCAATAAAATTACCGGAGCGGGTTTTCCCCTGTATAAGGGTAAGGGAGCACGGCTTCAGCGGGCACTGATCAACTTTTTTCTCGATGAGGCCATGAAAGCCGGATACATGGAAGTCCAGCCGCCTTACATGGTCAATACAGCCTCTGCGTATGCCACCGGACAACTTCCCGACAAGGATGCACAGATGTATCATGTCGGCCTCGACGATCTTTATCTCATTCCGACAGCGGAAGTTCCGGTTACCAACATCTACCGCGACACCATCCTGAAAAGCCAGGATCTTCCTGTAAAAAATGTGGCCTACTCTGCCTGCTTCCGTCGAGAAGCAGGGTCTTATGGCAAAGATGTACGCGGACTGAACCGCCTCCATCAGTTTGACAAGGTTGAAATCGTACAGATCTCCCATCCCGATCAATCCTATCAGATTCTGGAAGAGATGCGCGAATATGTTACTGGTTTGCTTCGTAAACTCGAACTTCCCTTCCGGGTGCTTAAACTTTGCGGCGGTGACATGAGTTTCACTTCTGCACTCACCTACGACATGGAGGTATGGTCATCGGCCCAGGCCAGGTGGCTGGAAGTCAGTTCAGTCTCCAATTTTGAGACCTTCCAGTCGAACCGGCTGAAGTTACGGTTCAAAGACGAGACGGGCAAAATGCAAACCGCACATACGCTTAACGGGAGCGCACTTGCTCTCCCCCGCATCGTGGCAGCGCTTCTTGAGAACAACCAGACCCCGGAGGGGATTAACATTCCAAAGGTGCTGGTGCCATATACCGGATTTGAGGTGATTCAATAACTTCATGATTGGCTTTTGAAAGATGAAGGTTAACGGAATAGATTACCGGACGGTGTGGATGGAGGGAACTTCGGTTTTTTTCATCGAACAAAACCTTTTACCTTTTCAATTCTCCATTCAGGAGGCAAAAACCTATTCCGACAGCTGTCATGCCATCCGAACAATGATGGTACGCGGAGCAGGCGCCATTGGCGCCATCGCCGGGTTTGCCATGGCCCAGGCTGCGCTTGAAGCTCCTGAAGACAATTATCATCAATTCCTTGCAAAGGCCAAAATCATCATTGAATCTACCCGTCCCACTGCCCGGAACCTCTTTCATGCAGTGGAAAAGGTCTATGCAGCGGGGCTTGCTTCCAGGAATATGGCTGTTTTGGCTGCACAACAAGTAGCCGACCGTGATGCAGACGACTCCCATAAAATCGGTGAATTCGGAAATGAGCTGATTCGTGACGGGATGAATATTGAAACCCATTGCAATGCCGGCTGGCTGGCCTTTGTTGATTATGGTACTGCCTTATCCCCGGTATATCTCGCCCATCAGCAGGGAAAGAAAATATTTGTCTATGCCGACGAAACCCGGCCGAGAAGCCAGGGAGCCCGGCTTACTGCATGGGAACTTAGGCAGGCAGGAGTACCTCACACCATCATTCCCGACAATGCAGGCGCATGGCTGATGTCGCTGGGAAAAATTGACATGATGATCGTTGGAGCCGACCGTATTGCTGCCAACGGCGACACCGCCAATAAAATAGGAACTCTTGAAAAAGCCATTGCCGCCAAAGAATATGGAATCCCCTTTTATGTGGCAGCCCCGACCTCAACATTCGACATTCAATGCCCCGACGGAAAGCATATCCCCATCGAAGAACGGAGTGAAGATGAAGTTCTTTATCAGGATGGCATAACCTCAGATGGCCGGCGCGAAAAGGTGTTGGTGTGTTCCCCCGGCTCTACAGCCTTCAACCCTGCATTCGATGTTACCCCTGCAAAATATATCACAGGTATTATCACCGAAAAAGGGATCATCAAGCCTGATGTCGAAACAATCAATAATTGTCAAAGTTCATTGTAAGAAAAACAACAACACACTCCGACAGATTGACAAAGGAATTTTTCCTGCCAAAAGACAGAATAGAAAAATGAAAAAGCCGACAGACAAAAAGGTAAGATTATGAAAAGGCAAGAAGCTGAAATAATTTTACAAAAGACATTCAAATTAACTCGTTTTTATGATGAGCAATGGACAACCATTGAAAAAATATTGAATGGCGAAAAAGTCCTGCTAATTGAAAAAACAGGTTTTGGAAAATCACTTTGTTTTCAGTTCCCTGCCATTTTACATCAAGGAACAACTGTAATATTTTCACCCTTAATTGCGCTAATGCGTGACCAAGTCAAGAAACTTACATCACTCGGAATTTCAGCTAAATGTATAAATAGTGAACAAAAACCAGAAGAAAATACACAAATAATAGCAGATGCAAAAGCAGGTAGAATCAAGATTCTCTATATAGCCCCGGAAAGACAGGAAAATTCTGAGTGGATAGAAGCAACTCGACAAATGAATCTTTCAATGGTTGTTGTTGATGAAGCACATTGTATTTCTGTTTGGGGCCATGATTTCAGACCAGCTTTTAGACGAATAATAAACCTTATCCAACTTTTACCAAAAGGGCTTTCAGTATTAGCAACAACAGCAACAGCAACAAAAAAAGTTGAATTGGATATTGCTGAGCAGATGGGGAGTAACCTGTCTATTATTAGAGGAAATCTAATGAGAGCCAATTTTAAGTTATATGTAATCAAGGTTAATTCTGAAGATGAAAAATTGATTTGGTTAGGGCAAAATCTAGGTAAATTATCAGGGTCAGGAGTTCTTTATACTGGAACAAGAGTCGATACTGAGATTTATTCAAAATGGTTTGAATATTTAAAAACACCTTCCTCTGCTTACAACGCAGGGTTGGATGCAGTTTCCCGGATAGCTATTGAGAATGGGTTAATGAATAATCAATGGAAATGTGTTATTTCTACCAATGCTTTAGGAATGGGAATAGACAAACCTGATATTCGTTTTATCATACATACACAAATACCGCAATCCCCGATTCACTATTATCAAGAGATTGGACGAGCAGGCAGAGACGGACAACCATCACATATAATACTTTTTTATAATCCCGAAGATAAAAGACTTCCTGAAGCTTTTATTGAAGGTGGAAGACCTGCTATATCAAAATATGTAAAGGTCATTACTGCCATAAAAAATCAAATGCTTGGAGAACACGACTTGATGAGAAGAACTAATTTAAAGCAAACCCAAATCAGAGTTATCAAAGCCGATCTAATTGAGCAAAAAATCATTCGTGAAGTGACAATTGGCAAAAGTAAAAAGTTTGAATTTGTAACAGGAGCTCCTGAACTAAACACAAAAGCGTTTGAGGAATTAAGGGCCAGTAAAACTATAGATTTGGAAAAAATGATTGAATATGTTGAAACAACTCAATCACGAATGAAATACTTATGTGATTATTTGGGTGATTCAACCTCTCAAATAGTTAATAATTGTGACAATACAGATCTTGAAAAAGTCGTGGTTTCAGTTACCTCAGAATGGACTCAAAAACTACAGGATTTTCGTGAAAACTATTTCCCTGAACTTGAAGTTGAAACAATGGGAACAAATTTGGTAAATGGGGTTGCAGCATCTTATTATGGTGTCTCAAATGTGGGTGCAGCATTACACCGAAGCAAATATGAAAGTGGCGGTGACTTTCCTGATTTTTTGTTAAGGTTAATATTAAAAGCATACCGTAAAAAGTTTGGGCAAGAGAAATATGATTTAATCCTTTATGTGCCGCCAACAAAATCAGGTGACCTTGTTAAAAATTTTGCAGTAAAAGTATCACAAGTCCTGAAATTTCCCATTTCACACAACCTCAATAAAATCCGTCAAACTAAAGAACAGAAAATTTTTGAAAACGGTTATTTGAAATCCGATAATGTTAGCGGTGCCTTTTCATATATAGCACCTGCCGAGATACGTGGTAAAAGCATTTTACTTATTGACGACATTTTTGATAGTGGGGCAACAATCAAGGAAATAGGAAAATATTTGTCTAATTTAGGAGCTTTAAAAATTGCACCTCTGGTAATTGCCAGAACAGTAGGAGGAGATTTAGTATGAACAAAGAAGCAGCATATTGGATTTCATTGGCTCATTTGCCAAGATGGGGATATTTAAAGATTAATAACCTCATAATTAAATTTTATCATGAACGAAAATTATCTATTGAAGATTTTTTTCAATTATCAGAAATTGATTGGAAAAATCAATTTGGATTTGAATATAAAGAAATAGAGGATTTAAAAAAGGCTAAATCAGAATTAGCAAATAATGCCTTTTTGGCTGAATCATTAAATAATGAGGGTTATGAATTAATTCCAATAATTTCACCCGAATATTCAAAAACATTGAAAGAAAATTTGAAAGCAGCTCATGCACCTGCTCTCTTATATGTAAAAGGCAATAAACAAATCATGCATGAAAAATCCATCGCAATTGTCGGTTCTCGTAGTGCATCAGATAAATCATTAGAATTTACGGACAATATTGCGAAACTTGCCAGCAAAGAATATAAGGTTGTAGTTAGTGGTTTTGCCAAAGGAGTTGACAAACAGGCTTTGGATTCAGCAATTATTTACAAAGGACAAAGTATTATTGTTTTACCTCAAGGCATTATGACTTTTGGTTCTGGATTTGAAAAATACTATAAGCAATTAGTTGGTGGGGATGTTTTGGTTTTGAGTACTTTTTTTCCAAAGGCTCCTTGGAAAGTAGAATTGGCGATGGCTCGTAATCCAATCATTTATGGACTTGCTGATGAAATTTACGTTGCTGAATCAGCAGAAAAAGGAGGGACATGGTCTGGTGTTATTGATGGATTAAGAAAGAATCGAAAAATATATGTTCGCAAGCCAGAATCAAATGAAAATACAGCGAATAACTTATTAATACAAAAAGGAGCTATTGCTGTTGATTTTAACGGAACACCATTAAAAGACTATAAGCCAATGGAATCAACTCTGTTAACTTCTGTTTCTGAAGAACCTTCAGTTAATTATGAAAACAAAATCCTTGAATTTCTCCGAACAGGTGAGTATGCAGTAAAAGATATCTTGAAAAAGCTTCAACTAAATTGGACAGAAAAGAAACTAAGAGATTATCTCAAAGTTCAAAAAGAAGTTGAAACCATTAATAAAAAGCCTCTGCGTTTTACCTTGAAAGATTCTGCGATTAAACAAAAATCCTTATTTGATTAAATGCCAACGCATTTGCAAGCACATTGCCAAAGCACCACGAGCCAACGCTAAAATCAAAGCGTTGTTAAAGAGCTGACAAAGCCATCACACGGATATAAAGACAATGCAGCAAAAGTGAAAGAAAATAGGACGAGAAAAACAAACAACGAACCGATAACATCATAAGTTTTATCTTTGTGGTTCTTCATACTTACTTCGAGGTTCTCTGTGTAAAAATTTTTATTTCAGAGTTACACGAAGAACAGGGGAGAAGAAAAATAGCATCTTAACATACACACAGACCATCAACTAAATCCCTGACCATGAAATTAACACGATTCACCTTGTGGCTCTTCATCGGAGCGTTTTTATTCAGCCTTACCACAACGGGTTTTGCAGAGGAAAAAAAAGAAAAAACGACCTCCCCGAAAACAAAGACAACAGCTGATAAGAAGAAACAGCCTAAAGATAAGGAAAAGGAAAAATCGAAAGACAAAGATAAACCCAAAGAAGATTCCGTATATAACTCAGGGCTGGTGAGTGGTTTGAAATTCCGCAGCATCGGACCGGCTTTCTGCTCGGGGCGTATTGCCGATTTTGCCGTTAATCCGAAAAACCACAGCGAATGGTATGTGGCAGTTGCTTCAGGCCATGTCTGGAAAACCGTCAACAACGGAACCACCTTCGAGCCTGTTTTTGACAACAACGGCGTTTACTCCATTGGTTGTGTGGTTATTGACCCAAACAACACCAGTGTGGTCTGGGTGGGAACTGGTGAAAACAACCATCAGCGTTCACTTGGATACGGAAATGGCGTTTACAAGAGCAGTGACAATGGCAAGAGCTGGAAAAACATGGGATTGAAGGATTCCCGGCAGATCGGCAAAGTCCTGATTGATCCCCGAAACTCAGACGTGGTTTATGTGGCAGCCGAAGGTTCTGTGTGGGGACCCGGCGGAGAGCGTGGCCTGTATAAAACAACCGATGGCGGGAAAACCTGGAAAAAGGTTCTCGAAATCAGTGAAAATACGGGAGTGAACAATGTGCTCCTCGATCCAAGGAACCCGGATGTGCTTTATGCGTCATCGGAACAACGCAGGCGCCATGTCTTTACCAAAATCGGCGGCGGACCTGAGACGGCCATTTATAAGTCAACCAATGCCGGTGAAACATGGGATAAACTTACTTCAGGCCTTCCCGGGGCTGATATGGGTGGCATCGGGCTCGCAATTTCTCCTGTAAACCCGGATGTGGTGTATGCCATCATTGAATCGACCCAGGATGCCAAAGGTCTCTACCGCAGCATGGACAGGGGCGCCTCCTGGACGAAAATGAGCGATCACTCTGCACAGGGCCAGTATTACAACGAAATTTACTGTGATCCTAAAAATGTTGATAAGATCTATTCGGTAGAGACAATTTCCCAGGTTTCAGAGGATGGCGGGAAAACCTGGAGACAGGTTGGCAACAACAAGCGTCACGTTGACGATCATGCAATGTGGATCGATCCCGAAGACACAAAACATTTTTTCATCGGCAGCGATGGAGGAGCTTATGAAACATTCGACGGAGGGAAGGAGTTTATCTTCAAATCAAACCTGCCGGTCGTTCAATTTTACAGGGTACAGGTTGACAATTCAAGGCCCTTCTATTATGTATATGGCGGTACCCAGGACAACAACAGCATGGGTGGCCCGTCGCGCAACACAGCCGGTGCAGGTGTGCTTACCGATGACTGGTTCAATACCAACGGCGGCGACGGATTCTGGTCACAAATCGACCCTGTTGACCCCAACATTGTGTATGCTGAATCGCAGTATGGCGGCATGGTCAGGTATGACCGGAAAAGCCAGGAAGCGGTCGATATCAGGCCGGAGCCACGCAAAGGTGAGGACAGTTACAAGTGGAACTGGAATACGCCGCTCCTTATAAGCCCACATTCACCTACCCGCCTCTATACCATGGCTAACAAGGTTTTCCGCAGCGATGACAGGGGAAATACCTGGCAGGTGATCAGCGATGACCTGACAGCTCAAATCGACCGCAATACCTGGCCGGTCATGGGAAAATACTGGCCCATCGATGCCGTTCAAAAAGATATTTCGACCTCTTTGTATGGTACCATTATCTCATTTGATGAGTCACCCCTGAAAGAGAATCTCCTTTTTGCCGGAACGGATGACGGGCTGATCCAGGTGTCGCAGGATGCAAAGACCTGGACAAAAACGGACAAATTCCCGGGAGTCCCTGAAAACACCTACGTTAGCGACATTTTCGCTTCACGATTTGATGAAAACGTAGTATTTGCCTCGTTCGACAACATTTTACGCGATGATTTCAAGCCTTATGTCCTGAAAAGTTCAGACAAAGGGAAAACCTGGAGTTCCATTTCCGGGAACCTTCCTGAAAACGGAACGGTTCACAGCATCATACAGGATTTTGTCAACCCCGACCTGCTTTTTGCCGGTACGGAATTCGGTTGTTTTTTCACCATCGATGGCGGAAAGAACTGGATTCAGCTTAAATCGGGGCTTCCGTCAGTTTCTGTCAGGGATATGACCATCCAGAAACGGGAGAATGATCTGGTGCTTGCAACGTTTGGCCGTGGTTTCTATATCCTCGATGATTTCACCCCCTTACGGAACCTGAAAAAGGAGAATCTCGATCAAAACGGATACCTGTTCCCTGTTAAAGATGCACTGATGTACCTGCCAACCGACACGAAAGGATCGCAGGGATCAACCGTTTTTGTTGCAAAAAATCCGGATTTTGGTGCAGTCTTCACTTACTTTATCAAGGATGTTCCCAAAACTAAAAAAGATATCCGCAAGGAAAAGGAGGCTGAATTATTCAAGAAAGGTGAAAGGATCCCGCAGCCAACAGAAGCAGAACTCAGGACCGAAAAGCTGGAGATTGATCCGTTCCTGACCTTCACGGTAACAGATGCATCTGGCTCACCCGTTAGAATAATCCGCAAAAGCCCTTCGAAAGGGTTGAACCGCCTCAATTGGGATCTGAGATACCAGTCAACCAGAGTAGTGGAAACCGACAAATTTGATCCGTTGGGTGACAATGGAAGCGGGGTTCTTGCCATGCCGGGCAAATACAAGGTCAGCATGACCCTTACCGCCACCGGCGAAACCAAACCGCTGGCCGGACCTGTTGAATTCAATGCCGTGGTACTGAACAACACCACCCTCCCGGCCATTGACCGCAGTGCCATGGTTGACTTCCAGAAAAAAGTAGCTGAAATCACCCGTGTCATGCAGGGAACGGAAAATTATGCCGAGGCCTTAAACAGGCGCACCTCCAGCATTCTGCAGGCGTTAAACAGCACCCCGTCTGCGAGTCCCGAGCTGATGAAAAAAGCCCGCGAAGTTCAGCTTCAGCTGGATGAGATTCTCAATGTGAAATTCAACCGCAATACGATCAAGCCAAGTGATGAGGAAAATCCACCTGCACCAGTGCCTCTGAACAGCCGCCTTGGAAAACTCAGCTGGATCAGCTGGATGTCAACAGGCGATCCGTCGCAGACGCAGAAAGATGCATATTCCATCCTGGAAGCTGAATTTCCGCCTGTTTACGACCAGATCAAAAGGATCGGTGAAACAGATGTTCCGCAACTGGAGAAAGCGCTGGAAAATTTAGGAGCACCGGTAACACCGGGAAGGTTGCCTGAATGGAGGAGATAACCGAAAGGGAGCTTTTATACCTGGCTGAAACAGTTAAATTGACCGGAGGAAATATTCGTTGATCATGCCGACCACACGTTTCACCTGGCTTTTCGAGAGTGAGTTGTAAAATGGCAACCTCAGGATGGTGGCCGAAAACCTGTCGGTATTCGGAAGGTCACGTCCGTCATGTTTAGCCACAAAATAGGAACTTGAGTGGAGTGGCAGGTAATGAAACAGGGCACTGATACCCTGTGTTTTTAAATATTCGATGAGTTTGTCACGTATTTCACCGGATGTTACCGTTATATAAAAAAGATTGCCATTGACTGTTGCAAAATCAGGAACAACAGGGCATTTCAGGTAACCTTTCTCTACAAGAGGCCTGAGCAATGCATGATAATTCCACCAAACCCGCTTTCGGGCGGACTGAATCCTGTCAAAACGCTCGATCTGTGCAAACAGGAAAGCTGCCACTGCATCTGATGGCAGGTAAGAAGAACCGATATCGACCCAACCGTATTTGTCAATTTCTCCCCGATAGAAGGCAGCACGGTTGGTTCCCTTTTCCCATAAGATCTCTGCCCGCTTTTCGGTTTCCTTCTTGTTGACGATCAGCAAGCCCCCCTCACCGGAGATAATGTTTTTGGTTTCATGAAAAGAAAACGTTCCGAAATCTCCGATGGATCCAAGCGGTCTTCCCTTGTGATATGAATCAACGGCATGAGCCGCATCCTCCACAACGAACAATCCATGGCGTTGTGCAATGTCCATGATCCGGTCCATATCGCAGGCAATGCCGCTGTAATGAACAACAACAATAACCTTTGTTTTCTGAGTGATCAGCTTTTCGACCGCTGCCGGATCGATGTTGGGAATATCTGCCAGTGTATCAGCAAACACCACTTTTGCTCCCCTGACCAGGAATGCGTTGGCGGTTGACATGAAGGTAAATGAAGGCATGATCACCTCATCCCCGGGTTCGATTCGGCAAAGCAGTGCAGTCATTTCGAGCGCATCACTGCAGGATGTCGTCAACAGCACCTTTGCAAATCCAAAGCGCTTTTCAAAAAAAGCATGGCACTTTTTTGTATATTTCCCATTACCTGCGATTGTACCCGAGAGTGCTCCACCGATCAGGTATCTGAAGGAAAACCAGGGGATGAAAGGCTTGTTAAATGGGATTGGCATATTAAAACCAGATTATTCTTCTAAATTTGCTGCTAAATTAACGCTTTTTTTATTCCGCGACGTTTGGCGAAAAGAACCTATCTGCGTGACATCCTAAGCATCCTGGGCAGCAACCTCACCGTTACGTCCTGCAACCTTGCTACAGGCGTAATCCTTACGCGTTTCCTTGGCGCCGGGGGTTTTGGCCTTTACTCTTCCATTATTGTGGTTCCGATCATGGTGATTGGTTTTACACAACTTGGAATCCGGCGGAGTGCAATCTATCATATCGGCAACAAACTGCTTCCGGAAGATCATATCGTATCAGCCTTGTTCTTGTTGCTGCTCTGGACCAGTGCATTGAGCATCATTATCTGCGGCTTGGTCTATTTTTTTTCTGAGAGCCAGCCCTTTGATCCACTCATCATTGTTTTGGTTCTGCTCACCATTCCACTCCTGCTGACCAATGTATTTGCCGGGGGAATTTTTCTTGGGAAAGAGGATATCAAACGAGCGAACATTGTGAATGCAGGGCCTACAATCATGACCCTTTTACTAACTATATTGTTTGTATGGGGACTTAAGCTGTCGGTTCTCGGTGCATTCAGTGCAATTGCCCTGGCCAATTTCATCATGTTTTTCATCACCTACCGGATCATTGTGGTACAATTCAGGTATAACATCACCTGGAAATACCATGAGGGTATCATGAAAAGCATGATAAAACTTGGGCTTGTGAATGCCATTGCAATTTTCATCATGCAACTTAATTACCGTCTCGACATATTAATGCTGAAAAAATTGTCCACACTGGAGGAGGTCGGATTTTACTCTCTGGCGATGCAAATTGCCGAACAGTTATGGCACATCCCGTATGCCATTGAATCGATTGTTCTCAGCAGAAGCGCAAATACTAACGATGATAAATTTGTTCATCGTACAGTTGCCTCAATTTTCAGAGTTTCACTGCTGATCGGACTGGCGAGTGGTCTTCTCATATTTTTCGTCGCACCCTATCTCATTCCACTAGTCTTCGGGCAGGCATTTGTTAAAAGTGTGGCCATGATACAGGTGGTGCTGCCCGGCGTGCTTATCCTCGTTGGATTCCGCATCCTGAACAGCAGACTTACCGGCATGGGGAAACCACAAATTGCCATCTACACCTTTATGCCTGCCCTCGTAATCAACTTTATTCTCAATCTGTTTTTGATTCCCCGTTTTGGGGGTATCGGAGCAGCCTGGTCAACCAATGTGAGTTATGCTGCAGGATCCATCATATTCGTAATTATCTATTCAAGGATGGTTAAAATGCCGCTCGGAGATATTTTAAGGTTTCGTGCGAGTGATTTTTATTTTTTCAGGGACCTCAGAAGGAGGCTGAAAAACCGGCCGACAATATGATTTTCAAGATGTGAACCCTGGAAAAGATGACCTCCCGGCAATTATCATCGTCTATTTATGTATTTCTGTCGGTAAAAATGAATAGATTGTCTATTTTTTGTAGTTGTGATACTTTTAACAGTTACATTTGCCTTCGATATTTCTAATGCATAAGGGAGTTTTCTGGTTTTCCACCTGCGCAACTTATTCAGCCGATTTACCAAACTTGTCGCTCTTGTACCTCTTCCCCGACTATCCTGATACCGACTGCTGGAAATCGTTCTGATCCTAGACCAAAGGGAGGCTCCCTTTTTTCGAACACAGCCGGACTAAAGTCCGGCTTTTTTTTTGTATCCGTCCGAATGATTACTTTTGTGAGATGGTACCGATCTTTTTTATCATGGGACGCCCCCGGTCGGGGACGACCCTCCTCAGCACCCTGTTTGACGCACACCCAAACGTGAAGATCCCGCCTGAATTTCCCATCATGCTTCCACTCTACCAGGAGTTCAGAAATGTGAAGGTCTGGGACGAAAAGGCCATACTTGCATTTGTCGCATTTATCTTTCAGCATAATGTATTCATTCACCGCACCCTGGAGAACCTTAAGATCAGCCGTGAAGCATTTACAGCCGACCTGATGACACTGGCAAACAAGGGAACAATCCAGGATTTTTTAATGAAGCTGAATGAACAAGGGTTTTCGCTCTTTCCCAAGAAGGAGATCCTCCGGATCGGGGATAAGAATCCGGTTTATTCCATATACACGGAACGTTTTCTGAAAATATTTCCTGAAGCAAAGTTTATCTGCATTATCCGTGATTACCGCGACAATTATGTCTCGATGCAAAAGCTGAGTGACCTTAAACTTGAGGCTCCCATCTTAACATTGCAGGTTTTCCGTTGGCGGTATGTGGCCAAACTTTTCCTCAAATGTGAAAGAAAGTATCCCGACCGGTTCCGGATCATACGGTATGAGGACCTTGTAACGAATAAAACAGAGATCATTGAAAACCTCTGTCAGTTTATTGGCATCCCGTTTGATCCGACCGTTTTTGATTTCTATAAAAAAAAGGAGGAGACGCTTAAAACCTATAACAATGCTTTGATTGAACGGTTCCATGGCAACCTGATGAATCCTGTCAACACCGGCAGAATGGAGCTTTACAAAAAGGAGATGACACCGGAGGAGATCCGCATGGCTGATTTCGTAGCCGGGAAATATGCAGGCATTTTCAACTATCATAAGCCGGACAAGGGAACCAATCTCATGCTCTGGCTGAAATCAAGGCCGATGGTCATTTACGGATACCTCATTTTCAAATTGTACGTGTGGGGTTCCTATCTGCCTGCCAGGCTCAGTTTGTGGTTATCTGTCAAATTGCTGGTACTTGTCAGGGCATGGCATCACCTCTCAAAAAAAAGGTAAATTTCTTCCTCCAATCACCGACCTCATGAGTGTACCGTTTTTTTTTATCCTTGGCCGGCCCCGTTCAGGGACAACGCTGCTAAAGACCCTGTTTGACGCCCATCCGAATGTAAAAATCCCACCCGAACTTCCCATATTCCTGCCCTTATATCAGAAATTCAAACATATAAAAAAATGGGACAAGGGGAACATCAGTTCCTTCGTTGATCATGTTTTTCAACCAAATGTATTCAACAACAGGAAAATTGAAAACCTGAAAATCGACCGGGAAGTGTTCCTGGCTGACCTGTTAAAAATGGAAGGGCAGTGTACCATCCAGGACCTCCTGGTAAAACTCAACGAGCACGCCTGGTCGATATTCCCTAAAAAAGGAATCCTCCTGGTCGGTGATAAAAACCCTGTATATTCGGTTTACATGAACCGGTTGATCAGGATTTTTCCCCACGCATGGTTTATATGCATTATCCGCGATTACAGGGATAATTATGTCTCTCTGAAGAACCTGGAGGAGGTCAGAATGGAGGCACCTGTACTTACCCTCCAGATCGCAAGGTGGGTTTATGTGACCAAACTATTCCTTGCTTGTCAAAAAAGGTTTCCCGACCGGTTTTACATTATCCGTTATGAGGATCTGGTTACAAAGCCGGAGGAGTCATTTCGCGAAATATGTACTTTCCTGAACATCCCTTACGTTCCTGAAGTATTCGAATATCATAAAAAAAAGGATGAACTGCTGAAAATATTCCCCGACCCGGTGATTGGAAAAATTCATAAGAGCCTGATGGAACCTGTCAATACAGGTCGTATGGATTTATGGATGACACAGCTGACGGATCTGGAGGTCAGAATAGCAGACCAGGTTGCAGGAAAAACAGCCGATACCATGGGTTATTTCAGGAATACCAAAACTTTCGACCCGGTGATCTATATGAAATCCTTACCCATGGCGATTTACGGGAGAATCCTTTTCAGGCTGATGCAATGGGCGTCGATGTTGCCATATCGCAGCAGCCGGTGGCTATTCCTGAATCTGACCAAACTTGCAAAAATTCACAGTCGTTTTTCAGGAAAAAAACAGGCAAGGGCTCATGAGAAATAGTAGAATCTTCCTTCATCGGTGGTTTCGACCTTCAAGATAAACCTGCTTCCTTTTACTTTCTCTTCCCATTCCTGAGCCATTGGATCTTCAAACTCTTCCGCTGCAATAGAAAACACACCCTTTTCTTCATTCCCGGTAAGTACCGCAATTGCCTTCTTTATTTTTGGTGCACGCTTTTCAAAAGACTCGAGTGTGATCTGATATAGCTGATTATCAACATCCTCCTGCCCTGGCAACAACTCATAACCCAACATTTTCACAAATGCCTGCACGCTTTTGTTTTCCTTCATCACATGGGCATAACCAATGGTCCACTCAAACATGATGAAGATGATTTCCGTGGTAACATAAGAAATGACTGCCGGAACAAATGTCTGGTGATATTTGGGATCAGGCAGAAATATTCCTCCTTCAGCAACACGGGTTTCCCAATCAATGTTTTTAATATTGATCACCCCGATCTTCTCACCCTGATATTCAATTACGGTGTAGAGGTTATTGATGTTGTTAACAGATTTAAACCACTCCTGCTGCATCTCCGGAGTTATGTGCTCCCTGTATTCATAATTATTTGCAACAACCGGATCGTTTCTCCATTGCCTGACCAGTTCGATGTCTGACTCTTTAAGAACATGGAACGATAGTCCGTATCTGGATAATTTCATTTAGGCTAAATTGGTGAACGGGTTAACAGGTAAACGGGTAAGCAGGTAAACGGGCTAACAGGTAAACGGGTGAGCAGGTGAACGGGTGA
>CAYHGE010000015.1:20426-56209 GCA_964355945.1 uncultured Draconibacterium sp.
CGGGTAAGCAGGTAAACGGGCTAACAGGTAAACGGGTGAGCAGGTGAACGGGTGAGCAGGTGAACGGGCTAACAGGTAAACGGGTGAGCAGGTGAACGGGTGAACTGAATTCCTGCATTGCTTGCATTGTTTGCATTGTTTGCATTACAATATTTTCTTAATTGAGTAGGGCGGTTTACGGTTTTGAACCTGGTAGATCCTGCTGAGGTATTCGCCCAACACACCGAGACTGAATAAAATGATGCTGGTGGAAAAGAGGATGGTCACAATAAGGGAAGTATATCCGAGAGGAACGTTGAAAACCATTTTTTTTATGATGAAATAGGAGCCGAAGACAAAGGTTACCAGGGAAATAATAAAACCTCCGTAAACCAATAATTTCAGGGGAACCATGGTGTAATACAACACCAGATTTGCAAAGAGTTTAAAGAGCCTGGTAATGGAATACCCCGACTGGTCATACTTTCGTGGCAAATGCTTTACCTCTGTAAACGCGAGGTCGTCAGTATACCACAACAACACCTCATCAAGAAAAATGAAATTCTGCTCATGATGAAGGATTTTCTTCGCAAGTTCTGAAGTCAGAAGCCTAAAGGAAGATCCCTCGCCCGGTGAATTATGAAATACCCTGGCCGAAGTTTTAAGCGACCGGCTCCCCAGGTTCCGCATGCGGGAATGGTTTTTATGGCCGTAGTAACCATAAACCAGGTCTGCATTTGAGGATTCGTACTCAGTAAACAGCTTGGTTATTTCAGACGGAGGTGTTTGAAGATCATCGTCGATTGTGATAATCAAATCCCCTTTGGCAAACCGGAAACCGCAAAAAGTGGCGTTATGCTGTCCAAAATTCCTGCTGAGCCTGATCGCGGTAACATGGTCAGGATATTGTTGCTTCAACCTGGTCAGCACTTCCCAGCTATTATCCTTGCTGTTATCCTCCACAAAAATAACCTCAAATGAATATTCCGCCTTGTCAAAAACCGACTTAATCCCTGTAAACAGTTCTTCAAGGGAAGGTTCGCTGTTGAAAACCGGAACTACGACTGAGTATTTAACTGGAGTTGACATTTTTTACTTTTTTACTCCCCGCCCATGATGAGTGAGGTCCCGGTGATCCATTTTGACGCATCCGACAGGAAAAAGACGATGGCATTGGCTACATCTTCCGGCCTGCCAATTCCAAGCGGATAACGTTTAAGGTACCTTTCCAAAGCCTCCTCCTGCATGTTTTTCTCAGATGGATTTTCGATCATGGGCGTATCAACCAATCCTGCCATGATGCAGTTGGAACGGATCCCCTTTGAAACCATTTCGAGTGCAAGCGTTTTGGAATAGGCTTCGAGTGCCGCTTTGGATCCGCTGTACAACGCACCGCCAAAATAGGGATTTTTTGTGGCGATGGTTGACATGAAAATAACGGAGCTGTTGCCGGTCAGTTTTTTCTTCCGGAGGATTTTGCCGGTGAGGTTTACCGGCACACAATAGTTGATTGCAAACATCCTGTCGATATCTGCCTGTGTGATGAATTTTGCGGGAAGAGGTCCTACAATGCCGGCGCAATGAACGATGCCGTTGATTGGGGGCAGGTTGCTGACAAGATGATCCAGTTCGGCTTCAACGGTTAAATCTGCGACAACTGACATATGCGGGGTGACATGCGACAGATGCGGTGTTACAACCAGCTGGTCAAAGAGATCCTGAAGCCGTTCAGGATTTCTGCCTGTAACAATAACCGTGGCACCTGAACCGGCAATCAACAGGGCTGCCTGGCGGCCGATCCCGGAAGAGGCCCCGGTGATAAGGATCGTTTTACCGGTTAATGAGAAATCATCCATCATAGTCGATCAGATCAGGAATACAGATACGGTCTGTTTCAACGATGGCAGAGCCCCACGACAATCCAACGCCAAATGCTGAAAGCAACAGTTTCTTCCGGCCGGTTGCAAGGGGCTCTTTCAGGGCAGCAATCATAGTAAGCGGAACTGAAGCTCCACTGGTATTCCCAAATTCCCTGATGGAATAGGGCACCTTTTCTATCTCCAGCTTAAGCATTTTCCTCAGCGTTTCATTGATCAGGCGGTTGGCCTGGTGAAATACGACAAAATCGATGGCAGGAAGGGATTCACAGCTGAATGACAATAGTTTTTTTATGTTTGGAACCACTTCCCTCAGGGTAAAGTTAAACACCTCGATCCCATCAAGTTCGAGATGAAGGCGTGAACGGTAGATCCCTTTCCCGATCTTTTTAATTTCGAACGACTTCCTCGACATGACATTCCTGGCACCGCCATCCAAAATCATAAGCGCCTTGTATCCGGCACCATCGGTTTGAAGGTTGAAGTGCATCTTTGGCGCATCCCGGTCATATTCCAGGGCGGTAACAGTACCCACATCACCAAACAAGGGATAGGTACTTTTATCGCGGTAGCAGGTCGTTAAAGTTGAGATATCCCCTACCATCAGCAATGCCTTTTTGATGGTTCCTGTCTGCATCATGCTGCCAATAACAGAGAGACCGTAAACGTAACCGGAACAACCCAGCCCGATGTCCATGGCCATACAGGAATGTGGGAGTCCGAGACGATCCTGAACGATGCAGGCGGTTGTTGGAACGAGGTAATCGCGTGATTGAGAAACAAAGATAAGCAGCTCTATTTCAGCACGATCCCACTGAAGTTCATCCAATAACTTTCCGGCAGCAGCAACACACAAATCAGATGTGGTGGTGCCTTTCATGGCTACCCTGCGTGTTTCCACACCAATGTTTTTCACCAGCGACTCCCGTTCTCTGGCAGAAATCCATTTATACCCGGCGGTGAATTCCCTGTTCTTCGGAACTGCCGCTGAAATACCGCTAATTTTGATCCCGGGAAGGGAAAACAGAGCCATGGAAGGTGGTCAATTTACGATTTACGATCTTCGATTTACGATTTACGATATGCGATTTTCGATGAGTGAGTAAATATCCTTTACTGTTTTTGATTTGATCAGGTCATCTGCTGAAAGCGTAACATCGTATTCTGTTTTCACCATCGCAATCAGGATCAGGGCATTAATGGAATTCCATTCAAATGTCTCACGGAAATTGCTGTCAGCCTTTAATATACCCGGTTTAAGATCATCAAATTCTGCCTCAATATGTTTAATAAACTCTTCTATGTTCATTTTCAATTGTTTTAGGATGACAAAGGTAAAAAATTTTGCAATAAGGGGATAAAAACTTAATTTGGCTGCCTGTTGCGCCACAAAAAATTGAATGAAAGACACTTCGCCAAGATTGCTTCTCATAAACCCGGTGAGCCGATATCGTGTTGGACTGGCTCACCAGGATCATGATAAAATGCCCCCGCTCTGCCTGGGTATTATTGCTGCACTTACTCCTGCACCTTGGAAAACAAGGATCCTTGATGAAAATTATCAGACACACCGGTTTCGGGAAGTTGACCTGGTGGGAATTACCGCCTATACTCCGAATGCATATCGGGCATACCAGATAGCAAAAGTGTATCGGGAGAAAAACATCCCGGTAGTGATGGGCGGAATTCATGCTTCCATGTGCACGGAGGAGGCTTTGCAGTATGTGGATGCTGTAGTTGTAGGTGAAGCAGAAAATATTTGGGCCACGGTTCTTGCTGATTTTGCCGGAGGAAGGCTTCAAAAAGTTTATCACGGTGATTTTACAGAGATGAAACAGCAGCCAATTGCCAGGCATGACCTGCAATACCCTCTCTATTACTGGCGTTCGATACAAACCTCGCGCGGATGCCCTATGAATTGCGATTTCTGCTCGGTAACTTCCTTTAACGGAGGCCATTTCCGCACCCGCCCGATCGAACATGTGCTGGATGAACTTCAAGCCTACCATGGCGATGGCAGAAATATTTTCTTCGTGGATGACAACATCGGTGGAATTACCCAGAACCACCGGGAGCGGGCGAAGGAACTTTTCAGGGGGATTATTGAACGAAAACTAAAATTCAACTGGTTTTCGCAGACATCGGTTGATTTTGCCGATGATCCCGAAGCCTTGAGGCTTGCAGCAGCAAGTGGCTGTAGATTGCTCCTGGTTGGTTTTGAGACTGAAAGCATCGAAGGGTTGAAATCTGCTAACAAGAAGAACAACCTCAGAAAAGGAGCTGACAATTACCGGCAGATCATCGATAAATTTCACAAAAACGGTATTGGTGTGCTCGGCACTTTCATTTTCGGGATGGAAACAGATCATCCGGAAGATATAACCAGCAGGGTAAAGTTTATCTCAAAACTAAACGTCGATTGCATTCAGACCAGCATGCTGACACCCTATCCGGGCACCAAACTCAGCCGGCGCATGCAGGATGAGCAAAGGCTTACCTGCAGCAATTTTCCGCACGACTGGCAATATTATAACTGGGAAGACATCGTGATACGACATCCACACATCGCTCCCGAAGACCTTGCACAGCGGATGACCGAAGGGTGGAAACAGATTTATTCCAAAAAAAACCTCTACTTCCGGTTCCTGCAAACACTTTACAACACCAAAAGCCTGGAGACTGCCATCTGGTCGGTGAAAGCAAATTTCCAGTACAGGAATATCATGCTGGAACGGCCCATCCATTTTTGCAAATAAACTTTCTCCGGAACGTTTCCTCAATTGCCTCCTCCCCGACAAGGATCATTAATTAAAACAAGTCATAAATCCGTACATTTGTGACATGAAAGTTTCCAGAACCAAGACACTCCTGCTGGTGAATCCTGCAAATAAAAGCGGAACCGGATTCATCATGAACAAAGATACCCGTTATCAGCCCCTGAGCCTTGGAATTATTGCTGCTTTGACCCCATCTGACTGGAAAGTAAAGATCATCGATGAAAATTTCCGGGATTTCCGTTATTATGACGCCGACCTGGTTGGTCTCACCGCATTCAGTTCCACCATTTCGCGTGCTTATGAACTGGCAAAAATATACCGTGACAAGGGAATCCCTACAGTGATCGGCGGGATCCATGCATCGATGTGCCCGGATGAAGCGGCCCGATATGTTGATTCAGTGGTTGTCGGAGAGGCTGAAAGCAGCTGGCCTCAGGTGATCAGGGATTTTGAAACCAACAACCTGCAGCGCATTTATAAAGGAGCCCTTACCGACCTGATACAGTCGCCAAAACCCAGGCGTGACCTGTTTTACCCCGGCTATGTATTTGCATCGGTTCAAACGACACGAGGTTGCCCCATGAACTGCGATTTCTGCTCTGTAACAGCTTTTAACGGGAGCCAATACCGGTATCGTCCCATTGAAGAGGTGATCAGCGAAATGAAGGAAATCCCGCAGAAGAATATCTTTATCCTTGACGACAACATCGTGGGCAGTACATCAAAATCGCAGGCCCGGGCGATCGAATTGTTTAAAGCGATGATTGATCACAAGATCAATAAAAACTGGGTCAGCCAGGCTTCTTTGAATGTAGCCGACAACGAAGAAGTGCTGAAATATGCAGCTAAAAGTGGTTGCAGAATGTTGTTCCTTGGAATTGAATCAGAGCGTGAGGACCAGTTGACAGGCGCCAACAAAAAGCTGAATGTTAAAATGGGCGTAAATTCTTATGACGAGGTGTTCAGGAAAATTCACAAATACGGCATAGCGGTGATTGCCGGTTTTATCTTCGGGTGGGAAAATGACACCATCGAACGGATCGACCATAGGGTTAAATTCACCCGCGAGTGCCATGCCGATGCGATTCAATCGACTATGCTGACACCTTTACCTGGCACAAAGTTGTTCGACCGAATGAAAAGTGAAGGCAAATTGGTGATGAGCAACTTCCCGGAAGACTGGAAGAACTTTGGTTATGATACGCTGGTTTTCAACCCTACAACAATGGACCGCAAGGAGTTGCAGGATTATATTCTTAAAGCGTATGACAAGGTTTACGATCCCGCTTTCCTGAAACGGCGCATGCTGAAAACATGGTGGCGGACAGGGAGTTTCATCATTGCATACTGGTCGTATATGAGCAACTGGAATTACCGCAGCATGGTGTTCGGACGGATAAAAAAACCCAGGAACTGGATGATGGACAACCCATTTAAAAGAAAAATGAAATGAATTGATACAATAACGGGAAAGTTTTTTATTTGCCTTGAAATTCCGATTCAATAACTACAATAACTAATAGCACTTAACCATGAAAACCATGTTGAAATTAAAGCCAGTAAACCTTCGTTTTGCCGTTGGTTTGATCTCGATCATGCTGATCTCAGCTACATCCTTGTATTCCCAGGAAAAACACGACGGGGGAGGCAAAAGCAAAGCCACTCCCGAGCAGAGGGCAACCCGCCTGACAGAGAGGATGAAAGAGAGCCTCACTCTTTCCGCTGCGCAGGAGCCAAAAGTTGCTGCCATCAACCTGAAGTATGCCAAAAAAATGGAGGATGTCAGGAAAATATCAGATACGGCTGTTCAGAGAAAAACAGTGAAAAGCCTTAACGACCAGAAAAATGGCGAATTAAAGGCTGTGCTCACTGCAGAGCAGTATAAATCTTACCTGAAACAGGTTGAAGATCTGAAGGCCAGAAAGCGGAAATGAAGCATTGACTCTTAAGTTTAAAAGTCAACCATGATGCCGATGGCCGGTAGCACGGTACCCGCGCTGTTATCGATGGTACGGAGTTTATAGCGTTCCTGGCCCCCATCGTCAACGTATTTGACCACAGAGCCGTCTTCCTGGGTATTCACCAGTAAATCGGGTTGCTGTGCCTGGAAATTCAACACATTCTGAATGTCAAGGTAGAACATCAGCGACCATTTTTTAAAGAAGAACCCCTTGTCGATACGGATATCAAGCTGATTAAACGAATTTAACCTGAGTGTGTTGAATGCCCCATAATCGAGGTATCCCCTGCCCTGTGCATCCCATGCGGCGACCAGGCTCGATTTGTTCATATCCCAAGGGGTGTAGGGCTGTCCGCCGGCAAACTTCCATTTGGCCCCGATTTCCCAGTTGTGCTTGAATTTCCTGCCAACCGTAACATTGATGAGGTGACGGTTATCCCATGCCGAAGGGATATACTGCCCTTCGTAATTGGTGAACTCGCTGCGAACGAACGTATAGGTCATGATCACATTGAACTTAAAGAGATCTGCATTGCGAAGGAGTATCTCGAATCCATAGGCCCTTCCCTTAGAGATTGGGAGTAATGGTTCATCTCCGACTGATCCGAATTCTGTTCCCTTGCTTGCCAGTGCCACTGAATCTTTGATAGAAAAAGGATAGTTTTGGTAGTATTTGTAAAATCCTTCGAGTGAGATCTTTGCGTTTGGTTTCGGCAGGTATTCGAGACCAAGCACTGCATGGTCGGCAGAAATATATTTGACCCCAAGGGAGTCGTTCACCAGGGTGCCGTTGTTGCTTCGGAATCCGAGGGTGGTATATCCCGGCAACTGATAATAACGACCTACATTTCCGTTTACAAAGAATTTGTTTGCAACAATTGCATAAGACGCTGAAAACCTGGGAGAAAACTGGTTCAACAGGTTGTTCATGTTGTTGGAATAGTTGTTGGCATCCATCCTGACACCAAGGTTGAGGTTGAGCCGGTCATTGAAAAATGCCCGGTTTACCTGGCCAAAGAGGTTCCACTTCCACAATTCAATTCTGGAGTTGTAATCGAGGGTACGAAGTTGATTATCAACATACACCTTCTGGTATGTTTTATTGCTGTATTTTGCATATTCAATCCCGGCACCGTATGTAATTTTCCATTTAACAAGATCGGTAAGTCCTTCATAACGCAGCTTATTCTCAATCTCCTGAGAGTTGTATTTAAACAGCAGGCTGTCGGGGACCTCCACATTGTTGGTGTACTTGATCTGGTCATTGTTCAGCATGTTGCGGCTGAGCACCCAGGTATCATAGCCTTTGGCCCGGAAATGGCGGTAAACAAGTCCGAACACATAACTCCACTGATCATTCACCGGGAGTGCCTGCAATACATAATTCTGGAAGGCATCCGGGTTGGAGAGGCCGGTGTTCAGCTTGTTCTTGTCCAGCGCCCCGATTGAGATGACAGAAAGCTGGTTCCGTTTGTCGAGGTCAATCTTGTATTTGAACTGATAGTCATTATAGGTTGGTAAAAATGGCAGTTTCAATGCACTGAAAAGCAATTGAAGATATGAACGGCGCACTGAAACGATCATGGATGAATTTTTGGAGATAGGGCCATTGAGGGTAAGCGCAAAGTCGCTGGAGCCGACCGACAATCTTCCCCCGAATTTCTCCTTGTTCCCGTCAACCTGTCGCAGGTCCATGACAGAACTCAGCGCATTTCCCCTTGATGTAGGGAAAGCGCTGGAATAAAGCTGAACTTCACGGATAAAATCAACGTTGATAATACCTACCGGGCCGCCGGAAGATCCCTGGGTGGAGAAGTGGTTCAGGTAGGGAATTTCCACACCGTCGAGATAAAACCGGTTTTCGCCGGGGCCGCCACCGCGGACGATGACGTCGTTTCTGAATGAGGGAGAAGAGGCAACCCCCGGCAAACTCTGGATTACCTTGGAGATATCGCGGTTTGAGCCGGGGCTGCGCTCAATTTCCTGTATTGAGAGTTTTTGCAGCGATATCGGAACCTCTTCATTCCGCTCCACCACATTGGGTTTGATCTCCACCTGGGCCAGGGTGGTTATCTGCTCATCAAGGCCGATGTCCAGGTCTGTCGTTTTGGAGTTGGTAACCAGGAAATCATCGGAGATGAATTTTTTAAATCCCACGGAAGTTGCCACCAACCGGGCATATCCGGGGGTTACTTTGCTGATGATGTAATTGCCATCGATGTCGCTCGTGGCACCCTGGGTGGGTTTGCCCTCAATGATGATGTTGACAAACGGAATGGGTTCATTGTTTTTATGGTTGAAGACCCGGCCTTTGATGGTACCGGTTTGCGCGAGTAACGTTCCGCTAATGAGGACAAATAGAAATGTAAGAATTTGTTTATGCATAGGATGAATGGAGCTTATTTAAAATTGGTCTGAATTACGACAACTTCCATGCCAGACGACGGTGACATGAAATTATTACAGGAAGGAGGATAAAATTATTGCAATGGTCATAGCAATCCTGCATTTTTCAGAATTTCCCTCAGTTTGGGCTGATGTTCGGCATAGTCGCGGAGCGCATTGAGTGTTTTGAGGTTATCCTTTCTGATGGGTGCCAGCGAGAGATTCCTATCCCAGAAGGCAAAGCCGAAAACGCTTATCATCATGGCGGCAAAAATACCGATGATGGCCCAAAGGAAGTTGAAAAGCTGGTCAAACCTTGCAGTCATCTCATTTTTAACCGATTCAACTTTTTGTTCAGTTCGGATGATTCGGTCGCGATCGTCCAGGGTGAAGGGAATCTCTTTTGTTTCTGCCTTAATGACAGACGGCATCAGCAGCAAAAGATAAAATGCAATTCGAAGGAGTGTTTTCATTTTTTATCGGATTAGATTTATTGTTTAATCCGGTTCAGGGTGCAAAGGTAATACGGAAACGGGGGAAAGTTATCAACAGGATGAAAAAAATGATGATCGGCAGTGCATCTACTTAATTCTTTGAATAACATCCATATTCTGGTGAAGGATCCTGATAACCTCAATTTCCTTGTTGCTGGTTGCCTTATAGAAAACCAGATGTGACTTGACTTTCGAAACACAATATCCCTCTTTAATAAAATCCACAGGTCTTCCTGAAAGAGGATTTAATGACAGGAATTCAATTTCATCAATAATCAAATTATAGTATCTGTCGGCTTGTTCAACTGACCAATTCTGGCAGGTATAAACCCAGATTTCCTCCAGGTCTTTTACTGCTGCATTTGTCAATTTGAAACCGGCCACGGTTAAATATGCGTTTCATGCAACCCCTGTAAGTGCTGCTTTGCACTGAATTTTTTTACGATACCACTGTTTTCACCAAGTTCCAGGGCTTCTTTTAAGGCATCTGTCTTTCTCTCTTCCCGTTCTAACAACCTTAATCCTGCACGAATAACCTCACTGGTGGAATGATACCTTCCTGATCCAATTTTATCCAGAATAAAACTCTCAAAATGATCGCCCAGGGAGATGGATGTATTCTTACTCATAATCGTTTTTTTTAACAAAAGTACCAAATATTGGTAACACCATCAAGTTTTTTCCATTTTATACATCATACCAAAAAGCGATTTCGTTCTCACCGCAAAGGCGCTAAGGCGCTAAAAACAAGGAAGATGATCTTCTGCTCTTCGTGACTTCGCGGTAAAAATAATTACAGCAACCCTGCATTTTTCAAAATCTCCCTCAGTTTGGGTTGATGTTCGGCATAGTCACGGAGTGCATTGAGTGTTTTGAGGTTATCTTTTCTGATGGGAGCCAGCGAGAGATTCCGATCCCAGAAGGCAAAGCCGAACACGCTAATCATCATGGCGGTAAAGATACCGATGATGGCCCAGAGGAAGTTGAAGAGCTGATCGAACCTTTTGTCAATCGCTTCGAACCTTGCCGACATTTCAGTTTTAACCGATTCGACTTTTTGTTCAGTACGGATGATCCGGTCGCGGTCGTCCAGGGTGAATGGAATCTCTTTTGTTTCGGCCCTGATGACAGAGGGCATCATCAGCAAAAGATAAATGGTAATTCGAAGGAGTGTTTTCATTTTGTAACGGATTAGATTTATTGCTTAATCCGGTTCAGGGTGTAAAGGTAATACGGAAATGGGGGATAGTTATTAACAAGGTGAAAAAAATCTGGTTTCTCCATATTGGTAAATGATTCAGGGTGGGGTCCTCCCAAACCCTGAAATATTAAAATTTAATCTAATTTTGCCTTACAAGAATGCACTCCAATTCAATTACAAACAAAAATGCCTGGAAGCCCCATGAAACCAGCAAAAAAAATCGATAATAAGAAAGCACCGCACCCGCAGAAACCTGCAGGCAAAGCAAAACCTGCCTTCTCCAACCAATTGCTGATCTGGAACGGGGTGATTCTTGCGATTGCCATTATTGCTTTTTCTCCCGGTCTGACGGGGAATTTCCTGAGCTGGGACGACTATAATTACATCACTGAAAATCCCCTGATCCGAAAATTTACATGGGAGAATATCATGCATGTGTTCAACTATAAAACAATTGTGGTCGGCAATTACCATCCGTTGACAGTGTTGAGCTATATGATTGAATATCAACTAGTCGGATTGAAGCCGTTTCTCTATCATTTCGACAACCTGCTGCTGCATCTCTTCAACATTATCCTCTTCTCCAGGCTGATGTGGATGCTCACAAGGAAAAACTACGCCACCATCATTGCCACCGCGCTGTTTGCGGTGCATCCGATGCGGGTGGAGTCGGTGGTCTGGGCAGCCGAGCGCAAAGACGTGCTGTACACTTTTTTCTTCCTGCTTGCCCTGATCTCATATCTCTATTTCCTGCTTCAGGAACGTAAAAACAACCAGTATTACTTTCTTTCGATTGTGTTTTTCATCCTCTCCGTCCTGAGTAAAGGCCAGGCGGTGGTATTGCCGCTTACCCTTTTCCTGGTGGATTTCTGGTACGATAAGAAGCTGACCCTGAGCAGCATTCTCAACAAAGTGCCCTATTTCGTGATCTCGCTGATATCGGGTATCCTTGCCATCATTGCCCAGCACACCTCGCTGACCGAACAGCGGCTGGTGGCCCATTCCTTCCTTGACCGCATTGCGATTTCCGGGTTTAACATCACAGCCTACCTTTATAAGCTGGTGTTTCCCTTCAACCTCAGCGCTTTTTATAAATACCCGGCCCCGGATAACATGCTCTGGATCTATGTTGGTTGCTTGGCCGCCATTCTCATCATTGGCGTTTCAGCATTCTTTTTCAGGAAAAACAAGCCGGTGGTTTTCGGGTCGCTCTTCTTCCTGTTCACCATTTCCATTGTCACGCAGATTCTTCCGGTCGGGAATGCCATCATTGCAGACCGTTATACCTATATTCCCTATATCGGTTTGTTTTTCATCATCGGGGTCCTTCTTGATCAGCTCATCACCGGAAAAACCAGGAATGCCCGTTATTACCTGGCAATCCACATCCTGCTTTTCGTGGTATTCTCCATCAAAACCTACGCGCAATCGCGGATCTGGCATGACAATGCCTCCTTATGGGAAAATGCACTGCGGCAGGATCCTGATAACGGCGTGGCCAGTACAAATCTCGGGAAACATTATGCAGACATGGAAGACTACCAGACCAGCATTGCCATGTTGGAAAAGGCGGTTCAGAACAAGGCCGCTTATGCAGATCTTTTCCAGGCCTATTTTAACCTTGGAAGCACCTGTGCAAAGGTTGGTAAAAATGAAGAAGCACTGAAAAGTTTCACGATGGCGCACTCCCTGAAACCTGCCATGGTGGAAGCCATTTTCGGCAGAGGCCTTGCCTACACTTCATTGACCAGGTATGACTCTGCAATTATCGATTTTACCACCATCATTTCCAAACTGAACCCTGTTCATATCCAATCCTATTATAGTCGGGGCGTTGCCTGGAACAAAATGAACATGCCCGACAGTGCCATTGTTGATTACAGTTCGGCCATCCGTATAAACCCCAATTACGGAGATGCCTTTACAAATCGCGGGAATATCTATTTTGCACGCAACCAGTTTGATGCAGCCCTTGCTGATTATACTGCATCACTGAGGATTGCACCGGAAGGGGGTAAAGTCTATCTAAACAGGTCGTTTGTATATTTCAAACTGCAGCGCTACAAAGAGGCGCTTGACGATGCCCTGAAGGCACAGAGCCTGCAAATCAATGTTTCATCAGGTTACCTCAGCGACCTGAAGAACCTGGTCAAACCATAGCAACCTACATCTTTTTAGCGCCTTCGCGGTTACTAATTCTCCTTCAGAATATACTCATCATATTCCACCTCGAACGCAAGCTTATGCCTTGATTCCTCGAGGGCAAGATTCAGGAAAAGCGCCTTCACCACCGGGTCTTCAGCCTTTTCGGCCAGCTTGGTGTACATCCTGTAAGCCGCCTTCTCCTTTTTCATGGCGAGGATGAGTGCATCCTGGTACGACATGTTGGCCGATGGTTTCACATCGACAAGGTATTCGGCGATCCGGAGGTCATGAACCGCGGCATCAGAGAGGTTAAAACTGCCGCTCTCCTTGATGGATAAAAGATTTGCCTTATGACGCATCTCCTCTCCGGCATACTCCATGAATACTTCTTTGGTTTGCCTGTTGGCAGACTGTGAGGCAAGATGAAGGTAAAAATCTACCGCAGCCTGCTCCTCCCCGATGGCAAAGTCGAGGATCTCATTTATGTTGTTGAACTCTTTCATTTAATTAGGAATTAAGGTTGGCGAATGATGATTGAAACTCCGCTTCAAACCGCATGGTGACTGAATCACAACCATGGTGGTAATGGCGTTTGTTATTATCTTCCTTTGTCGGCCGCATCAGCAATTTGCCATGCTCTTTTTTTACGGGCAACAAGGTGATGACTTCCATAAAAATTTCTTTTGGATTGTCAGGAGTGTTGATCCCGAACTCGTGGAGGATTCCTGCGAACTGTTGCAGGGAGGTCATTTCAACACGTGATTTCATCACTTTTTCAAACTCCTGGATCACCTTTTGTGCATTTGTGAAGGTACCGCCAATCTCGGTTGGAAAAGAGGATGGTAACACAAGATCTGCGGCAGATGCTGACTCCGTCATGAAATAATCCTGAACCACTTTAAAGGATGCCTGTGCGAAAACTTTTTCAATGGCCTCGCGGTCGGTTGCACAGCCGATCGGGTCCTCCCCAAAAATAAAGAGGTTGCTGACACTGCCTTCGTTCAGCATACCATGGAGACACTCTGTCTCTTCGGAGGCAATCGCCGTGACGCCCCATTTCTCCCGCAACCGATCTGTATATCCCTGATCTGCAATATCCTGGCCGCCAATACCAAGATGCGGACTCACGCCCATATCGAATACGCCCTGGGCGTTGTTCTTCTCTTTCAGCGCGATGAGGCCGTTGGCCGATTTGCCAAGTTTGCCGGTTATCCTTGCGAGGTTGAACAACTCTTTGGAAGTATTGCCGGAGGTCTCCTTCTCAGAAAAGATCAGGATGGCATTCATTTCATTGTTGTAGGTTTCGGCAAACTCAGCAATTGCTCCGGCTGTAATTCCAGATGCAGCAACCAATCCGTTGAAATCCTCTTTCAGGAGCATGGCTTTGTACCCCTCAAATCCTTCCACGCGGTCGCGGAGGAAAAGGCCATTTTCAAGCCCTTTGGAGATAAGGTAATGGTTCACCGCCTTCACAAAATGGTAGTAGGATTTCACGACGATCTGCTGTGATACCTTATGCGTCATGGTATTTTCCGCTTTTTCAGTAACCATGATGACCGGGGTTTTCTTCAGGAAGCGGGCGTTCTGAACCATGAAACCGACAACTGCATGATCCTTGTTGATCTCCGTCCCCAACAGGTAAATAGCACTCGCCCCCGGGATTTCTGAAAATGATGCGTTCAGCTCTGAATTGGTGCGGTAGCCCTCTCCCCTTCCAAGGTAATGGAAACTGCCTACATTATTTGTTTTTGCCGCGGCCCGGGCCAGTTTGTGAACCAGGTACAGTTCTTCATTCGACAGGCGGGCTCCTCCAAAGAAGGCATTTTCATTGGGGTGCACCGAGGTGATCTTATCTTTGATCAGTTGGAAGGCCTTTGCGAAAGAGATCTCTTCGAATTTTCCGTTGACCTTCAGCAAGGGCTTCGTGATGCGCCTGCCATCGTTGAGATACTGGTATCCAAACTTGGGATATCTGCATAAGTTGCCGTCGGTATTCACAAGGCCGGTATTGCCGGTCACACCCAGCACGAAGTTGTTTTTAAGATGCAGGTCGATGGCGCATCCCACTGAACAATAGTTACAGATAGTCCCGACAGTGTCAGACTTCACAGGTCCCGGTTTAAACAATACATTTTCGGTAATGGCTCCGGTGGGACAGGTAGAGATGCACATCCCGCACGCTTCGCATTGGGTATCCTGCAATGCGTTGCCCATGCTGGGGGCCACGTAGGTATGGAAACCGCGGTTGATCAATCCAAGGGCATTGGCACCGACCACTTCACGGCAGATGCGCACGCAACGGGCACAGAGGATGCATTTGTTGTTGTCGATCTCGATATAGGGATGCCTGAAATCGGCCTGGTACTCCCTGAATTCACCTTCAAAAGATTTCTGCTGCGCATTGTATTCGCTGGAATATTTCTGCAGATCGCAGTCAAAGAATGCCACACACCCACATTCAAGGCAACGTTGCGTTTCTGAGTGTGCAACCTTTGCCCCGGCATAGCCCAGTTCAACCTCGTTGAAATTTAATCGGGCATCCGCCGGAAGAGTCGGCATTTCCTCGCGGAACTGGATTTTAAAATTGGTAAAATAATCTTCTTTGAGTTGCTTTTTAAAATTATCGCGTTTGCTGGTAAAGGTTTTCTTATCAGGTTCCATGGGCAATCCCATGAGGAACTGGTGTGCGCTGGTAGAGGCAGTTCTGGCCTGGGCAATGGCTTCGATGATGGTGGCAGGTCCCGATACGCCGTCACCGGCAGCAAACATCGATGAAATTCCGGTTTGCAGGGTCGCCTTGTCAACATCGATATCTCCCCATTTGTTAATTCTCAGTTCGCCATCCCCTGCATGGGCATTGATATCTTCGATGAAGTTGACATCGGTCTTTTGACCAATTGCTGCGAGGATATAATCAACTTTAAGTTCAAAATCAGATCCTTCAACCGGTATAGGACGGCGGCGCCCGGAGGCATCCGGCTCACCAAGTTCCATCTTGATGCAGGTTACCGATTCAACTTCTCCATTCTTGTTTTTGTTGATATTTTTGGGAAGTGTCAAAAACAGGTACTCCACCCCTTCCAGTTTAGACTCATGGATTTCGATCGGATTTGCCGGCATCTCTTTTTCGGTTCGGCGATAGATCACATAAACTTTGTCGGCTTTGCAGCGGATCGATGTACGGCAGCAGTCCATGGCGGTATTTCCCCCGCCCACCACGGCAATGGTCTTTCCACGGAAATCGTATTGCTGTCCGGTCATCTCCATGTTCTTGAGGAAGTCGATTCCCGAGAAGACATTGCCGGCATCGTCACCCTCACAGCCAACCCCGGTTCCTTTTTGAGAACCGATGGTCAGCACGGTGGCATGATATGCTGACCGAAGTTCCTTGTAGCTGATATTTTCCCCAAGTTTCTTGTTATAGAAGATGTTGACGCCCAGATCAGTAATATTCTTTACCTCCTGATCGAGAATATCATTCGGCAACCTGTACTCAGGAATGCCATAACGCAACCATCCTCCCGACTTGGGTGCAGCTTCAAAAATATCAACCTGGTGGCCTTCTATCTGCATGAAATGGCCGACAGACAAGCCGCCAGGACCTGCCCCGATCACGGCAACTTTCTTCCCTGTAGAAGGTTTTACCGAAGGAACAAATTTATCGGGGGATGCCAGATCGTAGTCAGAAGCAAACCTTTTCAGGTAATCGATTCCCACCGGAGCGCCTTCATCCATCAGGTTTCGACGACATTCGGTTTCACAGGGGCGTACGCAAACCCGGCCACATATTGCCGGCAGCGGGTTGGTCTCCTTGATCAGGGCAACAGCTTCGCTGTACTGGCCTTTGTCGATGAGGGAGATGTAGCCCTGAACATCAACGCCGGCAGGACAGGTTTGCTTGCAGGGGCCGATGCAATCGGCATAATGGTTGCTGAGCATCAGCTCCAGCGCCATCTTCCTTGATTTACGGATCCCTTCGTTGTCGGTGATGATCTTCATCCCTTCGGTGAGTTTTGTCGAGCAGGAGGGCTGATGTCCGCGCATACCCTCCACCTCCACCACGCACACATAGCAGGAGGTGAATGGTTCGAGGCGGTCATCGTTGCATAGGGTGGGGATTTCAATGCCATGTCGGTTTGCAAGGGTCAGGATTGTTTCGCCGGGGAACCCTTTAACAATGTTTCCGTTGAGGATGATGTTTAATGAATTGTCTGCCATTGGGGGAATATGGTTAGAAGTGTTAAGTGTTAAGAGATTAAGATAGAAGGATGGATTGGAATTTGCATTTGGAGAAGCAGACGCCGCATTTGGTACAGAGATCCTGGTTGATCAGGTGTGTCTGTTTGCGTTCGCCGGTGATGGCTTTCACAGGGCAGTTCTTCAGGCATACCATGCAGCCGGTACATTTTTCCTCATCAACTTTGTAGGTCAGCAGTGGGCGGCATACCTTGGCGGGACATTTTTTGTGGTTAATATGGGCTTCGTACTCATCCCTGAAATACCGAATGGTTGTAAGTACAGGATTGGGTGCAGTCTGACCGAGTCCGCACAACGAATTGTCTTTGATCTGGTATGCCAGCTCTTCCAGTTTTTCCAGGTCGCCTGCCCTGCCATGCCCGTTGGTGATGCGGTCGAGGATTTCGAGCATACGCTTGGTCCCCATCCGGCAGAAGGTGCATTTGCCGCAGCTCTCCTTGCATGTAAAATCGAGGAAGAACTTGGCCACATCCACCATGCAGGTGGTTTCATCCATCACCACCATGCCTCCGGAACCCATGATGGCGCCGGTTGCATTCACTGAATCGTAATCGACAATGGTATCTGATAAATATTCGGGGATGCAGCCTCCGGAGGGTCCTCCCATCTGTACCGCCTTGAATTTCTTATCGTTCTTAATGCCACCGCCTAATTTAAATATCACGTCGCGGATGGTCATTCCCATCGGAACCTCAACGAGGCCGGAGTGGCGGATTTTGCCGGCCAGCGCGAATACTTTGGTCCCCTTGCTCTTCTCCGTGCCGTACTGTGCGTAAGCCTCGGCACCATGGATGATGATCCACGGGATATTGGCAAATGTTTCAACGTTGTTGATGTTGGTCGGCTTCTTCCATAAACCTGAAACGGCAGGGAAAGGCGGGCGTTTGCGAGGCATGCCTCGTTCGCCCTCAATGGAGGCGATGAGGGCTGTTTCCTCGCCGCAAACAAAGGCGCCTGCACCTTCCTTGATATAAATGTCAAGGTTGAATCCTTCAATTCCGAAAATATTTTTTCCCAGGTAGCCTTTATCATGGGCCTGTTTGATGGCAATGTTCAGCCGTTTGATGGCCAGGGGATATTCGGCACGGCAATAGATAACACCACCGGTGGCTTCGATTGCATAGGCGGCAATGATCATTCCTTCGAGTACCGAATGGGGGTCTCCTTCGAGGACCGACCGATCCATGAAGGCACCCGGATCACCTTCGTCGGCATTGCAGATCACATATTTATCTTCTGATTTGTTGGCATTTGCAAATTTCCATTTCATGCCCGTGGGGAATCCACCACCTCCGCGTCCACGCAATCCCGACTTCAGGATGGTGTCGATCACCACTTCGCGACTGATTTTCTCCGCGGCAATCATTTTGATGGCCTGGTAGCCCTCGCGTAATTCATACTCCTCGATTGATTCGGGGTCCATATACCCGCAATTTCTCAAAACGATCTTAACCTGGGAACCGATAAAATCGTTTTCCGGTGCATCAAAAAGGTCGGTATAAACGATGTAGTCCCGGATCGGATCCTGCTGATTAATATGCTTCTCAATCACCTCAACAGCACGGTCGGCATCAACTTCGCCATAGAGGTAGGTCCCTGTTTCATCTGTGATCTCCACCAGCGGTTCGCGGTAGCACATGCCAACACAGCTGGTTTTTTTGAGCTGGAAATCAAGTTTGTCGGATTCCTTCAGCGCTTTGATTTTGTCGTAGGTTTTGTTTGCACCAGCGGCGATCCCGCAGCTTCCCAGACCTACAGTGACGGTAGTTGTCATATTGAATTACGATTATACGATTTACGATTTACGATTTTTTTGCTACTCCGCATTATTCCGGTTTTGCCTTTCAGCCAGCTAGTTATTTCCTGACAGCCGGATGTTTTTCACGATCTTCACGGCTTCGTTGCCGGTGAGTTTCCCGTAGGTCTGATCTCCGATCATCATCACCGGGGCAAGAGAACAGCAGCCAAGACAGGCCACCGATTCAAGGGTAAAGAAGCGGTCTTCGGTAGTCTCCCCGTCTTTCACTTTCAGCATCTCTTCCAGTGATTCGGTAATTTCAACGGCATTCTGCACATGGCATGCTGTGCCATGGCACACCTTGATGATATTCTTTCCGACCGGACTGAGGCGGAACTGGGCATAAAAAGTAGCCACGCCAAACATGTCGCTCAGGGGAATCCCGGTTTCGCGGGAGAGTTTATCGAATGCCTCCCTTGAAATAAAGCCATAGAGTTCCTGTGCTCCCTGCAGCAGTGGGATCAGGTTACCCTTCTTTCCTTTAAACTTTGCAATGATCGGATCCAGCAGGCTCATATCCTGGGTGTCTCCGTTTGCGGATGGAGTGTTTGTTCTGAGTCGTGCAATGCGCATGAAATCTAGTGTTAAGTGTTAAGTGATTAAGTTTTAAGTTTTTTGCCAGGTGATGACGGAGATGCGTTTTTTGCCGTCCATGCGGACAGTTAAAGGCTTCTCAAATTTTACGATGGAGAAATACTCCGTTTTCCTAATGTTTTTCTGTTGTTTCAGCACATCGTAACGGATGAAACTGTCAGATAACTCCGGTTGTACACAAAAATAGCCGACGTTCATGGAGGTGACGTTGTGAAAAAAATGGGAGCCTGAGGATGCATCCAGCGGAAAGCCTTCCAGGCTGGTTTCGACAATGACCTTTGCATTGCTGATCTGCGGCCACACAACCGGGATGCCGATCCAGCGGTCGCGGGTACCCCAGCGTCCGGGGCCGATCAGGATGTATTTCTTTCCTGCATTGCCCATCTCCCGGTTAATCTTATCGATCTCCTCTGCCATTTCCATTGTCTTTCCTTTGTCGAATGTTTCGGGATCTACAAAAACGACCTCATCAATGGTATCGATCATCCCGTTGCCCATCTCTTTCTCTGAATAGAGCAGGATCTCGTTCTTGTCAACCTTCTCCATTTCGATCACATAGTCGGCCACATTCCCGATCAGGGGTTTGATCTGCAAAAGATAGAAAGAAGCTTTGTAATTTTCATCCTTGTCGAGGTCGATCGCAAATTCAATTTCCACCGGGGAGCCAAGGGCTTCCTTGACCACGTCGAGCACCACCTCAATGGTTTTCGCCATCGGGATGTAGTTGTATTTCAGGATATCCGCAAAGTTGACCACCCGGGGCCCCGCATCGCGTAATCCGGCGGAAATCCGATCATTTTCAAGTGAATAAACAGATGCAAGATGTTTGAGGGTACCATGCATTTCAGCATCGTAAATGTCAAGCTTTCGCAATCCGGCATCTTCTCCTTCAAGGAGGTTGACATCCGGTTTCTGAAGATCAACGGCATAAAAATAGACCTGTGAACCCTTATACTGATCTTTGGCAGAGTTAATTTCAAGGTTTGGGTAAAGCGGTGCAAACCGGAATGCTTTCTCTCCTTCCACAACATAACGTCCGAGGCCCAGTGCCGCAACAGCAAAGCCCTCTTCGGGTTTCATGTGTGCAAACGGATAATAGTTGAATGATTGTGCAACCCCGCTAATATGGGGGTAATAGACATCCTCGTGCTGATGGCCGACCACCTCCTGGACAACCACTGCCATTTTCTCCTGTTCGATGCGATAATTAACGGCTTCAATATAACCTTTGGCGGTTGGTGAATATACCGATGCATACACCAGTTTGATGGCATCCATGAGCTGATCGAGCCGTACTTTGGGATCAGCGTGGTTGTTGGGGATCAGGTAGGTTTCAAATATACCTGCAAATGGTTGATTTTGTGAATCTTCGAAAAGCCCGGAGGACCTGATGGCCAGTGGTTTGGTGATATGTTTTACAATCAGTTTCAGCTTTCTGATCAGGGTTTCGGTCAGTTTTCCTTCGATGAACCAGCGCTTGATCTGATCATAATCGGTTTCATAAACAGCCTTTTCACGCAGTTTGTTGCGATCGAGGAAGTATTCAAATTCATCGGTACCGATGATGGATGTTTTCGGCGTGCGGATGTTGATGTTGGGCACATGTTGTGCAAAATCATAGTTGTAGATGAGGGTATTCACAAAAGCAAGGCCCCTGCCTTTGCCACCCAGGGCACCATCGGTAAGTGCAAGGATGTTGCGCTCATCCATGATGCCTGTCTCTTCAAAGGGGATGACTTTCCCGATATTCTGTTCGTTGCGGAAATTCTGAATCACGTTGAAAAGGTAGTTGCGCAGTGATGCCGGGTCCTTGAAGTCGGTGACTTTTGCCGGATTGAGAATTTTAGCGACCTGGATCTCTCCGCGGGCCATGAGCCAGAGCGAAAAATGGTCTTTGCGGGCATGGTATAACAGCGACTCTTCCGGGATTGTTTTAAGCAGGTCTTCAAACTCTTTCAGCGATTTTGCCACGGCAATCTGCCCGCCCTCCTTGTCACGATAGATAAAATTCCCGAATCCCAGATAGTGGGTGATGAAACTCCTGAAATCAACCAGGAGTGTCTCTGAATTTTTATTGATGAAGGAAGCTTTTAACTCGTAGGCCTTCTGGGCATTCTGCTCATCGGATGACTGGAGGACAATTGGCAGGTCAAACAGTTCCTTACGGGTTTGTTTCACCAGGCTGAATCCTGCAGAATCGTTCAGTTTCCCGTCTTTTTTGAATTTCACATCGGAGATGAGGCACAGGATGTTGTCGCGGTATTTGTTGAAGATATAGATCGCTTCCTCATACGTAGAGGCCAGCAGGATCTTCGGACGGGCTTTCAAACGCAGGATGCGGTACAATTCATCTGTTGTGACATCTTCGATGATGTTCTTGGTTTGCTCAAGCACGATGTTGTACAGCATCGGCATATAGAGGGAGTAGTATTTGGATGAATCTTCCACAAGCAGGATCACCCTGACCATCCCGATGGTTGTATCATTCTCCACATTAATCTTATCCTCAAGATAATTGATCATGGCGAAGAAGATCTTCGAGTCGCCATTCCAGACGAAAATACGGTCGATCCACGTCAGTTTTTCAGGTTCCTCCTCATAAACGGCAATGTCTGAATTGCTGTTAAGAAGCAGAAAAACAGGAATATACTGGTACTGATCTTTTACGGTCCTGCTTAGTTCCAATGGAAACTGCTTATCGGAACCGATCATGACGATGATGAGGTCGTAATGTTTGGTGTTGAGCTGTTCCATCACCTCTTCCGTGGTAGAAACCCCGGTGATGCGCGGCATGGTACTCAGGCTCAGCGAGTAAAACTCTCCCAGAACATGTTCCGAAAACCTGCCCTCTTTTTCAATGCTGTAGGCATCGTATAAATTGGCGACAAGCAGAATCTCCTTTACCTTAAACGGCATCAGGTCGTGGTAGAGATCACGGTTGTAGTTGGTACGGTTGAGAAAGGTCTGAAGGAGTTTGCGGCTGTATTTAACCGGTACCGAGGGGTCCTGCCGGGTCTCGGCATTGTCTTTCTGATTTGTTTTCCGTAAAATGGCTTTACCTTTTACTGAATTCAGATAACCAGTGATGAGGTTTGCCAGGTTGATGATCAGGTGCCGTTCTTCTTCAAGAAACGGCCCTTCGAATGATGACTGGAATGCTTTAAGATAACATATCTGAATGTATCCCTGCTGGTTATCAATGGTTTCGAAATCCTGTTTTTGTGACCATTCCGTTTCCCGGAATGCGGGGGTTTTAACCTCCACATTGGCATATTTAATGCGGCATGCAGTATATTCAGGGTATTGCCAGGCTTTGGGTAAGATCAGGCAGATCTGGTGCAGCGCCTCCTCAATGGGCTTTCCGGCTCGCAGGATGGCCGTAGTCTGGTTGATGGCGGTCAGCTCTTTTAGTCGTTCCCTGGTGATGTAACGGCCTTCGCGCCCTTTAACTCCATTCAGATATCCCTCGATCAGGCTGGCAAGATTGAGGATCAGGTTGCGTTCTTCCCGGAGAAACGGCCCTTCATCATACGTGCGAAATTCTTTAAGATAGCATACGGTTATAGTCCCACGTAAGTTATCAATGGTATCGAACTCCTGCTCCTGCTTCCATTGGGTTTCAACAAATCCGGGGCTTATGAATTCCATCTCCTCGAACCGAATCCTGACAACAGCAGAATCAGGATACTGCCAGGCACCAGGCATGATCTGGCAAATCGCATTGAGCGTTTCAGGAATAGATTTGCCGGTTTTGATGATGGCTGTGGTATCATTGATTGCAGCCAACTCTTTGAGCCTTTCCTGGTTTTCATAAACCAGTTGTCTGAGGTTAATATCTTCGGGAAGGCCTTGCCCGGGGGTATTCGTTTCGTCGGATAGCAACATGAGGCGGCATGAGATGAAGGGCCAAAATTAGCACATTCTTTTCATCTTTTCAAAATCCTTTTTTGTCTCTGTGGAACTATCCCCCAACCTTTATTTGGGATAGGTTGTTTTCGCAATAAGGGCCTGGGAAACGTTGTTGGGAATAACCAGATTTCCCAAGGCGACCTGTTGAAAAACACTTTTCATGGTCTCTTTTTTCTCCCCCTTGTTCAGATATCCCATCACGCCTATTTTAAACATTTTAACCTGCCATCGGAGCGATTCCTCCAGGCTAAGAATCACAATCGGGATTGCCGGAAAGGCAGCATGAAGTTTCTGAAAATTTTCAACCGGATCAGAGTCATCAATGAACAGATCCAAAATAATGATATCCGGCAGAATTCCAGGAATGATCTTCAATGCTTCCTCAATATTTCCCGCGGAGCCAACCAGCTCAATTTCATCGCTTTTTTCATTAAATGCCCTCCCTAATCCCTCAAGAATCAGGAAATGATCATCGATTCCAAATAACCTAATCATGGCTGATGAATTAAAAATTATTTTCAAAAATAGGAATTTATTTTAATATGGCATACAAATAACCTTACCAAATTATAATATCTTTTTTGTGCCAAAGTTCATGGCAAATTCAACAGTCCGTTATGAAAATTTGTCATACATTTGATTGCCGGATTGGCATCCATAACAAACGTAACAATACTGCCTGATAATCAACACTGTTTATAAAAACTCAAACAACGGAACAACATGAAAAGAATCCTGCCTTTATTATGTCTGGCATCTCTGTTATGCCTTAACATCCATTCCCAGGAAACAGCTCAGTGGCGCGGTCCTGAACGCGACGGGAACTATCCTGAAACCGGCTTACTGAAAAAGTGGCCCGATGCCGGACCGGCTCTGTTGTGGCATTTTGAAGGACTGGGAGCCGGACACTCCTCTGCGGTGGTTACCAGCAACAGAATATACACAGCCGGAACCCTGGAAGGGATCGGTTACATTTTCTGCTTTGACCCTGCAGGGAAATTACTCTGGAAAGTTCCTTACGGAGAAGAGTGGATGGAGAGCTGGCCCGGGGTCAGAAGTACTCCGCTTGTTCATAATGGTAAAATTTATCAGCTTAGCGGTTTCGGGAAACTTGTTTGCAGGAGTGCTGAAAACGGCGACTTTATCTGGAGTGTTGATGTGCTCAAAGATTATCAGGGACCGAACATCAAATGGGGAGTAACTGAAAACCTGTTGATTGACGGCAATAAGCTTTTTTGTACTGTGGGAGCAGCAGATGCGAACGTTATCGCACTAGACCCGAATACCGGCAGGCTGATATGGAAATGCAGCGGCAAGGGGGAGGAAAGCGCCTATGGTTCGCCGCAATTGATCAAACTTGCAAACAGGCACATCCTTGTCACCCAGTCAGCAAGCTCCATCCTTGGCGTTGATGTGGCGGATGGGAAACTGTTGTGGAGCCACGACCAGCCCAATAAGTATTCAGTCCACGCCAACACCCCGCTTTTTCATGAGGGTTTGTTGTATTGTATGTCGGGCTATGGAAAAGGTGGTGTTATGCTGAAGGTTTCTGAGGATGGCTCCAGTGTTACGGAACTGTGGAGAAACACCAATATCGACAACCGGATGGGCGGTGTGGTACTTGTAAATGGCAAACTGTTCGGGTCAGATGATTCAGGAAAAGCATGGTATTGCCTTGACTGGAAGACCGGCACCAACATGTTTTCTGAAAAAATTACCGGACGCGGAACCATCATCCGTGCCGACGGCATGCTCTATATGTACAGTGATACCGGGGAGATGGTCCTGGCAGAACCATTGGCCAACTCGTTTAAAAAGATCAGCTCTTTCAAGGTTCCCTACGGAGAAGATCAGCATTGGGCGCATCAGGTAGTTGCGAACGGGCGCCTCTATATCCGGCATGGCACCTCTCTCATGGTTTATGATATTAAACAAAAATAGGGATGGCGTTGTAGTTGTTTCATCTGTTTTCACCGGAATTCTATTATCTTTTATCAAAGTTACCGAGCTAATCTATTTACATCTGATACAGTTGTTATCACCAATGTTAAAAAGCCACCATATATGGTGATTACCACGAAATATTTGCAATATATAACACATCAAGGTTGTTTTACATTCTTAAAGTGTTTACATTTACGAAATATTCGAACAACTAAAAAACTTTAGTGATGATAGTAGAATTGTCAATATCCAATTTTCGTTCTGTTTGTAAAAAGCAAACATTCACAATGCTTGCTAGTGGAGCGAGAAGTAAATCTGAAAATACATTTGATGTAGATTTATCAAATGGGAGTAAGTTGAAGCTAATGAAAGCAGTCGGAATTTATGGTGCGAATGCTTCAGGCAAATCCAATATAATTCGTGCATTGTTTGAAATGCGCAGATTTATTGTTGACTCAAGGGAAATTTCTATCGACATTCCAATTCCCGTATATGACCCATTTTTATTTAATACATATTCATCAAAAGAACCCGTAGAATTTGAAGTCATTTTTTTAACCAAGGATAAACATAAATACCAATACAAAATCGCTTTCAATCAAAATGAGATCGTTGAAGAAGTATTATATCATTTCCCGAATATAAAGCCTCAGGAAATATTTAAAAGAGGAAATGAGAAGAATGAAGATGACTTAAATATTCACCTTGTTAAACTAGGTAAAAATTTCAATTACAAAAAGTTTGAGATTTTCAAAAAGATACCGCTTCTCTCAATTTTCGGGAAAGCAGAAAATTACCACACTTTTATATCTCCAGCATTTACTTATTTTAACGAGCTTGAAATTTGGAATGTAACTGAAAGTAGTTGGGTTAGGCGTTTGGCGGATTATATTAAAGAAGAATTACAAAAAACAGAAAATAAGACATTAATTAGTCAAATAGAAAAATTAATTAATGAAGCGGATACTCAAATTCAATCTTTAATAGTTGATTTAAACAAACAAGTTAATGAATCGGAAACCCTTACGATTGGTGACAAAAAATCAATTAACAGGTTGAAAAAAAACGAAGTATTATATGGTGAACACAATGTATATGACAACAAACATAAGAACCCAAACATTGTATCAACACACGCTTTGCCGTTTTTCAATGAGTCGTTTGGCACAAATAAATTATTTGCTTTAGGCGGCTTAATGGTTAAAACTCTAAACAAGGGAGGGGTGATAATCTTTGATGAGTTAGATAGCAGTTTACATCCGTTGTTAACAAGCTTATTAATTCGATTTTTTCAAGAAAACCATAATTTAAATGCTCAATTAATTTTCACCACACACGAGACTTTCTTGTTAAATAAAGATTTTCGTTCCGACCAAATATGGTTTGCCCAAAAAAATATTTATGGCGAAACTGAATTATTCTCCGCCCAAGATTTTGAAGGAGTTAGAGAAGATATCCCATTTGAAAAATGGTATTTAGGGGGAAAATTTGGCGCAATTCCTAATGTTAATAATTTAAAGGGCATCATAGATTATGGCAAAAAGGAAACTGAATAGAAGTATTCTAATTGTTTGTGAAGGCACCAAAACTGAGCATGATTATTTTAATTATATTGCAGATAATATTTCAAAAAAGAAAAAAATCTGGGATAATGTTGTTGTTACAAATAATAAAACCATTCCAAATGACATACCCATTTTAGCCCCAACTTCGCTTGGTAAAAGACAAAAAAAGTGTTTTGTGAATCCCAACAAACACAAAATTGGAGAACGAAATGTATTGAAAGAATTATGTGAGTATTTATATGGGGAAACTCATGGCTTAGCAGAATATGAAGCGATCAAAGCGGTTCCTTTACGTTATGTTGCACAAGCTCAATTAATAGAAAGAGAGCAGGAGATGTACGAAGAACTTTGGTCTGTCTTTGATAAAGATGGGCATTCACATCATAAAGAGGCGTATGAAAAAGCTAATGAAAAGGTATATGATAAAAAAGTCCAGATTGGACTTACAAGTCGGTCTTTTGAACATTGGATTATTTTACATTTCGAAAAGAATAAAACCGGATTTTCATGCTCAGAGTGTAAAGACGAAAATGGTAACTCAATAGGATGTAATAAGGACAATGGTTGTAGAGGAAAAGATTGCCTTATTGGGTATATTAGAGTTAATACTCCTTTAAAAAATTACAAGAAAAGCAATGGTATAGTAGACCTTACTAATATGATGAATGTTTTGCTAAAACCAGCAAACCTAAAAAGAGCTTTTGAAAACACCCAATGGTTGCGGCATGAAATAAAAAAAGACCCAGAATTAAAGAATAAAAAATGCTATGAATTGAATCCATATACAGATGTTGATTTTTTAGTAAAAAAACTGATTGAATAACATAAAACTCTTTAAATAGAACCGCTGACAGAAATACGCGAAATAAACATAAACCCAAAAGACATTTTGCATGAAAAAATTATTTGCCCTGCTGGCAATGATGTTCATCCCTGCAATGTACGTCAGTTCTCAGTCCGTGACACAATGGAGAGGTATCGCCCGCGATGGCGTTTATCATGAAACAAACCTTTTAAAATCGTGGCCGGAAGCCGGACCCGGGCTGATCCTGAAGATCGACAGCATCGGCAATGGCTTTGCATCACCCATCGTAACCAACGACCGGATTTACGTTCCGGGAGAAATCGACAGCATTGGTTACCTGTTTGCCTATAATAAACAAGGCGGTCTTGTGTGGAAAACGGGAACAGGCAAGGAGTGGACTGAGAATTTCCCTGGTCCAAGGTCAACGCCCACCCTGGTTGACAACCTGATCTACTATTGCTCCAGCATGGGAGAGATAATTTGCCTGGATGCGACGAACGGAGCAAAAAAATGGTCGGTGAACATGATCAAAGACCTGCATGGAGTCAATGTACGGTTTGGTTATACCGAGTCGCTGCTGATAGATAACGATCGTCTGTTCTGTTTCCCGGGGGGCAAGGACACCAATGTGGCCGCCTTAAACAGGTTTACCGGTCAGCTGATGTGGAAAGGGAGGGCGATGGGCGATTCAGCGGCTTACTGCTCACCGGTGATGATCCGGTTGCCGGAAAAAAAGATCCTGGTTACCATGATGATCCATCATCTCATCGGCGTTGATGCTTCAACAGGAGCGCTGTTATGGTCACATCCGTTTGAACGGCTCAACGACATCCATTGCAACACGCCGGTATTCGACAGCGGCTTTATCTACTGTGACGATCGGGGCGGCAATGGGATCGTAAAACTGGAACTTGCACCCGATGGAGGTTCCGTCAAAGAAGTGTGGCGTAATTTCAAAGGGGGCAATGTACAGGGTGGATCGATTAAACTCGGAGGTTATCTTTATGGCTCCCGATATCGTCCGGGAAGATTTGAAACTATTTCAGCCGCCACCGGAATTGCTGCAGACTCGCTGAAATTCAGTTGCGGTTCAACAATTTTTGCCGATGACCTGCTTTATTGCTACAACGACCAGGGCATGATGGGCCTGATCAAACCGGATCAGGGGAAAGTTGAACTGGTAAGTTCCTTTAAAATCACTGAGGGCACCCTTGAACATTTTGCCCATCCGGTGATCCAAAATGGAGTCCTGTATATCCGGCACGGGAAAGCGCTGATGGCTTATGATATCAGGAGAAAGTAGTCAGGCAGGCGGACAGGCGGACGGGCCTACGGGCCTACGGGCCTACGGGTGGACCTTTTATGTGCTGATGGGGTTTGTTGTTCTGGCGTTGGGTATCGTTGCATGGTGGCTTTTTCATGATCCTGTTAAGGACTTCAAGGTTTCCGTGCCCGGAATGGATAACAGAAAAAAGGGTGCGGCGATTCCCGGGAAGCCGGTGATCATCGGATCTGAATTCACCTTTTACAAGACAATACCGGATATTCCCGGAACAAGATGGCCTCGTTTCAGAGGAGCCGATTTTGATAATATCAGCAAGGAATCCATCCGCCTGATTGATAAATGGGGAAAGAATGGCCCCGCGATTCTGTGGAAAAAGACCCTTGGAGAAGGACATGCGGCTCCCGCTGTGTACGATGGCAATGTCTATATTCTTGATTATGATGAAGTTGATAAATCCGACCAGTTGCGTTGCTTTTCATTGGCCTCCGGTGAAGAACTGTGGAAACGGGGGTATAAAGTGCATCTCAAGCGAAATCATGGACTTTCAAGAACAGTACCTGCCGTGAGTGCAAAATTTGTCCTGACTATGGGGCCAAAGTGCCAGGTGATGTGCGTTAACAGGCAGAACGGCGATTTTTTATGGGGTCTCGACCTGGTGAGGGATTACGACACAGAAGTACCTTTCTGGTTTACCGGGCAGTGTCCCCTCCTCGACAATGATACGGCGATCATTGCTCCCGGCGGGAAAGCGATCCTGGTCGCTGTTGATTGCAATACCGGAAAAAAGCTTTGGGAGACCCCCAACCCGAAAGGATGGAAAATGTCCCATTCATCCGTGATGCCGATGACACTCAATGGGAAAAAAATGTATGTGTACTTTGCCATCGGCGGGGTTTGCGGGATTTCGGCATCTGGCACAGACAGGGGAAAAGTGTTGTGGGAATCCTCGGATTTTGCACCCTCGGTCGTCGCTCCGTCACCGCTGATGCTCGATGACGGGAAAATTTTCGTTACCGCCGGTTATGGCGCAGGATCAGCACTGCTCCAGGTGAGCCAGACGGATGAGAAATTCACAGTTAAGGCTTTACAGAAATACAAACCCCAGGAAGGACTGGCTTCTGAACAGCAGACACCTGTTTTCGACAACGGATTTCTTTATGGCATCTTACCCAAAGATGCCGGAAGTTTGCGCAATCAATTTGCCTGCTATCGCTCAGGAGATTGTAAAAACCCGGTGATGAGCAGCGGCAAGACCGACCGGTTCGGACTTGGCCCCTATATCATGGCCGATGGAAAATTCTTCATCCTGAACGATGACGGAGAGATGACCATTGCAAAAGCATCATCAAAGCAGTTTATCGTACTCGATAAGGCCAGAATTATCGACGGACAGGATTCCTGGGGTCCGATTGCCATCACAGGCGGCTACCTGCTGATGCGGGATTCAAAACAGCTGGTATGCATCGATGTTAAAGCTCCTTAAAATGAAAAGCAAAATAATCATCCTGATTTCATTAGCCCTGTTATTGGCGGTCATCCTGTTCATGGTTTGGGATATGTTTTACAACAAAACGGATGACAATGTGAATCCTTACGAGTATGGTCTGAAGTCGCTCAGGTCGGGCGACACAACAAAGATCATGTATGAAGAAGCCGGGCATTTCAGTACGAAGCTCCCTTCCATCCATGGAATTGCAGTTGACCAATCTGATAACATCTATGTTTGTGGTGAAAACGGTGTCGAAATATTTGACAGCTCCGGGCTGCGGAAATCCGGGTTCACAATCTCAGGAAATGCAAACTGTGTAGTTGTTGATAAGGGAGGCCTGATATACCTTGGGATGCAGGATCATGCAGAAATATTTGACAAGACGGGCAAACAGCTCATGAAATGGAGCAGTTGCGGTAAAGATGCGGTCATCACCTCCATTGCGGCTTCCGGAAAGGATGTTTACCTGGCCGATGCCGGGAACAAGGTTGTTTTTCATTTTGATCAGCGAGGCAATCTCCTTAAAAAGATCGGAGAGAAAGATCCGGCGCGCAAAGTCCCTGGATTCATTATTCCCAGTCCGTACTTTGACCTTGGCGTCGGACAGAATGGAGAACTCTGGGTGGTGAATCCCGGCCGTCACCAGTTCGAAAAATACGATGACGGGGGTGATTTAATATCATCCTGGGGTGAATCATCCATGCGGATGGAGGGATTTTGCGGATGCTGCAATCCTTCTAATTTTGCATTACTTTCCGACGGTTCATTTGTCACGACAGAAAAAGGGATTGAGCGCATCAAAATTTACTCACCGGATGGCGTTTTCAAATGGGTGGTAGCCGGCCCTGATTCATTCATTGAAGGAACCAGGGGGATCGATGTCGCCGTTGATTCAAAAGATCGTATTCTTGTACTTGATCCGGAGAAAATAGAGGTGCGGATTTTTATCATGAAAAAACAGGGATAATGACACGGATTGCAACCAGATAATTTATGCGAAACAGAAGAAATTTCATCAGCACGTTGCTTAGGGGAACCATTTTAGGATCACTCTCTTTTGTGAGCGGAGTGTTGATCCATCGGTGGAGCGAAGCAAAGGATTGCAGTCAGGATTACAGTTGCGGCGGGTGCAGCCAGTCGGGACAGTGCCGGTTACCTGAAGCGGATCAGCATCGCCTTGACAAAGCCAGGATGAACAAAAACAAAGCAGGAGATGGAAGTACCGGAAAATAATCCAAGAATCAACCGCCGAAAGTTTCTCTCAACAGGGGTGAGAGCCTCTGTTCTTGTGGGTATCGGAGGGGTTGCGGCCCTGGTTGCGAACAAGGCCACCACAGGTGAGACGGTTTGGCAGCTCGATCCGGCCAAATGCATCCAGTGCGGCCGGTGTGCCACCAATTGCGTGCTAACCCCTTCAGCGGTCAAATGTGTGCATGTGTATGCGATGTGCGGATACTGCGATCTTTGCGGAGGATATTTCAAACCCGAAACAAAAACCCTCACTACCGGAGCCGAAAACCAGCTTTGCCCAACCAATGCGGTTAAACGGAAATTTATTGAAGATCCTTTTTTTGAATATTCCATCGACGAGCCCTTGTGCATCGGTTGCGGCAAATGTGTGAAGGGATGCGGTGCTTTCGGAAACGGATCACTGCAGCTGCAGGTTCGACACAACATCTGCGTGAATTGCAACCAATGCGCGATTGCGCGCAATTGTCCTTCAGAAGCATTCAGCAGGGTGCCGCTCAGCGAACCATACCTGCTCAGACAAGTTACACAAGAAAAACCAGTATAAGCGCATGAACAATATTTTTTTTTTGGCAGGCCATTAGAACTATTTATTGCAGTCTGCTTCAGCTGACTGGGAAGTTGATAATTTTGCACTCCAGGGGCTTTAGCCCCATTAATAAAAATAACAATCAATGGGGCTAAAGCCCAATAAATTGTATCAATCTTATCAGTTGGCTAAAGCCAACTGCAATAGATGAAAGCGAACGACCTTGACAACAGATTTCACTAAATGAAGAAAGTCCTTGTACTGGTAGTATTCTCTATCATATTTACGGTTCAGTTCCTGAATGTGTATGGAGTACAACGATTTCCGAAACCGGAATTTGAATCGGGGTATCTGCAACCCGAAACGCTGCAGCCCGCAGCCCATGCAGGACTGCTTGCGGTCGTTGACGTAATTGTTCTTGCCATCGCCCTCGCACTTGTGACATGGCTTGTGTTGAAAAAACGTTCCCGGATCGGAGTTTTTGCCGTGTCAATACTCTCACTGGCCTATTTCGGTTTTTACCGTCATGGTTGCGTATGCTCCATCGGTGCCATCCAGAACATGGCACTGGCTGCCTTTGACAACGCTTACGTCATCCCGCTTACGGTCATTGCCTTCTTCATTCTTCCACTGGTATTTACCCTGTTTTTTGGCCGTACTTTTTGCGCAGGTGTATGCCCGTTCGGAGCAATCCAGGACCTTGTCTCCTTTAAACCTCAGAAACTCGGCATCAGGTTAAACACAATCCTCGGCCTGGTTCCTTACATTTACCTTGGCCTTGCAGTTCTGTATGCAGCCACCGGCACCGATTTTATAATATGCCGTTATGATCCGTTTGTTGGAATATTCAGATTTGACGCATCCTTCGGCATGTTTATCTTTTCCGGGGCACTTCTGTTATCCGGAGTTTTCATCGCACGTCCCTATTGCAGGTTTCTTTGTCCTTACGGGGTTTTGCTTAACTGGATCAGCAGGTTTTCATGGAAACACCTGACCATTACTCCGTCAACATGCATTCAATGCCGTTTGTGTGAAGACTCATGTCCTTACGATGCCATCGACATGCCTGTGACTGATAAAAATCCGGAGAAGCGATCCGATACCATCAGGAAAATGATCCTGATCTGCGTATTGATTCCATTTCTCATGCTTCTCGGGGGTTATACCGGTTCCATGCTGCATGAAACACTGGCCGGTGTCAATGGGAAGGTCCGGCTGGCAAAAGCACTTTTGGAACCACCATCCTCAACGGGCAAACCTGAATTAATGGAAGTAACTGCATTCAAATCATCGGGCAAGCCGGTTTCCCTGGTGTATAGCGAGGCATCGGCAATTCTGAAACAATTTTATATCGGGGGGTGGATACTGGGTTGTTTTCTTGGGCTTGTTTTTGGAATTACCATTGCATATCAAATGGTGACCACATATCAAACCGACTACACCCCGAATAAAGGCACCTGTTTCAGTTGTGCCAGGTGCGTGGATTTTTGTCCTGTTGATCATCATGACATTGTATAAAAAAAATATAACCAACCCCGTGGAGACGCGGCATGCCGCGCATCAAACCGTGGAGACGCGGCGTGCCGCGCATCAAACCGTGGAGACGCGGCGTGCCGCGTCTCTACGGTATATTGCCGGTGCCAGTGCCATTTTTGCATTGATCCTGTGCGTTCTCATCGTGGTAAATTTCATCCAGATCAAACGTTCTGATCCGCTTAATTCACAGGTGATGAAAGTGATGGTTGAGCGGATGCATGCCAATCCGGATGATCAGCAACTCCGGCAGGAGATCCGTGAAATAGATCTGTTGTCGCGTAAGGCGTTTTTCACCAGCCAATGGCAGGTCCGCATGGGCGGATACCTGCTGTTTTTCAGTTTGCTGATTGTGGTTATTTGCGTTAAAACTATTGAACTTCTTCATAAGTCAATGCCAGAAGTTCCGTCGAATAAAAAATCTGACCTCTGGATCATCGGGTCGGCCAGGAGATCCTGGGTTGGGTACACAGGAATAGCAATTGTTATCGGTTCCGCCCTGCTTGTTTTCCTGACGCACAGGGAGTTGGGTAAGTCCCTTGAAGCAGCACTTCAACCAAGGGAAAGCCCCGGTAGTATTGATTCCCGGAATATTAGAATGAAAGAGTCCGGGAATCAGGGAATGAAGGATGCAAATGTGGATTCAACCTTGAAGTCGGACACAGCGACCAATGCAGCTCAACAGAGCCTTGACGGCTATCCTTCTGCACAGGAGCTGGTGAAAAATTTTCCATCTTTCAGGGGAAATGGAGGAAACGGGATTGCAGGTCAAAAGAACATTCCGGTCAGCTGGGACGGAAAGAGCGGGAAGAATATCAAGTGGAAGACTGAAGTCCCGCTGCCCGGATACAACTCCCCCATTATCTGGAATGACAGGGTGTTTATGACCGGGGCCAGTTCGGCAAAAAGGGAGGTCTATTGTTTTGATCTCAACTCCGGCAAGATAATCTGGCAAAAGAGTGTTGACAAAATACCCGGCAGTTCATCGCAGGAACCTAAAATCCTTAAGGAAACTGGCTTCAGCGCCCCGACGATGACCACCGATGGCCGCCGGGTTTATGCCATTTTTGCCAATGGCGATCTCATTGCACTCGACCTCGACGGCAACCAGCAGTGGGCAAAAAATTTAGGCATGCCACAGAATCACTATGGACACTCCTCTTCATTGATCATGTTCCGCGACCTGCTTATCATCCAGTATGACCAGCGCGGGTCGGGCAAGGTGATGGCACTTTCAGGAAAAACAGGTGAAGCCATCTGGCAGACAAGCCGGAATGTAAAGGTTTCGTGGGCTTCACCGGTGATTGTGAACACCGGCAAACGCACAGAGCTTATCCTTGCAGCCGACCCCATGGTCGTGTCCTATAATCCGGCCGACGGTAAAGAATTATGGCAAATGAACTGCATTGCAGGCGAGGTAGGCCCCAGCATAGCCTATTCCAATGGGGTGGTTTATTCCGTTAATGATTATTCAAAACTCGCCGCAATTGAGATCGGGGATACGCCAAAATTACTGTGGGAGAGTTCTGAATACCTTTCCGACATCCCCAGTCCGCTGGCTGCCGGAAAATATCTTATTCTTGCAACCAGCTACGGTACCGTTGTTTGCTATGATGGGAAAACCGGGACAAAATACTGGGAGCAGGACGTGGAAACTCCTGTCTTTGCTTCGCCCATGCTGGTGGAAGGAAACGTTTTCCTTCTCGATAAAAAGGGGGTCATGCGTATTTTTCCGCCAGATCAGAAATATAATGTCATCAGTCAGTCTTCACTGGGCGAAGGATCCTCCTGCACCCCGGCTTTTGCCGATGGAAAGATCATCATCAGGGGAGATAAAAACCTGTTTTGTATCGGGAAATAGCCATTTTTTATCTATTGATATAATGTGAATCCAAGGATAATCATTGTCGAATTTTATGAATTTTTCGTTTGTAAACGAAAATTATTATAATATTTTTCGTTTACAAACGAAAAATCACTACTTTTGAATAAAAAACCATCATGATTCC
>CAYHGE010000016.1:0-2494 GCA_964355945.1 uncultured Draconibacterium sp.
GCGATCTTATTACCGCACATGGCTGGACTGCCCATTCCGGAGCCGGAACCCAGGCCATCACAGTAACCAATCCGGGCCTGACTTTTTCGGGCTATGCCGGTTCTGCCATTGGGAATGCAGCACTTGTTGACAATACCGGAGAAGATGACAATCGTGTTTTTGCGATTCAGTCAGCCGGTGTGGTGTATACAGCTTTTATGGTAAACATCACCACTACGGCTGCCGGGTATTTTTTCCATCTTGGAGGTGATCCGATCGGAAGTACCTTCAGGGGCAAGGTCTTCATGGATGCAACCAACCATTTTGGCCTTAGTTTAGGCAGCAATACCGGCACTTTTTCAACGAGTACCTACACCCCTGGTGTAACTTATGTCATTGTTCTTAAATATGAGATCGTAAGTGGCACAGCCAATGATATTGTCAGCCTGTTTGTTTTCGATGCTACAGTTCCTGCCAGTGAACCCGCTTTGCCTGCAATTGGCCCTCTCACAGATGCTGCATCCTCAGATATCAACCCGGGTGCAGTTGCCCTTCGTCAGTTTTCTGCAACGCAAAATTTTACACTTGATGGAATCAGGGTCGGGCTTTCATGGGCAGATCTGTTTCCTTCCGCCATTGTTTCACCAACCATTCAGGCACATGATATCACCTTCAGCAGTGTAACGGCCAATGCCATGACCGCCTCCTGGACCAATGGTGACGGTGCAAAACGCATTACAGTCATAAATACAGCAAACACTTTTACCAACCCTGCTGATGGTACTGATCCTGTTGCAAATCCTGTTTATGGAGGTTCGGGACAGCAGGTGATTTACAATGGGAATGGAAATTCTGCCCCGGTTACAGGCCTTTTCGGAAATACCACATACTGGTTCAGGGTTTATGAATACAACGGCACAGCGGGTTCTACCAAATACCTTACTACCACAGCCATCCTGAATCCAAACAGCCAGACAACGGCTATCCTTTTGACTGCCCCGGCAATTTCATTACCATCGGCCACTTCCATCACAGATATTTCCGCCTCCCTTGGCGGTACGATCACTTACGATGGCGGGACGGCCATTACAGAACGCGGCACTGTGTGGAGTGCCACCCCGGGCGTAACGACTACAGACAATAAACTGGCAGAAGGGGGAACCCTTACCGGTGCTTTTGCTCATCTTCGGGGAAGCCTTCCTCCGCAATCACAAGTATTTTTCAAAGCTTATGCCACCAACATCATCGGAACAAGCCTGACCAGTGAAGCATCATTCTATACACTGGCAAACGAACCTTCTTCGCATGTTACGGGATTCACCGCCAGTGCCACAGGCAACACCAGTATCGCGCTGACCTGGAGTTCAGCTGCTGCAGGAGCAGACGGCTATATCATCATCCAGCGCATCGGGCCGGCCGCTCCTGCCGGCATTCCTTCCGATGCAACAGCGTATACCGTTGGCACTCCGTTGGGTGATGGAACCGTTGCAGCATTGATTACAACAGGTGCTACACTTAACAAAACAATTACCGGATTGGCCTCAGGAACTCAATATTCCTTTACCATATTTCCATTTTCATGGGATGGCATCAACAGCGGAACATACAATTATTACACGTCGCCTGTTGTTCCTTCAGGCAGTGCAACAACCACAGGCGTCCCATCGACCACCTATACCTGGCAGGGTGCCGATAATGGCAGTTGGGCCGTCGCCGCCAACTGGAATCCCAGCCGCAATACACCCTCATCCGCCGACATCCTTCAATTTAACGACGGAACGACTAAGACAGTGACAGGAGTTATCACCCAGACAGTCGCACAGCTGCTATTTTCTAATAACACCATCGTTAACTTTCAAAGTGCTGCAGCAGCCACATTGACTCTCACAGGCTCAGCCAGTACCGACCTTGATATTCCTGCTGGTTGCGCGTTGAATTTTAATGCAGTCAACGTCATTTCACTTGTTCTGGCGACTACTGCAACCGGGAATATCAGCGGGAGTATGAAGTTTTCATCTACCGCCACCACAGCCCATCGTCTTACAGCTGCTGATCCGGGTGGTATTGTTTTCAACAATGGCGCCTTATTCACAGCCGGATCCTTCTTTTCAGGCAACCCTTTCGGCACATCATCCCTGGGGTCTGTGATATTTGCAGGCGGCTCAACATACATTCAACAGGCCGGCAGCAATCCTTTCGGTGCCGGAGCGCCAAACAGTGTGGTGATATTTCAGGCAGGCAGCCTCTTCAAAGTCGCAGCCAACCTCACCCCTTCCTTCTCCGGAAGAACTTATGCCAACTTTGAGATGGATGCAACAGGCATTACCCTCAGTCCTTCAGGCACCAGTCCTGTTTCAATCGACAACCTGACCATTACCAACGGGACGTTCAACTTTAACATGACAGGCCCGGCGTCGGGCTTGCACCAGATCGATGGCAACATTCTTGTACAACCAGGTGCAATCCTGAACTTTTCACCGGCTTCAGCAAGTACAGTTACCCTGTCAGGGTTGGT
>CAYHGE010000016.1:2594-24494 GCA_964355945.1 uncultured Draconibacterium sp.
CCGGGAAACTGCAGAAAGGCTTTCCAACAGGTTTCACCGGCAGTTTCGTCTTTCCGGTGGGTGATGTTACAGGCACTCCGGAATATTCACCTGTGACACTGAATTTCAGTTCCGGAACTTTCGCTGCCGGTAATTATGCCGCTGTGAACCTGGTCAATGCGAAGTACCCTTCAGATCCAAATACATCCAGCTATCTGAACCGGTACTGGAATGTCACATCATCGGCTATTACAGGATTCAGCTGTTCTGCCTTGTTCAAATATGCCCCGGCTGATGTGGTTGGAACTGAGTCACAAATTTTCTCCATGCAGGTTGTACCGACACCCTTCACCGACTTTGGACTGGTTAATACCCAGCAGGTCAGTGCCCCCGGTTTGACTGCCTTTGGTACCTTCACCGGTTCACAGCCAAAAGCCGTCGTGACCACCTTGCCTGCAGACATGATCACAGCCACAACGGCCGCCCTGAACGGAGATGTGATTGCCAATTACAACAACACTGCAGTCACCTTTGAATATGGACTTACCGCAGCGTATGGCTCTATAGTGACAGCCCTCCCGGCTTCGGTGAATGGCGGCGGTACAAGCACTGCCATTGGGAATATCTCGGGCCTTACACAAAACACAACCTACCATTTCAGAATTGTTGGCACGAACATACAAGGACCTGCGTATGGCAATGATCTTTCATTTACCACACTCTGCCCGGTTCCTGCAGCACCTGGTACCATCACCGGCCCGGTGAATGTTTGCAAAAGCGGCACTGGTTATGTATATACGGTACCTGTTATTCTGTATGCGACATCCTATACCTGGACACTGCCTGCAGGGGCAACGATTACTTCCGGAGCAAATACCAATTCAATCACAGTCAGCTATTCTGCATCTGCCACATCCGGCAACATTACAGTTTATGGATCAAGCGTTTGCGGTGCAGGCTCACCGTCTGCAGCCCTTGCGGTTACATTAATTTCCCAGCCGGTTCCAACCATCACAGGATCTGCGAGCGCATGTATCAACTCCGCAGGAAATGTTTACACAACCGAAACAGGGATGGCCGGTTACACCTGGACTGTTTCTGCCGGTGGAACGATTACAGGCGGTTCAACTACAAATAGTATTACGGTAAGCTGGGCAACTGCCGGTGCGCAGTCAGTAACCGTGAGCTACACCAATGGTACCGGCTGCACTGCTGCAGTTCCGACTTCATATACCGTTACAATCATCCCTTTGCCAACTCCTACCATCACAGGCCCAGGTATTGTTTGTGCAAATACCGCAAATATTATCTATTCCACAGAACCCGGTATGACAAATTATAACTGGACAGTATCAATTGGCGGAACGATTATTTCTGGTGCCGGAACCAATGCTGTCACTGTTTCATGGCCATATCCAGGCAATAGAACAGTGAGTGTATCCTACACCAATCCCACCGGATGTGCAACAATCACTCCCACAATTTATAACGTTACCATCAACCCTGCCGCAGTTCCTGTAATCGGAAGCAGCAATGACCCATGTATCAATTCTACCAACAACCAGTACATAACGGCCAGTGGCATGTTAAACTACGTGTGGAACGTCAGTCCAGGCGGAACCCTTGTATCCGGCCAGGGTACCAACACCATCAACGTTACCTGGAATAATGTCGGTTCACAATGGGTGAACGTTAGTTATTCCAACTCCTTCGGTTGTTCTTCAGTGACACCTACTGTTTATCCCTTGTTTGTGAATCCATTGCCGAATGCAGCGGGACCTGTTACCGGAACTGCTTCAGTTTGCGGTGGAACCAATGGAGTTGCCTATTCATGTGCTGAAATTACCAATGCAACTGGCTATTCATGGACTTTACCCTCTGGCGCTACCATTGTAAGTGGTGCAGGAACAAGAAATATCACGGTCAATTTCGCAACAAATGCTGTATCCGGCAATATCACGGTTGCCGGAAACAATAGTTGCGGCAACGGTGCAGTATCTCCAGGTTTCGCTGTAACAGTCACTCCTGTTCCGGCTGCCCCGGTTGTAACGGCAACGGGAAATGTACTGCATAGCAGCGTTTCCGGTGGCAATCAATGGTATCGTGAAGGCACAGGTGCCATCGCAGGAGCTACAGGACAAAACTACACAGCCATTTTGTCGGGCTGGTACTGGACTGTTGTAACGGTGAACGGCTGCATTTCTATGGAATCAAACCATGTGTATATCGTACTGACTGGACAGGAGGAGATGGAATCAAGCAAAGTCAGCGTTTATCCAATACCCAATGACGGGAAGTTCATGGTTGCCATTGACAGCCCGGTGCAGACAGTCTATTCTGTTGCTGTTTACAATCAACTTGGCGCCAAATTATTTGAGCTCAGCAATGTAACAGTTACAGGTTCTTTTGAGAAGGAGATTGACCTGCGTCCGGTACCTAATGGAATTTATTCGGTGACATTTAGGAACAAGTCTAATCAAGTTGTAAGAAAAGTGTTGATTAACAGATAATCATTTTGATTATCCACTATTTACAACACCAACCTGCAACCTAAAACCTGGGACCTGTCACTTGTTTGCCAGGTTCCCGTTTCAACCTGCTCCCTGACCAGATGAACATCAAGGTTACATTTTTTTTGTTCTTTTTCCTTAGCGTCCGGTGCTTCGGCCAGTTCTACAGCACGGGGCAAGACCCGGCCTCAACCCGCTGGCAGCAGATCAAAACAAAAAATTACCAGCTGATTTTCCCTGAGCCATTTGAAAAAAAAGCGCAGTACCTGGCAAACATCATGGACATTATCTGCCTGAATGAGACAACTACGTTGTCGGCCAAAGTCCCCCGCATCCCGATTATCCTTCACACCCAATCAGTCATTTCAAACGGTGTGACTGTGTGGGCACCCAAACGCATCGAGCTTTACACAAGTCCCCCTCAGATCACATACTCTGAAGAGTGGCTGGAGCAACTTGCAATCCATGAATACCGTCATGCTGTTCAGATCAGCAAGATTAACCGAGGTTTTTCAAAAGTACTTTACTATGTTTTTGGCGAGCAGATCACCGGCGGGATCCTGGGATTATATGTCCCTGCCTGGTTCCTGGAGGGAGATGCAACGGTAACAGAAACTTCAATGACAAAAACCGGGAGGGGCAGGTCGGCACTTTTTGAAAGTATCCTGAGAGCACAGATAGTTGAAAAAGGCTGCTACTCTTATGATAAAGCCACCCTGGGCTCCTATAAAACATTCACACCGGATGCATATTCACTGGGGTATTACCTTGTGGGGCAATCACGGAAAAAATATGGCCCGGAACTATGGAATAACGCACTGGACAAGGTTGCCCGGTATCCTTTCATGGTCGTTCCGTTCAACAGTGGCATCCGCAAAACCACCGGGATGTGGAAAACAAAGCTTTACAAACAATCACTTACTGAACTTGACAGTGCATGGCAACAACAGCTTCGCGCATCAAAACCTATGCAGATGCGGCAAATCACAAAACGAAATGCCAAAACACATGTAGTGTATTATCATCCGGTTCTCATCAATGACTCAACCATTCTCGCCGATAAATCGAGCATGGATGATGTTGACCGTTTTGTGCTCATCGACCGCAAAACGGGAAGTGAACAAATTTTATTGACCCCCGGGTACCATGTGAGCGGAACAATATCCATCGGAGGTGATTACCTTGCCTGGATAGAACTGAAGGTTGATCCAAGATGGTCGAATCGCGATTATTCAGAAATCAGGCTGTATAACTTTAAAACCCGCAAAAAGCAGAAGATGACTCCTGGTTCCCGATATTTTGCCCAGGCAATATCCCGAGACGGGTCTCAGATGGCGGCTATACATGTTTCCGAGGAAAATCAGTGTAACATAGACATCCTGGCTATTCCTGATGGTAAAATCATAAAAAGACATCCGATTCCCGATTATGGACAAGCCATTGCGCTCAACTGGTCACCCGATTCCAAAAAAATCATCTTCACGCTTCTTACAGAAAAGGGGGAATCGATTTCCACAATGGATGCTAACAGTGGCCAAATCGGGCAAATACTTCCACCATTATATGAAGAAATAACCGGACCTGCATTTTTCTCCGGCAGGTATATCATCTACAGTATTGATCATTCCGGCGCAGAAAATATCTACGCCCTGGATACCATAACCAGGGCGATTTTCAGGATAACATCGGGTCGTTTTGCCACATTTGATCCTGATCTCACCCCGGATCATACGCAGATAATTTGTTCTGATTACACATCCGACGGGTTGATGATTGCAGAATTACCCTTTGACACATCAACCTGGATGCCTATTGAGCAGGTAAGCAACCATTCATACCAACTTTCTGAGGCCCTTGCCAGGCAAGAAAAAGCAAATATTCAGGACAGTGTAGTCTTGAGAAATATTTACAAGATGAACGCTTCCGACGCTTACAACCTCATCAAAGACACGATATCAGGCACAATATATCCTGTCAGGAAATATTCGAAAATTTCACATCTCTTTAACCCTCATAGCTGGGCACCGGCCTCATTTGACATCAACAACCTGAATATAAATCCCGGCGTGATGCTGCTCTCTCAAAACGCCCTTAGTACCATGTTTGCAGGAGCCGGCTGGGAGTATAATGTTAATGAGCAAACCGGAAAATTCTACACCTCAATAAGTTATCGCGGATGGTATCCCGAATTTACATTACGATTCGATGTTGGCAACCGTGCCGCTGACGCCAGATACCATGGAAGCAATGAAACGTATCGCTTTACCTGGCAGGAAACCAATTTCAAAGCCATTGCGAGTATTCCCTGGAATTTGTCACACGGCCGCTATTCCCGGTATATTCTTCCATCAATCGGAACCACACTGACAGGCATTAAACACGACTCCTCCACCCCGGACGACTTTATCACCGGCTGGATAACTACGATGGATTACAGGCTATCGGCATCGCAATATTTACATTCCACCCCAAAAGACCTTTATCCTCGTTTTGGGCAGTCAATTGTTATTGCCTTCAGGAACACGCCATTCGGGGGTTATGAGCTCGGATCGATATTTGGAGCAACAGCCAACTGCTATTTTCCCGGCCTCTTCAGGCACCATGGCATTTTAATTAATGGCAGATTCCAGGAACGGAATGACCACGCGGAATCCCTCTACTATTTCCCCGATGTTATCATCTATCCGAGAGGGTATTCCGGTGAACAGGATGAAAACCTGGTGTGTTTAAGTACCAACTATAACCTTCCGGTATGGTATCCTGATTTCAGTTTTGGCTCTGTAATTTATCTGAAAAGATTGAAATTAAACCTTTATTACGACTGGGGAAACGGAAAGAACCCCGGGAATGTTAACACCTACGAGTCGATGGGTGGCGAACTAACAGCCGATTTTCATCTGTTACGGTTTGTTGTTCCTATTGAAATGGGAGTTCGTAGTATTTACTATCCTTCCAGTGGTGGCTGGGGGTTTGAATTTCTCTATGCTGTTTCCTATTGAACCCTGACGGGGTCCCGAGCAGGTTATTGAACAACCCCTAATTTGAATGATTCGGAATCACCATTAATCGTGCATTTTACAATATACATACCCTGAAGAAGGCCGGCATCGCGGATGTCAATTTTCCACATATTTCTTCCGGCTGGATAGGCAACCTCCTCATAGGAATCAACCATAATTCCATTCAGATTAAATATTTCGATCAGGACATCTGAGGTTTCCCTGTTTGTAAACAATATCCGGAATTCTGAGGAAGCTGGATTTGGAAATAAATGAATGTCATGAATGTTGTTATCCGCTGCGACCTGCTCCTTGCGAAATTCAAACCAGTTCAGTTTGCAACGCTCAGCTCCGGCACCATTAAAGACAAGGTACAAATCATGAATGCCTCCGGCACCTGTGATCATGCATGATTTTGTCTGATACCCGTCTTCCATGGCTGATGCATGCAACATCATCATTCCGGCTAGCGTTCCTGTAAGGCTGTCAAGCCTGATCTCCATAATCGCATCGTGCCCAGCCATTGATGAAAGCGATATTCTGGCATCAAAAGAGGTAACACCTTCGGTAAAATCAACATTCCTGTAAACCACAAAGTCATTTTCGGCCATGATTTTGACACTTTGACCTCCTTCCTCACTAACGGTGATAGTCATCGGGTTTGACTTAAATTCAAAATTTTCCGCCTCAATACGGATAAGTGGATTCTGCCTGTATGTTTCAGCCACCATGCCTCCCTGAATGGTAATCTGACCCTGTAGTTGCAGGTCATCTGAAGAACCGCCAACCAATATTTCCAACGAACCATCTTCAACTAAAAATGCTTTGGATGAAACATCATAAAACGATAAATCCGCATGAGCTAAACTGAAAGTTACAGTTCTGGACTCACCCGGCTGGAGCGTGATCCTCTGGAATCCTTTGAGCTCTTTTATTGGCCTTCTCATCTTTGAAGAAACATGATGGACATATAACTGCGGAACTTCATCACCGGCAATTTCCCCCGTGTTTTTAATTGTGGCACTGACCAAAATGGAATCATTGGGACGCAATGTCTGCTTACTCAATAGCAGGTTCCCATAATCAAACCGGGTATAACTCAACCCGTGGCCAAAAGCAAACAATGGAGTACCGGGAAAATAGAGATAGGTTCTGTTCTCCTTAATATCATAGTGGTTCATATCAGGGAGGTCTGTGACTGACTTATACCAGGTGGAAGTCAGCTTCCCTCCCGGATTATAATCACCGAAGATAACATCGGCGAGTGCAGCACCAGCTGCCTGGCCATTATACCAGGCGGCAACAATTCCCGCAATGACATCATTCACACGGTTGATCGCCAAAGGGAATCCACTGACCAGGACGACAACCATGTTCGGGTTGACCTCATACAATGCCTGGATCAAATCGTCCTGCACTCCGGGAAGGTCCAACGAAGTCCGGTCCCTGCCTTCATTGACGATCTGCAGGTCTGTCCCGCCAATAAAAATAACAACATCTGCATGTCGGGCAACGTTCACTGCATCATCAAAGGCAACAGTATCTTTTGGACCATTGATGGAACAACCTTCTGAAAAAATAATTTTTTTACCGGGAGCTGCGAACTTACCAGTAAGGCCCTGTAACGGAGTGATTGAAACAACAGGTGAACCGCTGTACCCTCCCAGTTGCATGATATTGGCATTTGGTCCGATCACTGCAATGGTCGAGATTGCTTCTTTGTTCAATGGCAAAATCCCGTTCTGGTTTTTGAGCAGCACAATTGCCTCCCGGGCAGCGCGTAAGGCCAGGTTGCGATGTTCCTGACAATCGATTGCTGAATCGGGTATTGCAGTATAAGGCACCATTTCAGGCGGGTCAAATTCACCAAGGAGAAATCTCGCCATGAAGATCCTCGTCAAGGCAGTGTCGATATCGGTTTCAGCCAGTATTCCGGAGGAAATCGCAGCATTTGCAAACAATTGATAGGTATCACCACAGTTAAGATCTGTCCCGCTTTTAATTGACAATGCGGCTGCATCCGCACCATCTTTCACATAACCATGGGAGGCATAAACGTCAAGCACGGCGTCACAATCAGAAACCACATAACCAGTGAACCCCCATTCCCCGCGCAAAATATTGGCAAGCAATGTTCTGTTGACCGGCCCCGGGACGCCATTCAATGCATTATACGTGTTCATCACCGAAAAGACCTTACCTCGTTCAACCGATGCTTTAAATGCCGGAAGGTAATACTCCCTCAGGCTTCGTTCGTCAACATCAGAAGAGATTTCGTGCCGGCCTGAGTCCACATTATTGCAGGCAAAGTGTTTCACTGTTGCAACCGTTTTCAGATACCGTGGATCATCGCCCTGCATTCCCCTGATGAAATTCAAAGCAATCCGGGTTGTCAGATAAGGATCTTCTCCATAAGTCTCCTCCGTCCTGCCCCATCTGGGATCTCTCGCCATGTTGATTACCGGGCTCCAATAGGTTAATCCCTGTCCCTCCATGTTGTTTTTCACACGGGCTTCATCCGAAATGGCATCAGCCACCTTGTGAATCAAATCAGGGTTCCAGGTTGATGAAAGCGCTATTGATTGTGGAAACGAGGTGACACCATTGGCAACTACTCCGTGCAGCGCTTCGTTCCAGTAGCCGTAAGCCGCAACACCCAGGCGATCAATTGCAGGAGTGAAGTTGCCCAGCTGAGAAATTTTCTCCTGTAAACTCATTCTCGACACCAGATCCCTGGCTCTCATTGTTACAGGAACCTTTGAATCCTGGTAAGGCAGCAGATTCTGGCTAAAGGTATCAATGTGCAGAAAAAGCAACAGGCAACATAGTATGATTCCGTATCGTGGTGATGACATTGTTGCAGGTTCTTTAAAGAATGACATAGTTGATTTAATGGTTTTTTTTTAACCTTTGCTCATGACTCATGGCCGGCAAAGTTATTATTTTAAAAGGTTATATTTGCACCGGTATGCTCCCTAAATCGGTCACCGGTAAACTTCTTGTCTGGCGATTACGCCACATCAGACAACGGCAATTCGTCCTGATGCTCAGCATCCTGGTTGGTGTTGGCAGCGGACTAGCCGCGGTTGCACTCAAAAACACGTTGTATTACACCAACTATTTCCTGACCAACGGTTTCAGCTACCATGGTTTTTACTACCTGTTTCTCGCCTTTCCGCTGATCGGAATCATCCTGACTTTGTTGTTTATCCGGTATGTGGTAAAGGATAATATCAGCCACGGAGTAAGCAAGGTCCTTTATGCCATTTCAAAAAACAGTAGTCAGATCAAGCCACACAATACCTTTTCATCACTCATTGCGTGCACGCTCACGCTTGGATTCGGTGGTTCTGTAGGACCGGAAGCTCCCATTGTGCTTACCGGATCAGCCATTGGCTCAAACCTTGCACGGTTATTCAGGCTCGATTACAAAACGACCACCCTGCTGATAGGCTGTGGTGCGGCCGGAGCCATCGCCGGCATCTTTGAAGCACCCATTGCAGGTGTGATTTTCGTTCTGGAGATCCTCATGCTCGACCTCACCATGACCACTTTGATTCCCCTCCTGATCACCACTGTGACGGCTTCCCTGGTATCATACCTGCTGATGGGAAATGAGGTATTGTTCTCTTTTACACTTACAAATCCGTTCATTCTGCGACACATTCCTTTTTACATGCTGTTGGGCATCTTTACCGGGCTGGTTTCGGTATTCTTTATCCGCGGTAGTATTGGCATTGAAACAATGTTGAAGAAAATACCGCAGTCCTTAAGAGTCGGAATCTCAGGCTCCATGCTTGCCCTTATCATTTTCGCCTACCCTTCCCTATTCGGAGAAGGGTACACTGTGTTAAAGGAGGTAATTAACGGCCAGGGTGAAATAATTGGTAATTCACTCTTATTTGGCACATTAAAACAAAACCAATGGTCGTTTCTCATCATCATTTTCGGGTTGATCATCATGAAAGTAGTGGCGATGGCACTGACACAGGGGAGCGGTGGAATCGGAGGAACCTTCGCCCCTTCCATATTTGTCGGGGCCCTCTGCGGGTACTTTTTTGCCGTCTTATTAAATACACTCTTCGGATTCAACATTTCTGTGAGCAACTTTGCCCTGGTAGGAATGGCTGGCGTAATGGCAGGGGTCATGCATGCCCCGCTCACTGCCATTTTCCTTATTGCTGAGATTACCGGAGGGTATTTATTGCTAACCCCGCTAATCATCGTTTCTGCAATTGCCTACCTGACCTCACATATATTTGAAAGTCATTCCATCTATACCCGTCAACTGGCAGCCAGGAAGGAGTTGATCACCCACGATAAAGATAAAGCAGTGTTATCGTTTATGTCGCCCCGGCAACTGATCGAAACCAACTTTGCCAGTGTGGGACCTGAAGCAACACTGGGGCAGCTTGTGAAAATAGTGGGGAGCGCGTCACGCAATATTTTTCCGGTGGTGGATGAAGAGGGAAAGTTCCATGGCATTGTGATGCTCGACAATATCAGGCAGATAATGTTCGACCAGTCAATCTACAACGAAACGTATGTTAAAGATCTCCTGTTCATGCCCGACTATGCCATCAATCCGAATGATTCAATGGACACTGTTATACAGCTTTTCCAACGCAGTGACCGTTACAACATACCGGTTGTTGAGAATGGAAAATATATTGGTTTTATCTCCCGGGCGAATGTTTTCTCACAATACCGGGAGATGCTGAGGAAATTCTCTGACGATTAATACCCAAAAACGTCCTTTAACTCCAGGGTACTCACCTGTCCGTAAGTGGACAATGTTTTCATATCAAGCTGTGATTGGTTGCCAAGTACCATGATGGTGAAGTTTTTATCTTTTATTAACTTCTGCTGGAAGGCTTTGAGGTCGGCAAATGTCATCTTTTGAACCCGCTCAAAAACATCCTTGCGTATGTCATAAGTAAGCCCGAATTTCTGGGCATTGAGGTAATTGAACAGCACATTCGCTTTGGTGATGCGCTCTGTGCGTATCTTGTTGATTATGGCCTCGCGGGAGGAGTTCATCGCTTTTTCACTCTCAGGCATGTTGTTGAAGAGCCCCAGCATGGCCTTCATGGCTTCAGGCAGTTTGTCGTTCTGCGTTCCGATATAGGAGAACAGGTAGAAGTTCCTGTAGGGCTGTTGCGGGGAAGAATAACCAGCATAAGCGCTATAAGCCAATCCTTTTGATTCCCTGATCTCCTGGAATACGATCGAATTCATGCTCCCTCCAAAATATTCATTGAAGAGGCGAACCTGCGGGATGATTGCCTTATTATAATTACCAGACTTTGAAAGCATGATAATTTCAGCTTGCTTCATATCATAGTTCACCGTATAAACCTTGGTGGCATTTGTCTCCTTCTGTTCAAATTTCTTCGATTCAGGTACCGGCTTCAAGGAACCGGTAACCTTATGCTCCTTCGTCAGGATGTCAGAAAGAATAGTTGTACTTTCTGGTCCGTAATATAAAATTTTATGCTGAAAACCAGTCAGGCCGTGGATTAAACTAACCAGCTCTTTGGCCTGGAGTGCATCGAGTTCCTTAGATGACAAAACATTGGTAAAGGGTGATTTTTCTCCATACATACCATAGTTCTGCATGGCCTGCCAAAGAATCACCTGTTTTGAAAGTTTGTCATCCTCCCGGCGCTTCTTAATGTCGGCGATCAGGTTCTGCAAAGCAAGAACATTGGGTTGTGCATCTGCAAGCAACTGTTCAAAAAGATTCATGGCACTCGGCATATATTCACTCAAGCCATTCAGCGAAACCCATATCTCCTGCTCGGCATTGTAAACGTTGAACGAACATCCCATTTTATAGAACTCTTCCTGTATCTGCTTTGGCGTATATTTCGAAGTTCCGAGGTATTTCAAATAATCAAGAGCAATTGCCAGTTCACGGTTGGCGCTGGTTCCCATCTCAAAATAATAGTATAGCGAAAAAGTCTTGTTTTCAGCATTCGCTTTGTATAAAACAGGCACCACATTTTTAAAATCGAACTTTTTGATGTCGGTGGCATAGTCAATAAACACCGGTTCAATCACCTTACTTGGTTCGGCAACAATCTTTTTCAGGAATGTCGACTCATCGTCACGGTTCATGGTTACCGGCGTGATCTGCGGTTTCATGACTTTTTTCGTATCAACAGCCTTGCCATTGCGTTTATAAACGATCACATAATTGTTTCCATAGTTTTTATTGGCAAAATCAACAATATCCTGTTTCGAAATCTGTGCAAGCCTTGATACGTTATTTACGATATCGGAGTGGGGCAGCTCTTTCACAAATTCATCAACCAGTTGCATGGTACGACCATTGTTGGTTTCATAATTTCTTATTTCTGCCAATTTGAAATCGTTGACGATGGCAGCGACGAGCCAATCCGCGAACTCACCCTTTTTCACCAGATCGATCTGAGCCATGATGAGATCTTTCACCTCTTCGAGGGATTGACCCTCCTTTGCTTTTCCGGTAAAAATATTAACTGAATAATCTTTCAGCACATAGGAAAAAGCACTGGCTTCCAGCACTTTCTGAGCCTGATTCAGATTCAGATCCATCAGGCCGGCGGTGCTGTTGCTTAAAACCATGTTGCACATCGTTACCAGGTCGGCATCTTTAGTGTCGACACCTCCCAGACGATAGCCAATGGTCACCGACTCGGCATCCGGACCAATCACCTCCTTTACAATTGGCTGAGCAATTGGAGCCTCGATGGCAGGAACATAAGCGGTTACAGGCTTTGACACCAATTGACCGAAAGTTGCATCCACCAGTTTGATCACTTCGTCAGGATTAAAATCTCCGGAAAGAACAACTGCCATGTTGTTGGGAACATATCTGGCCTCAAAATAATTTCTCAGAGAAATGAGTGATGGATTCTTCAGATGTTCAACTGTGCCAATGGTAGTTTGGGTTCCATAAGTATTCTTCTGAAAAAGGCCGGCAAATAAATCTTCAAAAACCTTGTCGTCATCCCGGTCCAGGCTCATGTTCTTCTCCTCATAAACAGTTTCCAGTTCTGTATGGAACAGGCGGAAGACGGGGTCATTAAATCGTTCCAGCTCGATCTGAAGCCATTGGTTAACTTTATTACCCGGGATGTCGTTAATGTAAACAGTTTCTTCAAATGAAGTGAAGGCATTTGTTCCCTTAGCTCCGATCACTGAAAGCAGCTTGTCATACTCATTGGCAATGGCGTATGTTGCAGCCACTCCCGACAAGCTGTCAATTTCATGATAGATCTTTTTCCGCTGGATGGTGTCAACAGTTTTCTTGTACACTTCAAACTTGGTTTCAATCTGGTCGAGCAGCACTTTTTCCTTTGCAAAATCCCTCGTTCCGAATTCATCTGTACCCTTGAACATGATGTGCTCAAGATAATGTGACATCCCTGTATTGTCGGAGGGGTCGTTTTTACTGCCGGTCCGCACAACAATCGCAGTTTGAATACGGGGCGCTTCCTTATAAACGGTAAGATAGACTTTCAGTCCGTTTTTCAGGGTATAGATCCGGGCTTTAAGGGGGTCGCCCTTAACCGAGTCGTAAGAATAAGATTTTTGTGCCCTAGTGCTGATAATCAGCAATAACATGATCATAAACATGACAATTTGGGCTATCGACTTTTTCATTGGAATTTGATTTGCAGGTTGGAAAATAAATGGGAAAACTGGATTGAATCGCAAATATAGTGAAAAGATTCACACAGGGCTCCAATATCCATTGATAAACCGGCACCTGAAAACCGATCATGTAGATTTAAAATTTGCTAGTAAAATCAGGCATAATTTCATTGCAGAGACGCTAAGACGCAGATAAATATCATTTTTTGTAGTGCCTTTTTTATGATGGAATTGGGAATTATTATGTATATTTGTTTTCCTTGAACAAATGTATCAAACGGTGAATACTCCTGAAATAAAAGAATTTATCCTTAAGCACAGGTCATGGTTCTGGTATACACCTGAAGCCAAAAAAGAAGATATCAGCCTTGAACTCCTGGTTGAAACAACCTTGAATTACGGCAATATGGATGAGGTCAAAGCACTTTTCCGAATTTTAGGTCTTAAGGAAATCTCACGCATTTTCCATAACGCCGATGGAAGGAAGAAAATGAACTATTACCCTGAAGTATATAATTTCTTCTCTCTTTTGTTTTCCAGGTATGCATAAGGAAATTTTATCGGCAAACCAACTTCAGCTTCTGCCTCTTGTAAGACATTTTATGCGGGAATATTATCTTGTTGGCGGAACCGCAATCGGGTTACATCTGGGAACAAGAAGGTCAATAGATTTTGACCTTTTCAAATATGGTGCAATAAAACCAAAAAATATTGTATCAAAAATTTCCACATTCAATTACCCTTATATAATAACCAGGCGAGTTACAGAACAATTGAATATTACAATTCATGATGTGAAGTTCACATTTTTTGAGTATCCGTTTATCATTGATGCAACGTGCAAATTTGAGGATTATCTTCGGTTACCGAGCCTTCTTGACTTAGCCGCGATGAAAGCATATGCCCTTGGCCGCAGATCAAAATGGAAAGATTATGTTGATTTATTTTTCATTTTACAAAATCAATATTCCATCGAACAAATATCCGACAGAGCCAGCGAAATTTACAACCAATTTTTTTCTGAAAAACTTTTCAGAGCACAAATTTCTTATTTTCACGACATCGACCATTCTGAACCAATAGAATATCTGATCCCTGCCGTGTCTAATGATGAAATAAAGGAATTCCTGATTGACAAAGCTACTTCAATAGATCTACCTTGACTTTATAAGTTTAATCGTCCCGCCATAATTTGCGGTAGTTAGCTTGATAAAATAAAGCCCGGCCGGCATGTCATCAAATATGAATTCATGCATGGGTTCACCATAAAGCTCCTGGGAAAGCACCTTTTCTCCCATCATGTTGAATATTTCGACCCTTAACTTGAAATGTTGCTCTGCACCCTTCCATTCAAGTGCGAAGTTCCCGGTTGTCGGATTTGGATAAATCCTGAAAAATATGTTATCCGTAACCGGGACTTTTTCGCCTTCCCCTTCGGCGACGTTAACAATTGAAGCATTTTTAGTGAGGCTGCAGAATGGCCCACCAGGGGCAATGTACCCATGCATATATCCTCCCTGGAACACTTTGGTAAATGGCTGGTACAGTATTTTACTGCCGGCAATCATCGTTGCATTCCCTCCCGGCTGAACCATAAACGCAGTGCCGCTGCCGGCGACAAAGATTGTTTGCATTGCATTGAAACACACGGGCGGGCCGGGGGTTACAAAGACATTCTGAAGTACGGTGGTCGCCGGAATGCTGGTAACCGCCATGATTATTGGAGTGGAGGTTGAGGCACATCCATTTGCAGTCGTCGCCTTGCATGCCACCGCATCATTGTTTGCCGGGATATATGAATAGTTGGCATTGGTGGCCCCAGTCACCGGTACATTGTTGACATACCATTGTAAGGTTGGCATTGTCCCTCCATTGACTACCTGAGCGATAAAATTAACCAGCGTACCCAGGCTGACCGGATTGGCTGAAGGTAGAACGGATACTGCAGGAGACTGGTTTACGATGAGGTTTGTACTTGCGTACCCGCTGCAGCCATTTGGGAAAATAACGGTTACTTCATATTTTCCAGCATCATTCATCGTAATATCCGGCCTAACCGGGTTTTGTGCCCCTGAAGTGAAACCGTTTGGCCCTGTCCAAAGATATGTTACCCCAACGGCACAACTGGCATACAGGGTCAATGGAGCACCGGCACAAAGCGGACTGTTACTCAAAACCGAAATCCGGGTGACTGCATCAGGACTCACAACTGCAAATTGCTCAGTAACATACCCGATTGTCGGCGGCGGGCAGCCGGTTTGCTGACCTGCCACCAGCATGGGGCCGATGACGATCATTCCCAACAACCAACGAAACTGCCTGAACATTCCCTGAATATTCAAATTCAGAGATTCTTTTTGATGGCGTCTGTATTTTTTCATTTAATTGCTTCGTTTTTAAATCCTGTTTTGCCTTGAAAACCGGCAGACGATTTGGTTCCAATTACAGTTTTACTTTCGTGTTGATAATTCATCTGAATATCCTGTTTGGATATTATCGTATTAAAAAAAACACGGAACCCAATGATCATTTCTATTTTCATCTGGAACCATCGCAAAAAGCTGTCCTTCTTTCTCAATACAATAAACAGGATATTCATAATACTCAGTGTGACCACCACACCATTCCCAATACCAATAGGACATTCTTATTGTTTGCTTTGCAATCCACTTAGGATCATTATTCTGATGGCCTGGTGGAGGATCTGAACATATCAGGCATGCATTTTTCACGTTTGCTATTTTGATCGCTGCACCAACAATTGCCTGTGCTACTTCCAGTTCGAACTTCGTATAATCAATGAATAATCCTCCAACAGCAGAAGCACCTTCCCCGATTGCTTCCTCAATTTTTTCCTTCAGTTTTTCCGTAAGGTCTTCCTTTGCCTTTTCCACAGCATCATAAAATGCCTTCCTGAGTTGATCCTTTGCCCATTCCTTGATTTTTTTCATCTTGTCGTCATCGCTATCCATTCCTTTTGAATCTGTATGGTTTAGCGGATTGTTGCCAACATAGATAAACGGATTCCCAAATTTCGTCGTCCCTTCCGACTCTTCCAACGGGTCACGCTGCCCGAATCTTCCCCAGTCAGGCGTGTAAAGCCTTGCACGATAGTGATAGTAACCGGTTTCAGCATCATACTCTCTGCCTGTAAACATATAACTGTTTCCGATTGCAGTAACGGTGCGGAGGTTATAGGAGCCATCATAAATTGAGGGTCTGCCATACGCATCATATTCATATCGTTCCGCAACAGCACCGGTGTTGTCGGTAATTGCGGCAACAGAGCCAAGTGAGTTCTGATGATAGAAATAATCGACATTCCCACGGTTCATGGAGAGCAGATCATCGGTCGAGGTTCCGTAAACATAGGTGGCTTGTACCATATCCGAACCGTTTCGCTCTTCAATAATCCTGGCGCCGGAATAGAAATAATTGACTGTTCCTGATGCTGTTACTTTTTGTATTCTTCTTCCCAGCGCATCATATTTGTATGTTGCGCCAGGCCCTCCTGTGACAGCAATCAACCGGTTTTCATCATCAAATGTGTTGGTATATGTACCATCTGACACCAAATTGCCATTGGCGTCATAAGCAGGCAGTATTATCGAAGTTCCGGCAATGGTACTTGTATATTCATGGAGGTTATTTGATGTATAGGTCGTCGTGAGTGCATCTTTAACCATGGTAGTCCTGTTCCCGGCGCCATCGTAATTGTATTGTGTCTGTGTGAGCGGGCTGGGAATCGATCCTCCTGTGAGGGTTCCTTCCTTGTAATTTGAAAGGCGATCATTGGCATCGTAAACATACTTTTCAGAATGGCCTGTACGATGTGTTTTCTCAGCATAAAGACGATTGCCTTCATTGTCAAAGCTGTAATTGAACTGTGCCAGCACGGAACTTTTGGTGTGGCTCAACGAGGTGATCCAGTTGTTGTTGTTATAGGAATATGCTGCAACAACCCCGTTGCTATATGTCCGGTTAACCATCCTGCCCCCGGCATCATAGGTATAAAGCGTCAGTGAGGTCGCACCATCCTTTACAGCGGCAAGCTGAACCCTCCCATTATAATCTTCCTCGATCGTTCTTCCCCCGGGATATGTTTTGATTATTTTACTGTTTAAAACATCGTATGAATATGATGTTATTTTACCGTTCAGGCTCTCAGTCAGAATCCGGTCGGCACCATCGTAGGAATATGTAAGAGTTGCATTGCTGTTTACAGCAGTTAGTATCCCGAATTCATTATTGTAGGTAAAACTGTCATCGTTACTGCCTGGGTAATCCCTTGTTGTAAGGCGATTGATAGCATCATATACATAGTTGACCTGATGACCTTTGTTATCAGTCCTTGAAGTCATATTCCCAACTGCATCATAAGTATAGTGTTTCATCGTTGCATCCGGAAAAGTCTCAGTTATAAGGTGGTCATACGCGTCATAGGTAAAATATGAGATATTGGAATTATTGTCTGTCTTTGTGAGCACGTTGCCAACGGCATCATATGTTTCCCACATTTGGTTCCCGAGCGGGTAGGTGGACTGTATTCTTCTGTGCAGTGCGTCGTAGGTATATGTTGTTGTATGACCGTTTCGATCCTGTTCGGATAGTAATTTTGAGTCGTTGTTGTATGTCAGGGTTTTAGCATTTCCCAAAGGATCAGTAACAGTTATAATCCTGTTTCGTGCATCGTAGGTAACCGAGGTTGTATGCCCGTTGCCATCGGTTCCGCTGAGAGGATTTGAATTTGCATCATAGGTAAAACTCTTCAATGTACCGAGAAGGTCACTTGTCGTGGTTAAGCGGTTTGCAGCATCGTATGTGTTTGTGATGACATTTCCATTCGATAACGTTTTTGAAAGCGTATTTCCAGCTGCATCATAGGCGGTTAATGTCGTCTCCCCTGCCGGATTTGATTCTGATATAATTCTGTCCAGGGCATCGTATGTAAATGTTGTCGTGTGTCCATTGCGGTCAGTAACCGCAACCCTGTTCCCCTGCAGGTCGTATGCATAGTTTTTACTGTGCCCCAGGGCATCAGTCTCACCTGTCAACCTGTTCCTGGCATCAAAGGTGTAAGTGGTGGTATGTCCGTTGGGATCTGTATAAGAAATTTTGTTATCTGCAGCATCATAAGAATAAATGGCTGTTGCACCCATCCTGTCCTTTTGCTTCTGTCGGTTGAGTGAATCATAGACCATCAATATCGTATTTCCGTTCGCATCCGTTACCGATGTGTTGTTGCCATTGGCATCGTACAATATCGTGGTCGTGTGTAAAAGTGGATCTGTGATCCCTGTAAGCCGGTCACTTGCATCGTTGGAATAAGTTATCAGGTTACTGCTGAAGTCTGTTTCCGTCAGTTTGTTTCCGTTCATGTCATAGGAAATGCTGCGTGTATGCCCAAGAGCATCGGTTTCAGTTGTCAGCAGGTTTTGCAAATTATATGTAAAGGATCTGACATTCCCATTATTATCGGTCTCAGAAAGCACATTTCCCTTTTCATCAAGCGTACGGGAAGAAGTTCCTGCGGGTGTTGTGGTACCCGTTTTCCTGTTCAGTGCATCGTATGAGCAGGTTGCCGCATGGCCAAGTGGATCAGTAACAGAAGTTTCATTGCCCCTCGAATCATAAGCGTAGGTTGTAACGTTTCCAAGTGCATCCGTGGTTTGTGTTCTCCGGTTTAGCAAATCATACGTGTATGTGGTAGTAAAGCCCCGAGCATTTGTTAAGGTTAACCGGTTGCCGGCATTATCATAAGTAAATGAATTGGTCGCTCCCCCGGGAAATGTCATCAGTGTAATATCGCCATGGGTGTTATACTGGTATTGTGTCGTATTTCCGCGGCCATCAGTGGCTGTAAGCCTGTTTCCGTAAGCATCGTATGTATATTGTTCAGAAACTCCAAGCGGTTTGTTTTCCTGAATCAGGTTCCCATTGGCATCGTATGAGCAAGACCACACATTTCCGAGCGGATCAGTCTTGCTCGAAACCTGGCTATAGCCTCCCGGGATAAAAGTGTATGCAGTCATATGACCAAGCGGATCTGTCACTAGTGTGTTATTTCCCTGGAGATCATAGGAATAATATGTAATTCCGCCATTTGCATTGGTTTTCCCGATCATGTTGTTATATGCGTCATAGCTGAAAAGCTGGTGAAAGCCGCAACAACTGCCGATTTTCTCCTCCAGGTTCCCATTTGTATCAAAATGATAAGAGGTACTTTGAGTGATGTTGTTTACAGGTTCAGTAACCGTGGTCTTTCGCAGCAATGTGTCATATTCGAAGTGCATGCTGCTGATCGGGGAGGTGATATCTGAGACATTTGCACAGTTCATGTATGTTACATTAAACTCATTATTCGACTGATCCTTTAATTGTATCAGGTTCTTCACCACATCATAGGAATAATGTATAACGTTGTTCATCGGATCCGTCACTGTGACCAGTTGGCTGTTAGCATCATATGCATAGGTTATATGCCGGGCCGGTGCAGTATTCGGGTCTGTGATCTCTGTAAGATGACCATCTGTATAATTCAGTGAAATGCTTCTGCCAGAAGGATCAGTGATCATGGTGACCAGTGAATCGGTGTAGGTAATGGTTAACTGGTTGTTGTTCCTGTCAGTGATTTTGGTAAGTCTTTTGTGGGTTGCATTTTCAAAGAAATACTTCGTTCCGGTTTTTGTGGTGAGTCTGAATTTACCCGGCAGGTATTCTGCGAGAGAGTCAAAAATTCCCGCCTGAGCAATGTATGCGCTGCCATTATATGTAAAGACCTCTTTTCTCCCTTCAGCGAGCCAAACGGTGGCTATATTGCTTCCCGGGATCACCTTCATCGAATAGGTAAAGGACCATCCGGGGCCGAATCCATAGTCGATGGCAGTGGTAGCACTGTTGTAAAAAAATGAAATTTTAATGGGTATCCCGCGGCAAGGGATCATAAGATCATTTCGCTGGTAAAACAAACTTCCGGAGAAACTATTCACCCGTAATCCTGCAGGACCCGATATATTTGGTTTGTTGATATTCTGGGAAAATACTGCTTCATTGCTGAGTGAAAGCAGGGAAAGCATTGAAATCAGTAAAATTGTTTTCATAAAATGAGGCTTTGGTTCTGTTTGGAGACTATGCAGACCTGTAATTCCACGTTTTATTTCACCAATGGCAACAAGCATATCATGAAATGAGAGGGTATAATCATGCTCAATTCACATAACTGTAAATATAAGGTGTGAAATATCAAAAAGGAAATCAACAGGGATGTAATATTTCCAGTATTTAAAGGAAACATTTCCTGTTAAACAGGGTGAAAAATCGGGAATCAGGCGAAAATTTCCAATACAGACTACGAATCAGTCTTTGGCCATTGGTGCGTTTACTTATGGAATTTCCTGATAAACTCCTCCACTTCCGGCACGCCGCCCTGGTAGATAAGATAACCGTTGTATGGCTCACGCGGGGTTATTTCGCTGTTGATGGGGGTGAGCATGATCTCTTTCACCTTTGCAAGGTCGGAGGTTTGTCCGAGAGCCCAGCTAAGTTTGATAAAGGCAGTTTCGGGAAGCATGTTCTCCGCCGGGATGATTCCTTTTGCCATGAGGTCGCGGCCGGTATCATAAACAAACATGTGAACATAACCCCAAAGTGTCTGAACCGTCATATAAATGGCCACACCTTTTGCAATGGCCCGCTCAATGGCCGGGTAGATCGGTTTATTCACATGACCCAACCCGGTGCCGATGATGATGATTCCTTTGTACCCAGCATCTACCAGTGCATCAATCACATCAGGCTGCATGTTGGTATAATAATAGATCATTGTGACCTTTTCCTCGTAATAGGGCATAATGGTCACGTTCCGGTCTGTACGCCGGCGCTTGTAATCATGTTTGATCGGAACCACACCCTGCCGGCTGACAGTCGCAATGGGAGTGTCGCCAATGGTGCGAAAGGTCGAACGGTACGATGAGTGCATTTTTCTTACACGCGTTCCCTTATGCAAAAATCCATACTCATCAGAGGTCGGACCAAACATACAAACCATCACCTCGGCAATATCGCCATGCGCTGCTGCTGTCGCTGCATGCATCAGGTTTAGTGCGGCATCGGAGCTGGGGCGGTCGGATGAACGTTGCGACCCTACGAGGACGATTGGAACCGGAGAATTTTGCACCATAAAAGTGAGTGCGGCAGAAGTATAATGCAAGGTGTCAGTTCCATGCCCGATGATGATGCCATCGATGCCTTTTTCAATTTCATTTCCGATGGCAATTGCAAGTTTCTTGTACTGCTCCGGACCCATATTCTCGCTGAATACTGCAAAAAGTTTTTCGGTAGTCAGGTTGCAGATATCGGCCAATTCCGGCACAGCACCATATAATTCACCCGGCGAAAATGCGGGGATTACAGCACCTGTACGATAGTCGAGCCGGGAAGCAATGGTTCCGCCGGTACCGAGAAGCTTTACATTTGGTTTATCCTTGGAATAAGGAAACTCTTTCTCGGGAATCTTGTAGATAGCTTTCTTATAGCCAAGTTCCACGATGTCGGTTATTCCATCAATGGAGACACCGATGTTATATCCGGTAAAAATTTTCAGAACAAGGTGTTTATCATCGGTATTTTCTGCCCGCGGCAGAATGGTGCCTTCAAAAACGCCACGGCTGCTTTCGACTTTCACCTTTGCCCATACCCTGGCATTGAATTTTTGCAGTACTGCGAGTGCATTTCCTTTATATCCCTGGAAAATATCTTCGGTCATAATCTGG
>CAYHGE010000016.1:24594-45599 GCA_964355945.1 uncultured Draconibacterium sp.
TACTGCGAGTGCATTTCCTTTATATCCCTGGAAAATATCTTCGGTCATAATCTGGAAGTAAGTGTTAAGTGATTAAGTGTTAAGTGTTATTCCCTTGCTCAGTTCGCTCAAAGAGATATTACCCATTGCCAGTTTACTGAGATTTCCCATGACCCAGCGCAATCCTGCCGTATCATCCTGTGAAGTTCTGATCTCCTGGTATTTTTTAACCAGGAAGGGAACTTTCGAAAGGATCTCCTCTTTGGAAACCACTTTAAAATTCAGGGTAATCAGTATTGACTCACAATCCATCTTGGGGTGCTGATAGAGATGGAACAACATTTTTTTGGCGATGGCAAGGTCGATGTCGCGGTCAACAAGAAATTTGAGCAATTCGAAAATTTTATCATACGAGAAATCAGGGAGCGCGGGGTATTGTCCCTGCAAGTATTTCAGGGTATGTGCAAGCAGTCTGGAGGTAAATCTTGCCGGAATATTCAGCTCCGCCTCTGCCTTTTCAAGGAGAGGAACAAGGTTGTTTTTCAGGAGATATGTATGGGTGTCTTCGGGCACATTCCACTCCAGTAATTGTGCTATGCGCTCTGAAACCAGTTTGGGAAGCCGTTTTGCTGCTTCATCGATGTCGGCATCTTCCAGTGGGATTGGGGCTGAGTCGGTATCAGGATACATACGGTCGGCACCAGGTAAAACCCGCTCGAAGATAGTGGTTCCGTCTTCAAAAGATTTACGGGTCTCATTCGGAACCCCTGCAAATGCCAGCCTGCACCGCTCTTCAATGGTTTCAAGGGCAGTCTTAATATCATCCTCGGGCCCCCAGAAAATCAGCTGTGCATCCCCTTCCTTACTTCCCAGCAAACCCTGGACTTTAGTCCAGGCCTTCTCTCCTACCAGATCCTCCAGCATCTCAGAATGGACCATGTTTGGTTTTTCGATGCAGGCGATCACCTTCAGCCGGTCGGAAAAATCGTCAGCAAACATCTTCCCCGGCTGGGCGAAGTGGGATAATATTCCCTGAAACTGTGGCAGATTAACAAGATATACCTTAAGTGTGGAGCTCTTCGGAACCCCCAGGTTTTCGAGTTTAAAATCTTTTGCTTTTGCTTCACGGTATGTTATTTTCCATGAAGCCTGATCTTTTATTGTTTTATGCAGAATATCCCTGATCGCCAGCATGGCCCATTGCCGGTATGCTTCATTGTGCGTCAGTTCGGGCATCCAGCCATTGTGGGCAACACCCTTGATCTCAACACGCGTTCCACCTTTACAGCTCACGTTCACATCGGCACGGGTAGATCCGATCCCGCTGCGTACCTTGCCGGTACTGCGATTCAGAAACCGGATATAGTCGGCTCCTTCCTTGACTTCGTCGGGGTTTTTAAACTCAGGATAAGTAACGGTTTCAATCAGTGGCATCCCAAGACGGTCGGTGCGGTAAATCCGCACATGACCGATATCTGACACTTCCCGGCAGGAATCCTCTTCAAGGCTTAGCTGGATCAGGCGTATTTTTTTATGCTTTAGCTGGATTTCACCTTCGATGCCGATGATGGCTGTTCGCTGAAATCCGGTCGGAATAGAACCATCCAGATATTGCTTCCGGGTAATATGCACCTCTCCCACTACCTTCAGTTTCGAGAGCAGCGAAATGTCAATCGCATGAGAGAGTGCTTCGCGGTTTAAAGGAAATGGAGGTGTGTCATCCACATCGTATGTACAGGCAGTCTCATTTTTAATCCGGTAGATGATGTTTTTCCGCGTTCTGAACTCCATCAGGGCAGTACCGTCATATTCCCCGAGTTCACTCAGCGTCGGGCGCATGTGGCGAACCAGCTCCGCATCGTAATCATCCGGTTTCTGGAAAATCCCAGCCGGGCAATGGCAGAAAAGCTTTTCCTTTGTTTTCAGTTGTTGGTGAACCTCAAGGCCCGACATGAAACCGATGTGGTCATAATCAGCCTGGGTGGCTTTTTTGCGGGGGACGTATCCGATTTTTTGCTGGGTTTCGGCATGGTTACGCCTGGCGTCGAAAATTTGTTTCATTGTATCAGCAGGAATAGTTATAAAGAGTGCTCAAAATTACCTTTTTTGTCAATAACCCCGTTGAATTGTTCATTAATTTTGGTAACATTGACTTTAGTATCTTTGCGCATCCATTTCATATCAATGTTCAATATTCGACATGCTCTTTTTTTAATCCTTCTGTTACTGTGCTTCAGGTCATTTTCCCAGGAAGAGGGCAAGACGAAAATACATTACTCAGGCAATGTGTGGGAATTCAACAAGGACGTTTATGCCGACGGACCCAGAATTCTGGGCAGTGTGGTGATGAATCACGACAGTGCCTTCCTATATTGCGACAGTGCTTATGTGAATGAAGCGGAAAACCGAATGATGGCTTACGGGAATGTGCGGATCAAACTCAGCGACACGCTAAACCTCTACAGCGATTCTCTCAGGTACGACGGCAATACGAAAATTTCGAATGCTTACAGCAATGTCAGGCTGATCGACAATCAAACCATCCTCACAACAGATACCCTGGTTTATAACCGCAATACCCAAATCGCCCAATACGATTACTGGGGAAAAATCGTCAACGATAAAAATATTCTGGTCAGCCGTCATGGTTACTATTATACGGATAAAAAAGAATTCTTCTTCAAGGATAAGGTGAATATGCTTACCCCGGATTACACCATGTATTCTGACACCCTGATGTATAATACGGTAACGGAAACCGCCTATTTCTTCGGGCCATCGCATATTATCAGCAACGACAAGCTGGATTCAATCTATTGCGAAAATGGCTGGTACAACACAAAACTTGACAAGGCCCGGTTCCGTGACAAGGCCAGGATATACCATGAATCGACCTATCTGACCGGCGACAGCATGTATTATGAGCGTACGATCGGGTTCGGCCAGGTGTTTCGCAAGGCACTCATCATCGATACTGTTCAGAATATCTTACTCATGGGGAATTATGGTGAGATGCAGCGCAAAAAAGGTTTTGCATTTATGACAGACAGCGCAGTAGCCGTATTTGTCGACAAAAAAGATTCACTGTTCATGCACGCAGACACCGTGCGGGGAACATTCGACACCGCGCAGCAAATTAAGGATGTGTTCTGTTTTCACCATGTCAAATTCTTCAGGCAGGACATGCAGGGGATGTGTGACTCACTGACATACCTGAGCAAGGACTCCACCATGACCATGTACCGTGATCCGGTGATCTGGTCAGATTCAAATCAGTTGTCCGCAGATTCCATCAAGCTCACCCTCCGAAATGGGGAAGCAGACTCACTCAAACTTTACAGTTCAGCCCTGATCATTTCCAGGGATGACACCGCCAATTTCAACCAGATCAAGGGAAGAAAAGTTCTTGCCAAATTCCATCAGAACGAACTTTATAAGATCAGGGTGCTTGGAAATGCGCAAACCATATATTTCGCCAGGGAAGAAGACAAGAGCCTTATCGGGATAAACATGGCTGTTTCAAGTGAAATGCTTGTCTTTCTTGAAAAAAATCAGTTGAAATCAATCACCTATATCGGTAATCCTGAAGCGCACCTCATTCCGGAAACATCAGTGCCGCAAAACGAGCGGAAATTGAAGGACTTCAAATGGGAAGAAAAACGCCGGCCACTCAAAAAAAGTGACATTTTTATCTGGTGACCCGTTCACCCGCTTACCCGCTTACCCGCTTACCCGTTTACCCGCTTACCCGTTCACCCGTTTACCCGTTTCCCCCCTTAAAACACCGACACCTTCACATACTTCGAAGGATTCTTCTTAATATCCTCCAGAAGCATATTCAGATCACGGGCGGCCTTTTCAACCTCGTTGTATAATTGCTCATTATTCAGCAACTGGCCAACCGACCCTTCTCCCTTGTTGATTTTAAGGAGCATCACATCCAGGTCGGAAATCGCCTTGTTAACCTGTGCAATGGTTTGCGGTATATTGGTTTTTGCGAGGGAATCGCTCAGATTTGAGAAGTTGTTGATAATATTGGTGATTTTATCATTGTTGTGACTGAGGTTGCTGCTGATCGACTCCACATTTTTAATGATTTTGGTCAGATTATTACGCTGTGAAGACATGAGTGTGTCGAGGTTATGCGTGGTATGGGCGATGTTTTCCAGTGATTGTTTTACGTGCTCGATGGCGTCCACAAGATTATCCCGGGTGTTTTTATTCAGCACCTCCTGAACGATAATTGCAATACTATCAATGGAGCTGATGAGATTTTCTGCCTTGGTCTTCAATGGCAGCAGTTGCTTGTTAACCTCTTGTCCGAGGGTTGCCTCTGTGGATGACAGCAAAGTGTCGCCGTTCACAGCCATCACCTTAGAATCTCCAGGAACGATTTCAACCTCTGGAGAACCAAGCAAACTGGAACTGAAGATGCGTGCATAAGAATTTTTAGCAATGGGATAATCTCCAAGTACATAGAGTTCCACGATGATTTTTTCGGGATTGTGCGGGTCAAAATAGAGCTTTTTGACCTGCCCGACCTTTAACCCTTTTATCGAAATCGGGTTGGCTGCCACAAGGCCGTTGACCTGATCATAAACTGCATAAAATTTGCGGCTGGTCTTAAGTAATTCAAGGCCTTTAAGGTACATGAGTCCCCAGATCAGAATCGCGGTTGCAACCACAAAAATGACACCGACTTTTATCTCTTTCCTTATTTTCACAGCAGCTGTTTTTGCAAACTTACAAATAAAATTCCTACTTCCTCATGAGCCTGTCGGCCTCTGGCTGGGGTATCCGTTCCCCATTCCTGAAGATTACCACGAATGCATCTTTGACTCCCTTTTCCTTAACCTTTCCCAGCAGACCGAGAACTGCTGTCAGGTCCTTTTCATCCCCCACCGTATATTTATACAAACCACCATGCCTGTACATCTGAACATTGGAAAATTTGGAGAACTTAGGCGCATTGGTTCTAAGTTCCCTGGTCTCAGCCGCTATCTGAACCCTGAAAGAAAGCTTGCCGGTGGACACAGGAATTTGAGATTTCGGAGTTTCAGTTTTCACAACCTCTGATTGCGGGGCCTTTGCTTCATGGGGAAAATCATTATTTTCATCAGGTTTACCCTGATTTTCAGCGACCTGGCCGACATGAGCAATCTCTAAAAACGCCCTGAATATAGCCATTGCGATGTACTCCTGTCCCTTATCAGACATTAAAAACTTCTCTTCGTCGGGGTTACTCAGGTAGCCGGTTTCAACCAGGACACTGGGCATGGTCGTTTTGTATAATACCAGGAATCCTGCCTGTCGTACACCGCGGTTATTCATTCCCACACGTTCAACCATTTGTGCCTGGATTGCTGCAGCGAAATCAGTACTTTTCTCCAGGTTGGAATTCTGATTCAATGAAAAAATGATGTAGGATTCGTCCGAGTTAGGATCAAATCCATTGTAGGATGACTGATAATCAGACTCCAGCAGGATTGCAGCATTTTCCAGTTTGGCAATATTCAGGTTGGCTTGCGACTTATGGAGCCCCATCACATAAGTTTCAGCTCCTTTCAATAAATGGTTTTTATTGGCATTGCAATGGATGGAGATGAAAAGGTCGGCTTTCGCCTCATTGGCGATACCGGCACGCCGGTATAACTCAACAAAGTAATCCTTGTCGCGGGTATAGATGACCTTTACATCCTTTTGCGAGGTAAGGATAAGGTTTCCAAGCTTAAGTGCGATGGCAAGATTGACATTCTTCTCTTTCAACTTCAAGCCAATCGCACCGGGATCATGCCCTCCATGTCCTGCATCTATTACGATTGTACGAATGGATCCCGGTCGTTGCGCCTGCAAACAACCTGACCAGATAAAAAAGAACAGTACCGGCAAACACCAGATTAAACGCGGCATCCGTGAATTTGGATTGTTAAAGAATCTTAAAAAAGGCAGTAGTTTCAATAATTTTGCTTAGTTTTGGAACCCGAAGAATAACGGTCTCTAACGCCTTTTTATTCTGAATTTTTACAGTAAACAAAGATAGAAAATTAACCTCAGAATTCAGAAAAGAAGTTGTTAACGAAATTATTAACAAGGTCTTTCCATCCTTTTCTTCTTTTGGTCCTTCTTTTCCTGCAAATCACTGAAGTGGTCGCCCAGGATACGATCCGGCAGCCAAATCAAGATGTTGTTGTTGTGCCCCGCATTGACTCCCTGCAAAAAAAACAGCTAAAAAAAACACAGCTGGCAGCTCCTGTTGATTACGCTGCTGTCGACTCACTTCGATTCGAAATCAAGGGGCAAAAGGTATTTCTATTCAGGGAGGCCAAAATTAAATATCAGGAGATTACCCTGAACTCCAATTATGTTGAAATTGATTTCACGAAAAACCTTGTCTATGCCACCAGCCTGAAAGACACCACCGGAAAGGAAATAGGCACTCCTGAATTCTTCGACGGTGTGCAAAGTTTCAAATCAAAAACCATCAACTACAACTACACAACCAAGCGGGGATACATCAATACGGTCGTAACCAAACAGGATGAAGGGTACCTCCACGGAACGGTGATCAAAAAGATGGAAAATGACATCACATACATCAAATCAGGATCATATACAACGTGTAACAACGAAGAAAATCCTCATTTTGCGTTCAAATTCAACAAGGGGAAAGTGATTCCAGGAAAACGGGTCATCACTGGTCCGGCGTATATGGATATTGCCAATGTGGCCACCCCGCTGCTTATTCCATTTGGTTTCTTTCCCAACCGTTCAGGGCAGCGATCAGGAATTATCATTCCTACTTATGGCGAATCCAAAGACCGTGGTTTCTACTTTGAAAACTTCGGTTATTACTGGGCTGCGAGTCAATATCTGGATGTAACGGTCCTGGCAGATATCTACACGCATGGCAGCTGGGCAATTAAACCAACCATCCGCTATAATAACCGTTACCATTATAATGGATCGTTCAATTTCAGTTATGCGGTGAATATCCTGGGATCGGCAGATTCACCGGATTACCAGAAAAACAAAGATTTTCAGATCAGGTGGGTTCACAGTCAGGACGGGAAAGCACGGCCCCACAGCAGTTTTTCTGCCAATGTCAATATTGTGAGCAACACGTATAACAAATACGATCTTTCATCCAGTACTCAATCTTATCTTTCCAACACTTTTCAGTCCAGCATCAACTACTCCACCAACTTTGCAGGCAAATATTACCTTAACCTCAACTTCAACCATAGTCAGAACACGCTGAATAAAACCATCAACATTACCCTCCCGCAACTCACATTTTCAGTAAATCAGTTTTATCCCTTCAGAAGGCAGAATCCGGTCGGGAAAATGCGCTGGTATGAGCAGATCAGCATGAAGTACAACATGGATGCAGAGAATCGCTATAACACAGTCGATTCAAATTTCATGAAAGGAAACTGGGCCGACTCCATGCAAAATGGAATGAGACACAGCTACCCGATAAACGCCACTTTCCGGGTGCTTAAGTTCTTCAACTGGTCCAACTCTATTAACCTCACCGACCGGATGTACCTTAAGACCATTCGCAAATATTACCAGACCGACACCCTGGTTGACGGAACCGACACCATTCTTCCTGGTTATAAAACAAGGAGTGTTTCCGGATTTGCCAATGCATTCGATTTCAGCATGTCATCCTCCCTGAATACAACGATTTTCGGCATGTACCAGTTCAAAGGGAATGGCCTGATCCGGGCGCTCCGGCACATGGTTAAACCTTCAGTATCATTTTCCTATACACCCGACTGGGGTGCACCAAGCCTCGGATACTACCGCTACATTGAGGACGACCCCATCACGGTAAACCCAACGAAGTATTCGGTATTTGAGAGATCTGTTTATGGTTCCCCGCCCGGGCAGAAGTCCGGAATAGTCACATTCGCTGTCAACAACAACCTTGAACTAAAAGTAAGGAACCGCAAGGACACAATTACAGGGATAAAAAAAATACCACTCATCGACAATCTTACAATCCGCTGTTCTTACGACCTGGCGCGCGATTCGGTAAACTGGTCGCCAATAACCATTGATGGGCAAAGTTCAATTATCAAAGGGCTTACCATCCGGTATGGCAGCATCTGGAACATATATGCCCGTGATTCACTTGGAAGGTCAACCAACACAACCGAATGGAAAGCCAATCGCCGCCTGATCCGTCTCGATGTCACGACCTGGGATCTCGGGTTTTCATACTCGCTGACCTCTGATAAAGTGAAAAGTAAGAAAACCACAGATAAAGGAACGGAAATGGAGCGTAAAGATGTGATTGATTACTATGACTATTACATTGATTTCGATATCCCGTGGAGTCTCTCCTTCAATTATAATTTTCACTATGGTAAAACCTGGAACAACCCTTCAAAGAAACGAGTTGAGCAGATAACCCAAACGTTGGGCTTCAACGGCCAGTTGAATATCACACCAAAATGGAAAATCACCCTCACAACCGGATGGGATTTCGTGGGAAGTGAACTGTCCTACACCTCCATCGACATCTATCGTGACCTGCATTGCTGGGAGATGAGTTTCGGCTGGATACCGAAGGGCGGACAACAGAGCTGGAACTTTTCCATCAAGGTAAAGGCATCCATTCTGCAGGATCTTAAGCTGAATAAGAAGAAGGATTTCAGGGATTATGGGAATTAAGAAAGTGTTAAGTGTTAAGTGTTAAGTGCAAAGTACAAAGTCAAAATGAAAAAAATGAAAAAAGTTATTACTACTGCCAATGCACCGAAAGCGATCGGGCCGTATAGCCAGGCGATTGAAATCAATGGCATGTTATTCATTTCCGGACAGATACCGATTGATCCGTCAACCGGAAAATTTGTCGAAGGGGGTATCACGGAACAAACCGAACAAGTGATGAAGAACATCGGCGCAATTTTGAAAGCTGCCGGGTTTGATTATGGTGATGTTGTTAAGTCAACATGTCTGTTAATCGACATGGACAATTTCGCTTCGATGAATCTGGTTTACGGGAAATACTATCCCGAAAATCCGCCGGCGCGTGCAGCCTATGCCGTGGTTAAACTGCCGATGGGGGCGCTGGTGGAGATTGAGACGATTGCATCTCACTCCCCCATCAGCACATAAGGTGCCCAAATTGAGGGCATTGTGGTGGCAGTGCAGCTAATCCACTGTAATTTCACCTCCCGTAAGGCCTGGCTGTAGGATTTACCAGACAACCATGTCCGGTAGAAATCGATCATAAACTGCCCGGCCAGAACATCGGTCACATTCCACAAGGTTGACAGGATATTTCTGGCTCCGGCCTGATAAAAAAGTTGTGCCGGCGAATTTCCTACATTCACTGTATTAAAAAAAGAACAGGAATTCAAAACGATTAAATCAGCCGACAGCTGCAAACAGGCGATTTCATCGCATGTTAGCAGACAATCCTGCTGCGGCCCTTTTCTTCCCTTTGAAAAATTTCCGGAGGAAAATAGAAACCCTCCGGAACCAGGGCCATTCATATCCTGAATGTAATGTGTCGCCAGGTGAATAATCTGTCCCCTGCATACCAAATTTTTAAAATGTTCTTTACCTGATAATTCGTCATAAACCAACCATGACGACTTGCCTTTCTGCCTGAATAACGTACCAATTTCAAAAATTTCATTCCTGGTGGATGGAAGGGCGGGGCAGGTTTTACTCCTTTTATAAACAGGGGAAAAACCCATGAATGAAATTTTGAATTCATCTGCAGGAACATTATCCTCCACACCTCTTTCTCTATTCCGTTCATTCCGGAAATTCTTCGAATGATGATAAATCACCTCATGATCCTGAATGAGGTAATGCTGGGTACAAAGGTCCTTAAACAAAGATAAACTGTCACTCCGGATGAACGCTTCAAAGGGCAATCCCGACAATACATCACCGGGTATGATTATCAACCGTCGTCTCCCGCTTATAAACTGCTGAAGTGGCTTGATGAGAACCATGTATAATATTTCCCCCGGAACAAGAAAATTCAAGGGTTCTGCAGATTTCAGTTTTTTCCGAAACGACCTCAGGCTAAACCAGAATAACTGGTTTAGCGATTGAGTAGAACTGCAAACCGAATCCCTGCCAATTGCATTAATCAGGACTGACGTATCTGTGACGATATATTCAAGCAACACTTCGTCGGCATTGAGCTGGCGTTGCAAGGCTTCTGTATTCCCTGAAATATGCGCCGGCTGAGCCATTATAACTCCCTGCATTAACAGAGGAACTATGACAGTCAGCAGTTGTCCAAAAAGCCGGAAAGGATGTTCCACAAGTTCAAAAATTAGCACCAGAATATATGGTAATTTTCCCCATTATTATCAGGTCGTCATTTGTAAGAATTTTCCAATAATAAAGCCCTTCCCGAAACCCTTTTGTTTTCAGGCTGAACGAACCGGAACTACACAATCTGTTTTGGGACACCTGGTTTCCCGTATTATCCATGATGACCAGCATGACAGCAGCCTCATTGTCGGCATACTTCCAAGAAAAGAGAACTTCTGTATCTGCAGGAATATCCAGGTCAGTATTGGGTGAGCTCAAAACAAACTGGCTGGACCTGGTCACAGAACCTGACAGAAGCTCCAGTTCAGGCATAGGCTTAAAGTTATCTGCCAGCAATCCCGGTTTGACAGATTCGGTTTTCATCCATAGTTTCTGAAATTGTTTTTTGCCAACGTTGGCCGCCTCTCTGTCTCTATAATTTTCGCTATGAATCTGAATGGCCTGGCTTACATTAGGCCTGGCAGGTGTTCCGGCAGGTCTATCCCTGGTATTCATGTGGTAGAACAAGCCACTGATCAAAGCAAGACAAAGGAAGGAAGCCGCAACAAGCAGAAAGTTCATCAATGGGCTGCTCTCTGATTTCTGCCGAGAGACCGCTTTGGCCTTGTTCATCAGGTCGATAATCTCTGCATCCTGCAAAAACCTTGTCAGGGAGGCATCCAGATTAACCTCTGACCGGAGAATGGGATTTACCCTCATCCATTCCCGGAACGTGACAAGTTCTGATTCGTTTAGTTCATCGTTGCTATAGCGATCAATCCAGTCGCCGGGTAGTTCGGGGTTCATCATAATTTAAAAATTGTTTACATTCGGGATCATTTAATATTATTCTGCGCAGCTTTTTTTTGCACGCGTATTTTCGTGTTTTAACATACAGCTCATCTTTAAAACTCATGAGCCTTGCAATCTCCTTATAGGGAATTTTCAGACAGTAAAGTTGCAGCAGGCGTCTGCAATCATAAGGGAGTGACATTAGATTTTTATAAAATAGCCGGTGGAGTTCAAGTGCTTCTTCTTCAGGTTCATCTGCAAATGCCACTCCATATCTGCCTTGTTCTTCATGTACTTCCAGATCGGCCTGGTAGAGCAATTTGTATTTCCGTTCAAGCCGCTGCAGCCATAAGTGCTTGCAAATTCCTATGAAGAAGGTTTTCAGACTGCACTCAAGTTTAAACGGCTGAATATGAATCCGCTTATATAAAACGATAATTGCATCCTGGAAAAGATCTTCCACATCTTGCTGGTTCCCCGAATTATTCGATAAATGGTGACGGATCACAGGATTAAATTCCTGGTATAAGTATTCTATGCAAACACTTTTCCGTTGCCTCAGCCCTTCGAGCAGCTCCTCATCAGTGTACTTGTACATTGTCCCGGCGATTTCATCGGTTAATCCCTTTTTTCGCAAAAGGTGAACCAATTGTTAATAACTTTATCAAACACCAACAGCTGTCTTTAAAGCAAAAGGTGCCTTTCTGGTATTGACAAGTGATTCAGCGAAAAGGTTGGGTGGAGCTGGAAAAAAAATTTTACCTCAGTGGTTGTGTCTTCCACAGGCCACCAATTTCAAGACAATGCGTAAATTAGAAAAAAAGCTGTGAATAAAGAGTAGCCCAAAAGGGAGGGGAGCGGTGAGCCTTATTTATAACTCATTCCAAGGTTATAGAATACAAAGGACCAAAGATCTGCAGTTTCATCAATTTGTTTTGTTGTGGGTTTACCGGCGCCATGGCCTGCCTTGGTTTCTATGCGAATCAGCACGGGATTGTCACCGGTCTGTTTAGCCTGCAGCGTTGCCATAAACTTGAAGGTATGCGCAGGAACCACCCGATCGTCGTGATCGCCTGTAAATGCCATGGTAGCTGGATATTGCACACTATCTTTCAGGTTATGCAAAGGTGAATACTTAAAAAGGTAATCAAATCCTTCCTTCGTTTCGCTTGTTCCGTAGTCGCTGGCCCATGCCCAGCCGATGGTGAATTTCTGATACCTGAGCATATCCAATACCCCAACTTGTGGGATCGCAACCTTAAATAAGTCAGGGCGTTGTGTCATGCAGGCACCAACAAGCAAACCACCGTTGGACCCGCCCATGATTGCCAGATGGGCTGGCGAGGTGTATTTTTCAGCAATCAGGTATTCGGCTGCTGCAATAAAATCGTCGAACACATTTTGCTTCAGGTTTTTGATGCCGGCCTTGTGCCAGTCTTCTCCATATTCACCTCCCCCGCGAAGGTTCGCAACCACGTAAATGCCTCCATTTTCAAGAAAAAGCAACCTGCTTAAACTGAAATTCGGGGTGAGACTGATGTTAAATCCACCATATCCATACAACATTGTCGGATTTAAACCATTCAACACCATCCCCTTTTTATAAACAACAAACATAGGCACGGTGGTTTTATCCTTCGACAGATAGAATAGCTGCTTAACTTCATACAGTGCGGGATCAAAATCAATTTCTGGGCGGTTGTAAACATCAGACTTATTCTGAGCAACATCGTATTTGAAAATTGTATTGGGGAAGGTGAAGGAGGTATAACCATAAAAAGCAACATTCTCCCCTTTTTTTCCGCTGAATCCTGCAAGGGTTCCAATTCCGGGCAGGTTCATCTCATGAAGAAATTTCCCGTTAAGATCATAAATGAAAGCCTTGGATGCCGCATTCTGCATGTATTCAGAAACAAGCACATCTCCTGCCAGACTCACTGACTCGAGTACATCATCGCGCTCGGGAATGAGGGTCTTCCAATTTTTTGGTTCAGGGTTTGCAGGGTCCATCAGGATCAACTTCTTTTTCGGCGCTTTGTGGTTAGTCACAACCAAAAATTTATCTCCTACATTTTCAACAACACCATATTCATAATCAAATCCTGCGGCAAGCAGCTTGAATGGCATGTCTGGTTTTGTCAGGTCACGGTAATACAACCCCGTACCACTTGTTGATTCCGATTCATACAACAGCAAAAACCGCTGATCTTCTGTAACTGCTGCGCCATAATTCCGCATTGGATATTTGAGATTCTGAAAGATCAGCTTATCCTCCTGCTGATTGGTACCTGCAACATGATAGTAAACTTTCTGGAACTCGTTTTTCTTGGAGAGCTCCATCCCCTTCTTCGGGGCGTCATAACGGCTGTAGTAAAATCCATTGTTTTGCCACGACATACCAGAAAACTTGACCCATTTCAAGGTATCAGGCAACAATTTGCCAGTCTCTATCTCCATCAAAAGTACCTCGTTCCAGTCTGAACCACTGCGGGCAATGCTGTACGCAAGATATTTACCATCCTTCGACACGGAGGTTCCGGCCAGGGCGATGGTACCATCTGCAGAGAACTTATTGGGATCAAGCAGTACACGGGGGTCCCCCTCAAGTCCATTCCTTACATAAAGTACAGATTGGTTCTGCAAACCATCGTTTTTGAAATAAAAGTAATATGGCCCTTCGTTGAACGGAACACCAAACCTTGGATAGTTCCATATTTTGGTCAGCCTCTCCCTTATCTGCTCCCGGAATGGAATTTTGGCGAGGTAATCATTCGTCACAACATTCTGGTCAGTGACCCAGGCTGCAGTTTCAGCCGAAGTGTCATTTTCAAGCCAGCGGTATGGGTCTGCAACCTGAGTTCCGAAGTAAACATCAACAGTATCAACCTTCTTGGCCACCGGATATTTCACAGTATTTTTTTGTTTACACGCATTCATAGCCAGAATTGAGATAACCATAAAGAAAAGGTACAAGGTTTTCATGGGTCGTGGTTTTAATTTTTTCTTTTACACAGCCTTTTAACGATCATTTGCAATATTTGCAGTAAATTTATAGCATAATTTTGACAAAGTCAATCGCAACTGATAATTAAATGGAGAAAAAGACGAAAAGCATTGCCATTACACAATTTGATTATGTTGTAAGGAATGTGAATGATGAGGAAGTCGATATTCAGGGACATCCGAATCATTATAGTGAATTTGATTCCGAAGGACGCCCGTTGAAAGAGATCAGGTACAACCATAAGGGCGACTTTGAAGATATGTTTGTCTATGGCTATGATGACCATGGGCATCTAATGCGGGAATCATATTACCTCGATGAAGATGACATTGCTGAAGAGAAAACATTTGTAAGGAATGATGCCGGAAAGGTGCTCTATGCCCTGAAACACTACTTAGATGGAACTGCCGACACCATCACGTATGCCTATAATGATGCCGGTGAACTTGTTAAACGAACCACAACGACTGAGGAAGGAGATGTTGAACAGGTTGAGACATTTGAATGGAAAGATGGGGAATTAATACACCATCAGGTTGTAGATGAAGATGGTGAAATAGTTCCGGAACCATTGGCTGACAGCATAAAATCCAATCCGGCAAGAACGGTTCACAATGAAAAAGGGCAGGTTATCCTGGAAGAGGAGCTCAATGAAGATGGTGAAGTTTTCATGACCGTCAGCCGGACTTACAGGGAAGATGGCCTCGCAGATGAAGTCGATGTCATTATCGATGGTCAGGAAAAAGCCATCAGCCGTCATTATTTTCTTAAGTATGAATATACATTCTTTGAATAATTTACGTTATTAACCTCATGAAAAGTCACCTCCTGATACTGATTAGCGCAGTGTTCCTTATTCCATTCTTTGGATGTAAGAAGAAATCATTTGATCCTACAAGTAAAAGCCAGTCAGATTTTATTGGCACATGGACAGGGAGTATCTCAACCTTTAAGAACAATAAGCTTGTAACAGAGTCAGGTACACTTGTGATATACAATGACCTTGGCAACAACTTGCTTACAGGAATTCTGTTCATGAAAGAGACGAGTGTATTCCATGAATTCCAGTTCGTTAACGGCACCATGTATTTTAAAGTTGAGAACACCAACCCGGCCAGCCCGTTCTGCCAGAACTGGAACCTTGGCGGGTATGCTGTGTTTTCGGAGACAAGCAAAATGGACATCAATATCTCCGGCAATGAGTGCGGCGATATCGGAAAAGAATTCGTTAGCTGGACCGGATCCCTGGTTCCCACCACCGTGTCCAATGATTCGATTCAGTATTTTAATTTTGCAACTGCCGGGAATTTATCGACTTATCAGGTAACACTAAAGAACGGAGATTCCTGTCAGGTTCAGAAACAGGTTGGCCAGGCATCTGCAAATTACATGTTTCAGGGAGCAACTTCACAAACCTGCGGGTGGGCAGGACAAACAAAAACTTTTAGCTGGGAAGTCTCACCTGCCGTATTTTCAATCGTGAACGATTCGACACTTGGCTTCAAATCATTTACCTTCCCGATTAATGCGAAACCCGGCATCGTTTATAGTACCATCGCAAACTTCGACACAACTACTATTACGCTGGTCGATACAAACATGGTAATAAATACACCTGCCGGCAGTTTTAACTGCATGTATTTCAAATATACCGAACCTGTCAATTCTGGTATTCTGAGAATAACCCGCACTGCTTATATCTGGCTTAACAACAGGTTTGGCGTGATCCGCCAGGAAGTGGTCAACCCTGTTGATTCAACAGACATCCAACTTCAGGTTCTGTTGTCAAAGAATTTTTAACAGAATTTCAGAACAGGTTGTTGATCAGGTCATCACTGACCATGGCGGGTAATGTCACGGTTAATGCTGGTTCCTGTTGCATGGCAAGTTTAATTGCAAAAATCGCTTCATCATTTCTTGCCCATGCACGGCGGGCAATCCCATTGTTCACATCCCAGTGAAGCATCAGTCGCAACCTTCGGGCGGCATCATCGGTTCCATCGAGAAGCATGCCAAACCCGCCATTGATCACCTCTCCCCAACCAACGCCACCCCCATTGTGAATGGAGACCCAGGTGGCTCCACGGAAACCGTCGCCGATCACGTTCTGAATAGCCATATCGGCTGTATAAGCCGATCCATCATAAATATTGGATGTTTCGCGGTAGGGTGAATCGGTTCCCGAAACATCGTGATGATCACGGCCGAGAACGATGGGCGCAGTAATCACTCCGTTTCTAATGGCATCATTGAATGCCGCAGCAATCTTTGTGCGACCTTCGCAGTCAGCGTAAAGAATACGTGCCTGTGATCCTACTACCAGTTTGTTTTTTCCGGCTTCACGGATCCAATGGATGTTGTCGCGCAACTGCATCTCGGTTTCCTTCGGAGCGGTCGAAGCAATTTCCTCAAGTACCGATGTTGCTATTTTATCTGAAACTGTCAGATCTTCAGGGTTTCCTGAGGCACAAACCCAGCGGAACGGTCCGAAGCCATAGTCGAAAAACAAAGGCCCCATGATATCCTGAACATAAGACGGGTAGATAAATGTCCCATCCGGCTTCATGACATCCGCACCAGCCCGGGATGCTTCAAGCAGGAAGGCATTGCCGTAATCCCAGAAATACATTCCGTTGTCGGTCATGATGTTGATGGCAGCTACCTGGCGGCGCAGCGATTCCTGAACAGCTATTTTAAACTTACCCGGATCCTCCACCATCATAACATTCGATTCCTCCAGTGTGAGCCCTGCAGGATAATAACCTCCGGCCCATGGATTGTGCAGCGATGTTTGATCAGAGCCCAGTTCAATCTGCAGTTTTTGTTCAGCGAAATACTCCCAGAGGTCAACCACATTTCCCTGGTAGGCAAGCGACACAGGTTCCCTGTTGCAAACCGCCTGCATCATCCGGCGCACGAGTTCATCCAGGTTGCTGAATACTTCATCAACCCAACCCTGCTCATGACGCTTTTTAACAACCTTCGGATTAATCTCGGCAACCACAGCGATGGCACCGGCAATCACAGCTGCCTTGGCCTGAGCGCCGGACATGCCACCCAATCCCGAGGTGATGAATACTGTTCCTCCAATGGTGTCGGAGGAGACCTTTCTGGCAGCATTCAGAATTGTGATGGTAGTGCCATGAACGATTCCCTGTGGTCCGATGTACATGTATGATCCGGCTGTCATCTGACCATACTGGGTAACTCCAAGCGCATTGAACCGCTCCCAGTCATCCGGCTTGGAGTAGTTGGGAACCATCATGCCATTGGTTACAACAACCCTTGGTGCATCCCGGTGTGATGGGAAAAGACCCATCGGATGACCCGAATACATGGCCAGGGTTTGTTCGTCGGTCATCGTCGCCAGATACTTCATGGTAAGCAGGTACTGTGCCCAGTTCTGGAACACTGCCCCATTGCCGCCATACGTGATCAGTTCATGCGGATGCTGAGCTACCGCAGGATCCAGGTTGTTCTGAATCATCAGCATGATGGATGCAGCCTGCAGTGAACGGTGCGGGTACTCAAATATATTACGGGCATGCATATCATATTGCGGCCGGAACCGGTACATATATATCCTGCCATGTTTTTTCAACTCATCAGCAAATTCTGGAGCAAGGATGGCATGATGCTTCGGATCGAAATACCTCAGTGCATTTCTCAATGCAAGAACCTTCTCGGGTTGAGTAAGAATGTCCTTGCGAACCGGTGCATGATTTATTGAAGCGTCAAATGGTTGCCCTGCAGGCAATTCCTCCGGAATTCCCAGAAGGATACTTGTTTTAAATTCGCTTGTTTCCATGAAAAAGTAAGTTATCTCACAAAAGTAATAAAAATGCCCGTCACGTGTCACGCGTCACGCGTCACGCATCACCTCAAATCCTCTCCTCCACCGTCTTCAAAATCTGAAAAAGGAACTCACGTGCCCTGAAAAGCTGCGCCTTCACGGTGCCGAGCGGAAGATTGAGTTCATCAGCGATCTCCTCATACGACCATTCCTTGAAGTATCTTAGCTCGATCATTTTGCGGTAGTGTGGTTTCAGCTTTGCCACTACTTCATGCATCAGCTGAATTTTCTGCTTTTCAATAAACTTCTCCTCAGGGTCAAGGCCAGTGTATGGAATGTTTGAATGGGCATCCTGAGACTCACCGTCTTCATCAAAAAAGTTGTCAGCAAAGAGAATACGATTATTTTTTCGTAAAAAATCGATGGCATTGTTTGCTGCAATTTTAAAAAGCCAGGTACTGAACGCAAAATCAGGGGTGTAATTGTGAATATTTTTAAAGGCTTTGCCAAACGCTTCAATGGTAAGATCATCTGCATCGGTGGCGTTGCTGGTCATCTTCAGCATCATAAAATAGAGTGAATCCCTGTATTTGTTGAGCAACTCCGCATAAGCACTCTGATCGCCATGCTCGCGTGCCTTAAGGACCAGCAGATAATCCCTTTTTGCCTTTTCGGTTAGATTCGCGCCTATTTCCATCGGGTTGGCTTACGTATCATGTTGGATATCAGTATTCCTATATTGAATATCATCAGTAAAAATTCAAAGACCGGCAGAAACGGCACGAGGTCCTTTTCGTTTAACTTCTTCATACAGGCTGCCATAACGATGTATTGGGAAATTAACCGGAGAAGGAAAATTCCCAGCACAGGAATTGGCGACCAGGCACAGGCCAGCAGAAGAATAAATAGTCCGTAAAATGCCGCCATACTGAATGCATAAAGCCCCAGAAGCATTTTATGTCTGAACTTATACAGGTGACTTGTGGAGAGATGCCTCTTTTTCTGGGTAATCCATTTGCCCAGTGAATCTTTCGGGTCTGAAAAAGTATAACTTCCCGGATGAACCATGATGGATGTATTGGTCCGGTTGGCAACCCTGTTGATAAAAAGGTCATCATCGCCCGATCTGATGCGGTAATGAGCAATAAATCCCTGGTTTTTATAAAATACCTGTTTCAGATATGATAAATTGCGGCCTACCCCCATGTAAGGAATTCCTGCCAGTGCATAACCAAGGTATTGAGTGGCTATATGGGCAGTATCGAAGCGAATGAGCTTATTGAGGATTCCCGGATTCCGGTAATACGGACTGTATCCCAGCACAACCTCTGTTTTGGGTGTGAATGCCGATTGCATCTGCCGGATCCAATCTTTTGACGCCGGTTTGCAATCGGCATCTGTAAGCAGTACCTGGTCGTATTTTGCCGATTTAATTCCAATGGAGAGCGGGAATTTCTTTCCTGAGAAAAAATTCAGATCCTCCCTGATATAAAGCGTTGTAAGGTGCGGATACTTTTCCTCAAGTTGGGTAAGAAGGTAATGGGTATCATCATCACTGGAGTGGTTTACAACCAGGACTTCATAAACGGGATAATCCTGTTCAAGGATCAGCGGCAATGTCTCTTTAAGATGCCGGTATTCATTATGAGCACAAATAACCACTGTGACCCCTGAAAGTTTTTTTGCGGGCTCAGGATGCCTGTAACGCCCAAGTTTCCAGAAAATTACCCAGTAAAAAATCTGCTGTAACAGGAATACAAAAGCAAAGGAGCCTAACAAGATGAATGGGAACAATTGCCTATTAAACAGATAATCAATCATTTACTAAAGTTATGTTATTCTGCCACAAAGTTATTAATTCTACCATATTAAAAACCGGTTTTGAAAATAAATTGGCGGTATAGTTAACACGAAGAACCCTTACCTTTGCCGAAATTTTCTAAAACCAGCTCCTTGAGATTCGAAATATCGCATCACGATCAAAACACTTCAGCCCGTGCCGGGGTGCTCACCACAGACCATGGAGCCATTGAATCTCCCTTTTTCATGCCGGTAGGCACTGCGGGAACCATCAAAGCGCTTCATGTTAAAGATCTTCGCGAAGAGGTCAAAGCCCAGATCATGCTTTCCAACACCTACCACTTATACCTGCGGCCGGGCTTTGAGATCATCTCCGCAGCAGGCGGTCTTCATAAATTCAATGGTTGGGACAAACCTATTCTCACCGACAGCGGCGGGTACCAGATATATTCGCTGGGTGATATCCGGAAATTCACTGATGACGGGGTAATCTTTCAATCGCATATTGATGGGTCAAAACACGTTTTTACACCGGAAAAAGCCATCGATGTTCAGCGTCACCTGGGTGCCGACATCATCATGGCATTTGACGAATGTACCCCCTACCCGTGCGATGAAGCCTACGCCAGAAAATCGATGAAGCGAACCCACTACTGGCTAACCCGGTGTGTCGCACATTTTGCAAATACTGAATGTCCACATGGATATTCTCAAAGTCTTTTTCCCATTGTTCAGGGCAGTGTCTTTCCTGAACTTCGCACAGAATCGGCCAGGTTCATCGCCGACCAGAATGCGCCGGGCAATGCCATTGGCGGACTCTCCGTTGGCGAACCGGCCGGCATGATGTATGACATGACAGGGCTCGTTTGCAGCATCCTGCCACCTGACAAGCCAAGATATCTCATGGGAGTCGGCACACCGGCCAACATCCTTGAAAGCATTGCCCTCGGAGTTGACATGTTTGACTGTGTAATGCCCACCCGGAATGGCCGCAATGGAATGCTCTTCACGCGGAACGGGATCATCAACATTAAAAATGAAAAGTGGAAAGGCGATTTCTCGCCCCTGGAGCAGGATGGTGAAGTATTCGCAGACCTGCAATACAATAAAGCATTCCTGAGGCACTTATTCATCTCAAAAGAGATCACCGGTGCCATGATCGCCACCGTGCATAATCTCGGATTTTACATCTGGCTGATGAAAGAGGCAAGAAAACAGATCATTCTTGGTACTTTTTCTGCATGGAAAGAGAAAATGGTTAAACAACTCATGCAAAGGCTTTGAAAATCTGATGAGGACGATTGACATCTATATCATTAAAAAATTCCTGGGGACTTTTTTCTTTAC
>CAYHGE010000016.1:45699-49878 GCA_964355945.1 uncultured Draconibacterium sp.
TGAGGACGATTGACATCTATATCATTAAAAAATTCCTGGGGACTTTTTTCTTTACCCTGGTTTTGCTGATATTTATTGTCATTGTGTTCGACATTTCGGAAAAAATCGATGATTTCCTGCGGCGTGAGGCACCCATGAAAGCGATCATCTTTGATTATTATCTCAACTTTGTACCCTATTTCATCAACCTCTTCAGCTACCTTTTAACCTTTATTGCCGTCATATTCTTCACATCCCGCATGGCATCGGATTCTGAAATCATCGCCATCCTGAGCAGTGGAATAAGTTTCCGGCGCATGTTGTTTCCCTATTTTCTTTCGGCCTTTGCCCTCGGCCTGCTCTCATTTCTTCTGGCTAATTTCATCATACCCTATACAAACAGGAGTATGTTTGAATTTGAAAAAAAGTACATCAACGATCCCAGGAATTTCAGCGATATGAATGTGCACAAACAGATCAGTCCGGGAACTTTCATTTACCTTGAAAATTTCAACATGCAAACAAATACCGGATCGAAATTCACACTGGAAAAATTCGATGACCGGGATTTGATCTTTAAAATAAGGGCGGAGAAAATCGAATGGGACAGCCTTCGGCGGCGATGGAAAATCTCGGATTATTATGCAAGAAAGGTGGATGGTTTGAACGAATCCATCATCAAAGGAATAAAGCTCGATACCATACTGCCTTTCAAACCAAAGGATTTTACTGAAAACGTTGAAGAGGTTAAAATCATGAATTATTTTGAGCTGCAGGACCATATTAAAATGAAGGAGTTGCGTGGGGATCCGGATCTCATCAAATTCAAAGTAAAGAAATATGAGCGGATCGCATATCCATTTGCCACGGTCATTCTCACACTCATCGGAGTCTCTGTTTCCTGCAGAAAAGTGAGAGGAGGCATTGGATTCCACCTTGGGCTTGGACTGGCCCTGACTTTTCTCTACATCTTATTCATGCAGATATTTACGGTGTTCGCCACCTTTGGCGACCTGCCTCCGCTTATTGCGGTTTGGACTCCGAATGTTATCTTTGGATTTATCGCGATCTTCCTCTACAGGATTGCACCAAAATAATGTGCTGCTTCGGGTATGGATAATAATGTGAGACGGGGATCTTCAGCAAATAATCCATAAACTGCAGCGCCACTCCCGCTCATCGAGGCATAGATGGCACCGGCATCGTATAGTTGCTGTTTTATCTTCCCAATGACCGGGAATTTCGAGGTCACAGGTATTTCGAAATCATTTACCAACATGTTTTTCCACAAATCTTCAGCAAATCCGACAACCTCACGGATCGCATGTTTGGGAGCTCCGGGTACCACAAACCGGTAGGCTTCGGATGTTGCAATATGAACCGCAGGAATCACAATAACAATGAATTGCCCTGCCAAATCTATTGAAACATGCTCAAAACAGTCACCCTTTTCAACAGCCAAGACGGGTTTATCTTCGATGAAAAAAGCACAATCACTCCCGAGCTTCCGTGCATAATCTTTCAGCTTTTCATTCCCCATTCCAAGATCAAAGAGCTCATTCAGCATCCTTATCGTAAAAGCGCCATCCGATGACCCTCCACCCAGTCCGCTTCCCATGGGAATTACTTTATGCAGGTGGATCTTCACCTGCGGCAATCCAAAATCTGCCTGTAACAACCTGAAAGCCCTGACACAAAGGTTATTTTCCGAATTCCCCGGAATGGTTAATCCCGTTGACTGAAACATGAATACGCCATCAGATGCAGGGATAATTTCAAGTGCATCATGCCAGGGAACAGGATACATGACCGTTTCAATATCGTGAAATCCGTCAGGCCTTTTGGCAAGGATGTTCAGTCCAAGGTTTATTTTACAATGTGGAAATTGAATCATGCGGCAAAAATAAGACTAATTTTCGTCCGGGAAGCTGACGGGTTTTGAAAACGCAGGGTTGGTGGCAAAGGAGCTGTCGGTAAGTGTAAGCAGGAATGATTTCAGATCGGCCAGCTGAAGTGGTGTCAGTCTGATGCCATGGGTTGCAATATGATGCATCAAAGGACTGATGGTCGGGGACCATACCAGGTTTGCGTTGTAAAAGCCGAGTACTTCATCGATGGTTTTAAACCGTCCGTCGTGCATATACGGGGCGGTGTAGGCGAGGTTACGCAAGGTTGGCGCCTTATATGAACCGGCATCATTCGCGTTTCCTGTCACAGAATAGCGATCGGCCGTATCATCAAATAAGGAATCTTTTCCATTGTTATAAAAAAGGTTCGTGGTAAAAAGAGGATTTCCCTCACTCCCGTGGCAATGAAAACAGTCTCCACCCTGCTCTGTCATGAAGAGCACGTATCCGTTGCGCTCGGAAGGCGACAATTGTTCCCTGCCCTGCATAAACCGATCGAACTTTGAATTTGCCGAAATCAGGGTACGGACAAACTGGGCAATGGCCCTGCCAATATTTTTCATGGTGACCCTGTCGGATCCGAAGGCTTTCCTGAACAGACCGGGATATCCGCTGATTGATTGAAACAATGCAGCAACCCTGGCAGTGTCTCCGTTTATTTCATGTCTTGCTACAACCGCCATCCAGGCCAGGTCCTCAAGATTTCGCATGGATGGTGATGGATTATCAGCGAACACCTTGCCATTCCACAGAAACCCGTGATTGGTCCAGGCCAGGTTGATCATGGGCAGCATGTAATGCGGGGTCAGCACACTGGTGAGCCCAAACGGGTGCCCACCCTGGAATTTCGGATGGTCAATTCCACATTCAAACGACCGGGATTGAAGATGGCAGGTCGAACAACTCATCAGCGAATCCGGATCGGTGCGTCCTGACAATCTTCCGTCATAGAAAAGATAACGTCCAAGTTCAACACCCTCAACCGTCATCGGGTTATCAGCAGGGACGTTGAGAACTGTCGGGAAAAACCGTGGAATTTCGATGATATAAGGTGTGGGCCTGGCCACAGGTGTGTATACCTGGTCCTTCTGACACGATATCAGCGAAAGGATCAATACTACGGGGAACAAATATCGAGTCCTCATACCAACCTCCAGTCTATCTCCTCAACTCCCTGTTTCTTCAGCAAATCATTCGCCTGTGAAAAATGACGACAGCCAAAAAACCCACGATGCGCCGATAATGGGGAGGGATGCACTGCAGTCAGGATAAAATGACGCGAAGTGTCTATCAACACTTTCTTTGCCATGGCATAATTGCCCCACAAAATAAAGACAAGTCCCTCACGATGTTGAGACAATTGCGTAATTGCAGCATCAGTGAACTTTTCCCATCCGTGATTCTGATGAGAACCTGCCTGATTTTCGCGCACAGTCAGTGTTGCATTGAGCAGCAGTACTCCCTGGGCGGCCCACCCGGTGAGATTCCCATGCACAGGTTCTGGTATTCCGATATCGGTTTTTAATTCCTTGATGATATTGACCAGGGAAGGCGGTTTTTGAACACCATCCGGAACAGAGAAACAAAGGCCATGGGCTTGCCCGATCCCATGATAAGGGTCCTGCCCTAACAAAACGACCTTTACCTTGTCAAATGGAGCATGGTTAAACGCATTAAAGATCATCGGCCCCGGAGGAAATACACGATATTTCTGCTTTTCTTCCAGCAAAAACAGCTTTAATTCCCGAAAGTAATCCTTGCCAAATTCATCGTTCAGCGCTTGTTTCCAACTTGTTTCAATTACAGGCTCGACTGTCACCATGCTTTATTAACTTTCTATCGTTGATAACTTTATGCAATAAATATTAAAAATCATTGTTCTTGTTCTTAATAACAGTACCTTTGCGCATCTAATTAAACGAAAATCAGGGGTGAACAACATGAAAAAAATCCTATTTGTTATATTGGCTACCGTTGTCGTTGGAATTGTTTCTTCCTGCACGTCAAACACACATTGTGCAGCTTACGGTGAGAAGCAAAGATACCAAATGGAACGACGTTAAAGAACTTTTCCATTTTATTTTTTTGTGATAATGGGAAGCTTCGGCTTCCCATTTCTTTTGTACCTTTGTTCCTTCCAGTTGTAATTTCCGATGAAACAAATCATATTTACCCTATCGTTGCTTCTTTTTACGGCAGGCGGATATTATGCCCGGGGACAATATGAGGCCCGTCCCGATACGGCACCTGAAAATGTTTTGCTCGAAAAGCAGTGGAGCCTTGGAGCAATGCT
>CAYHGE010000017.1:0-49604 GCA_964355945.1 uncultured Draconibacterium sp.
TTCCTCCGTTTGAAGGTGTTGCCGTAAAGGTCACAGAAGTTCCTGCGCAAACAGGATTTGCTGAAGCAGCAATGGACACGCTAACCGGGAGTAACGGATTGACTGAAATAGTAACGGTATTTGTGGGCAACGGTCCGCCACAGGTTCCTGCAGCATTTTGCAATTGTCTGAAATAATTTGCGGCCGTCAGGGTTCCTGGCTGATAATTCAACATTGTTGCGCCGGTAATGTTTGAAAAAGTAATATTGTTGAGGGAACTCTGCCACTGATAAGCAGGCAAAGTGCCATTCATCGGTGCCGCCCCGGTTAACTGAGCTGGAACGGTGCCGGTGCAGATTGACTGGTTCGCACTGATGGAACCGACAAGGAGCATCGGGTTTATTGAAATGGTCACTGTGTTGGTTGGTAATGGACCGCCACAGGTTCCCGCAGCATTTTGTAACTGTCGGTAATAAGTTACAGCAGTGAGAGCGCCAGGCTGGTAATTCAGCATCGTGGCACCCGTGATGTTGGTAAAGGTTACATTATTGAGTGAGCTCTGCCATTGATAAGTCGGCAGCGTGCCATTTAGCGGTGCTGTCCCTGCCAACTGAGCTGGAACGGTGCCAGTGCAGATTGACTGGTTTGCACTGATAGCGCCAACAACAAGTGGCGGGCTTACTGAAATAGTCACGGTATTTGTAGGCAATGGCCCGCCACATGTACCCACAGCATTCTGTAGTTGTCTGTAATAGTTTGTGGCAGTGAGTGTTCCTGGCTGGTAATTCAGCATCGTAGCACCCGTGATGTTGGTAAAGGTGACATAATTGAGCGAACTCTGCCATTGATAAGTAGGCAGCGTTCCATTCAAAGGGGCAATCCCGTTTAATTGAGCAGGAACGGTGCCGGTGCAGATTGACTGGTTCGCACTGATAGAACCGACAAGGAGTGTCGGGTTTATTGAAATGGTCACTGTGTTGGTGGGCAGTGGTCCGCCGCAGGTCCCCACTGCATTCTGTACCTGTCTGAAATAGTTTGTTACTGCAAGTGTCTCTGGCTGGTAATTCAGCATGGTAGCCCCGCTGATATTTGAAAAAGTAACGTTATTCAATGAGCTCTGCCATTGGTAGGTAGGATATGATCCATTGGAAGGAGGTGTCCCGTTAAGCTGGGCAGGGATGGTATTTGCACAAATTGTCTGGTTTGCTGCAATCGAACCAGCCATCAGCTGGGGATTCACAGTCATCGTTATTCCATTTGATGTTGCCGGATTTCCTGTGGTACAGGAGGCGTTCGAAGTGACTACGACGGTAATTACATCACCGGTGACAGGAAAATAGGAGTAGGTTGAACCTGTGGCCCCTATGATGTTGATATTGTTCTTCTTCCACTGATAGGCTGGAGATGTTCCTCCATTTATTACAGTGGCAGTGAATGTAACACTGTTTCCCGTGCATACAGGGTTTAAAGAAGCGCTGATAGAAACACTTACCGGATAATAAACAGCACATGGAGTTGTTGCCAGCGATGTGACCCCGGCTGAATAAACAGCGCCTGTAGCCACAGACCAGGCCTTATAATAATAGGATGTGTTGGGGTTGAGCCCGGTATGGCTGTATGTGGTGCCAGTTCCATTATAAACGACAGTACCGCCGCCGGTAACCAAATTTCCCGCAGAATAACTTGTTCCGGATACGGGAGTTCCAAAAGTGGAATTTGTATTGAATGCGACCATAACAGGGTTGCTGGAGGTGTTGAGTGTCCATGCAAGATTTATCTGGCTTGCACTGAAAGCGGTTGCCGCATAATTTGTAGGATTGTTTGGCGCACTGCAATTGGCAAAACAAAAAGATATCTCTTTGGTAGTAGTATTTTCAGCGATGGAGGTTATTGGCAGACTTGTATTGGCGCCAGCCCATGAATGTGAATGAGGCGTTGTTGCATCGGTAAAAGATGTTTTGTTTCCGGTTCCCGGGAAAGGACAACCTCCTCCGTTGATGGTTCCGTATACAGTTGGCGGATTTCCTGTTGCAGATGCACATACGGGGTATAAACCCTGGTGCGACGTGGTATTGATATCATTGGATGAAGAGTGAGCTGAAACATAAGCGCCATCTACATGGTATACGATAAGGCCATGGCCGGGAATTCCGGCATCAAACCCGGTTTGCTGACGGTTTTCACAAAGAAAGTATTCGTTTGAGGTAGTTGTATTATAACGGACAACATCTGTATACAACTGTGCATTACGAAGGACCCTGGTCTGGCCTGTAGTCATTACAACCGGGGTCGTCCATGATAAATATGTTTTAACCCATGCATTGGGATGGGCTGGTTTTGTTCCGGATGTTCCATTCCAGGACCCTCCGGCCATGAGGTCCCATCTGCCTGTACCTGAATACGATCCTCCTGTTGCATAGTCTGTATCGTAAAAATCGGGGGAACCGAGGTTATGGCCAAACTCATGACACATCACACCGATGGTGCCCATCCCGGTTGAATTTCTTTCGGGCATCGTGGTATAGGCATCAACCAGAACCCCGTCAAATGTTCTTTGAGAAGAAGTATACCCTGCAGAAGAAAGATCCCAACTGTGCGACCAGATGTCGTTGACATTGCCCGTCTCCTCCTGCCCCTGACCCTGGTGAATAATGGCAACACCATCTACTACGCCATCCAGGTTGTTATCATATTCTGCAAAATTTACTGCAGCCTGGTTGTTTGCAGCAACTACAGCCGCCCAGGCAAATTCGCCCCATTTTGATTCAGGACCATAATAATCATGCGTGTTCGGAAGTGTAACCCAAACGGTAACAGTTGTATTTACGGTTAACTGACCATACGAAACTTCAATAAAGTAATCCCTGAAACTCCCGGTACCATTGTAGGCGACCTGGTTCATATAATTGTTGAAGTTCGTTTGTGTATAGGTCGTTGCGGTATTGCTGAAATTGGCAAGAACCATCAGCAATTTCCTTGTCCCTGTTGAAGGAAAACCTCCCATCAAAGGCGCATTCGGGGCCCCTCCGGCAACTAAAATTGCTTTCATTTCCAGAATCTGAGCCTTGCTGAAAAACAATCCTTTACCTGTGTTATTTAACCATGAAATCTCGGAAGCAGTTCGTTTCGTTGCATCATGGGCCTGAATGCCTGAAAAGACAAGCTTGCCAGAATTATCAAGAGCGGCATATTCATAGGTCCCTTTTGAATTTGTCATGATGGTATAACCATCGGAAGTAGCTGCCCAATGAATGAATTCATCCCCCTTCAGCAACATGGTAAGTTTGGTTCCGTCAGGCTGCGTATAACTGATCGGATCAGGATTTGCGCTAACGGCATAAGCATCATTAACCGGGAGCAGAAATTGACTCAGTGCAAAAATAGCAACTAAAAAAAATCGGGTAACATTTTTCATAACATTTGTATTAAAAGGGTGATTAATAAATCGTCGTATGTGTGGTTTAAAAAATTAAAATTCAACAGGTAAGAATATATTACGAAAGCAGGTGGGAATATATAGTACGCAATTGTTAATATTTATAATAGTGAGTATGTTTAATCAGTATTGTTGTAGGTGTTCTGGAAATTGTTTGTAGGGCATTACCTCATTTTTATGTAGGTGATTGCCCTACAGGCAAATAATTTAGAACCAGTCTGTAAATAATATCAATTATATAACTATACAAAGAACATATTCCTCATTAAAGGCAAGTTAATGGAATATGATATGGCAGACAATACAGGGTATCAATAATCTTGTTTTATGGAAAACCGCAATTGAACAGGAAGTCCGGATGCGTTAAGTATATAAAAAACAAGATGTTGATAAAGAAGGATGTCGTGATATTGGCACGCCGGAAAGCATTCTGCTTTTATCCGTTACGTGTGCAAAATACTGCAGAAAAAAGGTAATTAGACTGTGTTCAGAATGAATGATTGGTAAAAGTTATATAAAATATGATTATAAAAATTGATTCACCTGACACATAGGAATGGCCATGCGGCAATCCAGCCCAGGTATCTGAAGTGAAAAATGGCAAGTGAAGGAAACTAACGCAATGTTAATTGCAAAAACAGGTCATTTCACCTGTAAGATAATTCTTCCGGTTGCAGAGTACGGTCCTGCAAGTAAATGAATCAGGTAAATGCCTTCGGGAAATCCATCCAGCGATAATTCATATTTTTGTTTTCCCGAAAGTTCCGAAGAAAGTACCTTGTTGCCATGAGCCCCGTAAATTTCCATATGTGCTTTTTCTGAATGGCCCATTCCTGCTGGTTCAAGGAAAAACATGCCGTTTGTCGGATTTGGGTAAATCTTCATGAACGATCCCTCGGGATGAGAAAAGCGATCCTCTTCCCCTGAAATTACAGTCACCATGGCAGGCGCCATACACCATGGACCCCATGGTGCGATATACCCATAAAGATATCCGCCATTGTCAACAAGGGTTCCCGGATAATAAAGGATGTTCTGGCCTGCGATCATCGTAGCATGGCCATTGTTCTGAACGGTGAAGGTTGATGCCCCGCCGGCAACGGTTATGGTCTGATTGGCATTGTAACAGTCGGTACCGTTCACTGAAATATTCTGAAGGCTCACGACACTCGCAAGACTGTTCACTACGATAATGATGTTGTTTGAATTGGCAGGATTTGTAGAAGTACAGGTCTCTGACGATGAAAGGATGCAGGAAACCACATCTCCGTTTGCAGGAATGTAGGAAAACGTGCTAAGATTCGTTCCGGTATTGGTTCCGTTTACAAGCCATTGATAAGATGGTGAGGATCCACCATTTACTGTTGTAGCGGTAATTGTTACAGGCAATCCTGATTCAACCGGGTTGACCGATGCCAGAATTGAAATACTTACAGGTAAAAGCGGGTTGACCGTCATGGTCACTGTGTTTGAAGTGGCAGGACTTCCGGTAACGCATGAAGCATTTGATGTCAGCACACATGTTATGACATCACTGTTAGCCGGGGTATAGGAATAGGTTGTACTGTTTGTCCCTGCATTTACTCCATTCACTTTCCACTGGTAAGCAGGGGTTGTACCGCCATTTGTCGGGGTAGCTGTGAAAGTCACACCTGAACCGGCGCAAACCGGATTTAACGATGCTGCAATGGAAACACTTGCAGCAACAGCGGTACATGTTCCGGTGATGTTGATATCATCAATGCCCCAATAGTAACCATAAGTTCCTGTATAATTCCATTTGAATTTAACCTGGGATTGCCCGGCAACAGCATTTACAGCCTGGCTGTAGGCAGTGGGGTTTGGGGCTGAGGTGGCAGTAATCGTGGTCAGCAGGGTCCATGTTGCTCCATTGTTGATGCTGTAAGAAATTTTACCTGATGAGCCGGAATAGGACCTGAAATAGTGGTTAAAAGCAAGATTGACAGTGGTGTACCCTGAAAGATTCAGCGTGGGAGTTACCAGGTCAGCATTTTGGGTGTTTCCACTTCCATAAGCATCGCTGTTGAGGAAAGCATAATTGCCATTAAGTGCCGGAGCCGGTGAATATCCGGTAATAACACCAAATTGCCAAACCTGGGCACTCCCCTGGTTGTCAACCTGTGACCAGCATGGAGGGATTGTTGTAGTGCTAAAGGATTGAGTGAAGGGTAATGTGTATAAAGCGCAGACCGTTGTAAATGTAAGATCGTTCCCATAAACTGTTCCGTTGGCATTGGTTGCATAAGCCCGGATATGGTAAGTTGTTGCTGAAACCAATCCGGTCAGGGAACTGCTGAATATCCCGGTTCCTGAGCCATCGGTTGTGTGACTTCCCGAAATAGTTGGATTGGCTGTGGTTGACCAACATACTCCACGCGCAGTTACAGAAGCGCCGCCATCAGTGGTAACAACACCTCCGGCAGTAGCGGTAGTCATGGTAATTGAGGAGGCAGCCGTTGTTGTAACGATTGCCATGCCGGGGGTAAACGTCAGGTCACTTCCATTCGAAGTGCCATCTGTATTAACCGCAACGATTCTGAAATGATAGGGTAAACCTGCGGTTAACCCGGTAAGGTTTGCGCTTACAGCAACAGCGGAGGAACCTGATCCGGCAGAGGTGATGGTCGTGGTGTTGCCATAACTTACGGTAGTTCCCCATTCAAACTTGTAGGTGGTGGCAAGTCCGTTTGGATTCACTGTGCCGTTAATTGTTGCCGAGGATGCGGTGACAGCTGTTGCATCAAGTGTTACAACCGCTGGACTGTTCCCTAATTTAAAGGAGATGATTTTTGTTTTTCTGGCTTCTGATGCGCCAATATATTCTGTTGTAAACCAAAATGTCTGATCGTCGGAAGGGTCTACAGCCATGCTGGCATAATCGCCCCACCGGTTATAGGTTGTCTGAAAATTTGTTCCGGTGAGGGCGGTCTCTTCCGGAATGTCAAGAACTCCGGATGCGCTTGCGTAAGCAACAGCAGATTGGCCGGTATAACGAATTCCGGGATAAACAGTACTGCTGGAGATAGAATATCCTACTGCAATTCTATTTGAACTGTTCATTGACACTGACCCCATCCAGCGGGAATGTGCATCTGGTGCATAAGTGCCTTGCTGGCGAATCGTCCAGGTTGTTGCAGGAGGCGTCTTCCTGAGTTCATACCACCTCACCCCGGCATGATTGGTTGCATCTACATCCACCGTGTGACAACATACGATCGACTGATAGGTTCCAAAATTCCTGTATTGGGGAACATTCATGATCACTGTGGAAATAGCACAAAGGTTACGGGTTGTACCAGGTTGGTCGATATCTTCCCAATTGTTGAATTGGGTGTCAAAGGGTGTCACCGCCAGCTGCTGGGTCCGGTTAAAGGTGGAATTGGCAGGGGTGGTCCAGTTAACGGCCAGTTCATAAATCCAGAGCTGGTCTGTTCCTCCTCCTATGCCGTCGTCATTGAAGGCAATAAAAGTACCTGGTGTTCCGGCAGGAGCGGCAACCCCGTCATTATCAACCGGGGGAACCACAACAACACCGGTCCCCGGGCGGTAAGGATTGTCAAATGCCACCATTCTTGCGGTGCCTCCGATCAGCATCTGTGAGCGTTCAAAAACATAGATGTCATTTCCAGTTGTAGGTTGAGTGTTTGTGCCCATGTAATATCCATCCCGCCATACGGCTACTTTTTCATAATCCGGCATATCTACAACATCGAAAGAGTATTGATACCACGTACCTGTCGGATCGCTCGTGGTAGAAACTGCGAACAGCATATAGTCGTTTGTACCACTGACGGAAAATTCAGTTGCAAACCAGCGATTTGCCTGCTCATCAAAAAGGATGACCGGATCACCATCATTATAAGTTGCCCCGGTAACACTTCCGAAAAGCAGGTTCATGTTTGTAGGTCCGGCAAGCAAAGAGCCTGTTTTATTGTAAATGGCATAGGTGGTATTCACAGTTTGCATAAAGTGATTTGGTCCGGCAGCGCCATTGCAATCGGGTGGATAATATGGTGAGGATTGTCCCTCGAAATTCAGCAGCGGGGCATTGGAACCGGTCATCGATCTGCCAGGGCTTTTTTGCCAGGCAGCATCAGGACCTTTGGGCAGGGCCGTGGATGCAAATGGATAGACTGGTTTGTCCCACGGTGTGTTTTTTCCACGACGCTTAGCCTTCTCCTCCATCAACGCATAATCTTCTTTACTCATGGGAGGAATATCCCTCAGAGGCTTGCTTATTCCAATAAAAGTGCCGGTTTTGACAGTTCTGGGTCTGACAGGGATATCCTGGGCGCTCACGTTTGCAAAACAGGTCAGCAGTAGCATGAACATTGCCGGGAAAATGTAATTTTTCATCATCATGAATTTAGTTATCAACGGTTTATGGAATCAGAGAGGGAGAGCTTTAAATTGAGTCATTAATCGTGTTTAATAACCCTGGAGGTACCGGAATATTTGCCTGAAATAACACGAACAAGGTAGATTCCTGCTTTTCTTCCTGAAAGAGAGAACTGATGTGCTTTTTCCCCGGACCACTCAACAGATTCGAGTTTTTCTCCCCTCATTCCGTAAATTTCTGCAAGCACTTTTTCGGACCCGCCAAATCCTGAAGTTTCGAGAGTAAATACTCCGGAAGTGGGATTCGGGAAAATTTTGAAATAAGATTGTTCTTTCAGGGAAGGCAGCTCAATGTTACCGGTATTCGGAGAGATCAATGCAAAAGCAGGTTGGTTGCAATAAAGACCGTTTGTTGAAATAAAACCAACCATGTAGGCACCTGAATCGATCAGCGTGCCGGGAAGGTAAAGGATGTTCTGACCAGCAATCAAGGTGGCACTGCCTCCGGAAACAACCGTAAATGAGGTCCCGTTTCCGGCGACGGAAATTGTTTGAGAGGCATTAAAGCATTGAGCATCGGCGATGGAAATGTTTTGCAGATCCAGAACCAGGGGAAGGTAGTTTACAGTCATGGAAACCGCGTTGGAAATCGCAGGGTTACCGGTTGTACATGTTGCATTTGAGGTAAGTGTACAGGTAATTACATCATTATTGACAGGAATATAGGCAAAAACAGGTGCATTTGTTCCCGAGCTTACGTTGTTTACCTTCCAAAGATAAACAGGAGCGAGCCCCCCGTTCACTGCAGTGGCTGAAAAAGTCACCAAAGTCCCGGTATAAACAGGGTTGGCATCAGCTGTAATGGTAACACTCACCGGGTAGGTTGAAACGCAGGATGTTGAAACCTGCACATCGTCAACACATACCCCGTAACCATACTTTGCATTTCCCTCGAACGCAATATAATAATCGGCGGATGGGTTAGGAAGTATAATGGTTTCCAGGGTCCATGCCGTAATACCGGCAGTGTAGGTTATCAATTGTGTCCATGCACCACCGGTTGATGTTTTATAGAAAATCGTCAGCTGATCCTGATCTCCACTCCAATATTGCTGGGTATGCCAGAATTTAAGTTGCGGATTTGGCACCGTGGTGAGGTTTAACTGCGGTGTTACGAGTCTTGTTTTATTGTCTGTTGATGTAGCATCTTTCAGGCAGGCGTTGTAACTTCCTGTGTGTGCCGTTGATGGGTTTATCCCTCCGTTGCCTTTAACAAAGGTCCACGCCAGGCCGGGAGTGGTTACATACTGCTGTGTCCAGCAACCGGGAATTGCTCCGGCATTTTCAAAGCCTTCATTCCATGGGTATGAAATGATTGCCCCTCCGCAGGAAGTGGTGAATTGCATATCGGCACCATAATAAGTTCCTGAAGTATTTGTGGCATAGGCCCTTACGTGGTAAACAGTTAATGCTGATAAACCGGTGATTGTACTGGTGAAACTTCCGGCACCGGAACCGTTTGTGGTGTGGTTACCTGTCGCAACCGGATTTGCCGAAGTGCTCCAGCAAACACCCTTTGCAGTAACAGCGGTATTCCCGGTACAGCTTACATTTCCTCCCGACAATGCACTGGTGGAGGTAATGCCGGTCACAGCTGTGGTGGACACGGCGGCTGTTGCTCCCGGAACAAGCTGAATATTCAGGGTCAAGGAAGCATGGTCGGCAATCGTAACCCCTGTGATGGTTTGTGTCTGGTAACAAGGTGCAGAAATTTCAAGCGTGTAGGTTCCGGCTTTAACAGGCCGGTGATAATCGCCAAGGTTAGCCGACGAATAAACTTCGGAATTGCTGGCATCATGCCCGGTGATGAATACTTTTGCTGCCACAGGGGTTCCCGTAATCTGGTCGGTGATGACCCCCTGAATACCATACTTTGACTCTTTGAGCAGCAGGATGAAGGAACGCCAGTTATAGGTCCAATGAGGTTCCAGAAGACTGGCTGCCAATAATTTGACATTGGAAATTTCAACGGTAATCTCACGGCAGTGCTGATAATAATTCATCCAGTCCTGGCGCCCGCCGTAAACCAGATACCATGCCCACCCGTTGGTTATTCCGTTGTTCAGGTAGGTCATGTAACCACTTGGCGCGTGGATGTGAACGGTATCGGCATACTCACGTGAAATGTATTGGTACCAGTTGTCATCAGGATGAAGGGTTGGTGTGGCATCCCAGGGATAATTGACCACTTCAACTCCCCCATGGAAATTGCAGGCTCCGACAAAATGGTGCTGTGATGCAAAATCCATGAACGCAACAGTTTCAGGTTGCCAGGCATAGCCATCCGGATGTTGCCCGCCAACATAATCAGGATAATTCCGGTTGAGGTCAACGTTATTTATGTTACCCCGGCGTGCTCCGCTAACGGAAGAGTTTCCTCCGTAGTAGGTTCCATCCGGATTTGCCAGCGGACAAATATATATCTCCATGTTGTTGACCAGGTCGGTGGCTTCAGGATTTGTGCCATAATTCGACAACAGGTAATCTGCCAGATGAAGCATCAGGACATAACCTGTCGTTTCATCTCCGTGCATAGATGATGAATAGAAAAATTCCGGTTCCGTCTCATCAGTTGATGCATTGTCGGAAATTTTCAGAACAAGCAATCTTCTGCCACTGGCCAGCGTGGTGATGGTATCAAGGTGGCAAAGATTGGGATACATTGATTGAAACTGGGCCATCAGGGATTCATAGCCTGAATATGTGGGATAATAATTCCATGTTGTCAACGGACTTAAAACAACGTTGTCTCTCATCACAACTCCCGGAGCATCTCCGGGAGCAGGCAACACGGTTATATCGTAACCAAGTTTCAGGAACTTCAGGTATTGCGGTATGTTCGCGTAAGCCCAAACAGTTTTGTCATTCACATTATCAATGGAAATCATGTTGGTCAGCGAACTGATTTCCAGGGGGGATTTTACGTGGAAAGAAAAATATATTTCATGCCTCTTTTTTAAAATATCAGGGATTTCCTGTCCGTGCAGCATCAAACCGGTAAATAAGCCGGCAATTAAAAAGAGCGTGATTCTCAGTAAGTTCGGGGGTCTCATAACTGCAAAGGTTGAGATAGTCGTTAGAAGACCTCAAAGGTACTGATTTAATTGACAGTTGTTAGGGCGATAATTATATCTGCCTGATCACTCTGTTTTCACAACCATGCAAGAACCGTTCCGGCTGATGGAATTTACCCTGACCAGGTATAACCCGGGAGGGATGCTTCCGGGGCAGAATACATATTTCTCCTGATCCGTAAACGAAACGGATATGATTTTCTCACCATTCAAATTATATATTTCCACCCCGGTTTTTTCAGAAGGGTTATATTCATTCAATGCCAGGGTAAATTCACCGGTGGTCGGATTTGGAAATACCCTGAAAAAGGGTCTTTCCGGGGTCAGGGTGTTTTCACTGCTCTCTTCAACAGTGGATGGTTTTGATGGTATGGGACAATAGGGACCGCCCGGGGCGATATGTGCATGCAGATAACCTCCTGGCTCAACTGTGGTTCCTGGATAAAAAAGAATGTTCTGCCCTGCTATCATTTCCGTGTTTTCCCCGTTTGCAATGGTAATTGTAGAATCGTTTCCGGCCACCAGGATGGTTTGGGTAGCATCAAAACACTGGGTTCCCGCAAGAGTGAGGTGACTGATGTTCAGAAAGGCCGGAATACCGTTTCCGGTAATCAGGATGTTGTCGATACCCCAGTACCACCCGGAGGTGCTCGTATAGTTCCATTTGAATTTCACATGTGGCTGGCCTGACAGCGTAGGGATTGCCTGGCTGAATGTTACCGGATTTGCTATGGAGGTGGTTGTAAACTGCTGTAAGGGTATCCATGACACACCATTATTGATACTGTATGACAAAGTACCTGACGAACCGGAATAGGCCTTGAAATAGTGATCGAACTGCAAGGTGATCCCGGTATAGCCCGTAAGGTCCATACCGGGGGTGATCAGGTCAGCGTTTTGTGCACCACTGGTTCCAAAGGCATTGCAGTCAAAATAGGCATAGCTTCCCGTTAACGAAGGATTCGGGCTTTGCCCTGTCATCACTCCAACTTTCCAGACATGCCCTGTGTTCTGGTGGTCCACCTGCGTCCAGCAGACCGGAATAGTGCCCCCGGAGAAACTTTCGGCATACGGCAGCGCCGTAACACTGCAGTTCACAACCTCAATGTAATTTGTCTTGGTCTCTGCATCGCAGCCATAGGCATTGGTCGCTGTGAGGGTGACTGAATATGACCCCGGAGCAGGAAACTGAACCTGTGGATCCCGCGAAGATGAGGTTGTTCCCAAAAGATAGACCACGGTTGACGGAGAAAAACTCCAGTTCCAGGTGGTGGGGGCATTGCATGAAATATCGTTAAAACCGATTCCTGTGCCGATGGGAGGGCTGATGTTATCTGCCACAAAATCAGACACCGGAGATATTGTTGTTAAAATTCCGCTGATTATCATGGAGAATGCCTGGAATCCTCCGGACAATATATTCTTATAGTCAACGATTATTGTATAGGATGCACCCGGTACCGGGCTTTCAATGTAAACGACCTCAGTGTTGTCAACATCATTTTGCATTACGTTTGTAGCAGGGTTTCCAGGATTATCCCTGTCAAGTTTCCATGGATAATTGGTGTTTCCGGAGGAGGTGATCCGTATATCCAGGTCATTAACCAGCATGTGGGTAACCGGATCAAGTGCAGCGGTAATGAGAGCCCCGGGCTTGTCTGTCCACGTAATGGTGACCTTTAAGGGTTCGCATCCCAGGGCCGTTACTTCCCGGGTATATATGCATCCGTTGTTCAGGGTTAATTCCCTGATAACATCCGAAGTTTGATTAGCTGAAATTTTCAGTGCGGCATTTTTTGTGTTCATCAAACCCCATCCGAACATATAATCAGGTCCCATCGCAGGACCGGCTTCATCCGCAGTGTGGATCACAAGTGCTTTTAAGGTGGCCGAACGCAGGTATTTTCCCCGCAGGGAGAAATAATATTGTTGCAGCAGCGCAAGTGATCCTGCCACTGATGGTGTGGCCATTGAGGTGCCGCTTAAGGTTGTATAGCTGGTGTTACCCGCATTGGTAGTTGAATAAAGGGCCTCTCCGTTGGCAACAATATCCGGTTTAATCCTTCCGTCATCTGCCGGGCCCCAGGAGCTGAAGGCTGTATGTGTTTGCTTCACATTAGTTGCATTGACATAACCACCGGGGATGTCATCGACTGCACCCACGGTCAGGATGTTTTTTGCGATACCTTGCTGATCGATACAATCATAGGGCCCGTCAGCAGGATGTCCTGCACCTGATTCGCCACGATCGTTGCCGGCCGATTTGCAGATTAAAAAGTAAGGTGCGTTCCACGCGATCTGATCCCATTGCATTGCATGATAGTCGTAAAACCCAAACAGGTAGTCCTCCTGGTTACTGATGCCCGGATTTCCATACCAGGTTCCACCGCACCAGCCCCGGGTATATCCATAGGAGTGGTTGCTTATAAGCGCACCTGAAAAAGCCTCGTTGCCCATTTCAGCATCATCGGAATTCCAGTCGAACGAGCGTAGCGTTGCATTGAATGCCATTCCTTTTGCATTTGCAGAAATACCTGAGGCCATGATGGTTCCGGCAACATGGGTTGAATGAAAATTCGTGGCCACACCATCAACGGCCGTTACCCGTGTGCCAAACTCCTGGTGGGTGGACAATACACTCCCTGCATCCCATTCCCGCACGGATATTCCTGTACCAGTTAAATTTAATCCTGCCCCGCCACCCGGATAAACTTTGCCGGTTGAAATAGTTGCTGCAGCAATTGAATTGTCGGTTTTATAGTATTGCGGGCGCCCGTAAGCATCGATATACTGGATTTCGAGAGATGATCCGTCAACCTCTGCCTTGACCGGATACCCGTTGCGCCCGGCCCATGCGACCGCCTCTGATTTTTTGACAAGGTAATTCCCGGCTTCCCTGGTGGCAATCGCCCTGAGTGAATCAGCCTGCAGGATGGTTTGGGAATAGCCGGGATATTCATGGAATAACAGCACGGGAAACAGGTAAAGAAGAAGAGTCTTCATAATGCAGGTCGAGTGAACATTTTCGTGCCAATAGAAAGAACAACAATGAATATTCTTCCGAATAATCACGATAGTGACACGAGTCAAAATTGAAAACAAATTCTTCAAGGGATGAAAGTGAGCTATCCTAACTTATGTTAAGATAACTTCCAGGGAAGGGTTTTCCGGTTTATCTCATTGCAACAGGCGGGCCGGAAAGAGAGAAAAAATTAATTGTATTGGAAGAAACGGTTATGTGGTTGACAATGAGGGCGAAAGAAATGATTTATTTTCAAATCGGGAATTATTCAGGCTGACGACATCTCATCGAAACAACCCATTAGCTAAAATAATCGCATATGTGTGCGAAAACACACGGGCGGTAAAGCAAAGAAGGAGAGACTTCCTCTCTCAGTCAATTTTAACAATTCTGGATGAGCCATTCATGTTCCCGGAGGTTATCCTGACAAGATATAATCCTGAAGGACTTCCTGAGATTGTGAAGTCATGTTTCATCTCATTGACAAAATCCGTGGATAAGACTACATCACCGTTTGTATTATAAATCTCTACATTGACCTTCTCGGAGGGGATATAACCATTTAATGCAAGTGTGAAATTTCCGGTTGTCGGATTGGGATAAAGGCGGAAGAAGGGCCTTTTAGATTTCACCGGATGTTCACTATTTCCTGCAATGCTTGATGATTTAGCCGGTGGCGGGCAATAGGGACCACCAGGGGCAATCTGCCCAAGAAGGTATCCATTCTGATTTACCATCGCGCCCGGATAAAAGATGATATTCTGGCCGGCAATCAGGGTTGCGCTTCCACCCGCTGCTACGGAAAATGTGGTACCGTTGGCAGCCAAAGTGATGGTTTGGGAAGCATCAAAGCATTGGGTTCCTGTTACCGTGATGGTCTGAATCTCCCGGATGACGGGAACATTGGTTACCATCATCGTTATTGTGTTCGAGGTGGCCGGATTTCCTGTAACACAGGCTTCACCGGAGGTTAGCCCGCACGATACCAGGTCGCCATTGGCAGGAGTATAGGTATATGCATTGCTGCTCAATCCGACATTGGAACCATTTACCACCCACTGATAGGCCGGAGTTGCTCCTCCATTAACCGATGTTGCTGTAAAGGTAACCGGAACTCCTGTACCAACCGGATTGGCAGAGGCTTCAATCGAAACACTTACCGGAAGGATGGGGTTCACCGTCATTGTCAATGTATTCGAAGTGGCCGGATTGCCGCTGGTACAAAGTGAGTTTGAGGTTAAGATACAGGTAACAGCATCATTGTTGGCTGGAACGTAAGCATAAGATGTGCTGCCAGTGCCTGCATTGACACCATTGACTTTCCACTGGTAAGCAGGAATCGTTCCGCCATTGGAGGGTGTTGCGGTAAATGTAACCGGTGTGTTCGGGCATACATTGTTGGCCGACCGTGCAATGGCAACACTCACAGGGTACGTGGTTGGGCAAGTATAGGTAACCGACACGTTATCAACATACCAGTAATCGTATTGATAGAGATCGCCTTCAATGGTAAATGCGATCATGGTGTTAGGCGAATTCAGGTTGCTTAAAACGGTTGTATTAATTGTTTCAGGCCCTACGTCTGTCGCAGTAGAAATAATAGACCATGCTTCGTTGGTCCATGCAGTACCATTGGTGCTGGATTGTACACGCAGTGTGCAACCAACAGCATAAGCATTCAGGAAGTGTTTGAAACTGAGGGTGAGTTGTGTCAACCCGGTCGTATTCATCGGAGGAGTAACAAGTCGGGTTATACCCGGATTAACACTCTGGTAAATTGACATCATTTCATAAGCGGTTCCCCCGGCATTGGCGGTATTCGAAACAGTCCATTTGTCAACGGCACCTGTCCCCGATATCTGTTTTGTCCAGCAACCTGGAAGTGTTGCAGTTGCAAAGTTCTCGGTTAGCGGCAAAGAAGCAATGCCACAGAAGGTGGATGCATTGGCTGATAAACCAGTGGAATAGCCGTTGCTTCCATTATAAGAGTATGCTTTGTAGTAATAGGCGGTGCTTGGGTTAAGTGAAATATGGTTGAAGGCGGTGAGACTGCCGCGATACAACACCGTACCGCCACCTGCCACTGTTGCACCCGGTGTATAAACCGTTCCGTCAACAGGAATGCCGAATACGTTGGTTGGAGCCCATACGATCATGACATCATTGCTGCTGACATTTTTGGTCCAGCCGAGGTTTATTTGGGAAGTGGAGGCTGCACTTGCGGTAAATGATGCAGGATCGATCACGATGCCGTTCACGCAACTGATTGATGCCGCCCAGCCCGTACTGGTAACACTTACGTCAGAGTGAAACCGGAAGGTGAGTGCTCCGGAGGCATTGGTGGCCGTGATGGTTCCCGGACTTGTAGTTCCGTGGTATTTGCCGATGAGGGGTGCCGCCGAATTGATCCCATTATATATTGTGAGGGTATCATAACCCAATTCGGTACTGAATGAGGTGAAATTAAAGCGGATCATTGATCCCGGCGTGGAGGGATAAAATGTTTCAGTGATGGTCTCATTGTCCAGGTAGGCTCCTGTCGGGCCGCCGGTATCGTAAAAATCTCCGGTACAGGTGGTTACAGAACCATTGGTCATGTTGAAAATAGGCGCTGTCACGTTGATGTATGCTATCCGGGTTTTGGTATCAGAACCGGAAGGTTTTGTGACGGTAAGCGATACATCATAAGTGCCGATGGTGCTGTAAACAATGGCGGGAGGTGTCTGTCCATTGAAAGTTGAGGGTGTTCCACCAGGGAAAGACCAGGCCCAGGATGCCGGTGTACAGGAGGAATTATCGGTGAAATTCACCGAATTTCCTACCACGACGGTTGTTGGTGTTCCGGTGAAATTTGCAATTACATTTTTAACAGTAATATACCCTGTTTTGGTTTTTGTGCTGTTTGTGACGCCATCCGATACAGTGAGAGAAACATCGTATGTACCGGCGGTTGCATAGGTGATACCTGGCGGAGTTTGTCCGATAAAACTGGAAGGAGTTCCACCGGGGAAGCTCCAGTTCCAGGATGTAGGTGGTCCGGTTGAGGCATCTGTAAAGGTAACGAGGGAGCCAGTACAAATTGTGGTGTTGTTTGCGGCAAAATCAGCATTGAGACCCAGTTCAAACGGAGAAACATACGTCATAAAAAGACCACCCCGGGTATCTGTCCAACAGGGATAAACTTTGCCTCCTTTGGAGGTAATTCCAAGGTAGTCGCCCATGTAAGAACCGGCAAGACCTGTAATGGGTGAAGGTGTAAAAGCCACATCACTAACCTGAAAATCAACCCAGGAGTTTCCTGCGTCGGTTGAATAGGCTGCAAAAACCTCGCATTGGGTGCTTGCCACATTTCTGTCGTCATAAAATACGACACTCAGAACACCGGTAACCGGGTCACAGCTTATCCATGGGAAGTATGATTCTTTGCCGGCAATATTAGGACCCTGGTTCACCCGTACAGGAGTTGACCAGCTTGTTCCACCATTGCTGGAGCGGGAAATATATACGCTTTTATTGGTGCCAGTGTTCGTGCCGGGGATACCGACATTGCTCCATACAATGTAAATATTTCCATTATTGGCACCACCACTGATGTCGACAGCCATGACAGGAAACGAATTTACCCTGTGGTTCTTTGACACTCCGGTGGTTCTGATCCCCCTGATGTTGGAAATAGCTCTTACTCCCGGGTCGTAGCTTACCCCGCCATTTACTGACTTTGCAAAACCGATGGCAGTTTCGTCGGTTGGCCAGCCATCATAAACAGCCCAGGCAGCATATACTTCGCCATTGGGACCTGTCTGGATGTTTACCCCCTGATTATGACTGCCGGCAAGAATGGCGGCACTAAGTTTAAGCGGAGTACTCCAGGTTACTCCATCATTGATGGAACGGTTGATTTTAATGTGGGTATCGTCAGTCCCACCAAAATCTGTCCATGCGGCATACAGGTTACCTTCAAACGGACTGGTCACTTTATTGTCAATCCACATGTGATTTTTATCTGCCATGCTGCCTGGATTAGGCGCTACTGTTGCCGTACTCCATGTTGTTCCGTCATCGGAATAAGCAATTCCCTGGCCACTTGAGCTGCTGATAAAGTTAACATATTCGCGTCCATTCAATCCAATGGCCGTTGTGGGGTCACCGCTATTGTCGCCACCAGCACCGTTTGCGGATCCAACCCAGCCAATCCCGGCATTGGAGGACTGGAAATAATTTGCACCATATAGAGAACCAACAGAGCCTCCGCTCCAGGATGTGGAATTGTTTGAATTCAGAACGTAATTGGCATTGTTCGGATCAATGAATACTGAATTTTCACTTTCTGTCACATTCGTAAGATTGGTCACAGCAACATCAGGGGAGTTTGTTGTTCTCACACCACGCTGAACGATCCTTGTTCCTTTGAAAACAGCAGGTTCAATAGGTATCTGAGGATTGTATGGTGTAAGCCCTTTTTCAGCCATTTTCATCCAATAGACCATGTTGTCAATGCGGGTGTCAATCTGATCGTAAACTCCTTTTTTTGCCGGAACATTTTTGGGTTGTTGCGCAAAACTGGCAGAATAGCCGAAAAGCAGAATAGTTAAACAGAAATAATTCAACATTTTTTTCATATTTACATAGGATGTGTTAGAATTAATAGATTTATGGAAAGGACTATTATTTATTGTTTGATAATTCGTGCCGTGCCGGAAAACTTTTCGCTGTTAACACGAATCAGGTAAATCCCTGCTGGTCTGCCCGAAAGAGAGAACTCGTGTTTCATCTCATCTGTCAATGTCAGGGAGACTATTTTCTCGCCGTTCATGTTATAAATCGACACGCTGGTTTTTTCTGAAGAGACAGACCCTGTCATGGTAAGGGTGAAATTTCCGGTTGTTGGATTTGGATTGATGCTGAAGAAAGGTTGTCCTGATAACAACATAGTTTCTTGGTTTCCAGCCATGACTGCCGGGGCTGCCGGTGCCGGGCACCAGGGTCCGCCAGGGGCGATCTGCCCAAGCAGATAACCATTCTGATTCACCACAGCACCCGGATAAAAGATGATATTCTGACCTGCAATCAGGGTGGCACTTGCACCGCCAGGAACGGTAAAAGTTGTTCCGTTGGCAGCAAGCATGATGGTTTGGGTGGCATCAAAGCATTCGGTTCCTGTAACTGTTACATTCTGAATGTCCCGGATTACAGGGACACTGCTGACGACCATCGTGATCACGTTGGAAGTGGCCGGATTTCCTGTAACACAGGCTTCGCCGGAGGTTAGTCCGCACGAAACCAGGTCTCCATTGGCAGGAGAATAGGTGTACACATTGCTGTTAATTCCGACATTGGAACCATTTACAACCCACTGATAGGCAGGGGTTATTCCTCCATTGACAGGCGTTGCAGTAAAGGTAACCGGTATTCCTGCACCAGCAGGATTGGCAGAAGCAGAAATTGAAACGCTTACAGGAAGAATGGGGTTTACCGTCATGGTCAGCGAATTCGAAGTAGCAGGATTACCGCTTGTGCAGAGCGAGTTTGATGTTAAGATGCAGGTGACAACATCATTGTTGACGGGCACATAAGTATAGGAGGTGCTGCCGGTGCCTGCATTGACACCATTGACTTTCCACTGGTAAGCAGGAATTGTTCCTCCATTGGCAGGTGTTGCGGTAAATGTAACCGGTGTGTTAGGGCAAACATTGTTGGCCGACTGTCCAATGGCAACACTCACAGGGTAGGTGGTTGGGCAAGTGTAAGTAACGGAAACATTATCAACATACCAGTAGTCATATTGAAAGAGATCGCCTTCGATGGTAAATGCAATCAGGGTATTTGGAGAGTTGAGGTTACTTAAAACAGTTGTATTAATAGTTTCAGGCCCTACATTGGTTGCTGTGGATGCAACAGACCATGCTTCGTTGGTCCAGGTGGTGCCATTGGTACTTGATTGTACACGCAGGGTACAACCAACAGCATATGCATTGAGGAAGTGCTTGAAACTGAGGCTGAGTTGTGTCAAACCTGTTGTATTCATCGGTGGGGTGACAAGTCGGGTAATCCCCGGATTGACACTTTGAAAAGTTGACATCATTTCATAAGCGGTACCCCCGGCATTGGCGGTGTTTGAAACGGTCCATTTATCAACCGCACCTGTTCCTGATTGTTGTTTTGTCCAGCAGCCGGGAAGGGTTGATGTTATAAAGTTCTCGGTAAGCGGCAAAGAAGAAATACCGCAGAAGGTCGAGGCATTGGCCGACAGACCAACAGAATATGTGTTGCTTCCGTTATAGGAGTAGGCTTTGTAATAATAGGCGGTACTTGGGTTGAGGGAAGTATGGTTAAAAGCCGTGAGGCTTCCGCGATACAGCACAGTCCCGCCACCGGCAACTGTTCCTCCCGGAGTGTAAACCGTTCCGTCTACCGGCATTCCGAAAACATTTGTCGGGGCCCATACGATCATGACATCATTGCTACCTGCATTCTTTGTCCAGCCGAGGTTTATCTGTGAAGTGGAGGCGGCAGTTGCTATAAATGTTGCAGGATTAAGCACAACACCTGTCATACAGGTGATTGATGCCGCCCAGCCCGTACTGGTAACACTTACGTCAGAGTGAAACCGGAAGGTGAGTGCTCCGGAGGCATTGGTGGCCGTGATGGTTCCCGGACTTGTAGTTCCGTGGTATTTGCCGATGAGGGGTGCCGCCGAATTGATCCCATTATATATTGTGAGGGTATCATAACCCAATTCGGTACTGAATGAGGTGAAATTAAAGCGGATCATTGATCCCGGCGTGGAGGGATAAAATGTTTCAGTGAAGGTCTCATTGTCCTGGTAGGCTCCTGTCGGGCCGCCGGTATCGTAAAAATCTCCGGCACAGGTAGTTATTGAACCATTGGTGATGTTGAATATCGGTGGCGTAACAACGATATATGCTGTTTTGGTTTTGGTATCAGAGCCGGATGGTTTGGTTACGGTAAGCGAAACATCGTATGTACCGGTGGTGCTATAGACAATGGCCGGCGGAATTTGGCCATTGAATGTGGATGGTGTTCCTCCCGGGAATGACCATGCCCAGGTTGCTGGTGAGCAGGAGGAATTATCGGTAAAAGTTACTGAATTTCCTACAACAACGGTCGTTGGTGTTCCGGTGAAATTGGCCACTACATTTTTGACCGTGATGTAACCTGTTTTGACCTCCGGATCAGTGTTTGTACCGTCAGATACAGTGAGGGTAACATCATACGTTCCTGCTGTGTTGTAAACGATGGCCGGAGGGGTTTGTCCGATAAAACTTGAGGGATTGCCCCCGGGGAAACTCCATGTCCATGAAGTCGGGGATGCCAGGGATTGATCAGTGAAGGTAACCGACCCGCCTGCACAGACCGTCGTTGGTGTGCCGGAAAACATGGCCGTAAGAACCGGAGGGGAGATCTGAAACGTACTGGCTCTGTTTTTCCTTCCACTTGAAAAATATTCACTGATTGTCCAGAATGTTCTACCGTCAACAGGGTCGATGGTCATTTGTGCATAGTCACCGTATCTGGAAGAGGGATCAACAGAGGTTCCGGTGATAATTAAGTTTTCGGCAATAGTCATTGTTCCCGGGGGATCTGAAGCCAGTCTTCCTGTAAAGCGCAGGGATGGGTTTAACGTAGTGCTCACGCTGGTGTAGGCCATCCCTATGTTTCCGTAAATATCCGAACACATGTTTCCGCAAAAAGCGCTGTGTCCGTTGGGTTGTGAATAGGTACCCTCCTGGAAAATAGTCCAGGGTGCCCCGTCTGTAGTCTGGCGCAATTCATACCACCGGATTCCGGCCAGGTTGTCGAGCCCGTTGAGGTCAACAACAAAGTTAAAAACCACGGTGTTATACGTTGGAAATCTCCTGTACTGAGCCATATACATAATGGTTGCCTGAAGCGCATCGATATCGCTGCCACTTGGCTGGGGAAGGTTGGAAAACGAGCCGGCATCAAATAAGCCGTCGAAAGCAGTAACAGGGAGAATCTGCGGACTTGAAATCGTTGAACTGGCCGGGGTGGTCCAGTTGACATTGACCGACCATATTTTTAAGTGATCGGAGGTAACGCCAATCCAGGAATCATCCTGCATATACACGATCGGGGCATTTCCCAACGCCGGCATGGTGGTGCCGTTGGCATTGAATCCAAGCGGACTGTAAAATCCGCTGGTCACAATACCGGTGAGCGGAAAACCAAGCATCTGGGCAGTGGTGTTGCCTACAAGCATTTTATCTCTTTCAAGTGCGAATACCACCTGGCTGGTGCCCGCAGAGCCCTGGTCTTTGTTGGCGGTGATGTAATAACCATCTGACCAGATGGAAAATTTCGGATAATCAGGAAATGAACTTGTTGGGAAACGGTAAACCCACCAGCCGCTTGTTACGGGATCCGGCCCTTTGCTAACCGCAACATCAAATCCATTATTGTAAAATTCGGTGATCAGGAACCTGTCGGCAAACTGATCATACATCACGATCGGATCGCCCAAGGTTCCCGGAAGAACTGTTCCCAGGGAGGCTGCCGGTACCAGTGGGTTTCCCAGTTTATCCCAGATCCGGAAAGAACTATTCCAGGAATTCAGAAAGTGGTTTGGTCCAACGGCACCAGTCGGATCTGTGGGTGTAGCTGTTGCGCTGGCTGCATCAAAACTGAGGATCGGGCCCCTGCCCTGAGTCGGGTTGTCCAGCACCTCTTTTTGCCATAGCGGATCGTCGCCATTTGGCAAGCCTTTACCGGGAATGGAGGTGTTATGCCCCCAACGCTTGCGATTGAATTCCTTTACCTCATTTACGGCAGGTTTAAAAGAGCCGTTTGCAATCTGAGATGCAATGGATGGCACCTCAACTACATTTTCCGACCGGGTGATCAGCGTGGGATTCTGTGCCTCCTGTGAATCCTGGGCATACAACTGTAATGCTGATAAATAAAGTACTGTAACAAAGATTACGTAAACGATTTTTTTCATGTGCGTTGGGTTTGTTGTTGAATTTCAGTGTTTTTCTGTAAAATATCTAGATATAAGGACTGTAATCTGCTGACTTTGGTTGCCCCGGGATTTCTTGTGGGCACGCTGGATTTGTAGGAAACCGAAAAATACGACCTGGAAAATCGAATTGGATGGCTTTCAATCAAGGGGGCAGATGAAATTACGGAACATAACAATGCAAAAATACGGAAAAAATTGTAATTGCCCAAATCTGGCACATAATAGCTAAATCATGAATGTTCAGGCAACTGTTTATGGCTTCAAATGTCAGGGTACAGACAAAAAAGGAAAAAGGAAGCGACTGTCGATGGATGTTTATTTCAATTTCACCAATCGGGTGCTGACAGTGTGCGTTCCGGCTGATAACCGGCAAATATAAAATCCTGCAGGCAGTTGCCCGTCAGAGAAGTTCACAGTATAGGAGCCCGAAGACTGTACCTTTTCAACAAGTGTAAGGATCTCCTGGCCGTAAATATTGCAGATGACGACCTTCACAAAGCAATCTCCCGGAACACGGTACCGGATAGATGTCTGATCCCGGAAAGGATTTGGATAACCCGACAATGAAAGATCTGGTGCCGCCGGATTTTCGTCTGTCCCTACAATGGTGGGAGTGATGTGCGTATAATAGACATCCTGTTCTCCGTTCAGGGTATTGGCCCAGGCGAGGTGTGCACCATCGTTGTCGGAAACCATGTCGTAATAATCACCCATTTTTTCCTGTTGCGGGTAACCCACAGTCGGGTCGAACGACTCTGACAGTTTTTTATTTATAGACCATGTTGTTCCCTGGTCGCTGGAATAACAATAATAGAGGGCAGATAAAAAGGATCCCGGGAACTCCCGCGTATCCAGCCAGATCACATCAATACGCCCGTTTGGCGCAACCGACATGGTGCCAAACCACTGGTAATTTCCCACACCAACATCGGTGTTTAGCCGTTGCGGGGCGCCAAAAGTCAATCCTCCATCGGTGCTTTTTGCAAACATGACATCTGCCGGATCAGGGTTAGACATACGAGCCACCGATGCAACCACATACACATTTCCCCTTCCGGGACCGTTTGACTGGTCTGCATCGATATTTACCTGGCCAAGGATGCCAACCGGGTTGATCGGAGCCTGACCAACAATATATCCATCCAGATCTGCATATGAAAGGGAGTTCCAGGTTATTCCAGCTCCTTGTGTTTGGGCGTTGGTGGATTTGACCACAACCGCACCATCAGAAAACCCTGCGCCTGAAATGTACAACTCCCCTGAGGGTCCGACAGCCATTGTGCCCCAGTAGGGGAATCCGTCAACCTCAATACAAGTTTCATAACTGACACCGGCATCGGCCGACCGGGTGAAAAACCCGGGCTGACAGGAAGTGTATGCGGAGTTCCAGCAGGAGTATATATTACCGACGCCCTGTCCGTTGGTGCGGTCAATTGTCATCCATTGTTTGTCGCCCCCGCGGGCTTCGGTACCCGGATCCCAGGATGCTCCACCATTGACACTTTTGAAAACCTTGCAGGTATAGGCACCCGTGGTGTTCGTCAGACTGTTATAGTAAAAATTACCTGAAACATCAAAGTCAAGAACTGGGTCTGAACGGAAAATACCGGGTTCGATAACCCCCGGGAAAGTCCAGTTTTGTCCCCCATTAGAGGAATAGCCAAATCCTGCCTGTCTGAAATTGTTGTTTACATCGTCAAATTGCCGCCACCCGATCACGATTTTTTCCGGGTTGGTCGGGTCAACAGCAAGGGAGGGTTCGTTGGCCGCATCCCCGACAATGTTTTCTCCATTTGCATTTACATTCACCTGTTTAGTGAAAAAACCGGAACTTTCAAAGTGGTATGCCGGAGAGGTTTTCAAATCTCCGGAAGGTCGGGCTTGATATTGCTGATCTGGAGTTTCATTATGAATTCGGCTTTTTTCAGATAACGGCAAACGTTGGTTCTGGCTGACAGAGATCAGCGGGCAAATCATCAGAATTGCCATGCAGGCTAAAGAATGGAGGCGGAAATTTTTCATAATACAAACTTACATAATAATTTGCTTATGTCCAATGCACCCTGACGGGGTGAAGGACCCTGACGGGGTGAAAGACTAAGATTATTCCCATAAATTTGCATCAAATTTCATTCTATGTTCGCATTTCATTCCGTTTACCTGAAACCAATCGATGAGGTTGACCAGCACCTTGATGCACATCGTGCCTTTCTTAAGACCTTGTACGAAAAAGGAATCACTATTTGTTCCGGGCCACAGATTCCACGCACCGGGGGTTTTATCCTGATGAACGCTTCAAGCAAAGCGGAGGCACTGAACATCATGGAAAACGACCCCTATTGTATCAATGGAGTTGCCGATTATTCGGTAATTGAATTCGAGGTGAAAAGTTTTGCAGAGGGATTCGAGCGGTTTATTCAACAATAGGCTTATTCCTTCCGCCCTAAAAAAACTTCCCAGATGCTTAATGTATCAGGACCAAATATTTTATCATGTTTGGTGATCAGAAATTCAAGGTTGACAGAACATCTTGCCGGATCCGCCTTACCAGTACTTTTTGTCCCCTGCCGGATATTCCTGTAACTGAGTTTTCCGATATAGGTCCCATTCCCTAACCGATCCGGGGCAACGACTATCCTGATGGAATCAGAAACTACCGGTCCGAAACCTGCAAGGCTCGTTTTACCTGAAAACAATTGTTTAACAGGGACTTCCTCACAAACAGAATTGTCAGGATTCATTAACTGAAAAACGGAATTTTCGGATTGGAATAACGAATGGATCATCACTTCTGCCTTATCCCTGAAAGGTTCAGCAGCATTGCTGTCGTTAAGGATCCGCATATAATCAAACAGGTCTGAAAATTTCACCTTTGCCGTTACGGAAAACGCCTGAAGGGCAGTCGGTGAAAGGGTGTCAGAACCGAAAGCAGTATGAAGGCTGTCGGTTTCTGTTTTAACCCTGTGTTGTTCCCTTGTTGCATCGAACTGCTCCTGGTTGTCACAGCTTTTTCCGCAAGCCAGGAAATAGAGCAGGATCAGACCGGATATTTTAATTACTCTGCTCATTTTTTCTTGTCGTTGATCCGGAACCGCAGTACCATTATTTTATTTTCCCGCATTTGGGAACTCAATATTTCAATGTTTTTAAGGCTGCCGGTTGGCATGGTCATTTTATCGATGAATTCGCTTTTGTTGTAAAGTGCCATTCCTGTTGCATCCTTGTCGTTAACCACCTGGCAGATCATCGCTGCGTCATCGATCATCTCTTCCAGCCGGTTTCTCCGTTTCTGCCAGTCATCGACTTTCATCATTGAATAGTAGTGGATCATCAGTGAATATTCATCGGCATGCAGCATTATCTTTTCATCCAGGTTCAGTTTCCGCACCGTACGGGTGATGGTATCACTGCGGTAATATGGGGCTCTAACGACCATTTTCACCTGGCTCTTATCGGTTTTCAGCTGAAAACTGCCATCGGAATCGACCAGGCTTTGAACCGGGGACTCTCCCTCAAGCAGCAGTGTTACTTCAATACGGCTGTCTGCAATCAGTTCATGGGTATCGGCGTCATAAAAACGAAAATGATATTGCCGGGTGTTAAACAACTTGAACAAACCATAAAAGATAATTACGATAACGATTGTAATCACCGGGACCAGAAGAAAAATGCGGTTGGCACTTTTTGTCACCGGAACTCTTAATGGCTGGTCTGTTTTAATATTGGCTATTAAATCATGGTGTTTAAAAATAAAATCATCCCAGTTCACATACCCGGCATAGCGGGCAAGCAGGTTAAGCATATCGATCCGTGGCACCGAGGATTTCCCCGATTTCATGTGGGTATAAAACCACTTCTCGCTGATCCGGGCATTCACCTTCAGGCGAAGTTCTTCCTGGAAATCAGTAATCTCCTGGCCTTTCCATTCTGAAATGGTTGTATTGATTCCCGGATAGGATTGCTGCATCATGACTACAACCTTTTTTTTCAGTGCGTCAAAATATTTTTGATCGTTCCGGGACAAAATTCTGGTATTATCTGTTAATAGTGATGCAGAATCGTTGTAAAATATTTTACAAACAATTTACAAGGATATTTCCGGGCCGGTTTTCAAACCGGGATTACTTTCGCCGTGTAAATAATCGGAATTGCCAAACCAAAATTAGAAAAAAGATGGATGAATTGAGCATAGAATCTGAAATGCTGGATTTATATTGCCAGAGATTTGGAAAGAAATAATAGTATTTTTGAAAAAAACATCATTTATAAAAAAAGGAGGCTTTTATGTTAGCACATGTTCACACCCATATTACAAAAGAGCTGGAGCAAAACACCAAAACGGATACAATTTTTATCCTGACATCCATTCTTCTGAACCTCATTACCCTGTCTGTTAATGCAGGACTGGTTGAGAAGTCCCGGACCGAAAGTTCTACCCTGGCGGTAATGTTCGTGTTCGTAACGCTGATCGTTCTGGTTAACGTAGTCGTCATCATCGGACTGCTCAAAGGCAGGCAGACCCGGTTGAAACTGACCAACGGACTGATCAGTATGTACAAAGACCAGGATGTGGCAAAATATTATGATGAATCGCTCCTGGGAAATTACAATGTAAGATACAACCTGTTTATCCTCGTGGTTGTTTGTACGGGTGTGATTGCCACCATTGTTCCCTTTATCCTGAGGTAGCCTTAAAATTCAAAATTATACCCAATCGAAATCGCAATCGGGATTGGAGACTGGGTCATGTCCAATTCCGGGTCACTCTTCATTCGTGCGATCTGGTCGAAAAACTCGGGTGACCTGAAAGGGAAATTCAGGTCGATGTTTATTCCGCTTTGCTTATGTTTGCCAAACCGGGTTTCCACGCCGATACCAGCGGTAAATCCGTAAAACATTTCATCGTATCCGCTTTTCCCGGTAACTTTTGTAGCCCCGTTTACGCCATACATGGCTTTCAGATAGGGTCTTGCAGTGTGGGTTCCGTCAGCCGGAATCAGACGCCCAAGGCAACCTACATTCCACCCGATACCAACCATTTCCCAACCTACTGCTCCAAAAACACCCATGTAGGGAATCGGGTAGAATGTTGCCTTTACGCCCACCAAACCGCCGTAATCCAAACCCAGTCCGAAGCCGGCGTCACCCCAGCGGCGTTCGGCTTTCGGTTTCTGTTTTGTGAGGACGGGGACATCGTTCAGGCTGGGTTTGACATGGTCCTGGGCCATCAGAATGTTGCCGGTAAGCAGAATAAATGATACAAATACGATCATGGTTTTCATAACAGCCTGTTTGCTGCCAAAAATATATATTCCGGTTGGGATATACAACTTTTTTTGTTGGGGGGGGTAGCCAAAATATCGGCAGGGCATTTCATTTCATCCATTTCCATGCCGGGATCAGATGGATGAGTTTGCCTCCTGCCTTTAATTCGTCTTCCTTTATAAGGATGACTTCTTTTGGTGTCTTAAGATACTAAACGCTGCAAGAGTAAGATGATTTATCTTATCGTCGTCAAGCTGGTCCATCAGATCAAGCGCTTTGCTTAGTTGGATATAATTTGAATGCATGCCGGCAAGAGTACAATAGTGGACATGAATAATAAAGGACACTAACTTGTATGCTTTCTCAAGATTTTTTTGAGCGAATAATATAATCCGGGTGGTCAAAATATCCCACCTGATATTTCCATGTGCTCAAATTAAACTCTAAATCAATTTTAAGGAAGCAATTAAATATATTAAAATAATGTTGAGAATTGTATCATTGTACAACTTTCCATCGCACAAGACTCCATGTTGAATCAAATTCAGCTGTAGTGATTGAAAATTTAATCAACCCAATATTCTTTACAAAATAATAATCTTTGATACAAAAATCCGCATGAATCTCATTGGAGTCTCTTGTGTGTATAACATCATTAAAAATAACATTATTGATAATAAGACTATCAATTCTTTCAATTAACCAACAGTTATCAAAAAATGGTTTACTGGATGAATTATTGATCATTGCAGCTGTTAATGCATGAGAAGATGATAAAAAATCTCCCAAAAAATAGATATTTTTCATTCGACCTGATTCAAGGTACCCATTAACCAGAAAGCCACTAGTGAATGAATATATTAACTCTTCATGTTGGATGGAGGCTGGCTCCGGTGGAGTCATATACGTTACCGGGGGCTTCGAAATAAAGGTACAATCTAAAACTTGTGATTTTTCATTTAGGTAAACCCAATGACTACCTTTTTGAAAAAGCACCCATTGTTTGAATGAATCCTGAATATAATACTTGGTGTTTTGTTTTTCACAACCAAAACTAAATAAAATTAATAAACAGGAAAACATTGTCCAATTAATGATAACAGACCGTTTCATTTTAGAATTTAATTAATTTTCGTACAAATTCTTTGTCCAATTACGCAGAGAAATAGAAAAAGAAATACAGCAATAATTCGTGTGTCCATTGGGATAGGTTTTAACACAGTAGGATTATTAAAAAACAGATAACATAACAGATATAAAAATGTTATGTTGTATCAACATTGCTTGAGAATTAAAATTCCAAGACAAATGTAATACAAAATCCTCACAGTCAAGAGAAAGGTGAAATAAATAACAAATCTCTTCATCTTCGCCTGGCAGTGATATCGTTGCTCATCGGTGCAGCTGAGGCAGATTTCGTTTTTCTCCGGGAAAACACCAACGCCTCGGCAGGAAATCAATGAACAATGAGCAATGAGCAATGAACAATAGCAACCCCTATTGCTCATTCTTCATTCTTCATTGCTCATTTGTAAACACCGGCCCATCCTTGCACACATTGGTTGAGCCGATGTTGCATCGGCCACATTTACTCAGACCGCACTGCATCTTCCTGACTTCGACAATTTAATAATGAAAGAATCATAATAAGCAGTAATACAGGATTGTAACTTTGCTGTGGAATTGGTTTTGGGTGTCCCGGATCATTGCTGGATTTAAAAGTTAATGTGATGAATTCTAATGTCTACAGAACTGCAAGTTGTGATATAGTTGTTAACAATGGTTCACTTTTTTCATTTTTTGTGATAAAGCAACATAATCCATTTTTAGGGAATAGACAATTGACGGACTGCGCTGAAAAGCTAAATTGGTTATCAGAACTACACAATTTATCAACAAACATTGTTCTGTAAACAATCAAATATGAAATTAACATAAGAAATGTTAATAATTCTTGTAAATAATTAACCTATAGCTTAATTTTGTTTGCGAAAATGTACCCATATTGAAAGTTCGTCGGATAATAAAAGACACATTTATATCGATGAAATCAACTCTGGAGAGATTTTTGATTATATCAGGCAAGATTCAAGACACATTATAAAATTCAGATTCATCTGTGATTTATTATTAGGCGGTCACAATAACAAGCAGGTTTATTCAAATGAAGAAATTAACCAGAAAACTCATGGCGTTACTGCCATGAAATTCTTCCCGGGGCAGGAAAATGATCGTCTCTATTGTAAAGAATATGAAACTCCTTTAGGCTCTGTTATTGTTATCGCCGTAGAATTATTCATTGGCTAAAAGCAAACAGCACTCAAACACAAAGAAATCACTGTTATTGAAAGGGTTGGAAGTTATGACTACGAAATTCCGGAATTCTGAAGAGATCAGGAAAGCATTCCTGGATCTTCTTGCTTTTAAATCACACGAAGAGGAAATAAAGCACCATGCTCAAATGATTATGTATCGTTTTCTTAGCGAGATAGAGATATTATGCGAGGAAAAGAAAATGACAAGAAAAGAACTGGCTGAAAAAGTCGGAACTTCTGCCAGCTATATTACTCAATTGTACCGTGGGAATAAGCCATTGAACATTGAAACCATTGCCAAATTTCAGAAAGTCTTTGATGTCACATTTGAAATCAAAGCGAAACCGAATAACAAAGCCAAAATTCCGGAAGGAAATCAAATTCCGGTAAAGCGGAATGTAACCCGGATTAAAACTCGTCAGGCAACGATTTCAGCTGCTCATTTGTAAATACAGGACCATCCTTGCACACATATGTTGAACCGATGTTGCAGCGGCCGCATTTACCGAGGCCGCATTGCATCTTCATCTCCAGGGTGGTAATGATGTCAGGATCGGCGAAGCCCAGTTTCTTCAGAGAAAGGATGGTGTATTTGATCATGATCGGCGGACCGCAGGTGATTACCTTGGTGTTTTCGATCACCGGTTTCACCACTTCTTCGAGAATTTTCGGAACAACACCCACATTGGAACTCCAGGTATCTTCAGGTTTGTCAATGGTGAGAACCACATTCACGGATTTATTGTCCTGCCACTCTTTGATCTCCTCCTTGTAGCACATGTCGGCGGAAGTGCGGGCACCATAAAGGATCGTGAAATCCTTGTAATCATTTCGGTGATCAATACAGTATTGAATCAGTGAACGTAAAGGAGCCAGTCCGATACCCCCTCCGACAAACAACAGGTTTTTGCCTTGCAGATCCTCCAACGGAAACCAGTTTCCAAATGGCCCGCGGATGCCGACTTCATCGCCCTCTTCGAGGCTGTTATGTATATCGGCGGTTACAACACCCGCTTTTTTGATGGAACAGTCAAAATATCCTGTGCGGGTGGCGGAGGAGGCAATGCAAAAGGTACACTCTCCTGAACCGAGCAAGGAGAATTCCACAAACTGGCCTGGCAGATAGGTGAATTTTTCCATCATCCCCTCTTCCCTGAATTTCAGGCGGTAGGTTTTGACGTCGGGCGTTTCCTGGATGACTTTGTCAACCTTGCAGATCATCGGGACGAGTAATTGTTCCATAATAGCTAAATGGTGAAATGGTGAAAAGGTTTCATTGTTTTCATTCCTGCACTCCGGCGGCGGAGACCTGGTTAACTACCTCAAAAATACTGATGTTCACCGGGCAGGCAATGGTACATTTGCCGCATCCCACGCAAAGGTTTTCGCCGAACCGTTCCTTGTAATAGACGAATTTATGCATGGCACGCTGTCTCCAGCGGCGATACTTTACCGGGCGCGGGTTGTGACCGCCGGCCATCAGGGTAAAATATCCGTTGTTGCAGGAGTCATAGCTCTTGTAACGAACGCCGGTATCTTTTACTTTTTCATCCGAAATCTTAAAACAGTGGCAGGTCGGACATACAAATGCACAGGTGTTGCAACTTACACAATTACCTGAAACGTTCTCAAATTCTGGGGTGTCGAAGATTTTTGAAAGCTTCGCATTGACCTCCTTGTAGTCCATTTTCAGGCGGAAAGAGCCGGCAAAGGTATCGTATTGCTTTTTCAGGTCGGGTGTTGCGATCTCATTCGTGACAGGTGAAGCGTGACCCGCGATGGTCTCATTGAGAAACTTTTCTCCCTTTGGAGTTCTCGCTTTGATGTATATTTTTCCATCGGAGCCATTTACCACGAGTACATCAAGGGCATCAAGGTTCTCTACATCGTAATCGAGCGAGGTGCAGAAACAATGGGTATCGGCTTTGTCGCAGCGTGTTGAGATGATCACTGTATTTTCGCGGCGCTTCTGGTAATCGGTGTCGATATAATCCCAGTTATACACCTTGTCCAGTACCTGCAGGCTTCGTGCATCGCAATGTTTGACTCCCAGGATGGCACGTTTAACGGCCAGCGGATCCTCATCTGTTTCCGACACATCCGTTCCGGCACTGGTGGCGACGTATTTCATCACCTTTGCCGATCGCGGGAAGAACAGGGGTTTGATGCTCTGGGTTTTCGCAATGGGTGATTCAGGATCACATTCCGCGGGACGAACTACCCGTTTAAAGTCAAATTTTCCGAATTTTTCTACCGGGGCATAGGTTTCACGACTGGCCATGACAGCCTCGTAAAATTTTTGCAAGCCAGCTTTATCGGTAACAAATGTTTCAACGCTCATAAGGATTGATTCGGATTACATGATAAAATCATCGGGATCTTTCAGACTGTACTTGTAGAATGCACCACGGTCGCCGGGAACTACTCCGGCCAGGTGTTCCTGGAAGTTCTCATAGATCACACTCTCATTCTGTTTATGCAACAGGTGTAATGGCAGGTGACTCGGACAGGCTTTTTCGCAGTTACGGCAATCGACACAGCGGCCGGCAAGATGAAGCGACCATGTCATCAGTGCATGGAATGCACCGGATGTTGTGTTCGCACCATTATACAGTGTGGCAGTTTCCTGGTCGATGCAGCATTTGGCACAATAGCAAAGCGGGCATGAATGACGGCAGGCGTTGCAACGGATGCAGTTTTCGAACACCTCCTCGAAATACGCTGCACGTTCGGTCAATGGTTTTTCGGCCAGCATGGCGATGTCGGCATTCATTTTATATGACCCTGACAGGGTGTCTGACCCTGACGGGGTGCCAAGCAGCTCATCACTCACCACAGCATCCGGCACCATGCAATCGGTGCAGTTCTGCATCTTCTGCCCTGCATCATCAACCACCCCTTCGCAGCAAATCCCCACAACGTATAAGTTTTCGCGTTTTACCTGGCTTTCAGTGAGCATCAGGTTCAGGGAACGGCTGTCACAGCCTTTCACGACAAGCCCAACACGCTTTCTGCGGGTATGGTCGGTCTTAAGGTAATTGACGAGGTTGAAAACCGATTTGTCAGTGAACACCAGTTTGGAAACATCCTGCGGGTCGGTGATCAGCACAGGAACCTGGTTGTCGTCGAAACCATTTACACGGTAACCAACGAACACGTCGATCTTTCCTTCGGCAAACAGCTTCGCCGCGATGTCCTGGATCTCTTTCGTATAGTTCATTACTTTTCGAAATTTTCTTTTTTATACAAATGAAGCGGGCCGAGTTTCTTGATATCTTCAGTCACCTTATTCACCACTTTTGCGAATTTGGGGCCTTCGGCTGCAGAAACCCACGAAAATTGAATCCTGTTTTCGTGAAAACCCACAAAGTTGAGCAGCTTCTTCGTAACCAGGAAGCGGCGGCGGGCAAAGTAATTACCGCTGATATAGTGGCAATCGCCAGGGTGGCAGCCAGAGACAAGTACACCATCAGCCGTCGTTTGCAGTGATTTAATCAGGAACCACGGGTCAACACGCGACGAACAGGGTACACGGATGATGCGGATGTTTGGCGGATACTGGATCCGCGAAGTTCCTGTTAAGTCTGATCCGGCATACGAACACCAGTTGCATAAAATACCCATGATCACCGGTTCCCAGTTGGGAGGTGCGATCAGTTCGGGCTTTTCAATGCTTACAAGTTGATCTTTTACTTCTGTTTCCATTAGATTGAAACTATCTCGTTAATGATTTGAGCATCGGTAAACCCTGCCAGGGTGATGGCTGTACTCCGGCATATTGCCACACAGGAGCCGCAACCCTGACAAACGCCTTCGTTGATCTTTGCAACGGTACGAAGATCCTTTGACCCATGTCCGATGGCAACATCTTCTGTTACAATGGCCCCATAAGGACAAGCGTTCAAACAGTTCTGGCAACCCGAACAATATTCGTTGTTGATGGTGGAAACCATCGGGTCCTTCTTCATGGTATCGCCGGCAAAAAGGCCACAAACCTTTGCGGCACATGCGGAAGCCTGCGAAACAGTTTCGGGGATATCTTTGGGCGCCTGGGTACATCCTGCAAGGAAAATACCTGCTTTGGCTGTTTCGACCGGACGAAGTTTCGGATGTGCCTCGGAGAGGTATCCATATTTATCGTAGGAGATACCCAGTAAACGGGCGAGATTAGGATTGTCCTTGGGAGCACTCACCGCAGTGGCAAGCACAACCATGTCTGCCTCCACCTCAACCACCTGACCGATCTGGGCATCTTCACCCCTGACCATCATTTTGTCACCTTTCTTATAGATCTTCGAAACCCGGCCACGAAGGTATGTGGTGCCGGTATCGACCTGGGCTTTCTTTACAAATTCTTCATAGCCTTTCCCGGCTGCACGGATATCCATGTAGAAAACATAAGCATGGGAATCGTGGACTTTATGGTGCAGCAGGATGGTATGCTTGGTGGTGTACATGCAGCAAATTTTCGAACAATATTCGATGCCTTTTGCTTCATCGCGCGAGCCGACGCATTTGATAAAGACAACATTTTTAGGTACTTTACCATCAGACGGACGCACCGGAACCCCGTTGGTGGGTCCGTTGGCTGAAACCATGCGCTCAAATTCAAGCGAGGTAATGATATCCTTGAAACGGCCGACTCCATATTCCTCATAAGGAGTGGGATCCCACATGTCGTAGCCGGTAGCAACAACCACTGCTCCGATTTCACGCTCGATGATCTCATCCTGCATGGTGTAGTCGATCGATCCCTTGTCGCAAACCTTTGCACAGATTCCGCACTTCCCTTTCAGAAGCATGGTGCAGTGTTCGGCATCGATCACCGGTTTGTTGGGAACCGCCTGCGGAAATGGCGTATAGATCGCTTTCCGCTTGTCGATGCCCATGTTGTACTCATTTGCAACCTTTACCGGACATTTCTGCCAGCAGGCGCCGCAACCAGTGCATGTTTTGAAATTGACATACGATGCTTTCTTTTTGATCTTGACCTTGTAGTTGCCGACAAATCCCTGTAATTCAATAACTTCAGAGTATGGAATGAGTTCAATGTAAGGATGTGAGGCAACATCCACCATCTTGGGGGTAAGGATGCACTGGGCACAGTCGAGGGTGGGAAAGGTTTCATCAAGCTGTGCCATTTTTCCTCCGATGGAGGGGCTACGTTCAACCAGTACTACAGGGATACGGGCGTCAGCGATGTCGAGGGCGGCCTGAATGCCGGCAATCCCGCCACCGATTACCAGGGCACGCTTGGTTACCGGTACAGAAATCTCATGCAGCTGTTCGTTGGCAATGGATTTGGCAACTGCCATCCTGCAGAGATCCATGGCTTTGTTAGTTGCAGCTTTTTTATCTTTCTGATGAACCCAGGATGAGTGTTCCCGGATGTTGGCAACCTCCAGCAGATAAGGGTTCATGCCCGCGTCGGACAAGGCTTTGCGAAAGGTTTTTTCATGCATGCGCGGCGAACAGGCCGCAACCACGATGGATGTGAGCTTGTACTGTATAATGGCATCGCGGATCATCCCCTGTCCGGGGTCGGAACACATATATTTATAGTCGGTGGCAAACTTGACCTCTTTGATGCGCTTTACCTCCTCAACAACCTGGGGTACATCAACATAATCGGCTATGTTGGCGCCGCAAAAACAAACGAAAACTCCTACTCTTGCCATTATTTATCCTCGCTTTCTGCTTCAACAGCTTTGATGGGTTTTTTTACTTTTTCCGGTACGGGAGGGATCTTCCCGATATTGGCCAATGCTCCTTCAACTGGAACAATATGTTTGGGGAACTTCAACTCACCAGCGGGATATCCGAAAGCCAGTGCCATGAGTTGTGTGATATAAAAAACGGGTATGTCGTATTTCAATCCCTGGAGTTTTTCAATATCCGGCTGCCGCATGTCGAGGTTCGACTGGCACAATGGACAGGCAACAACGATGGCGTGTGCACCGCTCTCCCTGGCCATCTCCAGAATTTTACCGCTGAGATTCAGAACGACATCGGTGCTTGAAATCGAAAAGGAGGCACCGCAACACTCTGTTTTATAGTCGAATTCGGTTGCTGTGGCGCCCAACGCTTCACATATCTGGTCCATCGAAACCGGGTACTCGGGCGAATCGAATTTGGTGATATTCTTGGGCCGGGTGAGCAAACAGCCATAATAACAGGCAACTTTTAAGCCGGCAAGCGATTTGGTCACCTTTTCACGGATGGTTTCCACTCCGATGTCTTCGTAAAAATACTGCAACATCGATTTCACATCAACCGTACCCTTGTAGGTTCCCTCCTCCACAACCGTGGTGTTGATCCGCTTGGCGAGTTCGGGATTTTCGTCCATGTGCACTTTGGTCACCTTCATGCGCTGATAGCAGGATGCACAGGCGATTCCCATGGTGGTGTTTTCCAGCTTTTCAGCAAGCACAAGGTTGCGCATCGGAAGTGCATAAGCCAGGTTTTCAGTCATCACATGGGCAGAGGTGGCACCGCAGCAATTCCAGTCGGGAATGTCTTCCAGTTCCACATCCAGGGTTTTAAGCACCAGTTTAAGGGTGCTGTCAAACTCCTCACTGGTCCCATGCGAGGAACAACCCGGGAAATAGGTTAATTTCTTCATCTTTGGTCAGGTTATTTATTCTTTTCCAGTTTTTCAGCAATTGCAAACATGCGCTTGATGGCTTTGGCGCTTTTGAGTGGTTTGACACCCAGGGGGATTTTGCCTTTGAGCAGGGCTTTAGGAGCCAGATGCATGTCCTTGAACAGGTTACGGGTACGGATGTTGAACTCGGCCATCATACGAAGCTCATAATTGCGTCCATACCGTTTGATCATATCAAGGAAGATCTCATGGAATTTGCGGATCTCCTTTACTTTTTTCGAATCATTTACATAGTTTTGATCGATTGCAAGGTGACGAACAGCTTCCATTACAGCAGGGATGTCAATTTCGCGGGGACAGCGGCCCGAACAGGCGGAACAGGTGAGGCAAAACCAATGCGAATTGGCCATGTAACACTCATTTCTCAGGCCGAGCTTGATCATCTGCATGATCTCACGGGGAGGGAAATCCATGTATTGCGAAACCGGGCAGGTACTTACGCACTTGCCGCATTGATAACATTCAAGCACATTGGCGCCGCTTTTTACATTGATGTCCTCCAGAAAGGTGTTTTTCCCCTGAGTTCCAAGTGTTATCATAGTTCAGTTTATATTGTTAATAACTTAACATCACAAAATTAGGAAAAGTTTCTTTTGGAAATATTCTAAATTATTAATGTTTGTATTTCAACAAGATAGATGATCTGGCCGAAGGATAAAATATCCAGGAAATTCCTGTCTGAAAAGGAGCGTCCCCATCTGGAATGTAACCATGTTGACCATTGCCATCTGGTATGGATTGACAGCACTGGGAGCTATTGATTAAAAGCAAAGAGGATTAGCGACAATGAAATTGTCAAATCGAATGTGGATTGGCAGCGATACAGGAAAGCAGCTGACAGCCGCAAAAGAAATGGAACTGAAGCGATATACCGAATTTTCACAATGCCAGTTGCGCCAACTGGTTATCCAGGTGCTGAGGTCCCGATGAACGGTAAGCAGCGCTCCCCGAACCTTTGAACAGCTTAAGTGTATTGAACTCAAGTACAAGACTTATTTCATGGGCACCACCGGTTTCCATCTGCATTCCCGAGAGTGGCTTGTCATAACTGTAGGTAAATTTAATGCTCATGTTTTCGGCGAAAACATACCGGTAACCCGCGATCAGTGATGCTGCATTGCTTTGGTAAGTGCCGAATTCACCTCTGTACCAGAGCCCGAGGTAAAGACCATATTTTGTGGCATTCATTCCGGCCATCAGGGTGCTCATTTTCCCCTGATGCTGGATCACGATGCCCGGATTTAATTTCATAACATCCGATTTAACTGCATTGTAACCGGAATGACATTTTACACTCCAGACCAGGTCAGCACTGGCCGTCCACTTTCGCGGCAAAGGCGCTTTTTCAGTTTCAAGAAACGATTCATCGGGCTCGAAAAGATGATCTGCAGAAAGACCCACTGTGCCCGAGAGACAGCCCATCCTGTTGACAAACTGCACCACCCCGCCAACGCCAAAATCCGGCCGGTTTATTGAATTCACATTTGGTCTGACATAAGCAGAATCAGATAAATATCCATACCTTTCATCAGTGGTTTTTGACCGTTCAAATTCATCCCAGTCAATGTATTTCCTGAGCAAGCCCGCCTTTATCCCCATCTGACCTACAATCGACCTGGTAAAGGGCACTCTCACGGCAAATGACACCCCAAGATTGTATTTATTCACAAAGCCGGCACCTTCGTTATCTGTGTTAACGACCAGTCCGAGACCTCCAGACCCGGGAAGGTTCCTGTCGGCAAGGTCTGCACTGAAATTATACGACCGTACGGATGTTTCGAGGGCGGGGGCCTGGTTCCGTGTAACAAACCTTATATGTAAACCTTCATAAAGACCAGTGTAGGCCGGGTTGTATGACAGGATTGAGTTGGAAAACTGCGTATAAACGGGATCCTGGGCCCAAAGACCGGTCCTGGAAATAAGAACACCAAGCAGGATGAAAAATATCGTTTTTTTAATCATGGCTGGTTGGTATTTATAATCAATTCGCCTTGTTATATCACTGTAAAAGGAATATGACTATTCAAAAACCAGTCCGAAATGCAGGTTGAAACGACAATCAAGGGTGTGCTTTTTTTAAATGCCTGAAAAACAGCAAGATAAAATCATCCTTGTCTGAACAATGAAATAAATCTTAAGAAATGTGGCGGTCAGAAACCACCGGATTGATAAAAAATCCAACACATGTGCGGAAATGAGCCCTGGTTGCGGGTTTTAATCTTTCAAACAACGCACGGAAAGGCCGTAGTGCTTTTTATAGGTGAACCGGCTTAAATGGGGCAGACTGAAAGTCAGGTATCTGCACCATACGAGGTCGGTATCGTATTCGCATTGTGTTACAGACCACATTTGTGTGTATTCACCCAGGAATGTATAGCAATTATGATATTGTCTTCCGGCCGGAAGTGCACAAAAGCCACTTTCAAACGGTGAAACTTCGGTGAAATCACCGTTTGTTGTGTCAATTGTCATAACATTCGGACTTCTCCAGTGTTTTGTGCCAGGCTCTTTCATTTTGCCACCTGCAACTTTCATCCCGCCCAAATAATCCGACAATACTTCCCAGTCTTTGTCATTCGGCACATGCGTACCAGACGGACAAAGTTTTCTCTCATCAACAACGGTATAGTAATTATACATCCGGCCATACTCCTGGGCAATGCTTTCAACATTGTTATAATTGCAATATGCAGCAGCTGTAAGCGCTGTCCAGGCAGAGACATCGGTAACCAATTGAATCGGGTCGCCATTGTTGTATTTGGTCACTTTGAGATTCTCCTTTAACCATACCTGGTTGCCGATTTTTACGGTATTATAAACATTCCCGTCAATATCGGTGACCTGTCCTGCTGAGTTTGGCTGAGAAAAGACTAAAAATGGAACAACTGTGATTGCGAACAGTATAAAAACTATTTTCATAGAAGTCAGTTTTTGCATTCTACTATTTAATTAATTGTAGGCAGGATTATATGATTTTCCTGAACCGTGACTTGTTCCATGGCAGGTTGTGCCGCAAATATTTGCACTGGTTCCCAATGCATGAACAAAAGCCACCTGGGTATTGGTGGTTACTGCTGTAATGCAGTTTCCGGCGTCATTCCGGCTGAAATTTATCAGATGCAATGCTTCGCTTCCATGAGTGTCATGACACAAGTAGCACCCTTCCTTTGTTTTGTTGGCCACATGGTATAAATGAAAACCAAACCTGGAACTGGTATTCCCGGAGATATAGGAAGCTGCTTTATGACATTTGGTGCAGAAATCGGTGGTTGCAGTATTTACGCCATTGTGTGTGGTTTTAAATCCCGCGTTTCCACCGGTTCCTGCATCCAGTATGTGCAGATTCTGCGATCCGTGAGGACCTCTTCCATAACCGGCAGTGGCTTTCTGGGTATTGTCGTGGCAACTCGTACAGTACATTCTTGAAGTAAAGGTCCATCCTGTCTGGAAAGTAGCGGCATTGATATTCAGATTTGTTCCTGCTGCCATCACCGGATGGTAGGAGGAGTTTGCCGGGTTGTACTCCCGGGCCATATCCCGTGAATCGGCAATCTGGGTATTTACACCACCGGTTGTCAGTTTTTTCAGGCCATCTGCTACATCGGCAGTTCCACTCCACCCGGTTGGTAAATAGGTTGGTAAAGTTGTAAAACTAGAATGGCATTTATAGCAAACTTCATATTCATACGTTGTACTTTTATTAAAAGTAAAACTTGTAGGTGCCCCGGCCCCGGCATACGTTGGAGTTACCCCAGATGTGCCGATCAGCTCATTGTAAATTGTGGGTGCTGTTGTTGCAACATACGCTTTTGCAGCGTGAGGGTTGTGACAATCCACGCACTCGACGTGACGGTTCGCACCCCCAAAGGCAGCCCCGGTATTTTCCCCGTTAATATGCTTGCGATAGGTTGCGTTTGGATCATGTTTGCGGAACGCTGTTGCGGTGTTTGTATTGGCAGAAAATGAAAGATGCACTTTGATCAAAGCAGCTCCGGTTCCCCCGTGACAAGTCAGGCAGAAGCCTTCTTCCTCATTCATTAAATCGGTTCCTGTTCCTGTTCCGGCATAATCGGCCGGACCCAGCAGGGTGCTTTTGTTGGAACCATGCCCGTTGTCATGACAATCCATGCATGCGTAAGGTTTCGTTTTATGGGCAGAAGCCAGCCACTTTGTTTTATCTACGAGTGGTACGGCAACGTTGTCGCTGAATGGGGTAAGATCTCCCGCCACACCGTTTGCGTCGTGACAGTTTAAACAGAAATCATCTACAGATGCCTTATTTGCCGGATTATAGGTGATGATCGACAGGTTTCCCTGGTCAGGATCAAGCAGTTTTACGGTTCCTTTTTTGTGATCGCCCATGTAATGGCACAACAAACAATCGCCTACTGTCGGAATAGTTCCTGTACCATGGTGGGAAGTCCTCTTGAAATCTCCCCCGGTACCTGTGCCATTGCCGAGGTTGTCAACAATCTGACGTCGGCCCCCTGCAGGTCCGATGCCAGGTTTGTCGGTGATGGCATTGTGACAGGCAAAACAGTCGGTCTGGGCTGAAAAACCCTGGTCGTGCGGATGGCAGGTAACACATTTTTGGGGTGAGGGAAAGTGTCGCGCATCTGAGGTACCGCCACTGGCTGATTGATAGTGGTCAACCGAGGTTGTATGACAAACTTCACAAACGCCATTGAAAAGAGAAACGCCATCGGCATAGTTTGCGGCAGTTGTGTTTGAGGTAAAAACCACTGCTTTGGTGCCAAGGGTGGGAGTCACGATGTTATCCCTTACGAGAAGGATATTGTTTGAGCCGGTTTCGTGTGAATAATGACAGGTAACACAGGTCATTCCTTCATGGGTTGTATTGCGCCTGGCTGCAACATTAATATGGCAATTTGTACATGTGGCATCCACCGTTGTGGTTCTTAGCAGATTCCCGTCTGTTGAAGTGGCATTATGCGTATCGTGACAAGTGCTGCAAACAACTTTACCTGAAGTACTTAACGGAAGTGTTGTTGTTTGAAACCGTGAATCAGTGCCAGGAGTATAGGCTATCCCAACAGGATGGGTTCCTTTGTTCGCCGGATTATCAGCATAACGCCTGACATCGCGGGCAGTGTGACAATTCAGGCACAAGGCATCCTCTGTGTTCGAGGCTCTTAAAAACGGGGTGTAAGTTGCCGAATGTTGGTTGTGGCAGGTCGAACATACTATTTCGCCATTGTAAACCCGCAGTGCCATGTCCGGATTGGTGGGTGAATTAGTCTGGTACTGCGCATTCACCGCCAGGGAATTCCATGAATGTGAAATGCCGCTGGTACCGGGAACAGCCTTCATGATATCAGCAAACGGGCTGGAACTTGCCACCCCGGTGGGATTATGGCAACTCATGCACAAATTGGCATTTCCGTTTGCCAGGGTCAGTTGCGCTCCCGGAGTGGTGTGATTGATATGACATCCGTTGCATGAGCTGTGGGGTGCACAAACGCCAACGGTCACAGAAAAATTAGGCGAAATGGTGCCGGTTCCGCAGGCATTGGTCCCGCGGACTGTCAGAATTCCGGAAGTTGCAGACGCAGAAAAGTTTCCGGTAATGGAAGATGTATTTCCGGAAGGGGTGAATCCGGTGCCGGTATATGACCACAGATAGCTGGTTGCTCCTGTAATTACAGGAACTGAATAGGAACCCGACCCGGAAAAACACACAGTTGATGTGCCTGTAATTGTTCCTGCCGCACCAATACCCGTCGTAACGGTTATCGGGTAACTCGCTGAGGCTGTTCCGTTCCCACAGGAATTTGTTCCCCTGACCGTCAGAATACCGGATGTCGCTCCGGCCGAGAAATTGGCTGTGATCGAGGCTGTTGTTCCGGATGGAGTAAACCCGGTTCCGGTATAGGTCCATGTGTAACTTGTAGCCCCGGCGATTGCAGCCACCGAATAAGCAACCGTATTTTGCCCCTGGCAAACAGAAGGAGTTCCTGTTATTGTGCCTGCAGCTGCCGGAAGTGAATTTATGGTGATGGGGTAGTTGGCAGATACAGTTCCCGACCCACAGCTACTGACTCCCCTAACTGTAAGGATTCCCGAAGTAGCGGATGCAGAAAAGGTTGCCGTGATGGCGGCTGTTGCTCCAGAAGGAGTAAATCCTGTTCCCGAATATTGCCAAAGGTAACTTGTTGCTCCTGAAATGGCAGGAACAGAATAGGCAATACCTGTCTGACCCGGGCATACCAGTGCCGTACCTGTGATCGTGCCTGCTGCTCCTGGCAGGGCACTCACTGTAATTGGATAGTTTGCAGAGGCAACCCCTGTTCCACATGCATTGGTGCCGGAAACAGTAAGAATACCGGAGGTAGCCGTACCTGAAAAAACTGCGGTGATGGAAGCGGTGTTGCCGGAAGGTGTAAATCCGGTGCCTGAATATGACCATGTATAACCTGTTGCTCCTGAAATTGTCGGAACTGAATATGCAACAGTTGACTGACCTTGACATACGGCGGAGGTACCTGTGATCAACCCGGCTGGAGAAGGCACCAGGTTGACGGTAATAGGAAATATCGCCGATACAGTTCCGATTCCGCAGGCATTCACCCCAACCACAGTAAGGTTGCCAGAGGTGGCACTTACAGAAAAACTACCTGTGATGGAAGCTGTGCTGCCTGAGGGTGTGAAACCAATGCCCGAATAGCTCCAGGTATAGCTTGCTGCCCCGGAAATTGCCGGAACAGAATATGCCACACCGGACTGACTTTGACAAACAGATGAGGTTCCTGTAATACTACCGGCAGCAGCAGGAACACCAGCAGTCACAGTAATCGGGAAGTTGGCGGAAATAGTTCCGGGACCGCATGTATTAACACCGGTTACCGTCAGGATTCCCGAGGTTGCCCCTGCCGAAAAATTCCCGGTAATGGAGGCCGTGGTGCCTGAAGGGGTAAAACCCGTTCCTGAATAACTCCAGGTATAGCTTGTTGCTCCTGAAATAGCAGGAACTGAATAAGCTACATTGTTTTGACCCTGGCAAACTGATGATGCACCGGTAATGGGTCCTGCAGCGGCAGGAATAGTATTGACAACAACCGGGAAACTGGCAGAGGGAGTGCCTGATCCGCAACTGTTGACACCTGTCACCGTGAGATTTCCGGAGGTTGCCCCTGCTGAAAAACTGCCGGTTATCGAAGCAGTTGTTCCCGATGGCGTAAATCCTGTCCCTGAATAACTCCAGGTATAACTTGTAGCGCCTGTTATAGCCGTTACCGAATAGGCAACTCCCGACTGTCCCTGGCAAACAGGAGAAGTACCTGCAATGGTTCCTGCCGCTAAAGGCAGGTTGTTTATTGTAATCGGGAAATTAGCAGAAACGGTTCCACTGCCACAGGAATTTACACCAACTACCGTAAGATTACCGGAAGTGGCTCCGGAAGAAAAACTCCCGGTGATCGAAGCTGTTGTACCGGAGGGTGTAAAGCCGGTTCCGCTGTAGCTCCAGGTATAACTTGCAGCACCTGAAATAACTCCGACAGAATAGGCGATCCCTGTTGCACCCTGACAGGCTGTGCTGCTGCCAGTGATAGCCCCTGCCGCACCGGGCAAAGGAGTAACGGTTAATATTGCCTGGTTGGAGGTGGCGCTGCCGTTCAAGTTGGTAAATACTGCCCGGTATTTATAATTGTTTAACCCGGTGACATTGGAAATATTGAGGGTGGTGGTTGTAAAATTGGTATAAACTCCGCCGTCGATGCCGGCGGTAATGTTGGCGAAAGTTCCTGTATTCGGGTCACGTTGCCACTGAACCGTGGGTGTTGGGACAGATGTGGAAGTACTGGTAAACGAGGCGGGAGCACCTTCGCAAATAGTGGAGTTGGACGGATGAGTGGCCACAGTTATAAGTGCTCCGGCTTCACCGATCTGGTAATCGCCAAAGGTGGTCATGAGGGTTGCCTGAGTAGAGGTGGTAGTTTTGGTACCAACAGTGGTCGAACCCCAAACACTGCCCGTCAGTTTGCTGACAAGGAAATTGGTTGTGTTTGCTCCTGCATCCATATCACCGGGATTGATAAAGGTATAGGTTCCGCTGTACGATGTGAACCCGCCAACCGGGGTGGTTCCCTGGAAAATCGTCCAGTAACGGTTTACGCTAAGCGCAGGATTTATGCCTGATGACGCAATCGTGGGATGGTCTCCGGCGGTGGTGCTGGCAACCAGCGAACCCGAACCGGTTGTAGTTCCGGAAAAGGCTACCAGAACAGGCGTGTAGTTCGTCGCATCCCCGATGGTAAAGGTTTTTGAAGGGGCTGCAGCATTCGGAACCAACATTTCGAGATTGCCGTAAATGTACCGGCCTGCAGCAGCGCCACTCACAGAGGCTGCAGATCCCAGAATCACCCTGTTTGCGCCAGTGGTGATCTTTCCATTTGTTAACGTAAGGGTCCCGTTGATGGTTGGAGAGGTCGTAATATTCAGCCCGGTCGCATTGTTTAAGGTCACGTTGTTTGAAAATGTTGAGGCAGAAGACCCAAGGATGTTTTGAGCAGTTGCGCCATTGAATGTAACAAGTCCTGTTCCCTGCGTAAAGGTGCCGCTGTTTGAAAAATCCCCGCCAACGTTCAGAATCGGGTTGAAAGATGATCCCAGGTAAATGGCCCCGGTGTTGATCGTAAAGTTCTTTGCGATGGTAACCGTTTGAGCAGCAGCCGTACCGATTGTTTTTGAGGCACCGGTTAAGATGACGTTCCCTGCGTAGGTCCTGTTCGTAACCGTTTGGGTGCCTGCCGCATTGTATTCAACGGTGGAAACAGCACCAAGTGTGATGGTTGGTGTATTGGTGCTGCTTATTGCCGTTCCCGCTGCCCCTGAAAAACCAGCAGTGTTGGCTGTTTTGAATAATCCGTTGATGATTGCAGAACCAGCAGTGACAGCAAATGTAATAATACTTGTACCGGCATTCATGGTTGACCCGGCAGCCACAGTCAATGTTCTTGTGGAGGCAAAACCGATGTTGAAATTACTGGTTGAAAACAAACTTCCTGTATTTACATTTCCTACAGAGATATTCCCGGAGACATTTGTTGTGGTAATTGCAGCACTTAAAGTGGCACCACCCGCACTGGTATTGTTGATGGTTAAATTTTCATAACGTCCTGCAGAAAAGAAATTAACAGTTTGCGGATTGGCATCTGCATAATTGAAGGTGCTTCCGGTTGCAAGAGTGGTCAAAGTGGATGAGAGTGCGGGAACGGTCAGCGCACCTTTCAGGTTTATGGTACCAGCACCACCCGACATGTCTATCTGTTTTGTGGCAGCTGCAGAGGCGACAAAAGTCATACCTCCATTTGCATTTAAAGTGCCTGTAGTAATTGTAAGCACTGCAAAATTTGCAGCAGTCGCACTTGATCCTGCAAATGTAATGAGACCTGCAACTGTGGCCGATCCGGCACTTATTCGCCACCTGTTATCAGTATTTGAGCCCTGGTTGAAAGTTACGGTGCCATTCACAGTTAATGCCATACCTGTGTTGTGATATAATCTTCCCCGTGTTGCGCCACTTCCAATGGTGAGGTTTGCGCAACTGGCGGCAACATCAACTGTAACATTATTGCCTCCACTGGCAATGATCACATCATTGGCCGGTCCCGGAACAACACCTCCAATCCAGGTTCCTGCAGCACTCCATGGCCCCCCGGCTGTTGAACTGGTAATTGTTTGTGCAAAAAGGTTCACCCCGGATGACAGCACAAAGAACAAAATTACCAAAACAGCAAATTTTGTTTTATCAGGGTTCATGTTGGAAAATTGTATCATGACAATGAGTTTATTAATCAATCAAAACCAGTTTGGTTATTTTGGTGAGGTTCGCGGCAGAGAATTTGACCATGTAGAAACCGCTTGGAAAACGGCCAAGGTCTATCTGTTCCCTCACAAACATGCCTTCAAAAGCCCTGGCGTATATATGCCTGCCGGCCATGTCAATAATTTCAACACCTGCTTTCACCATGCCGGGATTGCTGATCTCCAGGGTGATGAGCCCTGTTGAAGGGTTGGGGTATAATTTCAGCATGGTTTCAGGGCCCTGGCTCACGACCGGGGAAATCACAGGGTCATCATTTCTGACCACGGCGACAAGGGGAGGAGGAATGCTGCCGCAGAAGGTGTTGCTGGTGGTAATGTAAGCATGCAGATACCCGCCCGGGTCAACCGACAAGCCCGGGAGTCCAACGATGTTTTGACCCGCGATAAGCGTTGCACCGCCTCCATTCTTCACCACGAAGGTCGTTCCTCCGCCCGCCAGGGTGATCGTTTGCGTGGCGCTATAGCATGGGTTACCTGTAACAACAACATTCTGAAGGTCCCTGGTGGCGGGGATACCCGGGGTGGTGACATTGATGGCATCGCTGTTGGAACATCCGTTGTAATCGGTAGCGGTTACGCTGTAAATTCCCGCAGAGGTTACCTGCAGGGTCTGGCCGGTACTTCCGTCATTCCATAAATAGGCTGCAAAAGGAGAACCGGCATCAAGGATAACCGGTCCTCCGGTAGTGAGGGCTACATCATTTCCGAGATTAACCGTGGGTAATGGGTTCTCAGTGATCGTAACAGTTCCGTTGTGGCCAGAACCGGTGCAGAACGCATCGGAGATGGCGGTAATTTCGTAGGTTCCGCCCCTTGGTGCGGGTAAAATGAACGGATTGTCCGTAATGCCGGTCAGGGTAACCGGATTTGCTTCGTTCACCGTATAAGTCAGGCTCCAGGGAGGTGTTCCTGTCAGATCAACAAGGATGCTGGTGGGCTGCCCTGCACAGGTTGATCCGTTCCCGGAGGAAAAATTATAGGCCGGAATAGGATGAACCATGACGGTTGCACTTCCCGAAGACAAGGATGACCGGCATAATGCATCTGCAGTTTCAATAATATGGTAGGTTCCTTCTTTATATACATTCAACAGGTAAGGCGTGGTCATGACATTCAAAACCGGTGTCGGATTGATACCGTCAATGATATAGACAAAATTCCATGGAGGTGTTCCGGTAAGCTCAATGGTGATGTCTGTTGTTTCCCCTTTGCAAATGCCGGCATCGCCGCTGGTGATGGCTGATGTTGGTGCGATTAGGGAGGTGAGGGTTTTAGAGGAAGAATTAACACACCCGTTATAGTCGGTAACAGTTACATTGTAAGTCCCTGCGCCGTAAGCCGTCAGTGTGCGGTTTTCACTGGAATCGCCCCATAAATACAGGACAAATGCCCCTGCATCAAGAATGGTGGAATCACCCTGGCAAATTGAGGCAGCAGGGCCCAGGTCAACCATGGGCAACGGATTAACTGTTAAAGCTGATGAGCCTGAGAAAACAGTTCCGGTGCAACCGGCATCAGAAAGTGCAGTGATTTGGTAATTTCCGGCCAGGGAGACCGGCAGTAAATAGGGGGTGGCTGTAACACCGGTAACTGCAGCGGGGTTTAAGCCATCCCTTGTATAGGTGAAATTCCAGGGTGCTGTTCCTGTGAAATCAATGAGGATGGTGGTACTGCTGCCGGTGCAAACAGACGAGTTTGCAGAGATGATGTTGGAAGTCGGCAGGGGCCTGATGCTGATTTCATGGCTTCCGGCAGATGCATTTCCAATGCAGGAGGCATCCTGCACATGGGTGATCCGGTAAACGCCCGCCTGGGTTGCATTCAGAAGATAGGGATTGTCGGTAATGTTAAAAATGGTTCCTGTCGTGATCTCATTAATGGAAAAGGTGAAGGACCATGGAGCCGTACTGGTAAATGAGATGGCGATGGAAGTTGAATCTCCCTCGCATATACTGGTATTCCCGGTGGCTATTGAAGCCGTTGGCAATGGTTTTTCTGTTACAGTAACAGTTCCTGAAAAAGTTGATCCGGAACATCCTGCACCTGACAGTGCGGTAATTTGGTAATCACCCGGAGCAGAAACATTAAGCAGGTAGGGACTTGCTGCTATATTGCTGATGGTTTGAGGGCTGGTACCGTTGTTTGTGTAGGTAAATGTCCATGGTGCCGTGCCGGTAAGGGCAACAGGTATATCCACCGATTGACCGGCACAAAACGCTGCATTTTGGAGAGTGATGGTCGATGCAGGAATTACATTATTTACAGAGATAACTGAATTACCTGAAAAGCAGGTTCCTGCAAGACTTGAATCAGACAAGGCGGTTACCTGGTAATTCCCGGCGACAGATGCGGTTAATAAATAGGGATTGGCTGTGGTGTTACTTATTGTTACAGGGTTCAGTCCATCGATGGTGTAGGTGAAGGTCCATGGCGCTGTTCCTGTAAAATGAACAGGAATCTGGGTTGTTGTTCCTCCACAAATTGTTTTATTTCCGCAGTTGATCGCTGAGGTCGGCAACAGGTAGTTAATGTTGAAAATTTCAATTTTCCCGTTATTCTCTGCAGTTATGAAAATTTTATCCG
>CAYHGE010000018.1:0-6785 GCA_964355945.1 uncultured Draconibacterium sp.
AGAACGGTGCATATAGAAAATATAAATAATATAATACTTTATGTTAGCACCATTATCCAAGGGGAGGGCCGGGGAGAGGTCAGGTCAAATGCTTATTGTTAATCAGTTAACAGCTTGAATTATAGTAAATTATTGGTCAAATATAGCAATTCAAACAACAAAAACCATACATCAAACAAAAATTACCGTTTGTCATTGAATTACGACCGATTGGAAATTCGCGCAATGAAATACTTAAATACAGGAATACTTTTGGGACTTAAATAAGTATTAATCTTTAAAAGCTCGTATATGAAAGCAAAACTCTACACCATAATATTTTTAACATGTTATTCGATTGCCGGTTTTTGCCAGTTTACACCGGTATCGATCAATTTCCAGCCGTCCTCTTATGGAAACTATCCCGAATATGTCTCCATCACCGATGCATCGCATGTGTGGCTGGGTAACCGGCGGGGTGATTCAGTAAGCCAGGTTCCCTATACCTATGCCGTGCATACCAGCGACGGAGGCACCACCTGGCAATTCGACTCCATCCCGGCACCGGGGGATCCGATCATGAGCAGCTTATTTGCCGTGGATGCCAATACCTGCTATTATACCTTTACCGACTACGGTATAGGAGGATCGATCTGGAAGACCAGCGACGGTGGTGCCACCTGGGCGAATAAAACGGTCAATCATTTCAACGAACCCGGTGCTTTCGCCAATTTTTATTGTGCATTCAGTGCCAGTGAGGGAGTTGCCCTGGGCGATCCGACCCTCGGGTACTTTGAGATCCTTCGCACAACCAACGGCGGGGATACATGGTCGAGGGTTGATTCAAGCTTCATCCCCGCGGTATTTCCAGGTGAAATGGGTGCCACCCATGTTTTCAGCTCCGTGGGCGATATCATATGGTTTGCCTCTCTCATTGGGGATGTAAACGGTACCTATTCTTCACGGGTTTTTAAATCGGTCGACCGTGCCCAGCACTGGACCGTTTCGCCGATTGTAGCAGAAAACCTCTCCTGGGTGGCTATGCAGTTTTCATCACCCATGAACGGTGTACTGTATGATGGTGGCTATAACGGCCCTGTTCATGAGTTTTACCGTACAGCCGACGGAGGAAGTACCTGGACCGTCGACTCAGTGACCTTCACTTCGGATGTTTATTTCGCCATGAGTTCCGTGCCCGGATTCGATGGAGGTTTTGTTGTGGCAACGAATGATGCTCCTGCAGGCTCCTATGATACGAAAGTGCTGTTCACCCCCGATTTTTTCAATACCATCGTGGTTCTTGATTCGAATCTCCAGGCCAATCCATGGGGGATCAAATTCCACGATGCCTCCACCGGCTGGATGGAGGGAAACGGGACAAACGCGATTGCCATGCATAAATTCAGCGGGATGCTTACTTGGGTTTCAGAAGCAGCAAAAACCTCCGAAAAACTGGCCATCTTTCCAAATCCCACCTCCACGGAAGCCCTTGTGAAACTTCCCGGAATGAATGAACAGGGCGATCTCACTTTAATGATCTATGATGTTACCGGCAAACTGCGTGAAAACAGGAAGATCGAAACCAATACCGGATGGACCAAACTGAGCGCTTCGGCTTACGGCAACGGGGTTTATGTTGTTCAGGTGGTTTCGGGCGATCGTGTGATTGCAGGGACAAAATGGGTGGTGAAGCACTGATAGCATGGTAGTACGAACTTCTTGCATGAATATTTGTTTCACGAAGTGCCACGAAGGAATTACGAAGGTCCACGAAGGAAAATGATCAAAGTCATCGTGGACCTTCGTGTCTTCTTCTTCGTGTTGCTTCGTGAAATAAACCAACAAAAAACACAAACTATCTAATTGTTAAACTACCATGAAAAAATTCCTGCGCTTTGTTATTATATTCCTGCTGGCAGGGACCACAGCTTTTTCCCAGGTGAGCTTCAACACTGATGGAACTGCTCCCGACAATTCAGCCATGCTGGATGTCAAGTCAACAGACAAAGGCATTCTGTTGCCAAGGATGACTCTGGCCCAGCGAAATGCCATTGCCAGCCCTGCCACCGGGCTGATGATCTACCAGACAAACAACACCCCGGGGTTTTATTATAATTCCGGTATCCCCGTGAGCCCGGTGTGGGTGATGACAGGTACCGGCTCAGGCTGGGGGCTTACCGGCAACAACGGTACATCGGCAGGCACCAATTTTATCGGGACAACGGATGATGTACCGCTTGTTTTTAAGGTAAATAACCAGCAGGCAGGAAGAATTGATATCACGGGTGGAAATACATCCCTGGGATACCAATCATTAACATCAATCGGTGGCGGGATAAATTGTACAGCAATTGGTTCCAATGCGCTTTCTGAAAACACAACTGGTCATGATAACTGTGCCACTGGGTACCATGCACTTAATCAGAATACAACAGGATTCGACAATACTGCATATGGAGGCAATGCCCTGGAAAATAATGTGGAAGGTTATAATAATACAGCGATTGGTTCAAGGGCACTGTTGTCCAATACCACAGGAGTTCAGAACACAGGCAGTGGATTCAGCGCTCTTCAAGCCAACACAACAGGATATGACAACACCGCCACCGGTGTTCAGGCGCTCACCATGAACACAACAGGATACTACAATACAGCCAATGGGTCAATGGCGCTATACCACAATACCACCGGGGTCAGGAATACCGCCAGTGGTTACTACAGCCTTAATTCGAATTCAACCGGGTACAACAATGCTGCCTACGGTACTTATACGATGAAAGCCAATACCACAGGATACGACAATACCGCCTCCGGAGCAAACGCCCTCTATCTCAACACTACAGGGTTAGAAAATACGGCCATCGGTTCTTCAGCCCTTTATTACAATACGGGTAACGACAACACGGCCACCGGAGCCTTTTCACTGCTCCTGAACACTACGGGCTATAATAATACAGCATCGGGATCCTTTTCACTGAAACTCAATACGACCGGTGTCCAGAACACCGCCAGTGGGTTCGAAGCACTTCGTAACAATACCACGGGATTTGATAATACCGCCGTCGGTGTTTATGCCCTGTCGGCGAACACCACCGGATATGCAAACACGGCATTTGGACTTGATGCACTGAAGGCCAATGTTCAGGGTGTTCAGAACACCGCTTGCGGATACGGCGCTGGAAGTGCCAACAATAATAACAACAATTGCAGCTTTTTCGGGTACGATGCCGACCAGGTTGGCATAACTGACTTCACCAATGCGACCGCAATCGGGTTCACCAGCCGTATTACAGGTGATAACCAGGTGCGGATTGGCAGTAGCACTGTGACCAGTATCGGCGGCTATGCCGGATGGTCCAACATCAGTGATGGCCGTTATAAAAAGGATGTGAAGGAGAATGTTCCGGGTCTGGCGTTTATCAACCGGCTCAAACCTGTAACGTATCATCTTGATGTTACCGGCATCCGGAATTTCCTGGGTGAAGAGGTGACCGGGGAAGAAGGAGAGGAAGTATCCCGGGAAGTGACACCTGAACAAAAAGCGATAATTGATCAGGGCGTAAAGGAAAAGGAACAGATCAATTACAGCGGGTTCATTGCCCAGGAAGTGGAGAAGGCGGCCAGTGATCTGGGTTTTGACTTCAGCGGGGTGGATAAACCGAAAAATGAAAACAGCCTGTATGGTTTGCGGTATGCAGAATTTGTGGTGCCGCTGGTAAAGGCGGTGCAGGAACTGAATGTGGCACACGAAACGGATATTGCTGCAATAAATGAATTGAAACAGGAAATTGCCTCCCTGAAAGCGCTTGTTGAAAAATTGAGTAAAGTTGAAAATAGAGAAAACAAATGAACCTGAATATTATGAAAAGTCTTATCTGTAGTATCTTTCTGGTAATATTTACTTCGGCCAATGCTCAGGTGAGCATCAATACCGACAACACCCAACCCGACGCCTCCGCCGGGCTGGACGTAAAATTCAGCGACAAAGGCTTCCTCATGCCCCGGATGACCTTTGAACAGCGGAATGCCATTCCGGCTCCTGCTGAAGGATTGATGGTGTTTTGCACCAATTGCGGCACCAACGGCGCAATGAGCATATTCTCAAACGGTGCCTGGCGGACATTTTCGCCGTGCGCTACACCTGCGCCAACCGCCACGGCAAACGCCGTATCACCCGGGCAGATCATCTGGCACTGGAACCTGCCAGCTGGCACTTCAGGAGCAAGGTGGAATACAACCAATAATTTTGATGCTGCCCAGGAAATGGGAATGGTTACCTCAAAAACCGAAACAGGTATTTCCTGCGGGTCCACCAACTCAAGATACATTTGGACCTATAACGATTGCGGGAATTCATCCCCGGTAACTTTATTACAATCCATTTCTGGTGCTCCTCCTGCAATTCCAACGCCGGGTACCCATACAGCCACCGGAAACAGCATTACCTGGAACTGGAATACGGTGCCGGATGCAATAGGGTATAAATGGAATACTTCCAGCGATTATGCTTCGGCGACCGATATGGGAGCAGTTACCACAAAAACCGAAACCGGGCTCACCTGCAGCACGGTATATCCACGTTTTGTATGGGCTTACGATGGTTGTGGATTTTCCGCTGCAGTGTCTCTGTCGCAGGCCACGGTGGCCTGCCTGATGTGTGGGGAGTCATTTACGATCGTTCATTTAACCTCAGAGGGTGTGGCTCCGGTCAATAAATCAGTAACCTATGGGACAGCGACAAATATTACCGGCAATCCGGGTAAATGCTGGATCACCAGTAACCTCGGTGCAAGCCACCCGGCAACGGCTTTTGACGATGCCACCGAAGAATCGGCAGGCTGGTACTGGCAGTTTAACCGGAAACAAGGGTATAAGCATGATGGTGCAACTTCAGCACCATCATGGCCCGGTAATAGTATTAGTGAAAACTCTGATTGGGTTGCACTCAACGATCCATGCAAAATCGAACTCGGAAATACATGGCGCATTCCAACAGTTACGGAGTGGTCTAACGTTAAGAATTCAGGAGGCTGGACAACCTGGAGTATCCCTTTTAATTCCAATTTAAGACTTCATGCATCTGGAAAGGTTCTTATGGATGGTTCCTTGATGGCCCGAGGTATCGTAGGGTATTTCTATAGCAGTTCCCAAGGAGAAATTAATCAAGGTACAGGTCTTCAAATAAATGATGGTACTGTAATTTTAAACAGTAATGCTAAGGGTACCGGCCTGACATTGCGGTGTCTTTCTCCCATAGAAGGTCTTCCAACCATCTTAACCACTGCAGTATCATCCATCACCCAAACAACCGCCACCGGCGGCGGCAATGTAACCAACGACGGCGGCCACACCGTTACCGAACGGGGTGTCTGCTGGAGCACGACACCTTATCCGACTACGGCGAACAGCAAGACCATCAATGGCAATGGTACCGGCAGTTTTACGAGCAACATGACGGGATTAATGTCCAACACCCTCTATTATGTGCGTGCTTATGCCATCAACAACGTGGCAACCGTGTATGGCGACCAGGTGAGTTTTACAACACTGATCCCGTTTGCTATTGGCCAGAGCTATGCCGGCGGGATCATTTTCTATATTGATGGCACTGGCGAGCACGGTCTGATATCATCAATCTCCGACCAGGGGACCGCTCCGTGGGGTTGCCAGGGAACCTCAATTCCTGGAACCTCTGTAGCCGTAGGCACCGGACAGGTAAACACCACAGCTATAGTAAACGGATGCAGCACGGCTGGCATTGCCGCCAGGATATGCAATGACCTGGTGCTGCAGGGGTATGATGACTGGTTTTTACCATCCAGAGGCGAGCTCACCCTGATGTGCCAGCAAAAAACCGCCATTGGCGGGTTTACATCCGGAGGCTACTGGAGTTCATCCGACTTCAATACCGGCTACGCCTGGTGGTGGTTTTTTGCCGATTGCAGCCAGGGTTATGACAATAAGACTGCCGGCTATCATGTACGGGCGATCAGGGCGTTTTAGCACAACCAAAGAAAGTAAACTAAAAATTAATCCAATGATGAGGAAAATTTTCATCCTTTCCATATTGATAACGCTGACAATAAAAGTTTCGGTATCCCAGGTCAGCATCAATACCGACGGAAGTCAACCTGCAGCATCTTCAATGCTTGATGTAACTTCAAGCAACAAGGGCTTCCTCATGCCCCGCATGACCTTTGAGCAACGGAATGCCATTGTTTCTCCTGCTGAGGGGCTGATGGTGTTTTGCACCAATTGTGGTACCAACGGAGCATTGAGTATATATTCCGACGGTGCATGGAGACTGCTTTTCCCATGTATTACCCCGGTTTCGACTGCTGCTTCCCACACGATATTATCCGGGCAGATCGTCTGGCACTGGAACCTGCCTGCAGGCGTTTCAGGATCAAAGTGGAACACGTCAAATAACTATGAATCAGCCATTGATATGGGGACCTCCACCGCCAAGACCGAATCAGGAATTGAGTGTGATACCACCTATACAAGATTTGTCTGGTCCTATAATAGTTGTGGTAATTCAGCATCGCTGATTTTATCGCAGTCTATTCCCACCATGCCGTTAGCTCCGACCGAGAGGATCACGAGTTCCAGTTTTAACCGCATCACATGGCAATGGCAAAGTGTCCCGGGTGCAACGGGCTATAAATGGAGTGCCACCAATGATTATGCAACGGCAACAGACCTGGGGCTTCAAGCTTGGCGCAAGCCACCAGGCAACTGCCGTTGACGATGCAACAGAAGCAGAGTGGACCAATCTTGATTTAAGTGGCTCCTGGACCAACTGG
>CAYHGE010000018.1:6885-20755 GCA_964355945.1 uncultured Draconibacterium sp.
TGCAACAGAAGCAGAGTGGACCAATCTTGATTTAAGTGGCTCCTGGACCAACTGGACCGGACCATTTAACTCGGTTTTAAAGATTCATGCAGCCGGTTTTATAACGCCAACAGGAAGTCTGCAAGGTCGGGGTATTGAAGGGGGATACTGGAGCAGTACAAAAGAACCGGGGAATTTTGATCTCACGGGTGTGAATTTCCACATGAACAGCTCAGATGCAGGAATTAATCAAACAACCGCCACCAGTGGAGGCAATGTAACCTCCAATGGCGGGCACACTGTGTCAGCACGGGGGGTGTGTTGGAGTACCTCACCAAATCCGACCATTGCAGACAGCAAAACCACCGATGGCCCTGGAACAGGCAGTCAAAAATGCAATATTTGTTGTATCTTCGATTTTAAATGATGAATTAAACCACATCCCATGAAAAAATCGACTTTGATTATCTTGATGTCTGCTTTTTGCGGAGTATGTACCACCTATGCCCAACTGCTGCCGGGCTATAACCCGATGTTCTACAATACCGTTGTTTCTGCTGCAGAAGGAGTCGGCAAACCGTTTTTACTGATGCAGGGGGTAATGACCATGCCGGGGGTCACAGTCTTTCATGATTCGGTGTTAACCTTTGAGGGCAACCATTACAAAGTTCACAGTGAATACCAGAACCCGGTAACCGGCAATCCGAACCATTACTATGTGGATGCATCTGAATATGCTGCTTACCAGATCCAGTCGCTTGCGCCCGTATGGCCGGCAAAAATACCAAATGTGCTCTATAATTACAGCGATTCGACATTTAATTCGCTGGCCGACTGCGTTGGTTATGGTACACGGCTGTTATCCGCAATAGGAGATGCAACTACAGCCGGCAATTCATACCTCGCGTTGATTGCCACGGTAAAGCTGGCAAACACGACAATGTTCGCCTCTCCGGGATGGGTTGCATCTGCATACGAATTCGGCGCTGCATTTGCAACACTGTCCGATGTTAACACTACCGGCTGGGGATATGTTGCCGGAAGTGTCCTTGCTGACTCGATCAATGCATTTAACCATCAGTCAGAGCCAACACTTAATACATACAACGGGATCAATAAACCAGGCTACAACAATGCCGCACCCGGCGATATACTTTCGTTATCATACAGGCCCGGTGGGGCATCAAATGGTCATTTCATGGTGATCACGAACACTCCCTACCTCATCGGTTATGATACGATCCACAAATACTATCCGAATGTGCCAGATGCATCAATCAACAACTTTCTGGGCACCTATCATGTTTATGCAACACCGGTATATGATTGCAGCGGTAAGAAGGCACATTTCAATGATTCAAGAAAATTCATGAGCGGAATCGGGCATGGCACCTTGTGGATCATGACAGATCCGGCCAACGAAACACCGATGGGATATATTTTCGAACCACCTGTCCCAACCGTTACTGCAATCAGTCCGTTCATTCTTGGACCGACCCACCTCTGGGCGATCACGGTAGGCAGGTTTAAGGAAGGCAGCCTCGAAGTTCCGGATCAGGGATCTCTTCACAGGGATACACCCTTTCTCATGCAGAATTTTCCGAATCCAGTAAACAACAGTACGGCTATAACCTTCTTCATCCCGGGAACAGGAAAAACCATGCTTAACATTTATGACATGAAAGGAAACCTGGTGGTAACGCCGGTTGATGGAATTCAGCCGGCTGGTTCCCACACCTGCAGGGTTGAAACCGCTGATCTGCCTGGGGGCATTTATCTTTATAGCCTTACATGGAAAGACATGATATTATCAGGGAAAATGCATCTGATAAAATAATCTGAAGGTACAAACACATGGATTAGCGAAAAACCCTGATTACTTTTGGCATCAGGGTTGTTTCTTTGGCAGACCTTCCAGGTTTTCAAAACCTGGAAGGTCTCTTGGGTCTGTCAGCTTAGCTATTCTGAAACACCCATGCAAAAACCTGTGAGAACTCTTCGTAGGTTGTTGGCGAAGAGTTCGCTTCGGTTCGGTGATGTCCGTTCAGCAGGGTGCCGTCGTTGATGGCTTTAGCCAGGTCAACCATTAACCTTGCGGCATCCTCGCCGCAGAATCCTGAGGCTACCATCCCTTTGATTGCATCTTCATAAGGAAACTCCACGTAGGGGAGCTCCGGCATCCCAATCGCCTTCCCGGCTATGGCAATAACTTCCGAATAGCTGATGTCGCGGGGGCCCAGGACAAACTCTATGGTATTGCCTGTGAAACCAAGGTCAAGCAAGCGTTTTGCAGCAACGGCACCAATGTCTTTCGTGGCTACCATCGGGAACTTCAGACCGGCACTGATTGGCGTACCTGCAATGCCCATGTGTTTTATCGTTCCGATCTGGCCCAGGGTGTTTTCCATAAAATAGGTCGGACGCAGGTTCAGTACATTGGCTCCTTTCAGCCCGAGGAGCAACTCTTCCATGTAGCCAAGCCCGTCGACGATCCCGGCACCTTTGCGAAGATGGGCTCCCACACTGCTTAGTAATACGACGTTGGGAACATTGTTTGCTTTCAATGCTTCGAAATAGTTGTCGGAGATCTTTTTTTGCTCCTGGAAGACATCTGCTGCGAACATATCTGGCATTAAAAGGCAGAATACCGCGTCAGCACCTTTAAATGCCTTTGTGAGAAACTCCCTGTCGTAGGAGTCGCCGGCCATGGCAATGGCTCCCATGTCGGCCAGCTCTTTTAATTTGTCGGCATTGCGGGCAATGACTGTTACATTCTGACCTTTTGCAAGCAATTCAGTTGCAACGATCTTTCCAATTTTACCGGTGGCACCGGTGATTACATACTTTTTCATATTGATGTGATTTGGTTTATGTTAATTATTTGTATATACAACGAATGAAATAAAAAATTATTTTGATGCCAGTTTGATTGCAGACTGAAATACACTCCCGGTGAGCAGACGTGCATTTTCCTCCCCGAGAATATCGGTAAACCTCAGGTAGAGCTTGAACCATGCTGCTTTTATCGCTTCATTCAACTCAACGGAAGCCGGCGTCGGGTAGATCATCGTGATCCTGCCTTTGCTGTGTTTTTTGACCAGTCCGCGGTTTTCGAGTTTGTCAACAAGACGGGTCACGGTCGACGGGGTCAGCATCATGATCTCTGCCAACTCCCCGGCATGAATGCCGGGGTTTTTATTTACCGTCATAACCACGAAGGCATAGCTGGGAGCGAGGTCCACGGCGGAAAACTCCTCCTCCGCCATCCTTGTCACGATCCGGGCCAGGGCATTTGAAGCGTAGTACAGGCAATTGCAATAGGTGGCTTTGTCATTCATTTCAGGGACAAAGATAAAACAAATATTTGTATGTACAACAATATTTTTTTGGTTTATTTTAATGCGGCATTTTTAATAAGGGAATGATCTTCCCTACTGCAGTAATTTCTTGATTTCCTCCTTTAGCTTTGGCAGGTAATTTATCAAAACACCCCAGATATTCTCATCTGAAACCGTATCCTAGCCATGAATTATTTGGTTTCGCAACCCAACAATCCGGTGAGCGTTTTCAATTTCAAATTCAGGATCTTCTTTAAGAATTCTGTTAGTTGCCTTCACCTATAATTTCCAAATCTCGTTCGACAGCCCGTTTTAAAAGGATATTAGTCTGATAATTTTCGAACGATTGGCTATTCTGATCAAAGTAAGAATCAATTTCTTCAATAGCAAACTTAATGTCGTACAAACATTTAAGTACTTTTTCGTTCATAGATCAAAAATTTATCACGGTCAACGATTTTTCGGAAAACAGGATTTTTAATTGACTGATTTTCCAACAGGTCAACATGCCGGTTAAACAATTGCTCAAATTGTTCCTTGAGGTCCATGTAATTGTCAAAATAATCGAGTAAATCAATATTTGAGAATTGTACCAGCATATCGATATCACTGGAATTGTTGAACCTGTCTGTGAGAATAGAGCCAAACAGATATAATTTTTTAACCTTGTGATTTTCACAAAGAGATGAAATATCAGTTTTATTTTTATCAATCAATTCCATTCAACAAATTTAGATAAAAACATCTTCCCTTTAAGTCAGGATAAAGTTAATGATTTGATGAAATCAAATTTCACGTTGGTTTCAGGAATGAACCATTTGATTAGAACTTCCCAAACTTTAAGCCGATGGTTGCCGTAAAATTATTCATCAGCGTTGAAGGTGTATTGATCAGCTGAAGATCACCGGCATACCGGTAACTTACTCCTGCATTGAGACGCATGAATTTCTGAAGATTGATCTCAACCCTGACGCCGGGCTCCACCACAAAAAATGCATCACTGTCGATGGTTTGATGGCACCGGTCCCTTTCATCGCCCTTCCATACGTCGTATTCGAGTTCTGTAACATAGGTTGCATAGCCTCCGCCGATTAGCACAGGAAATGTTACATGAACCATCGATTTAGGAAACAGGGTGTATTCAACAAGCAGCCCCCCGTATCCTCCGATGAGGTAAACGCCTGCTGTATCGGTGACATTTGTATAAAGAAGGCTTTTTTGGTTCAACCAGCCTCTGCCAGTGAGCCCCAGCGCGAAATTATGGTTCAGGATCACGCCGCCGCTCACGCCACCCAGCCATGCATTCCTGCCATCAAATTGGGTATAGCCGGGATCAATCCCGACAAACCAGCCTAATTTCATTGTCGTACCTTTTCCAAAGATGGTTTTCAGATCATCATCGGACGATGATTTTTGTGGTTCAGTTTGTGCGAAAATTGCATTCGCAGTCAAGGCGAAAATTATCACCAATATTTTTCCAGGATTCATCAAGTGTTTCATGTTATAGCAAATTTGATTTGTTGTTATATGTTGTATGCAGAAATTGCTTTGCGGTCGGGCCGCCGACCTCGCCAATAAATTCGTTGTATATTGCTTTAATGTCAGGATTTTCATGACAATATCGGGTGGAAGCCTGTGTATCGGCAGTATTCAGAGCGCTGATTCGCTTCTGTATTATGCTGGTTATGGCAGGTTGACCAGCACCTCCGACACATCCACCTTTACATGCCATTACCTCAATGAAATGGTATTTGCAAGATCCTTTCATTACTTGTTCAAGTAATTTCTGTGCATTTCTCATTTCATAACATACAGCAACATTGAGAACCGTTTTTCCGATGGTAACCTGCGCCTCCTTTAATCCTGTAAGACCTTGTACCTGTTGCAGATCCAGCATGTTTTCAGGTGGATTGGTCCCTGTGATATTAAAGTACGCCGTACGAAGAGCAGCCCTGGTCACGCCCCCGGTATTTCCAAAGATAATACCAGCTCCAGATGCAGTACCCATAAACGAATCGAAATGTGCTGATTGGGCACTTAAATTAATGTTGCGCATTTTTAGCAATTTGGCTAATTCATTGGTGGTAATAACAATGTCGGTGCCTTTTAGGCCATTTATGTCGAGTTCGTCACGTGTTATTTCATATTTTTTGGCAGAGCAAGGCGTTATTGCCACATGGATAATATTCTGTGGGTTTAATCCACTCTTTTCAGCAAAATAGCTCTTAACCATCGCGCCTTGCATACTTACCGGACTTTTAGTGGTCGACAGGTATGGAAGCAGCGACGGGTAATAAATCTCCACGTACTTTACCCAGGCCGGACAACAACTTGTAAACTGTGGTATGTTGATATTCTCCTCAAGGCGTTTCTGGAGTTCACCCGCTTCCTCCATAATGGTTAAATCGGCGCTGAAGTTTGTGTCGAGCACATAGTCAAATCCAACAGCACGACAGGCTCCAACCATGTTTTCCAGAATGAAAGAACCCGCATCCATACCAAAGTAGTCGCCAATTCCGACACGGACCGAGGGCGAGATCGAGGCAATAACGATGGTGGATGGATCATCAATTGCATTTAACACATCCTGCCAGTTATACTTTTCTGTCAGGGCGCCCTCATCACACGCCTTGATGCATGTTCCGCAATGGATACAAACATGTTTTGCGTCGGTTGCATGATAAGTTCCGAACACTTTTTGCTTCTCTGCACATGCCTCCACGCAGTCGCCGCATTCTTCACACTGCTCCCTCCACAATGCGATTGAAGGATTTTCATTCTGGATAGGCAAATAATCCAAATCTGATGCAACATTTGCCCCATTGGAATCCTTTGAACAGGAAAGTAACCACCCTGTTCCCAGGATAACCGATGCGTTATAGAACACGCATTTTCCGATAAATTTCCGCCGGCTTATTGTGTTTATTTCATTTATTCCTCCATCGGATTTCATTTACCTGAACCTTTCCAAAGCTTGTCGAGAAACCCGGTTACTGTATCTAATAAACCTTGTACTCCATTCTGTGAAATATAGTTAATAAGCTGTATGAGCAGCGGCAGAAGTGCAATAATAACCCCGACGGCAATGATCAATAATACGATAACTGCCATTGTTACAATCAGTTTCAGCTTTCTGTCATTCCTGATCCTGTTCAGAATGGCTAACATTTTCATATGGCCTTCATTGCCGTGTGACGGATAGTGCCGTTCCTGTGAATATCTGTTGTAATCATGTTCATCATGACCACGATGGTATCCGTGTTCCCTGTAATTGCCGTGATGCTTGCGTTTGTCTTCAAAAAAATCATCAAATCCCATATCAAATTGTTTTAAAAGGGTAAATAAATGCAAATTCTCAAAATCATTGAATATCTGCATATTCAACAAACAAGAGTATTGCCTGAAAAGAAGAAATTGTGATAGAAGTTTAGGAAATCTTTGGCGGTTGCCAAACAGAAAGGAAGAATTTATTGATCAGAAATAAGTTGCGGGGAGTTGGCATTTGAATTAAATAATCAGCCAATGAACAACTTTCTGCTACCTGAGAATTCTGATCATGGTTGAATGAATCAATGTCCGAACAGAAACAATTTTCAAGGTTCTCTGAACCCGAAGACATTTCTACCGTAAATGACCGGATGTCGGAATGAGCATATGGATCTATGCCGAAACAGAGAAGAACTGACAGTGCAATCAATAATCCAAACGAAATTTTCCGGTTTTTTTTCATCTGCTGACAAAATTACTTCTATTTGCAGCAGTGCGGGCAGCCGGGCTTGTTAAATAATTGTTAATAAATGCATCATAGCAATTCAGATACTGCCAGTTCAACCTGCCGGAGAAGCTTCATTACATTTGTTGTGAACTCGTTCAGATGAATCCCTTCCCTGCACTGCTTCTCAATATGGTCTGCCAGGATTCGGCCCTCATGTATCCGGGCGCAAAACCCGGACTTGTTCAGAACAGTCCACCTGCAGTCGAAAAAAAATTTTGTCAGGATGCTGGTTGCCTTGAGCAAAGGAGCGCGGATGCCACGCGGAGTTTTCGCTGATATCAAATTTAGACGAAAAATCTGATTGGACAAAATTTGGGGGTCAGGAAATACTCGTGTTCCTGGCACCCTGTCAATGACATCCTGATCGGTCAGCGTTTGATGATTTTCTCACTACCCGCGTTTATTTCACCTTCAACCCTGACCAGATAGATTCCTGCAGGCCAGGCAGAAATGGAGAAATCGTGTTTTATTTCATCGGCTATCACGGCTGAAAGGATGTTTTTCCCGTTCATGCTGTAGATGGTCACACTGGTTTTTTCATGGGGTACATACCCGTTTAGTTCAAGGGTGAATATGTCGGTTGTCGGGTTCGGATATATTCGGAAAAAAGGCGGGTCTGGTTTCATCGTCATCTCCTGTTCGCCCATCACTGCCGCGGTCATGGCAGGAGTTGTGCAATAGGGGCCGGAAGGAGCGATATATGCGTGCAGATAGCCTCCCGGCGCCACCGTTGCCGAAGGGTTAAACAGGATGTTCTGACCGGCGATCAGGGTGGCGGTTCCCCCGTTCTGAACGGTGAATGTTGTTGCACTGCCCGCGATGGTAAGGGTTTGCGTGGCATTAAAACAGCGGCTGCCGGCCACACTGATATTTTGTAGTGTCTGGCTGGCCGGAATGCCGACCTCGATATCATCAATGCACACCCCGCGTCCCCATTTGGCATTTCCTTCAAAAGCGATGTTGTAATTGCCCGGGATTTCGGGTAAGGCTATTGTTTCATGGGTCCATGCTGTAATACTGGCCGTATAGGAGGCCAGCAGCGTCCAGGTGGTGGCGGTGGATAACTTGCAATAAACCGACAGCTGGTCCTGGGTGCCATACCATTCAGCCTGGGTATGCCAGAAACTCAGCTGCGGGCTGGTGACGGATGCCAGGTTGAACAGGGGAGTGATCAGCCGTGTTTTATTGTCGGCAGAATTGTTGTCCTTCAAACAGGCATTGTATGTTCCCCCGTGGGCTGCTGCAGGGTTGCTGCCACCGTTGCCGGAAACAAAGGTCCAGTTTAACCCCGAATTGTTTACCTGTGCCTGTGTCCAGCAATTTGGGATCACCCCTCCGCTTTCAAAACCTTCGGTCCAGGGAAAGGTGGAAATCGTGCAATTGGCAACATTGATATAGTCCGTCTTTATTTTTGTATCCGGCCCCACCGTGTTGGTCGCAGTGAGGGTGACGGAATATGCACCGGGAGCCGAAAACTGAACCTGCGGATTTTGTGAGGAGGCGGTTGTACCGCCGGTAAAAACAACCGTTGCCGGGCTGAACGACCAGTCCCATATTGTCGGGAAATTCGCAGACAGGTCGGCGAAAGTAACCGTGTGTGCGACCATCGGGTTGGTGGAAGATGCTGAAAAATCAGCAACAGGCGGAACCGTGATGCTGTAACAGCTGATCGTTGCCGCCCACCCTGTTTTTATAATACTTCCATCGGAATGGAACCGGAATGTTAATGCACCTGCTGTGTTTGATGCGGTAACTGTTCCGGGGCTGTTGGTGCCGAAATATTTGCCGATAATCGGTGCAGCGGAATTTGTGCCATTGTAGATGGTCAGCGTATCCCGGTTTAGTTCCGTTGAGAACGAAGTAAAGGCAAACCTGATCTGTGACCCGGCGGTGGAAGGGTGAAATGTTTCTGTAAAGGTTTCGTCGTTCTGGTAGCTGGCTGACGGGCCTCCGGTGTCGTAAAAAATGCCGGTACAGGTGGTGACGGAGCCATTGGTGATTTTAAAAACCGGATCAACAACAGTGATGCAACCGCTCTTTGTGATCGTGTCGGATGCACCGGGTGTTGTCACAACCAGGGAAACATCATAAGTCCCGATGGTATAATAGGTTACCGATGGAGGATTCTGGCCGTTGAAAGTGGAAGGAGTTCCCCCCGGGAAGGACCATTGCCAGGTAACCGGGTTGCACAACGACTGATCGGTGAAGGTCACTGAATTTTCAGTTGCAACCGTGGCCGGGGTATTCGTGAAGCCGGCAACCACATCCTTCACGGTGATGTAACCGGTTTTGGTTTCAGTATCGCTTGCTATGCCATCTGATACGGTGAGCGTAATATCGTAAATGCCGGGGATTGAATAGGTGACAGCCGGAGGATTTTGACCAATATATGCCGATGGTGTCCCTCCCGGAAAGCTCCATGTCCAGGTGGTCGGGCCACCGGTTGACATATCTGTAAATGTTGCCGCCGACCCTGTGCAGATGGTTGAATTTACTGCAGCAAACCTGGCATTCGGTCCCAGTTCAAACGGAGATACGTAGGTCATGTAAACACCTCCCCGGTTATCGGTCCAGCAGGGATAAACTTTTCCTCCTTTGGAGGTGATGCCCAGATAGTCACCCATGTACCCGGCCGCGAGGCCCGGTATGGCCAGCGGGGTAAATGCCACGTCACTCACCCTGAAGTCGGTCCAGCTGCTTCCGGCGTCGGTTGAACAGGCTGTAAATACTTCGCACTGGGTGGCAGAGACATCCCTGTCATCGTAAAACACCACACTCAGGGCTCCTGTTTCCGTGTCACAGCTGATCCATGGGAAATATGCCTCCTTGCCGGCCAGGTTCGGTCCCTGGTTTACCCGCACAGGTACTGACCATGTCGATCCTTGATCTGATGACCGGATCATGTAAACACTCTTGTTGGTTCCGGTGTTGATGCCGGGAGTGCCGGTATTGGTCCAGACGATATAGATGTTGCCATTGTAGGGGCCTCCGCTGATATCCACCGCCATAACCGGGTAGGAATTGACCCTGTGGTCTTTCAGAACGCCCGTTTTCCGGATGCCTTTGATGTTGGAGATCACCCTTGCCGCGGGCTGGAAGCTGACACCCCCGTCGGTCGATCTGGCAAACCCGATGGCTTTTTCGTCCGCCGGCCAGCTGTCATAAATCGTCCATGCTGCATAGACTTGTCCGCCGGGGCCTGTCTGCAGGTTTACTCCCTGGTTCAGATACCCGGCATTGACGCCTGCGCTGATCTTCATAGGGGTGCTCCAGGCAACACCGTCATTTGTTGAATGGGAGATCTTGATCTCGCTGTCGTCGGTGCCTCCGAAATCTGTCCATGCCACATACACATTGCCTTCGTACGGACTTGACGGTTTATTATCGATCCACATGTGGTTCTTATCGGCCAGGTCGCCCGGATTGGGTGAAACGGTTGCTGCCGTCCAGGAGGTCCCGTTATCGGAAAAAGCAATGCCCTGCCCTGACGTGCTGCTGATAAAGTTCACATATTCGCGGCCGTTCAGGCCAATGGCAGTGGTGGGGTCACCGCCGTTTGAGCCGCCTGCGCCAGATGCGCTTCCCGCCCAGCCGATCCCTGCATTGGCTGAACTGAAATAGTTGGCCCCGTAAATTATGCCGTAGGTGCTGCCGTTCCAGGATGTTGAATTATTCGAATTAAGAATGTGGTCGGCATTGTCGGGGTCAATAAACACAGAGTTTTCACTTTCAGTTACATTGGTCAGGTTCGTAACCGGAATATCAGGGGAGTTGGATGTTTTGACTCCCCGCATCATGATCCCGCTTCCTTTGAACACATCCGGCGTCAAAGGGATGGATGGATTATAGGGTGTCAATCCCTTTTCAGCCATTATCATCCAGTAACGCATGTTGTCTACCCGGGTATCCACCCGTTCGTAGATCCCTGGTTTGATCGGCTTTGAGTTCGGTTGCTGCCCGTAAATACATGAAACAGTAAAAAGGACATGTAAAATACACAGGTAAATTGAGAGTTTCTTCATTTCAGAGAGTTTCTTTATAGAAGGGAATCGTCAGGCGCACTGTTGCCCCTTTCGGCTGGTTATTCACAACCTCAATCTGACCATGATGTGCATTCATAATCAGCTTTATCAATGCAAGGTTTAATCCTGTATTTTGGTCCAGGTGTCCTTCGCCTACTGAGAAAAGGCCATAAAGATTATTGAGTGCAGCGGAAGAAAATCCGGGCCCGTGATCAGTGAATTCGCAAATAATGACATCATGATCTGTGTAAACTTTTACGATAACAATTTCATCAGGCGGTGAATATTTAACGGCATTTTCAATAATGCTATCAAAGCAGACCTGGAGATATTTCCCATTGCCCTGTATTATAGAAACCGATGAATCATTTTGAAGCAGAATGTGTGTTTTCTTTGATCGGATCTTCTCCTGAAGATGGATGTTCGAGATATTGAAAAGTTCATGCAGGGAGACCTTCTCTATTTTAATCTGTGTCTTTTGTGTGCGTAACTCGGTGATCATCAGGGCCTGGTAGGAGAATTTTTCAAGCCTTGCTGTTGAGGTTTCCAGGAATTCCAGGTATTCCAGCAATTCAGGGGCATGAATCTCGGATCTGAGAATGCTTGTAAATCCCTTTATTCCATTGAGAGGAGTCCTGATTTCGTGACTGATGAGTTGAAGAAAGCCGACCTTGGCCTGATTTAATGCCTGCAACTCTGTGTTTGCTACTTCCAGATCCCGGTAAGCTTTGCCCAGTTCGAGGGTTCTTTCCTTCACTTTTACTTCTAAAATCTGATTCTGGTTTTGCAATTGCAGATGAAGATTCCGTGTTTCAAGGAGATTTTCAATGCGAAGGCCCACTTCGACCAGGTCAAACGGTTTCGAAAGAAAATCCTTCGCACCGTGTTCAAGGGCACGTTGTTTTGTCTCCACGGCGATGTCGGCAGTAAGCACAAGAATAGGAAGATATGTATTGGAAGGAATCACTGTTTTCAGCTGATCCATCACCTCGAAACCACTCAGGTAAGGCATCATCAGATCGAGGAGGATCAGATCAGGTTTGAACGATTCGAAAAGGGTTAACACCAGCCGCGGATCGGTTGTGGCATTCAAATTCGTGTAGTCCATTACTTCAAGGAAATCGACAAGAATGTCAATATTCACCTGTTTATCATCCACAATAAGGATGTTTGCATTTTTTATTGTTGAATTGATCATGTATGATGATGATTAGTAGTTGTTTAACAATCGCAACTGATGTCATGTTTTGGGCAGGCTAAAAAAGAATGTTGCTCCCTGGTCAACTTTTCCTTTGGCCCTGCAACGTCCTCCGTGTCGGGTAATGATGCTGTTTACATTCGCCAGTCCTATTCCTGTTCCTTCGAAATCACTGGCTTTATGAAGCCGTTTGAATATACCGAATAATTTTTTTGCATACTTCATGTCAAAACCGGCTCCATTGTCTTTGATAAAGAAAATGATCTCGTTCTCACGGGAGAAGCTGCCTATCTCAACAATTGCTTTTATCGTTTTTCCGGTATATTTAATTGCATTCGAAATCAGGTTCGTCCAAACTTGTTTTAAAAGTTGCTCATCACCTTTACAATCATGCAGTTGTCCAATTTCAAAGGTTATATTCCTGTTTTGTATGTCTGGCTTGAAAACCCGGACGACCTGGTTGACCAGGTTTTTGGTATTGATGGTGTTTTTTTGCAATGCAGTGCGATGCAGCCTTGAAAATGACAGAATGGCTTCGATCAGTTTTGACATCTCAACAGCTCCTCCGGAAATAATATCCATGATCCTGATCTCTTCTTCCGTTACCACGGTTTTACTCTCTTTCAGAATAGCAATAAAGCTGGTAATATGCCGCAACGGGGCCCGTAAATCGTGCGATATGGAATAGGAGTATGCCTCAAGTTCCTTGTTAACGTCCTTTAAAATATGATTCTGGTTTTCGAGCATTTGATGAAAGTAGCGTGTTTCAAGCAGATTTTTTATCCGAAGGCCCACTTCATTGAGATCAAAGGGCTTGGAAAGAAAATCCTTCGCTCCTTCGGAGAGTGCCAGTTGTTTGGCTTCAGGTGTTATATCGGCCGTAAGTACAAGGATGGGGATGTAAGAATTGGGCGGTAGCATAGCATTTATCTCTTTCATCACCTCAAAACCACTCAGGAATGGCATCATTAAATCGAGCAGGATTAAATCCGGTTTGAATGAGCCTGTCATGCCCACGACGCAGCGGGAGTCAGTCAGGGATTTATAATTCCTGTATCCTAATTCGTCAAGCAGGCCCTCTAAAACAGCAATATTGGCTTCCTTATCATCCACGATAAGGATATTTGCATTTTTAAATGTTGAATCAATCATGGTTTGTGGTTGTTTAAAATGTTTGTTAAGGAACGATCTCCTGGTTCTTGCTCCCCCGGGTCCATATATCTACAGTTTGCAAAAACAGGTTGATATCCAGCGGTTTTGTTAAATAATATTTTGCGCCAGCTGCCATTAATTTCTCAATCTGATGTTGTGTGGCATCTGCAGAGATGATCACAACCGGGATTGATTTTATCGATTCATCAGCCATCAGGTTTAATAAAACATCAATGCCTTCGATGTCGGGCAGGTCAAGGTCGAGCAGGATTAAACCTGGTTTATGTTCTGTTGCAAGGCTGACGGCAGTATTCCCATAAATGGAGGTTATCAGCTTTATTCCAGGCCGGTAATTCCGGATAATTTCATCAACAAGTTCTGCATTCTGGATGTTGTCTTCGACATA
>CAYHGE010000018.1:20855-46993 GCA_964355945.1 uncultured Draconibacterium sp.
AATTCCGGATAATTTCATCAACAAGTTCTGCATTCTGGATGTTGTCTTCGACATATAAAATTGTTCCGGTTTTAGAAAGTATCATTGATTCGGATGCCCTTTTTGCTTTCTCCTAATTTTGACAGGCAATCTCTGTATTTGCAATGCCAGGGTCTGCTGTCAGTTTGTTATTGTTTTCCTTCTGACTTTCCCGGCGTATCTGTTTTTCGGTTATTGGCAGCTCAATCCAGAATGTACTTCCTGCACCGACAATACTTTCAACACCAACCGTTCCTTCCATCGCATCCATAATTTTTTTGACAACAGCCAGTCCAAGGCCGGTTCCTTCAGTTTGGGTTTTTTCAGCGCCTACCCGTTCAAAGGGGGTGAAAATTTTCGGAATATCCTCAGCCGGGATTCCCAAACCAGTATCAGTAAGGGCAATACGGACAGAACCAAAATGCGGGTCATCCGGGTGCAGTGCTTCAATGTTAATTTTGACAGAACCGCCCTCCGTGTTATACTTAATGGCGTTGTTCAGCAGGTTTATCAGCACCTGTTTTAACAACTTCCGGTCGGTCATTACAAAAAGTTGGGTTGCAGGTGAATTTACCAGTTCAAGTCTTAGTTTTCTGGCATCGGCAAGTGGCTGAACCGTGTCGATTATTTCTGTAACAATACCGCTCAGCAATACCGGTTCGGGAAAAAGCGAGAGCCTCCCCGATTCGATGCGTGAGATGTCGAGAACTTCATCGATCAGAACGAGCAGGTGTTTTCCGCTGTTTAAAATATGATTGATCCCTTTCTTTTGTTTGGGATTGAGTTCACCCATATTCAGCAATTGTGCAAAGCCAAGAATCGAGTTCATGGGTGTCCGCAGCTCATGGCTCATGCGCGACAGGAATTCACTTTTTGCAAGGTTTGCCTTTTCGGCCTCGTCTTTTGATTTAAGGATCTCCTCTTCTGCACGCTTGCGGTTGGTAATATCGAGTGATATGCCTCCCAGCCAGGGTTCCTTGCCAGGCCTGTCGATGGTGAACTTTTGTGTTTCATAATGGTGCAGTTTCCCATCCAGCTGCATCAACCTTTCTTCAATTTTCTGATACCCCAACTGCATTGAAGATATATCATCAGAAACTAGTTTTTCACCCAATTCATCCGGGAAAACTTCCAGCATGGTCTTTCCCACCCATCCGGAGGCGCCAAAAGCATCCTCCATGTACCGGTTAACGAATAAGGTGCGTCCTTCATGGTCTTTTAAAAACACCACGGCCGGAAGATATTCCATGAAAAGAGAAAACCGCGTCTCACTCTCAAGCAATGCCGCCTCGGCATGTTTTCGCTCGGTTATGTCATGATAATTAAGTAAAACGCCTTGGATCACGGGATTGTTTACAAGGTTGATCGCTGTTAATTCAATTGGTTTATAACTCCCGTCTTTACACAGGTAATCGTATTCAACGGTTGTTGAAGCATTATCCTTTTGAAGAATTTCAAGAAACGCTGTTTGCAGTCGCTCCCGGGCATCCGTATGAACAGTTAACCATCCGTTAGTACCAACCAGATCATTCGGCTGCCAGCCGAAATATTTTTCAATATTCGGACTCTTGTACTTCATTACACCATCAACTCCCATTATGCCAATGACATCCGAAATATTGGAGATCAGCGTGCTTTGTTTGATTTCACTGTCAAGAACTGCTTGTTCTGCCTGTTTTCGTTCAGTGATATCGATCATCATCGTTAACAAACACAAATCTTTTCCAATATGAATTGAATCAATGGAGTAGAGCCCTACTTTGATTTCACCGGATTTTGTTTTTACAAGCAGTTCCAGATCCTTGACGGGATGACCTTGTTTTACGCTGTCTGCTGCTGCAGCTCTACTTGCCGGATCAACAAACATCTGAAGTGACAGGGAAGTGTTTCCGATAACCTCTTCGCGGGAATAACCCAGCGTTTTCAAAAAAGTATCATTGACATCGATAAACCTGCCGTCGAAGTCTGAAATTGCCACCAGTGCACCGTTTAACTGGAAAGCTTTCGAAAACTTTTCTTCTGACAGTTTGATTTTAGAAACATCTTTGGTAACGCCAAAAATTACCGGCTTACCATCCCAGAATCCGGGTTTTACCTTTGTTTCAACGGAGAGGTAATCCCCGGATTTTGTAACAAGGGGTACAGGGCAGAATTCGGCTGTTCCGGCAAGCATCTCTCCAACGATGCGCCCGGCTTCTTCGCGGCGTTCAGGCGGATGAACCATGAGCACAGATTGCCCCATTAACTCTTCGGAGTCATACCCGAGCCTCCGGGTTACCGTTGTGTTGGTATGCAGGATGTCGCCTTTTTCACCAAGCACAAAAAGAAAATCATCGATGGTGTTGAAGAAGGTTTCGTAGTTTCTGCGGGTTTGTTCAAGAAGGTCTTCTTTCTTCTGGTGGCTGATCAAACTGGCAAGCATGTTGCTCCAAACCTTTAATATGTTTATTTCCGAATTGCTATAATCCCTTTTGTTTTCAACGTTATCAAGTCCGACAAATCCATCCAGCCGGTTGTCAATCAACATGGGAATTAATATCAATGATTGGATTCCCTGTTGTGTAAAATGTTCACGTTCAGTGCTCCAGGTTTCCGGCAAATCGTTAACCGACCGAATGAGGAGGGGCTCATTCCGGATAAATTGATCAAACCACATGGGCAAATGATTGCAAGGGATATTCTGAAGGGTTTCAATTTCAGGTTGAATGCCCTTTCGGCACCATTCATAGGTATTGCTCATGAGGTTCTCTTCCAGGTTTATCTCAAAGATGTATGCCCTGTCGGCAGAAAGGAAATCCGCGATTCTTTTAAGTGCATGATTAAGCGCGGCAGGGATTTCAGAAACAGGGATACCGGTCACCTGAACTGACAAATGCAAAAGTTCAGTCTGGAATTCTGCAGATCGTTTTCGCTCGGATATATCCTGGTGTGTGCCGGACATCAGAAGTGGCTTCCCTTCAAGGTCCCGGGAATGAACTTTTCCCCGGTCTAAAACCCATACCCAGGTGCCATTCTTATGTTTCATTCTCGATTCAAAGGTATAGTGGTCTGATTCGCCTGCAAAGTGTTTTTCCAATAATTCGCCTGACATTTTAAGATCGTCAGGATGTGCAAATTTCATCCAGGTTTCGATGCTTACCGGGGAGATTTCATCCAGCGTATAACCTATAATTTCGGCCCATCGTTCATTGAAAATTGTTTCGCCGGTCTGAATATTCCACTCCCAGGTTCCGACATCGGTACCCTCTATGATGGACGCAAGCCGTTTTTTTTCTCTGTCAAGTTCCAGTTCGGCCAGCAAACGGGTTCCAATCTCTTTTTCGAGATTTTCATTGGTTTCGGAAAGTTGCAACGTCCTTTTCATTATTTTATCCTCAAGGGCTGCATTCAGGCGGAGAATTTCAAATTCAGCCTCCTTTTTCTCTGTAATGTCGATGTTGATTCCTTTTACCGACAGCAATTTTTCCCCATCAAATACAGGCACAATGTTGTTTTCGATCCATCTTATCCTGCCATCTGGCATCACAACCCTGAAATCGACGGTCACCGCCTTTTTATTCACAATGGAGTCGTCGATCGTTTTATTTAACAGAGATAAATCGTCGGGGTGCACCATCTCCTTGAAAAGGTCGATAGAAACCGTCATGTCACCCGGTTGAAACCCGATTAAACGGTAATTGTTGTCGGACCACCAGCATTTATTGTTGATCATATCCATTTCCCAGCTGCCCATCCGTGCAATCTCCTGTGCATAATTGAGGGCAGCTTCACTGGCTATTAAAGCCTCTTCTGCTTTTTTTCGTTCGGTAATGTCTTCTTTTACTGCCAGGTAATGGGTGATTTTACCGGTGTTATCGGAAATGGGACTAATTGTTGCAGACTCCCAATAAAGTTCACCGTTTTTATTTTTATTATGAAAGGTCCCTTTCCACTCTTTGCCGGAGATGATGGTGTCCCACATTTGCTTGTAGCTTTCGGCTGGTGTTTCTTCTGATTTTAAGACCCGCGGATTATTTCCTGCCAGTTCATTCAGTAGGTACCCGGAAGTTTCACATGCCTTTGCATTTGCATATTCAATGATCCCGTTAAGATCGGTAATGACAATACTGACAGGACTTTGTTCAATTGCCAGTGATAATTTTCTTAATGCTGCTTCATTTGCTTTTCTTTCATCGATGTTGCGGACGATAACCAGGACCCCGTCATGAGGATGAGTTTGAAACAGTGAAGCATTTACCTCCCCTGTAAACAGGCTGCCATCAGCACGCTTCAACCGGAATTCGGCATTCTGAACCCTGCCAAGACCCTGTATGCATTTGCTGAATTCCCCAAGAGCCCTGTTCATATCTGAATCTTCGATAAATTCAGCGAAATTGCGACCACACATCTCCTCCGGTGAAATATGAAAGAGAGCTTCAGATGATGAAGATGCATAGATGACAATCCCGTTTTTATCTGCAATTGCGATCAGGTCATCTGTTTGCTCAGTGATGGTCCGGAACTTTCCCTCACTCTCCTTTAGCCGGTATTCTGATTGCTCGCGCTCGGTTATGTCGCGGTATTTCCACAAGTGCCCGGTGTATTGCTGATCAAGGTATGTCGGAATATAATCCCGTTCAAGATATCTTCCGTCGGCAAGTTCAAGCAAATCGTTCAGAACAGTTTTTTTACCTGCAAGAATGAGATTAAGATCAGCAACGAATTGATCGGGATTCATGAACAGGTGTTTGCTTTGTTCGGCAGATTCCGAACAGTCGGACCCGATAAGTGCGGCGGGAGGTGCCGGTATGCCAAACATGTCGCAAAACATCTGGTTTGTCAACAGGATTTTACGGTTCGAATCTTCCAGCAGGACTCCTTCCTCCATGTTGAGGATAAGGTTTGTGAGGAGGATCGTCTGGGCTGTTAACTTTTCCTCTGCCAGTTTATGCTCGTTTATATCCAGGCAATGACCGATGTATCCAATAAAAATTCCATGGATGTTGAAACTTGGTGTGCCATCATCCAATAACCAGCGATAAACACCATCGTGACGGCGCAGCCGGTATTCCATGCTGAAAGACTTGCGCTGGTCAAACGAAGTGGAGAAAATTGTAAAACAACGGTCAACATCGTCGGGGTGAACGCCTTCGGTCCAGCCATCGCCCAGCTCCTGTTCAATGGTCCGTCCGGTAAAATTCAGCCAGACCTGATTGAAATAGTTGCATTTTTTATCGGGAGTGGCAGTCCAGATAAGCGCCTGTCCGGTATCAGCCAGTTGGCGGTATTGCAATTCACTCTCCTTCAATGCAATTTCGGCAATTTTCCGGTCGGTAATATCGTGAACAATGGAATAGAGGAGTGTTGTATTGTGAAACTGAACAGGCCCTGAGGTGACCTCCACATCACGTATTTCACCACTCCTCAGGCGGTGCTTAAAGAAGAAATTGGTTCTGTTTTGCTTATAGGCTAAAAACATTTCATGTTTCACCTCCTCATCAGAAAGCGTGTTGATCTCCGAAATATTTTTCCTGCAAAATTCATTGTGAGACCAGCCATAATAATCGCATGCAGCGGAATTTACATCTTTTATGGCTCCGGTTGCAGGATCAATCAGCAGCATGATGGAGTGATTGTTCTGGAATACTGCCCTGTAGCGCTCTTCGCTATTGTGGAGGCTCTCCTCTTCCCGAACCCTCTTCGAAATATCGGTGGCGGTAATAAGGCATAGTTCATCTTTGTCTGCGATAATGCCTGTGAGGTGAAGATAAGATTGCGGATTGCTTTCCTTCGACAGGGCTACTTCACAGGTTTGTTTGGTTTTGCCTTTAAACGTTTTATTCAGAAACAGGTTAAAAAATGGTTTTGTCATTTCCGAAATAAAGTCCTGGAATGAACTGTTTATTAAAAACGAGCGGTCCTGCCCGAGCAATTGTGCGCCGGTGAGGTTTAGTTCAACAATTTTACCTTCACGCGAGATGGTGAAATATCCGGAGGGAGAAAAATCATATAATTCGGTATATTTCCTGGCGTCATGTTCTGCCTGCTCTTTTGCAAGGATAAGTTCCTGATTCAGCAGGGTAAGCTCAATGCCGTGGACTTCCAGTTCGTGATATAGTTTCTGTATTTCTGTTTCAGAAAGTTGAGAGGTTGTTTTCGTAAGTTTATTTTGCAGCAATCCTTCTGCCTTTTGGCGCAGGATGACATCATCTGATTTTTTGCTGGTGTGCTTCATGAAATTACATGTTTTTTACGGAAAGACCAATCTGACCAGGAACGGACTTTATCATCACTGAAAATCCATTGTCAGAAAATACAGATATCTAAATGGAGGATTCTAAGTAAGCAAATTTAAGGAAAAAACAGTCAGGGTGGTATTTGGACGACAAAATATGTAATTTTCAGACCTTCCGGGTTTTCAAAACGGAAGTCCCTGGGAGCCAACCTTCACGGAAAACCAACAGGGTTAAAGAAAATTTGCAAAATTCCCAATCCCGGTATTTTCTTTTGCATTTTTCAATAGCTCCCTTTTCGTTTGATGCTTATTCCTGATTTTTTACTATTCCTGAAAGTACCGGAAGTGATTATCAGTACATTCTGCAAAACAGGTACTCCCCACCCCGTAAATCAGTTTTCATCTGACACGTGTCCGAGATATTTTTGTCATGTAAATGCCTAATGACAAAGTTATTGTTAACAGAATGATCATGATTCAGTCAGCATATCCTGATTCCTTCCGGGAAGATCTTTTGGAAAGTAATTGCAGGAGTAAAGAGTGAGGAGCAAAAAAACATGCATGAAGTAAAAACAAATGCGGCACAAAATGGGAAATTCCACCTTAGCAAATGGTTTCTCGATTTTGTGGGAGAAAATGGAGAAGCCATGATTTTTTATGCAGCAAAATTAAAATGGCATGGTGTGACCCTTTCTTATTCAAGTTGGTTGCATTATGACAGAGGTTCCGGAGTTCATCTGAAATCGAGATTTTACAAGGTCCAAACGCCCCAAATACAGAACAATACGATTAAATGGCAGGATGCAAAATTCGGGGTGTCAGGAACGTGGGAATCACTGGCAGACATGATTCAAACCAGGGTATTTGATTCCGAAGAGGGTTTCCTCGATTGGAAATGTTTTCAGCCGGCATCAGCAGTTCAATTGAGAATAAATGATAAAGTATTGGATGGGAGGGGGTATGTGGAACAATTGATCCTCACCATTCCTCCCTGGAAAATTCCGATGGATGAATTGCGGTGGGGACGATTTGGCTCCGATGACAACCAGCTGGTATGGATTGAACTAAGAGAAAAAGAGAAGCGGCAATGGCTTTGGCTGAATGGGAGAAAAATGGAAAACAGCATCATTGAAGATGATCGCATATTTATACCGGCACGAGGCCTGGTTTTAAATCTCGACAGGGGGGTCTTGCTTGAGTCGGAGAAAAAGATCTCCTCCCTGATGCAGAAAATTGCCAGGTACATGCCCGGAGCCAATAAATTAATTCCGGTAAATTTTCTGATGGCCGATGAAGTTAAATGGCTGAGTAAAGGTGGTTTACAAAGGTACGACAACCCATACTGCAGTGGGATGGCAATACATGAACTGGTAAAATTTAAAGCCGGACAACCATGATATTAAAACTGGAAAATATTGACAAAGCCTTTGGAAAAAACAAAGTCTTGCAGAATGTGTCCCTTGAAGTGGATTCCTCCAAATTATATGGTATTGTAGGCGAAAACGGGTCAGGTAAATCAACGCTGATGAAAATCATTGTCGGTGAATGGAAACCTGATCGCGGAAAAGTTTTTGTTGACGGACGCATCGGATACTGCCCCCAGGAAACCCTGCTTTTTTCTCTTTTAACGGTAGATGAACACTTTCGGTATTTTTCCGAAGCTTATCGAATGGGCAAAGCAGCGTTGGTAAGCAGAAGCGAATCACTGATGAACTATTTCAATTTTATAAAATACAGAAAGGAGCGAATTGCCAATTTAAGCGGCGGAACGCAGCAAAAACTAAACCTCGCACTTGCACTCCTTCATCAACCTGAATTGCTGATTCTCGACGAACCATACAATGGTTTTGATTGGCATACATACCTGACATTCTGGAGTTTAACAACAAAACTCAGGAAAGAGGGCTGCGCCATTCTTGTTGTCACCCACATGCTCACAGAAAAGAAACGATTTGACAGAATTTATAACCTGGAACTTGGACAGTTATCATGAGCCATAAAAGAGTCATAACGGGGTTATTCATGATTTTGAGAATGTTATTCAGGCGAAGAGTCGTTCTCATCCTGCTGGTGGTGATGCCTGTTGTGTTTCTTTCGGTTGTTGAACTGACGGCTTCAGCAAAGATGATTCTCTTCCGGCTTGCATCACTGGATCAAAAGGTTTTCATTGAAGAGAGCCAGAAACAGATCTCATTAATTTTCTTTTCAGTTACATCAACAGGATTCCTGGTCTCCTTCCTGGCATTAAACCTGATCCAGATAAACAGCAATGTGAACAGGAGGCTGGTAATTTGCGGGTATCATCCGGTTGAACTGCTTATTTCAAACCTGCTTTCCCTGCTCCTTGTGATCCTTCTGATCGCCATCTATATCGGCTTGCTTATTCATGCGTTTTTTTCAGTGAGACACCTTCCGATGTATATTTTTGGCCTGATGTTAACCGGATTCGTTTACGGTTGCTACGGACTGGCCATCGGCAGTCTGATAAAAGGCAAACTGGAGGGTGTGTTTTTCATTGTTTTGTTGGCAAACATCGATGCAGGCTGGCTTCAGAATCCAATGTACTATGCGGAGGCCCAGAACAATATCATTATCCGGTATCTGCCTGCGTACTTTCCCTCGCAATCTGCTATTATCGCCGCTTTCACCGATTATTCCGGTACAGATTCCGCATTCCTGAGCATCCTGTATGGTTCGGGGTTTCTCATCCTTTCATTGCTTATTTTTTACAACAAAATGCGAATTAAAAAATGATACATCGAATCCAGTTTCCCGGCAAATTCATTTATGCAGCCATTTTCCTTATTTTTATCCCCGCGGGCTTATGGTTCTGGGCTGTAAGCACCCGGCATATAATTCACCTGCCGGCAATAGAATCAAAGGTGTTCGGCGGGATCATGCTGGCTGCCGGTGGTATCCTCATGATGTGGGCTATGTTTGTTTTAAAACAATACGGGAAAGGGCTGCCCATGAATGCGTATCCTCCCCCGGTATTTGTGACCAGGGGGCCCTACCGGCTTTTCAGACACCCCATCTACTGGGGCTTCGGAATTCTGATGACAGGTTATTTCATCTTTTCCGGTTCTGCAAGCGGATTTTGGATGGTAACTCCTTTAACCATACTCGGAATGACAGCGCTTGTTACGGGCTATGAAAATATAGATTTGAGGCAGCGGTTTCCCGCTCAGAAAATAGATACCATGCTGGATCTTCCTGAAAACAGTGCAGAAATCCCCGGTATGAGAGATCGTTTTGCCTCCTTGTTCATTGTTGTTTCATTGCTGATTTTCAGTAATTTTCTTATCACAACGCTGGGTGGAAGGTCACGGCAATCAACTGTGGAATCTCCTTTTTTGACCGGGGATTTTATTCATTTATTTTTGCCGTTTTTAAGTTTAGCCCTTATCATCGCAGCACCTTTCCTGCTAAACAGAAAAGATCTCCTGAGAGAATGGGCCATTTCATCGATACTGTCTTTATGTTACTCTGTTTTCATTGTCATCCAGTGTCCTTTCATCGGGACACAATATCCTCCTCTTCAAGGTTCTTCCCTTTTTGCTGTTCCGGTTTTTCTGATCCTGGTTTCACTCAGGCCGATATACCGGAACTCAGTTCCTGTTGCCGTTGTTTTCATGATCATTGCATCATTTCCCGGGATCATCAGTTTAATTGATTGTAATTCTCCTGTGCTTCATTTTGCGTTTTCAATGATGGTGTTTCTTCTTTCAGCCTGGTACGTCAGGATCTGGATTTTCTTAACCGGGTCCGCTGAGAAAATTGCAAATTCATGGAGAGAATGGACCATCGGGAAAGTGAGGGTGATCAATCATGGTTTCTACGCGGGCCTGGGCACTTTTTTCGTAATCCTGGCCGGAGGTACCCTGGCCGGCAGCGAATATACCCTGGCCCTTATGATTTGTTCCGTAGTGCTGACAATCTGTGCGGCTCTTTGGGCCCAGGTCATCGAAGGCTCTGAAAAACTGAAGAGACCATTTGGATATTATGGCTCAGTAGTCGGTCTTCTGTTCGGATCAGTCGTTGTTTGGCTCATGGGGCTTAATATTTGGGTGGTTTTAGGCATTGGTTCGGTAGTAATGCCCTGGGGACAGGCCCTGGGACGGTTGCGATGCCTGGTTAATGGCTGCTGTCACGGAAGCAGGACCAGTAATCCACTGATCGGAATCCGGTTTTTCCATTTCCGTTCAAGGGTAAATAATATTTCGGGGTTGAAAGGAGAGTTGCTCCATCCGACCCAACTTTACTCCATGTTATGGCTCTTTTTTGTGGGTATACTTTTATTCACACTATGGATGAATCATCTTCCCAACTCCCTGATTTTTGGATTATACCTGATTTTTACGAGCCTTGGCCGTTTTGTCGAAGAAGCATACAGGGGCGAGGTGCAAACACAGGTAATCAAAGGTCTTCGCCTTTACCAGTGGATCGCAGTCATTGTTGGCATCACAGGCATCATTTTTACGCTTATAAAGGCAGAGCCCGTGGTCATTCACCCCGGTTTTAGTTGGGAGTCCATTGTTCTTGCTGCCATCGGCGGCTTCTTCAACTTTTTTGCAATGGGAGTGGATTTTCCGTTTTCGAATGCCAGGTTTTCAAGGTTGGTTTGAATGGCTGGCGTGAAAAACAGTTAAAAAAGAAAAAATTATTCCGCTATGTGCAGTAAAATTCCATTCATGAATATTCCTCTTTTTGAGGCTACGAGAAGAATAAGCAGAGGAGGCAGGATATCATTTAAAGGGGTGTTTGTGATCCTGGTCTATTACCTCCAGATCTTTTTTTCCATGCCGCTTGCATTGTTGCAATTTCTGTTTTACAGCCGGAAAATTAGCAAAACGATCATTCCAAAAGATCCTGTTTTTATCCTTGGACATTATAGAAGCGGCACTACCTATTTACAGAAATTAATGGTAAGCGACAAACAATTTGGTTATATATCCAATTATGATGCCCTGTTTGCAAATTCAAATCTTCTTTTCGGGAGGAGGATGCAACCGGTTTTTCAATGGCTGATCAATTTGTTCAAAATTAAAAATCCTTTTTTTCACAACAGCATCGTGCTGCTTTCTGAACCAACTGAAGAAGACGATTATCTCATGAATAAAGTCTCGGCATATTCTGCCTACTGGGGACTTGTTTTTCCAAAGCGCTGGCGTGAATGGCTGAACGGTTCACCTCAATTTGCGATTCAGGCGTATTTGAACGGCTGGAAAAGAGAATACCTGAACACGATTAAAATGGCCACTTTCAGGCATAAAGGGAAGCAGCTCGTTCTCAAAAGTCCGCCAAACACGGAACGCATCACCATGCTGTTGCAAATGTTTCCGCATGCAAAATTTATTTATATATACCGCAATCCATATCACATGTATTACTCTATCAGGAACATGTGGAAGAGAGCCATCCTCAATTATTACAGCGTACAGGAAATTTCAGATGAAGAACTTGATGAAATTGTTTTTGAACACTTTAGTTATCTTACCGGGCAATACGAGAAAGACAAGAACAAGATTCCTGAGGGAAACTTAATAGAAATCTCGTATGAAGCGTTGAAAGCCGATTCTTTTAACGCCATTCAAACAATATATTCCGAACTCAATCTGCCCGGGTTCGAATCAACTGCCGATGCTTTACTGTCGCAAATGGAAAAGGAGAAGGAGTACCATAACTTTCAGTACCAGTTTAGTGACAGTACCATCAAAAAAATAGAAGAAAGATGGGGGAAATATATCCGCCAATGGAATTATACAATCATTTGAACGAAAATACAGCATTATGAAAACAGAACAAATTGTACCCAGGGAACTTCGGTTTGCGGTTACCAGAAAATGTGACGGGGCATGCCGACATTGTTACAATCATTCGGGTCAAAATGCTGACCTCTTGACCTCCGATGATTATACCCGGATCATAAACGAAGTGCATACCTCGAATCCTGAACTTGATCGGATAACCCTGACAGGGGGCGAACCATTGCTGGATAAGCACAAAGTGCTGAATATTGCAAGGTTCGCGAAATCGTCAGGAATAAGAGTCAGGCTGGTTACCAGGGGATGGGAGCTGAATCCGGCATTGTGTTATGAATTAAAGGAGTCGGGAGTGACAAGGCTTCAGATTGGGCTTGATTCTTCCGGTGAATATAGTTATGCAAATGATCAGCAGGAGGAATGGGATACTTTTCATAGCTGGTTGCGCGATGATAAAAAGGGGTTCAGCAAGACAGTGGAGGGCATAAAGATTGCCCTGGAGGCTGGAATAGATGTATCAGTCCGATATTCCCTGTGCCGGACTAATTTAAATGATGTTGTCAATACCTACCGGTTTGTCTCCTCGCTTGGTGTTTCAAAATTCAAGTTCCGGGTATTGTTCCCGGATGGCCGGGCAAAAAGAAAACTTCTTCATGAACTCATCATGGGGGAAGATATGGCCAGCGCACAATATAACTTAATCCAGGCTTCAAAAGGGAATGGGACAGTCGTCGAAATTACCCAGCCATGTTTGTATGCTCTTCCCGGTAAGGTAATCAGTTTGAATGGGAAGGACAGGGCCAATGCATTTAAGGAGAGTTGTCCCTGCGGGAAAACTGCAGCTTACATCGATGCAAACGGTGATGTTAAATATTGCCTTTTTGACGAAACGACCATTGGCAATGTTGGCCAAGACTCTTTTTTAAATATCTGGAATTCGATGGCGGCACAGGAAGAAAGGAGGCAGCGATGTCCCGTTGACGGGTCCGGATCAGGGTGCTCTTCGTTTAAATTATTATATAAACAATACAATGATTATGAAACGTTTATCGGAGCCTATATCAATGGTGTGAAAGAAAAAATTCATGAATTTGGAACACCATATTCATTCATTGGTTGAGTATAATCATTCCATTTTTTTCGGCAGGGCAGATTCGTGACTGTTGCATGGGATTCTCAGTGAAACATGCTGTAATACACCAATGGAATCGCGAAAAGACTGACCATTTGAATTACAAGGCTTAAATTTTTAATACTTTTCGCAAAATCCGCGATTGGCCGTCATCAAAAGCCAGGTAATAAACTCCATTGGGCAGGCCGCTTAACTGAAAGGAAATATTTTGTTTTCCGGGATGAATGGTATGGTCTGCAAATGTTTTAACCAGGGTCCCTGAATTTGAATACAGGGTGGTTTTGATGTGGACGGTTTTTACGGAAACCACCTCTGCCTGAGCCATCTCGCAGACCGGGTTTGGAAAAACATTTCCGACCTGTAACGATTGATTCACATTTGACTCTCCGATCCCTGCCGAAGGATTATAAAAGGCGCTGTACACCCCGTTTCCATGGGTTCCTATGGCAATAAAACCGTCGGTTTGCCGGGCATCGACCATGTCGACGATCACATTTCCAATGGTGTTTGCTCCTTCTTTCATCCATACTGTGGAGTCTCCGTTCAGTTCGGTGGTTGAGAACAAACCACAGGAGGTTCCGGCAAAAATGATTTTTTTACCCTTGTACATCAGCTTTTTGGTGCACCTTACCGACGGGCCGTTTCCTGATCCATCGGCGAATTCCTCAAGATTGCCGCCAACAGCCGTCCATGTAGTGCCTCCATCTGATGAATGAAAGAGGCTTTGAACGCCATAATTTGAAAAAGTCACCATCAGCCGGTCGGCATTGTCGGGATCGATGTCTATGTCGGCAACAAAGGCATTGACAGGGAATCCGCTGCCTGTAATTTCTGTGGGAACAGGATTCCCGGTATTTGCATTATCGAGCCGATATACTTTCCCGAGATTTGTTCCGTAATACAGCCGGTTGGGAGGGAAGGCGGACACTGAGAGAAAGCTGATCGTTGAAGCAGCACCGACATTCACATTGCTTAAATGACTCCAGCCCGCATTCCTGAGGCTGGAGTCGTAGGCTGCAGTCTTCAGATTGTCTTTCCGCCAGATGCTTGTAATGGTTGGCAGGTAGAATGTTTCATAACGAACCGGATCCAGGGCAAAGTTCTGGTAAAACGGGAACAGTGAGTTGCTGCCCATCACCGGATCGTAATATTTTAAAAGAGTGTCGGGCAGTTGCGGAAAGATGTCTTTTGCATGCATGGCCTCGTCAAACCTGGTCGTCCAGATATTTCCGCTGTAGGCGGAGATCGCACAATATTCCCAGTTCGGTGCAACACACGTGGCAAACCCATCATAACAGATGTTGATGTCGAACCATAATTCAGCCGGGTTATCAGTGACAGTATAGTACCAGTTGTTATCCTGCAATCCGCCAAGAATCCAGTCGTCCCCGGTAGAACCGTGATCGATGGCAATGCTGTAAAACTGGGTGGTGGTCAGTTTGTAGTTCAGTCTTTGCCAGTACATGCGGCTGCTGTCGGCCATGCAGTCCGGTGTCATGTATATCCCGCCGTCATTGGCCAGGAACATCACATCCGGGTTTGAGGGAAGAAAGGTAATCCCATGCTGGTCGGGATGAAGCTGGTGGAGGGAATCCATGTCATAAGGGTAACCGCCTACATAGGTGGTCATCAGGCTGTCGGCAAAACCATTCTCCGAGCGATACATATTCATTCCACCCATGAAGACAACATTTTCATCATCGGGTTTAACCCCCATGGTGAAACAATACCCGCCATAGACCACCAGCGAATAGGGAAAATTATTGATGTTTCCGTCACCGCCTCCATGCATGCCACGGGTGCGGTTCTCCCATACTGCCGAATTGGAAGTTTGATTCCAGGTCATCTTCCAGAAGGTATTCAGGGTGTTCGTATACCCGTTAAACGGATTAAGGTCAGGATTTTGAGATTCTGTGAAAACATACATCACCTTTTCATTCGATGGTGCAAGAGCCAGCCTGGTAACACGATTGTCGTTCGGAAAGCCTGCCGGTGTGATTTTTTCCCAGTTTATTCCATCTGTTGACCTCCAGATGCCGGCTTTGCCGGGAGGCTGAACTGACATGCAAAAACTTCCAAGTGCGGCATAGAGTACCCCGTCGGCGGTAATCGCCAGGTCGCTTGAAAAGGATTTGTTTTCCAGATCGCCCAATACAATTGTCCAGCTTGTTCCGCCATTTTCTGATCGCATGACGGCTCCGTAGCAAGCAGCATACACAATGTCCTTATCCGTTCTTACAGGATCAGTCACAATCCGCCAGACTCCCTGGAAAACCTCGTCCAGGTAAGCCCCTGATCCTCCCTGAGTTGCGGCAAGGGGTTGCCAGGTTGCCCCGTTGTCGGTCGATTTGTAAATCCCGTTGCCGATGCCCAGGGTACGGGCATTGGTGCTGATGTTACGGTCGGTTGTGCTCAGCATTTCGCCCGTGCCATAATACCAGATATGATGTTTGCCGGGCCGCTTGTCCTGAACCAGGCAGGTTGCGCTCTGCTCCGCGTCGGGAGCGGTGGTCTTATGCCAGCTTAGCCCGCGATCTTTAGATTCCCACATGCCTCCGGAAGCGCTGCCGGCAAGCAGGTGGTTCTCGTTATCAACATCAATCGTGATGCACAGCATACGGCCGCCGATGTTGGCCGGACCGCGCCAGTTCCAGGATTGGCCTTGTTCTTCTGAATGTACCGGGACCCTTGACACAAAGTCAAGCTCTTTCGCACGGATGCCCAAAGGAATCATCCCGGTTTTCGGGTTCCGGAGTTTGGAAAACTGATAATCCGTCTGCATGGCAAGCAGTCCGGCCTTTGACATTTTTTTCTGTTTCTTACCCGATTCAATTCCTGTTTTAAGGTTTGTAAAGGAGGTTGAATCGTGCAAATGCAAACAACAAATGACAAGCAATATGGGACATACAATAAGCAGGAAAATGTATTTGTTTTTCATACGGCTACGTTTGTTTACTGATTGTTTAACTGGTATTTATTCAGATATGCCAATACTCTCTTCTGATATCAGGACCGGTATGAAACCAGGGTCCGGGTTTCCGCTTCCGCTGTCATGATTGTACTGAAACAGGGAGACTACATCAAGATCTGACCCTGTCCACTCAGCAGGCTTGATAACAAGGAATGTTCGTACAGGTTTGGAGGAGAGTTCTGCGTTAACCCATGAGCCGGTGTTTGCATAGATACCTGTATGATTTTTTCCCGCAGGATAAACCTTCACCATGGGATTATGGGTATGACCGAACGCAACTATTTTATATTTCAGGGGTGCCTGTGACTGCATAAATTCGTAGGCAGCAGTAGCATAGAGATCAACGCTGCCATTCAGAATGGCCATCAGCACCGGCATGGCAACCGGTACACTGTTTCTGATTTGGGTGGCCGGCCACACAGCTTCAATGCTTGCGGCATACATGTCTCTTACCCCGTTGTAGCTGAATGGGAGAGAATATTGATCAATACCATCCATCAGGATATTCGCTGAATCAGCTGCAACTGTGAGGGAGTATTTAATCTTAAGGTATTCAGTAGCCGCAGTCCAGGCGGCGAGGAATTCAACATCACCGCTGCCCGACCTGGTATTTTTCCATTTAGGATCACCCGATTCCATTGATCCTTCTGCATTAAGCCTTGAAACAAAGTAACCGGGAGGGAGAACATGTCCCTGGATTGCAAGTGGTTGAGGGCAGTTGAAGAAATCATACCGGTGACCGTGCTCCATGGTGATTTCACCCATGGGGGAATAGTGCCCAAGTCCGGATGAATCTCCCATCCAGACAACTCCCGGGATGATTTCCTGAATGATCTCCTGGGTTAAGAGCATGTCATGGTTACCAGGGATATAGATCAACTGGGTTCCACTGCCAACGGCTATGGCCCTCAATTTATTGATAATGCCAATATTTACCGGGGCATTTGCAACGGAAAGAAAATATGCCCTGGAGCCGCCGACCCCGGCCAGCGTGTCAAAAGGAGAAAGCCGGTATGGAACAACCCATTCATCGAACAGATCACCAAGAATGACCAGCTGCCGCACCTGGCCGCCTGAAAGGATTACATCGAGCAAACTTTCGAGGGCTGCATCATTTTTACTGAACCAGCCATATCCCAGGTTCACCGACCTTTGTTCGCCCAGGTGAATATCGCTGATGCAAACAATTGAGTTGCGGGCAACGGTGTCGTTACCGGCACCCAGCGGTTTAGCGCTTGTTCTTACTTCAATGGTTTTGTCTGAAGCAAGGGATGCGCCGGATAAAGATTTCAACCCGGTTTTGACAGAAATCAGGTACTTCCATCCGGCATGGAGTTGGAAATTTTCCTTCAGCACGATGATAACCTTTCTCCCCGAGCTTATGGTTTTATACATGATGTCGAGGGGGCCGCCTTTATGAGAAAAAGAGATATTCGCGGGAATGGTCGCCGAATCAACCGGCATATTGAATTCCAGTTCGATTGATCGCTCAAGGTAATTCAGCGAATAATAAGTATCGTTGTGGAATTCTGACCGTGGCAAACTAACAGTCAAAAAGAGTGGTTCGACGGAAGGGTCGCTCTTTTTACAGGATTGCTGGAGGAAAAGCAGGCTGACGAGAGCCGGCAACAAAAGCAAAGGAACACGGTGCAAGTTTTTCATCTGGTGTCTTTTTAACAGGAGGTGGTACAGATCCATTCGATTCTTTTGTAATAAAAAAGCTACTTTGTGATTGTGAAGGTGTCGAACAAACTGTAGGCCCCTGTACAGCCTTTGTAACTGGTTACTTTTACGGTGCTGCCGTTGATGTCAACAACGCTGAAATAATAGGTTTGGGGGTCATTGCATATGTTCCATGCGGTTTTGACGGCAGGATCAATTGTCCCTGTATCGGGGCCGGCGCCGCATGTTCCATTGAGAAGCTGAACAACATTGTTCTTCCATTTTGGGGTTGGCGGTGTGGTTTGCGGGTAGGGAAGGAGTGTGCTGTCGATCGTCCTTCGGGAAAAGAGATGCGAATGTCCGCATGCATAGAGATCGAACTTGTTGGAATCAAGGAAGGACCAGAGTGCGGTATATGACTGGTTCGCAAAGGCCGGCTCGGCAGTGTCTTTAGAGATATAGTAATAGGGTGTGTGAATGAAAAGGAATTTGTGCGTTGCCTTTGTTTGGGCCACCTGTGCTTTCAGCCAGGTCATCTCGGCGGATTCGATGTTGCCCCCAAGGTGTTTGGGCAGGGTGGTGTCTTTGGACATGAAATATGGATCCAATACTGCAAAGAAGGAGTTGGCCCCCGGCGAGGAAAAGGAATAGGCCAGGTGTTCGTGTCCGGCCGGCCCGTTGGCGGGATTTCCGATAAAGGTACCCTGGAACTTTTGCTGGTTGAGGAGCCAGAAACCAAGGGATGAGTGTTCATGATAAAGTTCGTGATTGCCGATTGCCGTATAGAGGGTGATACCATTGCTGGTGAGGGGTGTGAACAGGTCTGCCCACGCCTGGAAGGTATAGTTGTTATGAATCCACCCCCTGTAAGACATATCGCCGCCGAATAACACAAATGACGGCCTGGGGGATAACGCCCCGATCTGGCTGATGATGGCAGTCAGCACCGTATCATTTACCGGATAGGTAAGCGTGTCACCCCGGCTGTCGGCCAGGAAGACGAAACGAAGTGTTTCACTGGTTTCGACAGGAGGCTCCTGTTCTTCCGGTTTGGTTTTACTGCAGCTACTCATCACGATAGCAGCGATCAGCAATATCATTGCGAAGATGTTGAGTCCCACTTTCACGTTCGATAATGGAATTTTTGATTTAGGTGACATTGCTTTTCTCCTTTCTTTATTTGATTAAATTGTTGATTTCCATTGATTGCTGTTTTCTGATTTTATTCTCAAACTCTTTTTTGGTTGAGCTTTTCAGAAGGACATCCGGTATCCGGCTTCTGTTTAAATTACAATCTTCTTTATAATTTACTAACAGTAAAAATTTAACAGTGGGCCATAGCGAACTTCCTTTCAGAATGGTTTCTTTGCATTTATCATTGCCGAAACCGAAATCAAGCAGGATAAGGTTTACATGGATATTGCCAATCCCATCAAAGGCGCTATCATTGTCTGCATCAAAAACTACTGTAAAACCAGGTATCTGGTCAAGGGCTGTTTTCAGGCTTTCACGAAATATTTTGTTTTGTTCAATAATTACAATATTCATTTGTCCCTGAATTGCAATTGTGTTATGGACAAATATACAATACCCTGGACTTCATCAGATACGGGGATGTGTGTAATATGCCTATAGGAAACCCAGTATTTATAGTAAGGGAAAACCCCTGGAAAAATCAGGGAAGGTGAAACTATTCTATAGAAAAATAGTTATTTTTAATAGCCCAGACTATTAACTCGCCAATATTTCTTACGGCAGATTTGTGAAAAATATTGACACGGTGGACTTCGACCGTTTTTATGCTGATAAACAGTTTTTCTGAAATTTCCTGGGAGGTTAAACCATTGCATACCAAACTGAGAACTTCCAGTTCGCGGGGAGTCATCCGATTAGAACCGGATGAGAAATTAAGAGACCTGAAAGCAAGCTTTTGCAATATTTCCTGGCTGAAATAAGTTCCGCCTGAACTGACCGTATTGATGGCTTGCTGAAGTTCGTACTTGTTGGATTTTTTCAAGATGAAACCCTTTATCCCGGCATTGATCATTTGCATATAGTGGGTCGTATCTGAGAACATGGTCAGGGCAATAACATTCAGCTTTGGATTTATCTCCAGCGTTTTTCGGGTTGCCTCAACACCATCCATTACGGGCATGTTGATATCCATTAACACAACATCGGGCGACGAACTTTTAAGAAATTCCAGGAATAAAATTGCATTTGAGGTGTCGAAAACAACCTCAAAATTCTCAATCTGTCCCAAAACAAGCCTGATGCCCTCCCTGAAAAGGTCGTGATCATCGATAATTGCTATTTTAATTTGTTCCATCAGGCAGGATTTCTTTATAGGGAATTTTAATGTTGGCTTTCATCCCCCTGTTTTGCAGGCTTTCAAAAATAACAGATCCTTCCAGTGAATGAATACGGCTCTCAATGTTTTTCATCCCCATTCCTTGTTTTGCAACCATTTTTTCGGCAACGGAAAACCCGACCCCGTTGTCCTGATATACAAGATGAAGTATTTCGTCTGATACGAAAATATGAATGGTAATCAGGGATGCTTTCGCATGTTTCATGGTATTGTTGATCAGTTCCAAAATTGTACGGTAAATTGTCAGTTCTTTCTTTAGGTCGAAACGGTTCACCTTTTCAAAGTTAATATCGAATTTGATTTGATCGGTGAGTTTTAGTTCACTTAAAAAATTTTCCAATGCAACAATCAACCCGTGTTTTTCAAGAATATGGGGGCTGATATTATGAGAAATCCTTGACATGTCGGTGATTGCATTGTCAATAATGTATATAAGCTTCGATTCAATTTCATTTTTGCTGGTGGTTTCCTTTGCATCAATATATGCCTGAAAATAGAGTTTTACAGCTGATAATGAAGGGCCTAATCCATCGTGCAAATCGGCAGCAATGCGCATTCGCTCTTTTTCTTCAGTCTGAATGACTGCTTCAATCATTTTTTGCCGGATATCTTTTTTTTCTGATATTTCATGTTTCAGCGCAGCATTGAGAAATTCCAGATCATCTGCTTTGGTTTTCAGTTCATCCATGTTGGACTGCAGCCGGGAATAGAACTTGGTCAAAATGTAATAAATCAAAAAGCCAATTAATAGAAAATGCAAAATGCGGACAATTACGCAGGTGTATTGACAGTTCTCAAAGTGATAATCCAACGGGATAAAGGTGCTTCTTGTAATCATTAATATTCCGACAATCAGAATAGAGATAAATGAAATTATAAAAAGACCCAGAGTTTCTCTCTTTTTTAGGGTAAACAGGGAGTATACGATTGCAAGAACGAACCAGAGGCTTGCCGTATCAAGAAGCCCCAGTGCCAGGTTAAACCAGCCGGAGAGAAAGAGCAAAACAATGAAAATCCATATCTTAGGTTTAAACTTCACCCTGTTTTTTAAAAATGCCAGGATGATGGCAGCCAGACCCAATAGGGGTGGGACAAATCGTGGCCACAGATAAACGCTCTCATCCAGCGCAACATAGATGATTGCATTAAACGGCAGCACCATTAACGCAATAAACAGGATGCTTGTGTTGGCTATTTTATTAATCAGTTCGTCCTTCACGCTGATTGATTATCTTTATTTTAGTGTTGAATCAAATGAAAGAAATTCGTTTTTAGGCAAATCTAAAGAAAAAACCCTGATGCTTCACGGCATCAGGGTTTTTCTTTCTCAGAAGACCTTCCGGGTTTTTAAAACCTGGAAGGTCTGTGTACGCAGGGAATCATTTTATTGCCTTACCAGTTTCCGCACACTCATTCCATTACCTTTTATCACCCGGATTAAATAGACCCCTTTCGGCCAGCCTGTGGCATCAAACTCATGCTTTTGCCGCGCAGGCAGTTCAGATTGCAGTATTCTTTTACCCATCATGGTGCAGATTTCGACCTGAACGGCTTGCATGGCATCAAAATCATGCATCTCAAGTGTGAATTTTCCGGTAACCGGGTTGGGGAATATGGTGAAGAAGGCGGATGCATCCTGCAATTCTATCTTTTGAACCCCCGCAGTTGTTTGTTCGCTACCAGATTGTATCATACTTGCAGGTTGCACGCAGTAGTTTTGGGTGGTGGTAATGGATGCATGCAGGTGCCCTCCGTTTTGTACGATCGTGGCCGGCTGCATCAGGATGTTCCCCCCTGCTATAAAAGTCGCGGTTCCGCCGGTTTGAACCGTGACATTGGAAACAGCGATGGTTTGAGTGGCGTCAAAGCAGGAGTTTGTTCCTGTACCGATTGTCATCCCTGAAAGATTCAGGATAGAGGGAATTGCGGCTATAAACTGAAGTTCTGCCCCATATGCTGTTCCCACACTGTTGGTGGCGTATGCTTTAACGAAATAGGCAGTCCCGGACGACAGCCCTGCAAGATCGCTGGCAAACCCGCCAGAGCCTGTTCCGTTGCTGGTTATCCCCTGGTTATTGTCGATGGTCGGGCCTGAGGTTGTGCTCCAGACTACGCCGCGGGCAGTAACCGGTGCACCGTTATCATCGATAACAGTACCGCCACTTACAGCAGTTATGGCGGTAATACCGGTAACCGGCGAGGTTGATACAGTGGGTAAAGCGGCTGTTATCGTATTTTTCAGGCAGCGGACACTCATGCTGTAGCTGGGGTATTGATAACTGTTGGCCATCTCGCCACTGTTGTAGCTCAATTGAAAGAAATATTTGAAATCATACCACCAGGGTGTGGTAGAATAAAAAAAGCCAGCATAACCCAGACCTTCAAAGTTACCGGCACCATCTTTCTGACCACCCGGCACCGCATTGAACCCACTTGAATTTGTGGCTGCAGTGTTTGGTTCGTGCCACAAACCAGTACCACCTTCAAGGGTGCCTGTGGTTTTCATTTTACCTGCAGCATCACCATACAAGAGAAGGTTAAGCCACCCCCATTCGCCATTGCCGGGTACATGCCAGCCTGCCGGGCAAATGCCTTGCCCGTTTTCCAGCATCATCTCATTCCACTGGTAAAGGCCGCCATAAGTAATGCAATTTGCCGGGTTATTGTTATAGCAATGCTTTTCAATGACGCCATTTACTGTTTGATTGAGAAGTCCGTCGATCATGGTGCCAACTCTCAGGTTTTCGGCCATCCAGCATTGGTCGCCAATCTGAACCGTGCTATAAACGTTGCCACTGGCATCAGTTACAGTGGATGTGCCACACGTGGCAACACTGCTCGCCCTGGTCCTGGTCGTGTCTTTGTTGCCGGATATGGATGAAACATCTGTTTGTCCGCTGGTCCCGGTTTGCTGTATATCCGGAGTTTTAGTTGTTAACCCGCTTTGTGCAGCGCAAAACATGGTAATCGTTAACAATAGCGTCGTAAAGATTCCTTTTCTCATAGCAGGATTGTGTATGGGTTAATGTTTGGTGACAAATGGTAAGGCAAAATGCCATAATCTTTCAATAATGGGAAGACAGATGAAGTTATATGCAAAAGTAAAGGGAAGGAGACCTGAATGATATGGCCCGAACGGGTCATATTTGCAAACGGAGAAAGGGTTTTAATGAAATTGGCTCACCGGGTAAACGCTAATTGTTGGAAGACCTTCCAGGTTTTCAAAACCTGGAAGGTCTTTGTGGAAATATCAAAATACCACTAATTGTTGACGGATTTTATTTTCCGGAGATCACGAGTTTCACAGTCTCAGCATGTCCGTTGGAAACCACATGTACAAAATAGATCCCGGCAGGGTTGCCCATGATGGAAATAACCTGCTTCTTTTCAGCAGCCTGATCGTTGTTGTAAACGATCTTTCCGCACATGCTATAGATCGTCACCGACAAATTCCCTGCAATTTCATCGACGGAATTTTCAAGTGTGAAGATCCCTTCACTTGGGTTCGGGTAGATGCGGAAATTCCGGGAAGAGGTAACCAGAGATGGTTCTTCCGTGGATGATTTTACGGCAACCGCCGGGGCATTGCCAATACCGCAATACTGATTGGAGACATAACCGTGCATATACCCTCCGGCAACAACTTTTGTTCCCGGCATGTAGAGGATGTTCTGACCGGCGATCATGGTCGCGCTGCCGCCATTCTGAACCACAAAGCTGGTTCCGCTTCCGGCGATTGTGATCGTTCCGGTTGCATTGAAACAGTTGGTCACCCCAGGACGGATTGTATCGTTCTGTAATACTGTGTTAACCGGTACCCCCGGTGCAGTTGTGAAGGTCATGTCGGCGCCGTAAACATCAGATTGTACGGATGTTGTAGCAGTGCCCCGGAAACGGAAATGATATAAGGTATTTGGGAGTAAACCGATGAGTTCTGCACTCACAGGCAGCAGTGTGCCGACCGACCTGACCGTGGCCGGGGAAGGAGTTGCAGTGCTGCCATAGCTGGTCGTGAGTCCATAGTCAAAATGAACTTCAACCATTTCGCCCTTTGTGTCGATATCTCCGTTCACGACCGCCCCATCCTGGGTTACCGACGTTGCAGGCAATGTATGGTAATTGGTAATGACCGATGACCACTCGTACGCACCCCTGTCCGGGGGAGTGAACCTGGTTGCGTTGTTGTAATCGGTGTCGAGGATCTTCGGGCCACCGGTGCTGTTGACCTGCAGGTTGGTCGGTACCAGGTTGATCGGATCGACATCGGAAGTGAATACCGGGTTAAGTGTGTCAGAGTGAACCTCTTTGCCAGTGTAGGCTTGCCATTGGGCTAATGTGGTAAAAAAATCGCCAAAACCAAAACCGGTGATCCAACGCATGGCTATTGACCCCCTGTAACCGTCAATGTAATAGGTATTGTGGTCAAGCGTTGTAAAATCATCAGTTCCTCCGGCAAACATAATCGCATAAGCCCTGCCTTCATTCCCCGAGCCTGGAGGGGGATTCGAAGGATTTGTCATGGCATTGCGGAGGACGTTGTCCCTGATATCCAGGTCAACGGTAGCCGATTCATAAACCCCGATACAGGCTGAAGATGGTGCATAGCCATCCGAGCCGTCGAGAAATGGTCCGCTCAGGTAAATGCTGTTATGCCAAATCTTAAGGTTGCTTCCCTGCCGTATGAAAATCCCATAAGCCGGGTTATTTCCAACACCGGGATTTATCGCCCAGCATTTAATATTATAAATTACATTGTTGAATATTTCGGATGGGGGATTGTCACTGTTGTCATTGCTGTACTTGATGCCATAAGATCCATCACCGGTTGAATACCAGTCGTGAATTTTATTTTTGTGGATCTTTGTATTCTGGCAACTTCCAAAAATAATGATCCCGAACTGCTTGATCAGACTGATTCCTTCGGCAGCACCCATGATCTCATTTCCTGAAATCAATACATTGCTGGTGTTATTTATTAAAATTCCCCCACGGGTTATGTAGTTGGTTGTATCAGGTGAACCGAGGATGTTGTTGGTGATGGTGATGTTGCGGTTGGGGTTTGCAGGCATGGCGTCAACATTGATTCCATACATGTTTTTCATGATGGTATTGTTGGTGATCAGGATGTTGCTGTAATTTCCGCCGGTCAGCCCACCGCCATGATTAAAGACGATCACGGAATTTTCCATCACGATGTTCGCCTTGTTTCCTTTCAGGATACAGTTTTTCAGGGTTATATTCTGCGACGGATCGGCCCCGTTGTGATTGGTAATGCCAAACGCATGTGCACCGCCGGAGGATAGTGTGTTTTCAATGGTCAGGTTCTTACTGGAAGTACCATTGTTTGATCCGTCGAAGGTTACGTAATCGATCCCGTTCATCACAATAAGACCATTTGAAACTGCTCCGCTGATGACCGGTGAAATACCGGTGTTCGGCTTGATGGTCAGGGAATTGTCCGGACTGTTCCCCGCCCGCTCGTTAAATCGGATCGGGAAGGTTTCATTTGGGTAGGTATTGTCATCCAGAATGAAGGTGACCGGGCCTGCCATGTATTTGAGGTTCAGGTCCGCTGCAGCAGCAGTGATGGTGGTGTAATCTTTACCGATCCCGATATGTTTGATGCCGGAAATATCAAGTATAACTTTGTAGCTGTAAGGATTGGACGGGGGTGTTGAACAGGCAGGCGGGTTTGCTGAAAAGCCGCCAACACCCTGGGCCGGATTTGCGCCAACATTCGGGAAAGGTGTAACCTCATCCTGGGCAACGATATAATAGCGGATAACATCATTCAGAGCAGACCCTGCCCCGAATGTAAAGCTATAATCGTCATTTCCAATGAAAACACCCTGGGTTGAGCTATATACACCGCCATTTTTGTTCCAGTAAAGAACAGGAAGTCCGAATCCGCTGGTGGGAACACGGCTGTTATCGATGATGGTAGCAATGAGGGTCCTGGCATTTCCGTTGTTGATATCTGTCAGTGGAGTATATACAATGGAAGGAGG
>CAYHGE010000019.1:0-46557 GCA_964355945.1 uncultured Draconibacterium sp.
ACACCCGGTGGCAGTGATGGTTTCTACAACAGTATAAGTTGTATTTACAGCCGGGTTGACCGTAGGATCGGCAAGGGTTGAAGTAAAGCCAACCGGATCAGATGTCCAGCTGTAGGTGCTTCCAGTAACTGCTGCTGCACCAAGGATGGTACCCGCATTCAGACACATGTCCCTGTCTGCGCCAGCAACTGCTGAAGGCAATGGGTTCACCGTAACTGTCACACTGTTCGTGTTGTTGCATCCGGTGGCAGTAATGGTTTCAACAACTGTATAAGTTGTGGTAACCGTTGGACTTACTGTCGGATCTGCATCGGTGGAAGTAAAGCCTGATGGAACGGATGTCCAGCTGTAGGTGTTACCTGCTACTGCTGCCGCGCCAATGGCGGTGCTTTCATTCAGGCAAATGGGCCTGTCTGCGCCTGCATCGGCATCCGGTAATGGGTTAACTGTTACCGTCACACTGTTGGTGTTGCTGCAACCGGTCAGCTGGATGGTTTCTACAACAGTATAGGTTGTGGTTACCGTCGGACTTACTATTGGCCTGGCCAGCGTAGAGGTAAAGCCTGCCGGGTTTGAGGTCCAGCTAAAGGAGTTGGTGGGTATTTTTGATGCTGCTCCCAGGGTGGTACTCTCGTTCAGGCAAATCGCCCTGTCGTCACCTGCAATGGCTGCAGGCAGCGGGTTCACGGTTACGGTAACGCTGTGTGTGTTGGTACACCCTGTCAGGGTGATGGTTTCTACAACAGTATAAGTTGTTGTTACTGTCGGGCTCACTTCAGGAGCAGACAGGGCTGAGGTAAATCCTGCCGGGACGGATGTCCAGCTGTAGGTATTGCCTGCAATGGCTACTGAGCCGAGGGTGGTGCTTTCGTTCAGGCAAATCGCCCTGTTGACACCTGCCAGCGCTGCCGGTAACGGGTTCACCGTGATGGTCACGCTGTTTGTATTGGTGCATCCGGTGGCCGTGATGGTTTCTACAACTGTATAGGCTGTCGTTACTGTCGGGCTGACCGTAGGATTTGCAAGGGTTGAAGTATAACCTGCCGGCACAGAGCTCCATGCATAGGTGCTGCCTGTTACGGCTGCTGCGCCAATGTTGGCACTCTCGTTCAGACAGATATCCCTGTCGGATCCTGCCTCGGCAACAGGCAACGGGTTCACCGTTACTGTTACACTATGGGTGTTGTTACATCCGGTGGCCGTGATGGTTTCTACAACCGTATAAGCCGTTGTTACTACCGGGCTTACCGTGGGATTGGCTTCTGTTGAGGTAAAACCTGATGGCTCAGAGCTCCAGCTGTAGGTATTCCCTGAAACAGCGTCCGCTCCAAGAATGGTGCTTTGGTTCAGGCAGATGTCTCTGTCCGCTCCGGCAACAGCAGCCGGCAACGGGTTCACGGTTACCGTGACACTGTTGCTCTGCACGCATCCGGTAGCTGTGACGGTCTCCACCACGGTATAGGTTGTGGTAACTGCCGGGCTTACTGTGGGATTGGCCAATGTTGACGTATATCCTGCAGGCACTGAACTCCAGCTGTAGGTGCTTCCGCTAACAGCATCTGCACCGATCTGCGCGCTTTCATTCAGACAGATTGTTTGGTCAGATCCTGCCTCAGCAACCGGCAATGGGTCGATGGTTATCGTAAGATCGTTCAGACTGAAAACTGAACCGCAGGAAGGTATTCCACCGTCAAAGGCGATCAGCCTGAATTGGGCGGTGGTGGTCAGACTGCCCGCCTGGTAGGTCAGGCTGTTGGTGCCGACATTGGTCCAGCTGCCCGTGGTTTTCATCTGCCACTGGTAGGTAAACGGCGGACCGCTGCCACCTAAGGTGGGGGTTGCGGTCATCAGCCCGGGTGCGGTATTGTAGCAGGTCGACGTGCGGTTTGAGGCAATGCTCAGCTCGCTTGCGGTAAACGGATCACGTACCGTGACGGTGATGGTATTGCTTGCCAGCTCATTGGAGCAGGATGGTGTTCCAAGGTCCGTTGCCATCAGCCTGTAGTAGGTTGTCTCATACAGATCTCCGGGGAACAGGGTAAGTGATGTTTCACCTTCAATGTTATCCCAGATGGATTCGTCATAGCTCATCTGCCATTGATAGGCATACGGCCCTGTACCTCCGCTTGCTGCAGTGGCGCTGAGTTCGCCTGATGTTGTATTCCAGCAGATGGTTTGTACACCACTGGCAATGGGGGCAATGAATATTGCGCGAACAATGATTTCAGTTTCAGTGGAGTAAACATTGGCACATACACCGCTTTGAACCTTTGCCCGGTATTGTGTTGTGGTGGTCAAAGCAGGAGTTGTGTACGTTGTGGTTGTAGCGCTGGTAAGATCAATCCAGTTGGCGCCACTATCGGTGGAGTACTGCCAGATCACATTGCCTGAATGATTGCTCAGGGTTAATACGGTGCCGCTGGTTCCATAACAAACTGCTGTTCCACCGGAAACTGTCCCGGCAATGGGTAAGGGATCGATCGTTATCTTCATCACATTTGAGAACACGGCTCCGGTCCAGTCGGGCTTGCAGCTTACCCTTGCATGTCGTTTGTACCATGTTGAAACGGTAAGCGCTCCCGGATTGTATGTACTCGATGTGGCGCCTTCAATATCGCCGAAAGTACTGTTATCCGTTGAACTTTGCCATTGATAGATGAGGACTCCCGTGTGGCCTGCTGGAGTTGAACCGGTAATATCGGCAGCATTGAAACCGAAACAAACGGATTGATCTGCAGATAAGGTCCCTCCGTTTGTGGGATTGGCACAATGGTTGGGCGGGTCAAAGCCATTTTTGTATTCGTAAGCGCCCATATCAATCGGGCCAGCCTGGGCTGCATCGGTTTTTAGCAATTTTCGGCCAAAACCTGTTCCCCGTATATCGGTTGTCAGGCTGTTTTTGGTATTATCGCCAGCATCGGCGCAAGGAGAAATCCCCACGATGCGGAAATCGCCTGTTTCGGCATTCACGTATTCAGGATTAAGGGTAATGCAGGCGGTTGTAACGGGCGCGTCAATGATATCACCCGGAATGTTGTTTGCATAGCAACAATTGTTCATGGTAACTGTTCCGAAAATTTCATTTGCAACACTTGCATAATTTCCCCAGATGATCGAGTTGTTTAATGTTGTGGTTGAACCATTGTTCCATATTCCACCGCCCGGAGGTCCATTGAGCGAATTGGCCGAGATAACACAGTTTGTCAGTACCACAGAAGTACCTGCCGAGTTATTGATCCCCGCTCCCGGTGCACCTGCAGCAACATTGTAAACAATCTTGCAATTTACAAACACAGGTGAAGAGGGATTGTTATTATAAATACCGGCTCCGCTGGCACTGGCACGGTTATGCCTAAAAGTACAGTTTTGCACAACAGGGGAAGCAAAGTTGTTATTCATGCCTCCTCCGAATCCGCCGCTATTGCCGCCACTTACGGTAAATCCATCAAGAATTGCATCTGTTAAAGGCGCCACAAAAGTAAATTTATTATAAATTACATGGTCGCAATTGTCTGAAGTATTGGTGATGTCAAAATTGACCCCTGACCCGGTTACTGCATCATTGCCTAACATATCGCCACTCAGGATTGTTTCGTTTGCTTCGCCTGTGTCATAACCGGTTCTTTGGGTTATAGCCGTTTCAGTTCCGGCAAAGCCGCCATAAATGGCCACTTTGGTTTTCATTTTGAAGCAAACAGTACGTATATCTGTAGGTGTTGCATTTCCGGTTTCATCTTTCGATGGTTTATAGATGCCTTTGGCGACCCAGATTTCATCGTTGGGTAAAGCTGCTTCAAGCGCTGACTGGAATGAAGTGTAAGCATCAGCCCAGCTTGTGCCATTGTTGGCGCCTGAGGTTTTGGAAAGGTCAACAAAAATGAGTTTACCGGTTGTAAAAGTTACATCGCTGCCGTAACCCGTACCCGTTGCGTTTGTGGCATAAGCACGCAGATGATAGGTTGTTCCCTGGGCAAGCCCGGTGATGGAGGAGGTAAATGCCCCGGTAGCGCTGGCTGCACCTTCGTTGGTTTTTGTTGATAAAGTAATATCAGGATCGGCGGAAGCGCCCCAGCAAACACCATAGGCGGTTGGCAAAGGATAACCCATATTGGTAATATTTCCATTACCGGTGGCAGCTGATCTGGTCATTGCTGTTACAGCCTGTGTGGTAACGGTTGGTATGGCCACCGGTGTGCCTGAAGCTGTCTCACTGTAGGCGGTTTCTACATTATCGCTATTGCGGGCCTTTACCTTGAAGGTATAGGTTACACCGGAGGTAAGACCTGTAACGGTTTTGACTCCCCAGGTTGCAGCTGTCTGCCATACTGCACTTGCATCAAGAGTGCCGCCGGCCTGTATAAATTTGCCGGTACTTGTTTCATAGATGCAGAACTCCGTCGTTACAGGGTTGCTGTTAACATTCACCGTTACATCAAGCGTTGTAGCTGTCGGGTTGTTTACGGTTGGCGCTGCCGGCACATTGGCAAATGTCCGGAAATCGCCCCGGTCGCTGTATCCTGTTCCGTACGTGTTGGTGGCATGTGCCCGTGCATTGTAACGGGTGTTGGGGGTGAGTACGGTAAAGGAAACAGGATAGGTTCCGACTCCGAAATTGCCGCCATTGCTCACGTTGGTAACATCTGTACCGTCGATCACCTTATCGGTATTGGTATAAGGATAGATGATGGCCCCGCGGCTAATGCCATTAGCGCCGTTGGTGGCAGTGATATTACCGGTAGCCGAAGCAGACGAACTGGTAATATTGGCAAAAATAACTCGCGGAGTGGTCGGTGTTGAACGATAAATTCTTTCACCAGATATACCTGTGAGCATAGATAGTCCATCAGATGACAAGGCAGTTGAGGTCCAGATTTTATCTTCAAATGTGCCGGTTGGAGCTGTTTCATACCAACTGGCTCCTGCATTAACGGATTTATACATACGACCATTATATACAGTCGCAAGCATTGTATTTCCATCAGATGAAACCGAAGTTGTTTGCCATGTCTTATTATTATTTCCGGCTGGTTGTGTTTCGCCCCAGGTATTTCCGCCATTGGTCGAAATGTAAATCCTCCCATTAAAAGCTGCTGCCAGCATGGTAAGGCCATCTGAGCTTACAGAAGCAGATCGCCAGTCATTATCAAAATTCCCGGCAGGTTGCGTTTCGATCCAGTTGTTTCCGCTGTTGGTCGAGACATAAATTCGTCCATTCTTTACTGCTGCCAGCATGGTATCTCCTGTAGCAGAAAGAGAAACAGAACTCCACCCTTTATCTTCAGCTGTTCCAGTGGGAGTCGTTTCAACAAAACTGACTCCACTATTGGTCGATTTGTAAATACGTCCATTAATCCTTGCTGCCAGCATGGTGCTACCGTCAGTAGAGACAGCAGCGCAGGAGGTGGCTAAAATTGCTATACCTGCAGTGTTCCAGGTGCTGCCTCCGTTGGTCGAAAGCAATAAAGCCACATTGGCAGCCGCTGCCAGGATCGTGTTTCCATTACCAGATAAAGAAACGCATGACCAGTACTGGTTGTTATTTCCTAATGGCTGTGTATCACTCCAATTAACTCCTGCATCAGTAGATTTGTACAAGCGGCCTCCCAGTACGCCTGCAAACATAATGGATCCATCAGAAGTAAGGGCGCCGGCGTACCAACTTTTGTTTATATCTCCGGCGGGCCGGGTTTCTTGCCAGGTGTTGGGCTCCCATTCCACATGAGGATGATCCACGGGAATCCCGCTGGTTGCCGGGCCAAAGGCTGTTTCTGCATGATCCCCGTTGCGGGCTTTTATCTTGAAGGTATAGGTCGCCCCGGTTGTAAGGCCGGTAACAGTTTTGGCGCCCCAGCCTGATGCGGTTTGCCATATTTCTGTAACCCCAAGTGTTCCATCAGCCTGCACAAATTTTGTGGTGCTGGTTTCGTTGATGGCATATTCGGCATCAGTGCTGTTGGTGCCGCCGTTTACCGTAACATCCAATGTGGTGGCAGTAGGATTATCAACCGTTGGCGCCAAAGGAACATCCGCCAGTGTCCAGAAACCGGTGCGGTCGCTGTACCCTGTGCCGTATGTGTTGGTGGCATGTGCCCGTGCATTGTAATGCGTGCCGGGGGCCAAACCGGTAAAGGATACAGGATAGGTGCCTGTTCCAAATGTGCCGGGATTGCTTGTGTTGGTTACATCGGCATCACCAATAACCTTATCCGTATCGGTATAGGGGTAAATAATAGCACCACGGTTGGTGGCATCAGCGCCGTTGGTGGCGGTGATGTTTCCGTTAGCCGAAGCAGAAGAACTGGTAATGTTGGTTACAGCAATGTTGGGCAAAGTGAGATATAGCCTGCCATTTTGTACACCTGCAATCATGGTGCTGCCATCGGAAGTAATGGCTGAAGTTTGCCAATTTTCATCAACATCTCCTGCGGGTTGAATTTCGATCCAGTCAATGCCGCCATTGGACGATTCATATAAACGCCCCCCCTGAACTCCCGCTGCCATGGTCGCGCCATCGGAAGAAATGCTAAGTGTTCTCCATTGTTTATCATTGTTTCCGGCGGGTTGTGTTTCGTTCCAGGTGGTTCCTCCATCAAGCGATTTGTAAAGGCGTCCAAGGTGAACTCCCGCCAACATGATCGTTCCATTAGAAGATATGGCCGTTACCATCCACATCTTATCATCATTTCCAGCAGGCTGTGTTTCACTCCAGGTGGTTCCGCCATTGGTTGATTTATATATGCGACCAAAGAAAACTGGTGCGAGCATGGAATTGCCATCGGAGGATACAACAACCTTAGTCCATGCATTGTTAACATTTCCGGCGGGTCGTGTTTCGCTCCATGTGCTGCCACCATTGGCAGATTTGTAAAGGCGACCATTTGAAACTGCAGCGAGCACGGTAGAACCATTTGAGGAAACTGAAAGAGACGACCAGCTTTTATCGTCATTTCCGGCAGGTTGGGTTTCGCTCCAGGTGGAACCTGCATTGCCCGATTTGTAAATACGCCCCCATGCCATGGCTGCCCACATCGTATTCCCATCGGAAGATATTGAAACAGACCCCCAGCCTTTATCAGCATCTCCGGCTGGCTGTGTTTCACTCCAGGTGGTTCCTCCATCGCCCGATTTGTAGAGACGACCATTATTCACCGCCGCAAGGATTATATTCCCATCAGAAGATACTGAAACCGATTCCCATTTTTTATCGCTATTCCCTGCTGGTTGCGTTTCACTCCAGGAGGAGGATAACTGCCATTCCACATAAGGATGATCCACGGGTATTCCGCTAGCTGTGGGACTGTAAGCAGTCTCCACAGGATCACCGTTTCTTGCTTTTACCTGGAAAGTATATTCGGTTCCGGTGGTTAAGGCTGTTACCGTTTTTGTGCCCCATGCTGCGGCGGTCTGCCATAGGGCTGAAGCCCCGAAAGTGCCATTTGCCTGTAAAAACATAATGGTAGAAGTTTCGTAGATGGCAAACTCAGTAGTTGTAGGATTGCTATTAGCATTAACGGTTACATCCAAAGTAGTAGCCGTAGCATTATTTACAGTAGGAGCATCCGGCACATTAGCTAAAGTCCAGAAATCGACCCGGTCGCTGTATCCTGTTCCATAAGTATTTGTGGCATGAGCTATTGCATTATAATGCGTATTAACTGCAAGTCCTGTTAAAGAAGAGGTGAAAGCGCCAGTCCCAAAACTACCTGTTTCAGACACATTAGTTACACCTGAAGCTCCTATTGTTTTATCAGTATTCGTATAAGCATACCATATATTTCCTCTTGTAGTAGGATTGATGCAATTAGTTGCAGTGATGTTTCCATTAGCAGTTGCAGTAGTAGAAGTAATACTACTTGCTGGTTGGCTGATGATGGTAGGAGAAGAACAGTAACTTAACGTACCTGTCGCATACAAATATTGGGCATAGATATCAAAATTACTTTGTCTTCCGTCCTGCCAGGTAATAATGGCTCCGCCAATACCATCTGAAACGAGGACGGGAACAGTCTTATTGCCTGTAGCTGTGCTAATAGCCACACCGTTGGGTGTCCATTGAACAACCCCCGATGCATTAATACGCTGGGCATAAATATTTCCCTGGCCAGGATAACCCTGCCAGGAAATGATGGCTCCACCAGAACCATCTGAAATGATGGTTTGAGAAGTCTTATCGTCTGAAGTGGTAGAAATTGCCACACCATTGGCTGTCCATTGCACTACCCCCGATGCATTGACGTGCTGGACATATATATTAGCAAAATACTCAAATCCCAATCTATTGTCCAGCCAGGTAATAATGGCTCCGCCAGAATTGTCTGATGCGATGAAAGGATTAGACTGACCGACTGCAGCGGTAGAAATAGCTGCCCCGGTGGTTGTCCACTGCAAAGCTCCCGATGCATCGATTCGTTGGGCATAAATATCAGACTTAGTACCCGACCTATAGTCTTGCCAGGTAATAATAGCTCCGCCAGAACCGTCTGAAACAATGATTATAGAAGACTGATCGCCACTAGCTGTGCAAAGAGCTACCCCATTGGCTGTCCATTGCACCACCCCCGATGCATTGATTCGCTGGGCATAGGCTTTCCCGTTATAATCAAGGTCAATATCTTTCCAAGCAATGATGGCTCCGCCAGAACCGTCTGAAACGATAACAGGAGTATATTGATAGTTTGTTGTAGTGCTAATAGCCACACCATTGGCTGTCCATTGCACTGCCCCCGATGCATTGATGCGCTGGGTATAGATATCATAATTAGTATTGGATCTTTTGTCTATCCAGGAAATAATGGCTCCGCCTGAACCATCTGCAACGATGGTTGGAACATCTTGATTGTAAGTAGCTGTGCAAATAGCCACCCCATTGGCTGCCCATTGCACTACCCCCGATGCATTGATGCGCTGAGCATAGATATCATAATTAGTATTGGATCTTTTGTCCGCCCAGGTAATAATGGCTCCGCCCGAACCATCTGCAACGATGGTTGGAACAGATTGCTCGTATGCAGCTGTGCAAATTGCCACCCCGTTGGTTGTCCATTGCACTACCCCCAATGAATTGATACGCTGAGCATAGATATCATAATTAGTATTGGTTCTATAGTCCTTCCAGGTAATAATAGATCCACCCGAACCGTCCGAAACGATATTAGGATTCATCTGATCACCACCAGAAGTACAAATAGCAGTGTTCACAGTGGGGTCGCTGCTCCATTGTGCATTAGCATTCATTACTCCTAAGAAGAACGCTACAAGAAGAGTTGTTTTGAATAACATTTTTTTCATATTGTTTTGTTTTTAAATTTTCCTGCCAATACCCAATCCAGATTGGTGATAGCTCTTTTATAAGTATGTATTTTGACGTTTGTTGAATTAAAAAAAGACAGATAGAGTACCTGTTAGCCGAATCTCATGCGATACCACTTGTAGAATTTGTTTTCATTTTCTCTGATATTAGATTGCTGTTAGATATTTTTTTACGGAAATAGGCTTTTGAATTGGTTGAGGATATGAGATTTATGGGATATGGCATTTACAGCCGCATGATATGTTTTATTCTTTGAAACCATTGCCGGCTCCCCGCGGGATTTTTCACTTCGGAAATATTTCGCCGGATGGTGAAATCGGCATAGTTTTCAGGTTCTTTTTCTATGACGGTGAAATCTTTAATAATGTCGGGCGTGAACCAGTCGCTGCAAAACTGCACGAACTGATCTAAATCACCCTGGCTGCCCTGGGCCTCCATGCTCAGTGAATTTCCCTCATCATACCGGATAAATCCCGTGATCCGGAACCGGTTTGCCGCGTGCATGGCAACCGAACGGAAAGCGTTGCCTTTGATATCGCCGGCAATTTTAATACGGTAACATTTCAACATTTGGTACATGGTGTCTTAATGGTTCACTGCAAATGTATCGCGTGAAACCCTGAATGATCATTCAAAAAGGAACTTTCAGTTTTCAAAAAAGAACTTTTATTTTTTCATGCACTTTGACATTTGTTTCAAAAAAGAACTTTTCTTTCAAAAAAGAACTTTTCGTTATGCACGATGACTTTTATTTCAAAAAAGAAGTTGATTAATCACTATCATACATCACGTCATAGTTTGGCGTAGTCATGATGGTGGAATCTGCGCGAAATCGCGTGTGATATGCGTTTTTTTAATCAAGGCACTGGTTCGCTAAGATTACGGCAAGCTGAATAAATTTCAATTTGAAAACAAACTGTTTCTTACGTGCTAATTTTCAACTAAATAACTGTTTCTTCCTTTTGCGATTCCATTTTTTTATTATTATGGTACACATATTGTTTTGAGAAAACACCCGGCACCTTTTTTTACTGGTACGAAAGTGATGAATCAATAAAAAGAACGTTTCTTTGTCAGAAAAGAACTAATTTTGAATAGCTCTACTACTGAAGAAATATATCAATATGTGTAAACGCTTTATTATTAATACATTATGTTTTTTTATTTTTTTTGAAGGAGCGCTGTCATTTCCGGCTTCCGGTTCGGGGTCCACTTTTACCGATACCACGGTTGAACGAATGATGAATCATTTCCTGTACCGGGAATCGGGAGCGGAAATTATCCGGAAACTGAAAATAACTTCGGAGAAAGAGGTTGACCGCCAACTCTATTATCACAATAGACTAAGCCTGGCACAATTGCGACTGAGGAACATTGATTCGGCCCTGGCAATGGCCAGAATATCATTTTCGTTGATCCCCCGCTCCAAAGATTCGGTTCTGATTGCCGATGCCTGGAAGATGTTATCATATTCCTATAATAACGCCGGCAATCTTGACAGCGCCCTGTTCTATACGCGATTGATGCTGGGATATTCTGAACGGAAGGGCGATTTACGGATGATGCGGAATTCCCTTACGTCGATGGCCACCATCATGAATCAGAACAGGCAGTATGACAAAGCGCTCAATTATTACCGGCAAGCCTGCGCACTCACCACAAAAATCCACGACACCCTGAATTACGCTTTAAGCTTCTATAACATGGGGCTCACCTTCCTGAACCTGCAACAATACGACAGTTGCCTTTTCTATATGAATCGTGCCATGAAAACAGCCGTCACCACAAAGCAAACAGATCTGCTTGTGTATATTTATGGCTCACTTGCAGATCATTACCTGAATACCGGCAATGAAAAGGAGCGGAAAAAGTACCTGTTGCTTGCCACAGATGAAGCGGAAAAAATCGGGAACCATCAATTTTTGGCCATGTCAACCAGCAATCTGATGCAAGGAGCCCTCAAGGAGAAAAATTACCGGGAAGCGATACAGTACGCGGAAAAGGCACGGTTCCACCTCGGCAAACAACCTTACCCTGTGCTTCAGATGAGGTTAGACAGCATGAGTTGGGTGGCCTACACGGGCATCGGAAACCTTACCCTGGCACTGGAATGCCTCACAGCTTTTTACCGGGGAAAGGATCAGTTGGTTTCAAAACAGCAAAAAGAGCAGTTGGACAAGATGATGCTGACCCTTGAAGTGAAGGAGAAAGACCTCACCATCACCCGTCAGAACCTCGATATTTCCAATAACAAAAGACGAATGGAGGTACTTGCCCTCACCTTTGCCATTGTGTTATTGCTCGCTGTTGCCTTGTTTATTTTTATTTTAAAGACCCGGGCATTTCGCAGGCAGTTGTTTCGCAAGGAGAAGGAACTTGACCAGTTTGCTGTCGACGTACGAAACTGGATCGCTTGGAAAAAGGAGCGACTGGAATCCGGCGGCAATAAAGATGAAAACGAAATAATATTGCCTCTTGAACCATTGGATGAAATGCAGATTCAGGCAACATTGTTCACGGAATTGCGTGATGCGTTCGCCAGGCAGAAACTTTATCTCGACCCGGAACTGAACCTGAAAGCTGTGATCAAGATCCTCGGTACCAATAAGAAATATTTATATCAGGCCATCAGTGAAAATAGTGACGAGAATTTCAGGGCTTTCATCAACCGCTACCGTGTTGATGAAGTAAAAAAAATCATGGAAAACGGGATGCAGAACAATGAGCAGATAAATCTTTCTGAAATGTATGCATCAGCCGGGTTCAACTCTTCCGTATCGTTTTACCGCGCCTTTAAGCAGGTTACCGGCCTGACCCCGCGGGACTATCTCCATGAAATGAAATCTGCAATGAGAAATTCCGGTCAGGAGCCCTAATTTACTCCTAAGGCTATTAAACAGGACATTCTTGTTTTCAAACACTGAGAAAGGGAAAGAACCTCTTGTTCTGAATGCTTTGGAAAAAGGCATACATGCATGATTGATGAAAATAGCCGGGCACAATTGATCGCCTGACGGATAGAACAAGCCAAGTCAACTGCACATGAAGCCAGGCTTCTGCTGAATAACGATATGCTGCGTGGTTCGATGAACCCCTGCTCAGATGTGATTCCAGCCAGCGCATGGAATAAATACTGATAAGGCCCTTAAACCTTCCAGGTTTTAAAAACCTGGAAGGTTTGACCGACGAATTGAGTGAAGAAAGAACTATATTTGTTCTGTAAATGCAATAAACACTTTACAACTATTCAGTCACACTTTGGCAAGGATTATCCCGCTCCATTCAGGTTATCGTCTACCGTTCACCGGTTTATCCCATGGCTGGATTCAACGCCTTGGACCTTTGCTTATCCTTTTTCTGATGCTCTGTGAACATCTCCCCGGCCAGCCTTTTTCATTCCGTAAGGTAAACTCAGGGACGAAGTCGGATATCAGAAGCATCTCACAGGATAAATCCGGAGGGTTGTTTTTTCTGACCGACAAAATATACACACTTGATAAGGAAACCTGGCGAAAAGTGGATGTTCCGGTTGAAGAGAAGATATATTATTTCAATGCATTGTCTGCCAACGATTTCTGGTTTAATGTGAACCAGGTTACGAACACCTGCGTGCTTTATCATTATCATGACGGAATTACTGAAATCATGCGCCCACCCCTGGCCAATTCAATCACATCGATGTGCTTTTCATCAGAAAACAAGGCACTGTTTGCCGGTTATGCCGACATGGCGGTTTATGATAACGGATCGTTCATGGCGTTGCCCCCGTCACCTGCCAGGTATGGCATCATCAGGATTTATGGAGAGAGTTCAACGGATTTCTATATCCTGACAGGAAAGGGAGGCTTGTTTCTCTATCAGAATGGTGTTTACAAAACAGTTCTGAATGATAAGGCAGCAACCGATTTTTGTTTTTCTGCCATGCAGGATGGCTACATCCTTGCTGGAACGGAGCTGTTTCGGGTGGATAAAGCAGGGGTAAAGCTGATTCATAAAAGTGTGGATTTTCAGAATGTCAATAAAATGTGTCTGACAAAAAAGGGCAAAGTGCTCATGGTTGGCAACAAAGGGCTGATCATGAGTTTCAATGATGGCAGGGTTGTTCGTCATGATTCGCAATGCACGGAGAATCTGACCGATGTGGTTGCAACAGAAACAGGTGAGATATGGGTTTGTGGTGCCAATGGCAGGCTGTTATACAGTGGCGCGAAACAATTTCCGGTGTATGCAGAAGTAAACCAGGGGTTTTCCCCTTATAAACTCATCTATTACGGGATCAGTACCGACGACGAATATGGCGTGGCCATGGCCGATTTTGACGGGGATGACCTTACGGATATCTATGCTGTGAGGATCTCCGAACAAAACCGCATGTATGTCAACAATCTATCACCCTCAAACCGGCTGAGTCTTGTTTCGGGCTTTTCAGAGGAGGCAGTTAAGCGCAATGCAACAGCCATCATGACGCCTCAAAACAATCTTGTGCAGAATGAACTGAAATTGGGCATCGGAGTGGCCGATATAGACAATGACGATGACCAGGATATCTATCTTTGTTATCTCAACAGCAACAACCGGCTGCTGATTAATAGGGGCAACGGCTATTTCCGGAATGTTTCATCACAAAAAAACAGGGCGTGTGAAAATCTGAAACGATCCAATTCAGCCACCTTTTCCGATGTGGATAATGATGGCGACCTTGATCTTTTCGTTACGAACGAAGAGGGGTCGAACAGGCTTTTTGAAAATGATGGCTCCGGCCATTTTACCGATATAACTGAGTTGTCGGGAGTTGCTTCCCCGGGAGGGGGGATGTGCGCAACTTTTGCCGATGTGAACAGCGACGGGTTTGCCGATTTATGCGTAACTTTCTGGTATCCTTGTAATAAGCTGTATTTTAATGAGACGAAAAATGGCAGGATATTTTTTCGTGAAGTAACTCACCTGACCGACCTTTCGAAGGCAACTCCCTCCAAAAGCAACGGAGTGGTTTTCGCAGATGTAAACAATGACGGCTTTACTGATCTTTTCATTGCGAACCGTAACAATGGCAATAAACTCTTCCTGAATAACGGAAAAGGATTGTTTATTGATAAAACCCGTGATTACTTCCGGTCAGAGAAAAGCATGAGCAACGGAGCAGCCTTTGCCGACTTTGATCTTGACGGTTACCAGGATCTCTATGTGACCAATGTCGGGGAAAATGTGCTGTATAAAAACGTGGATGGACAATATTTTAAGGATGTTACATCAATGTTTGGCGCAGAGCTGAGCGGCTATTGCACAGGCTGTGCAACAGGGGATGTTGACAATGATGGCGATCCTGACCTGTATGTGGCAAACTATATAAACGGAAACAGCAACCTGTTTCTGAATATGACGGAAAAGAGAAATTTCGTTAAGATTAAACTTCACGGAGTCCGTTCCAACAAAGATGCCATCGGTGCCAAAGTTTGGCTTTACATGGATTCGGGTGATAAAAGCCCGGAGATTCTGGCCGGATACCGAGAACTGAGCGGCGGAAGCGGTTACAGCTCAGTTTCAGCAAAGGAGATGATTTTTGGTGTTGTACAGGGTGCCACATACCATGCGCTTGTCAAGTTTCCTTCATCTGCAGATACAATAAGAATTGACCATCTGACGGCAGGAAAATCACTGGTGATTAATGAATTGAACGGATTTCCGGCATTCAGGGAGGAGAGCGGCAACCGGTTTATGCGTTTTTTTACCGATCAGGAGAACCAGCCTGAAATTGCCAAATACCTGTTCGTTTTTTTGTTATTGTTGTTTTACAATCTGAAACTGCGTAAAAACATCCGCAACATCACCATTTTCCGAATGCTGACCAGCAGTTTCATTTTCATCGTCTTTGTTTTTGTTAACCAGATTTTTCTTTTTCAATGGCTTTCCATCTCGTTTTTTATTGCACCGGTTGTTGTTGTGGGGTTGCTTGTGATAGATTACCTGGTTGTTGACAGGATCCTGATGCGAAGGCTGGCACAAAAGGAGAAGCTGGAACTTCGGGAAAAGTTGTCCCGTGACCTTCACGACGACCTGGCCTCGACGCTCGGGAGTATTTCCATTTATGCAGAAACACTTTCGGAGATAAGCGGGCGGGCCCAGCCTGAATTAAGCAGGATTCCCTTGAAAATAGCCGGATTGACAAAGTCGGCTCTCGAGGCGATTTCCGATATCATCTGGATGACATCACCGCGTAATGACTCCCTGCAGAGCCTGGTCTCTAAAACACGGAACTATATGCTGGAGATCCTTTCAGATAATAAAATCAGGTTCCGTTCAACCGTTGAAATACCGGCGGAACCAATTATCCTTGGGGAAAAGCTCCGCAATGATGCCTTTTTAATTCTGAAAGAGGGGTTGCACAATGTTTTAAGGCACTCCGGAGCCACGAGCGTTGAGTTTACAGCCCGGCTGGATAACAACCATTTCACGATAAAGCTGAAGGATGACGGGACAGGATTTTCTGATTCCGGTAAAACCGGCCGGGCATTGCATGGTAACGGATTGCTGAATATGCGCAAAAGGGCTCAGGAATCAGGAATCGTGTTGGAAATTAACTCCATGCCGGGATCGGGGACTGAAATTGTTATGAATTTTAAAATATGACCCGAAAGGGCTATAAAATCAGGCAGTTTTCGCCTTTACTTTGTATAAAAAACTCAGATGGGAATATCGGTCGGAATTGTTGAAGATCATTCTGAATTCAGGCAGAGCCTTGTCTATCTGATTTCATCGTTTTCTGAATATGCACTTGCCTGGGTATACGGCTCTGTGGAGGAGGCACTGGCTCGCTTTTCGGAAACAGATGTATTACTTCTTGATATCAACCTTCCCGGATTATCCGGAATAGAAGCCATCCCGATCTTTAAACGGCATCAGCCCGACTTGAAAATTATCATGCTGACCATCTTTGAAGATGACCATCACATCTTTGAAGCCATCAGAAACGGTGCAGATGGGTATATTCTTAAAAAATCAAGCCCTCATAAAATCCTCGATGCCATTCAGCAGGTTTATGAGGGGGGAGGCGCACTCACGCCGATCGTGGCGAAGCAGGTGATGGAGTTTTTAAAACCCCCGGCATCCAGGTATGAAACAAAATCGATGCTGACCCAGCGTGAAAAGGAGATCCTCGTGCTGATCACCGACGGTATGACCAATGATGCCATGGCCGAACAACTTTTTATCAGTGCACAAACCGTACGAAACCATATAAAGAATATTTACGATAAGCTGCAGGTCCATTCAAGGGCGCAGGTTGTCGTAAAGGCCATCAAGGAAAACCTGGTCTGATTCTTAAAAACCCCCCGAACGGGCTATTGCAGGAAGGGATTTCTCACTCCATCTTTGCGCCAGTTTCTAAATAAGGAGCTGAGATGGTACTTTTAAAATAAATCACATGAAAAACATCTTTCTTTTTCTGGTTTCGATCCTGCTCAGTTGCAGTTCATTGTTTTCGCAGGTTGCAGTCAACACCGATGGCACCACCCCGGATAATTCAGCGATGCTGGATGTGAAATCCCTGAACAAGGGACTGCTCCCTCCGCGGATGACGCACGCACAGCTTAATACCATTGCAAATCCTGCAAATGGGCTGCTAATCTATTGCACCAATTGCAGCAATACCGGAACAGGAGCCCTGACCATGTTTATCAATGGGGCATGGAGTGTCTTTGCCCCTTCCTGCCTGCTGCCTCTTGCACCTGCTGCCGGAAGTCATGTGGCTTCACCAACTCAGATTGTCTGGAACTGGAATGTTGTGGGCGACGCCACCGGATACAAATGGGGCACGACCAATGTCTATGGATCCGCAACCGACATGGGAGCGGCCATCACAAAAACGGAAACAGGGCTGACCTGCAATTCAGCATACAGCCGATATGCCTGGGCCTACAATGCCTGCGGAAATTCAACCCCGGTAACCCTGACCCAATCAACATCGCTCAATCCACCGGCAACACCCACTGCCGGGACACATGTTGCAGCAGCAACTCAGATTGTCTGGAACTGGAATGCCGTTTCAGGGGCTACCGGGTACAAATGGGGCACGACCAATGTCTATGCATCGGCAACCGACATGGGAGCGGTCATTACAAAAACGGAAACCGGACTGACATGCAACACAGCATACACCCGATATGCCTGGGCCTATAGCGCCTGCGGAAATTCAACCCCGGTAACCCTGACCCAATCAACATCGCTCAATCCACCGGCAGCACCCACTGCCGGAACACATGTCGCAGCAGCAACCCAGATTGTCTGGAACTGGAATACGGTTGCCGGGGCTACCGGATACAAATGGGGCACGACCAATGTCTATGCATCGGCAACCGACATGGGAACAGCCATTACAAAAACGGAAACCGGACTGATATGCAACACCGCATACACCCGATATGCCTGGGCCTACAATGCCTGCGGGAATTCAACCCCGGTAACCCTGACCCAATCAACATCGCTCAATCCACCGGCAACACCCACTGCGGGAACACATGTCGCAGCAGCAACACAGATTGTCTGGAACTGGAATCCGGTTGCAGGGGCAACCGGATACAAATGGGGCACGACCAATGTCTATGGATCCGCAACCGAAATGGGAGCTGCCATCACAAAAACGGAAACCGGACTGATCTGCAACACAGCCTACACCCGATATGCCTGGGCCTACAGCGCCTGTGGAAATTCCACCCCGATTACCTTAACTCAAAACACATCGGCCTGTGTTACCCAGGGAGTGCCATGTCCGGGAACACCCACGGTAACTTATGAAGGCCAGATATATAACACCGTTCAGATTGGAACGCAGTGTTGGTTCAAAGAAAACCTGAACGTTGGTACGATGATCAATAGCAATTTGAGTCAAACAAATACCGGCACAATTGAGAAGTATTGTTACGGCAATCTTGAATCGAATTGCACCATTTACGGCGGCTTTTATCAATGGGACGAGATGATGCAATATGTAGAAACGTCGGGTGCGAAAGGGATTTGTCCCACAGGCTGGCATATTCCAACAGATGGTGAATGGTGTACTGTAACTCAATTTTTAGATGCTACCGTGGATTGTGGGTTGGATGGTTGGAGCGGAACAAATGGTGGCGGGAAGATGAAATCTACCGGTACCATACAAGCCGGAACAGGGTTATGGAATACACCCAATACCGGGGCCACCAACGAAAGTGGATTTGCTGCCATACCGGCAGGCTACCGCTTCGACTCAGGGGCGTTCATTGGCAATGGCAGCGACGGTTACTGGTCGACGTCGACACTGTATTATACATTTTATACATGGCACCGGGAGATGAACTACAACAGAAGCGATTTAAACAGAACCGCTTACAGCAGGTATGCCGGGTTGTCTGTTCGTTGCTTGCGGGATTGACGTGCGCACTGTTTATTGACGGATCAAACGACCTGCCACAGAAAGGTGATATCCAGCCGGGACTGACAGCGTAGCTCCATCTTCGATCAACATCGTTCCACAGGACATACCGGGGTTTCTCACAACCGGCATTCTTACTGCGCTGGCAGGGATTTTCACACTCTCATTCACAGGTACCCCGGCAGGAGTCCAGTTTCCGCTTTCATTCCAGTTGTCACTTACAGTGCCTGTCCACGTTTTGGTGTAAAAGGTGCCCTGTGTGAGCGTAGCTTGTTTGAGTACAATCTCATTTCCCGGATCAAACGCCAGTGACGTTGGCTGTTTGGTAAAAGTCCACATAAACTCCTGGTGATTGCTGGTGTTCGATACAGTGATAAGGCTGTCTGTATTGTCCAGGAAATGAACTTTCAGGATAGCCGGCATCCGGAAAAACGGGGCATTGACCTGGGTTTGGTGAATTGCGAAACGGACATCCCAACTGCCGCTTCCGAGTTGTTCAAAACAATACTGGTTTGCATAAACCGGGTGGTTGGGCGCATAGATCCATTGGTTGAAAAACCAGGAATAATCAGTGCCAGTAACAGCATTGACTTTGTCTTTAAAGTCGGTGATCCTGGCAGAATGAAACCGCAGGTTGGGGTCGTTTGCATACGCCTGCATCGCAGCGAAGAAAAGTGCGTCACCCAGGGTGTATCGCAGCATGTGCAGCACACACGCACCTTTTGCATAGGTGATGGAGTAATTGAAAAGGACATTCAGGCCAGGCGTGGTGGTAGCCCATGATGGATCCGAAATTGCCCACCCTGGATTGCCATTGAGATAGCTGGACGCGTCGCTGTTTATCTGTGTTTTATAAGCGGCGTAACCTCCTGATTTTTCCCACCAGAAATTTTCGCTCCACGTGGCGAAGCCTTCATTCAGCCAGATGTCGGCCCAGGTATCGCACGTGATCATGTCGCCGAACCACTGATGGGCGTATTCATGCGCGATCAGCCACTCCTGCCAGCAATTCGGACAGATGCTGGTCAGCGTCTGGTTCTCCATGCCTCCCCAGGCAAACTGGCTGTTGAGTGCGGCAAACCCGTTTTTCTGGAAAGGATGTTCGCAGAAATGCTGCGAAAACCAGTCGGTCATTGGCTTGATAACCGCTTTTACAGCGGTTATATTCTCACCCGGGTTGAAATAGAACCGCATCGGCACACTGTCGTTCGGGTTGGAAAGCTTGTGCCAGTAAACGATATCGAGATTGTAGTTTACCTTGGAGGTCATCACAACGAGGTATGTGGCAATATTGTGGATACTTTCCCAATGATAGGTCAGCGTGTCAGCAGTGAACACAGAGTCCATCAGTTTGCCATTGGAAGCGAATTTGACCGTTGCCGGAACTTTTGCTGTCAGGTCGAGCAGTGCTTTGTCAGATGGTTTGTCCCAGCATGGGAACCACTTCCGGGCGCCTTCCGGCTCGCAATCGGTAAAAAGGAATCCACCGGTGGCATACAGGGCTCCATCCTCCACATTCTGATGCCGGTAATAAATCTTTACTTCGGCAATTTCACCCGGGATATAAATACGGTTAAGTGTAATGGTCAGGATATCGCCGGCATGGCTGAATGAAACACCTGCCATCCGCACGGAATCAATGACCAGGGAGGAGTTTACCGCATTCAGTTTGATGGATGACAGGGTGGAGTCAACCCTGAATTTTATAATGTTTGATGCACTGAAATTCTTCGGATAAGGCGTGAAATAACATTGATACAGTTGGAGGTTGAGGGTGTATTTAAGTACGTCGAATGTATGGGGAATACTGTATGTTGAATTATCTGCCAGCTCCGGAGCATGGCTGGCCGAGGTTTTTTTCAGGTGACAGTAGTATGAACCGCGCTGCTGAAGGAAATCCTGGGCAGCGGCAGAAACTGACAGAAAAAGGAATAACAGCAGGGTAATTAGGTGTGTTTTCATTCGGGGAAATTTGTTTTAGATATGGTTACACAAATTTACAGCATTTTCCGAGAGTAAATGGAGAGTAAATGGAGAATAAAGGGAGAGTAAAGGGAGAGTAAAGGGAGAGTAAATGGAGAGTAAAGGGAGAGTAAAGGGAGAGTAAAAGGAAAGTATAAGCCGGGTAAAAGCTTTTTAAAGAAACCATTGAAATAAATTTCATACTTCAGAAAAAAGAGTTACTTTTGCACCCCCTGAATGGCACTACGTGCCATGAATTGCCCGGATGGCGGAATTGGTAGACGCGCTAGTTTCAGGGACTAGTATCCGTACGGATGTGCAGGTTCGAGTCCTGTTCCGGGCACAAAATCACCTCAAAACCCGCGTTAATCGCGGGTTTTGCTTTTTAGGGTACCCTAAAAAGTACCCAAAACATTTTTTCTGGAATAAATTCCCACAGTGATCATCTGAAGAACCTATGAGTCGGGTCGGCCAGTTTTGAAAAAGTGCCTCCCGTTTGATTTATTTCTCCCCGGAGGTCTTTTAACCTGCCATTTACTTTCTGAAACTCCCTCTCTTTTTCGCCAAATTCCTTGGAATTTACATTCAATTGGTGCAGTTCAGCATTCAATTTCCTGACTTCTGCCTATAACTGTTTCAGGGTGGCATTGGCATTTTCACCGTTAAATATGACGGTGGCGGTAGAAGTTTCGTTTTTAGCCATTATTTATTGATTTATCGGATACAATTTCGGTGATTGTCATCAGGTCTTGCAGTTGATCATTGAGAACATTGCCCGGCACCGGTTTGATAAAGGATTCCTGCGCTTCATCAATATACGGGAACCAGTTTTCAATCGAGTTGCTGACATTTATGGAAGCAGCAGTCAAAACCTGTGAAAGATTATCAATGAGTCTTTCATGCGATTTTCTTGTCGATGCGTTTATCAATCTTCGGTGGATGGTCCTGCATGGTCTGAGAGGTGTCGACCGTTTCATAATCAAACTCAATGTCGGGTGACTATTTATTGAAATCCCAGATGAAATAAAGCGGTTCCAGACTGATCTGCCGGTAAAGCCCCATCTCGGCATTGAGTTGCCAGAAGGCTTCCCGTTTGTCCGATCCACTACCTGCTCCCAGGTTCCCCCCGGGAAGCCCTGACCCCACCAGGCAGGGATCAACGCCGATGGCGAAAAGGATTTCCGAATTTGCAGCCTGAGAATCAGGCAAATAAGCATCGTCTTTCAGCTTGTTATCGATCACATTAATTTTCCAACCTGCCAGGTATTCACCTTTGAACTTGTTGAAAAAGGTGAATGTGAGAAAGGCTTTTCCGGTATTCTCGACATCTGACAGAAAATCGTTCATTTCCGAAAGCACCTTCGTCCTTGCCGACTCACGCTGTTCACGGGTGTAATCAGGCGAAGGATACCGGTTCATGAAATAATCATCGGGTATCTCAATGTGATACTTGATGGTCATCTGGTTTTTCATGATCGCCTGCTTGAGCTGCGGTACCTTGTTGGCAATGCCGAGCCACCCGCTTTGACGGATGCCATTCCAGACTGAAAGATGATAATAGGATTTATTGAACGACCGGTAAAAAACCGGGTAGGCAAACTGCGGGTCCTGGTATCGTTTACCATCATACTTAAACGGATCATACATCGGAATCTTAACCAATGACCCGTCGGCCTCATTCGGGGAAAGATCCCACTGAGCAGAAAAAAACAGGTAAGGAATGCGGGATGGATGGTCAATGTCCATTTTGGCATTCCGGCAATAAGCCGGGTCTTTCACGAAAACCTTGTTGATCTTGTCTTTTCCCTTGTTCAGAATGAATTCCACCCATCCGTTTGCAAATATTTCCAGACTGCCGATCAGGTCAATCCATTGAAAATTCAACCGGTTGGTGCGAAGGAATTCAACGACATCCGGATCAGTGACAATTTCACGGATGGGCGCTCCCAGGTTATCCTTTCCTTGATCACGATAAGCCAGAATACCCCGGCCATAATGGACTGTCTTTCGTTTTTCCAATGCCCGAAGTGCAATCGAATTCTTTTCCAGGTCAACGAGTACATTCTGAGGAAACAAATTGTCGTCACCCCAGGGTGACCATGGCCAGGAGCTGTAATCCTTCGGGATCACGACCTTCTCAGTGGCTGCATCCTCTGTTTTTTTATAGGATGTGGCCACGGCTTTGGCTCCCGGTAAGAATGTGATTCCGTTTTCGTAAACGATTTTTTGTTTCATCAGTAGCAGACTCTTTTGTGATTGAATTCGATGATCAGCCTGATGTGGAGTTTTCGCTTTTGTCCATTTGGCAAAAGAATGTTCCGGGTCGATTTGCTCCAGTGCCGGGGATCCTTTAATACCTTCTCAATTGCATGAAAGTGCCTCTTTTCGGGAAAGACTTCTTCTCCCTTCCTTGTTTTTACCGAGCATTTACAGGCATCCTTCAGTTCAATGATCTCGCCGCCGGTTTTATCCGATCTGTTTGCAGTGACAAATTTCAACTGGAACCTGACCGGCTTTCCATGGGCGTCCACCGAGTCCATGATCTCTAAAACATCCCACAGCCGGATAAATTCTAAATTCATGACGGCAATACTACGACAGCAGCACTGAAGAATAAAGGACACTATTTTATCCCCGGCTTTACGACCATAAAAAAAGCGTTCCGGCCTTAGCCGGAACGCCAGAATCTCGACGAAAAGAGAAGATTCAGAAGGTGATCTTATTTTCAACTTCCGTGATGCTTGTATCAAATGAGGTCTTCAGGAATTCGATGACTTTCTTGATGACTATTCCTTCAATAAAATAACATTTGTAAACGCAACTGGCCTGAATCTCATATTAAAGATATTGTCAAAGGAGCAATGGATATGTCGTTCAAGTAACCTTTCATCTCAGAATCTATAATTTTAATTTTTTAAGTCTCGCTTGTAATGTTTTGGGGCTTGGCGACTGCAGGGTTATTAGAACCGATGCCGATTAGAATACTTAATGTTTGTTTATGCACTTCTACTGATAAGAATTCCAGCACCACTATCGCCAAATCCTTGATACCTGCTGACATTTTTGCTCTTATAATTCCTATCAAACTTAAAAATCGTTATTATCTTATCGTTGCTCTACGTTTTCATTGTGTGTTGGTAAATAAATTTTCTTATGAAGAGTGACCTGCTTTAATTGGTTGTCACACGTCTGTTTTGAGTGCTTCACGGTTCTGAAAATAATTATTTCCAGTCTTTTACCGCATTTTTGTAGTTATTGGTGTAGCCGAAATGTGCCGTAAAAATGTATTCTACGTTTGGTAAGTTGGTGATTTTTGAAATAGATTTTGTTGCCATTTCGTGATCCATATCCAAAAACTTAACAGAAGGACCTATTTTCCCATTTTCTAAACTCAATATATCACCAGTAAATAAGTATTTATCATTCACTTGGAAACACATTGAGCCACTGGTATGTCCTTTAGTCAAAATACTGAATGACTTTTCATTTCCGATTATCAACGATTCCTGGTCTTCAAGCAGAGTATAATCATTTCGACTGATTTTGTTGCTCACTCCCGGAATTTTTTGCTTCTCGCCCGTGAGCATGGGTACCTCGGCTTTGGCAAGATAAATTTTGGCATTTTTAAATAAAGGCAATCCTGCCACATGATCCGGATCCGAATGCGTAAGCAATACAGCAATCACCATATCGGGATTAATGTTCAGCTTCTTGAGTTCTGCTGCAACAACTTCAAGGTCATTCCCGGCGTCAATGGCAATATAGTTGTCGCCATCTTGCAAGAGGTACACATTCACAAATTCGTCTTTTACTGCAAAAATGTTGTCTACAATTTTCCCGGTTTCTGCGGGGTGCATTTTACTGATTTCGGCCTTGAATTTATACATAAATCCGCCAACGATTACTAAAACTAATACCACGAGTATTCCAACTCCAATAAGTATTTTTTTTATTGTTTTATTCATTATTCTGAAATTTATTTTTACAACCAATTATTTTTATAGTCTATTACCTGCATTTTTACGTTAACTGCTGCCCTTTCTGTCCGAATGTTTACTTTCAGACCAAAAACGATTTATTGGCAAGTCTTTTTCCTGCGTCTCCATCGTGAGTTGGTAAATATATTGTTTTGCGAAGTGCGGCATAGTCCAAAAAGTTTTTATAAGTCTGTTTTGTTTTAGTATAATCCGTATTTGCCCCAGCCATTTCGCCTTTTATTACCTGATCTTGGTCATAGGACGAGTCTCCTCCAAAAATAATGTCAAAGTCGTCCGTTTTTAAAACTACCGAACTGTGTCCAAGGGTATGTCCTGGTGTTGGAATATAAAGCAAATCTTCAGCTTGAGTAATAGGATATGCTTGATTGAAAACTTCAATTCTATTTTGAACAAAATCTACTTTTTTAGGATTCAACCAGGATGGTAATGCCGTTAAAAAACAGTTATCGGGATGTGTAAATTCATAATTTCCAACCAAAATTTCTTGTTTTGGGAAAAATTTAAGTCCATCAACATGATCAGAATGTAAGTGTGTTAAAACCACTAATTTCACATCTTCAACTTTTAGATTTACTTTATTTAATTGATGGTTCAATTCCTCCTGGGGTTGAATTTTCACTTTACAGGCATGTTTGAATTGGTATCTTGCAAAAAAACTTTCTTTAGCAAGGTATTTATCAATGTCTTTGCTTTCAGTATTTTCGCCAGTGTCAATCACAATTAAACCATCCGGATGCTCAATAACCCAGACCCAAATGGGTAAATACTCAGTATACTCTTTGCCTAAAAGAATATTTATTTTTGATAAAAAACCTGCTCCGTTTTTCGTTTTAAAATTCTTTTTTACAGCAACTGTTCCTACGCTCAAAGCGTGAACTTTTACATCTTTACCCTTTAGTTTTACTGTTGTGGTTACGTTTGAATAAATGCCGCTGGTATTAATAATATTTTTGTCCATTTTTTTGTATCTTAAATTATTTTTAAACTTGTAAATCCTTCTTCAATTTTATTGAAAGTAGTTCTCCACATATTAGTTGTGGTGTCAAAAAATTGTATTTCATTGTTTACTAAATAAGCTCTTCCAGTCCAGATATCCCAGCCCATTATCCATTTGGTAGTAAGTGTATTGTTTTCAAAATCAATAAAACACTGCCCAAAACGGTGAGAGCCTAAATCGTTAATGCCTTCCATTTTCCCATCAGTATCTATGTAAATGGCAAAAATCCTACCTATATAATAGTCGCCATTGATAGTTTTATTGAAAATTCTATTTTTTAATTCAATTGATGAAAGTGGTTGATATCCTTGACTTATTATGATTTCCTCTGTTAAACCACTGTCGCTCATTTGTTTCATTATATTTAAATTATGGAGCAAAAGTACAGCCATTGCTCAGGCCAAAACGATAACAAAAGATAAGAAATGGGAAACGCTACTTTTTGGCGACCCTATTTCTAATTCTACTTAACGAAACAGGCGTAATACCTAAAAAAGAAGCAAGTTGATGTTGAGGAATCCTGTTGAGCAAGTCTGGTCTTTCTTTTTGAAGACTTAAATAGCGCTCTTCGGGACTATTTAAAATATAATCGATAAACAAATCGTGTAGCACCACAAAACGCTCTTCTATTGCTTTACGCATAAACTCATTCATTTTTGGAAACACCACATACAGTTCCTGCAATGCCTGATATGAAAGGGTAAGCACTTGGCTGTCTTCCAGTGTTTCAATAGAGTGTCTGCTTGGTTTTCGAGAGATAAAACTGTCGTATGAGCCTGCAAACATTTGTTCAGTAAAAAAATAGGTTGAAAGGTCCTCTCCGTCTTTCTCGCAAAAAAGCCGAATACAACCACTAACTATGAAATACACTTCATTTGCAGTTTTTCCTGCCTGCAAAAGAGTGGTTTTCTTCTTGAGGTTTTTCTTTTCAAAATGTTTCAAAACAATTTCCAGCTCGCTGTCGGTAAAGCCGGTAATTTGTTTAAATGAGTTGATATTATTTTCGTTGGTCATAATATTTACAATTACAATTTCAGTTTATTTCTCAATTCCGTTGTCTGTGGCTGTATCAATATTACCTGGATTGTCTGGAGGAAGAAAATACATTAAAAACATAAAGGCAATTATTATTAAAGCGGCTATAGGATACAAAACAGAGAGTATAATGGCGATTGTTGTCATCCCGGTAGCCATAAATAATTTCCTGATTTGCTTTTTCAAAAAATCTTGTTGGATATCAGGGTTGAAAATTCCAAAGTGTTTTTTTCCATAAGAAAGTAAAACTATTAAAGCTATCTGAGGCAGGATGAGTGATATACTATATACCAATACTGCTGTACTCATATTTTCAGGATCGGTAGCGTAATCACTCACTATGGCAACAGAAAAGGGCATTATTGCAATAGTCATTAAGAAAAAAATATTGATCAGATTAAAGTTATGGTCTGTGCTTTTTACAACATATAGAAAAAGATGATGATGGTTTGACCAGTAAATACCAATTGATAGAAATCCGACAAAATAACCCAGGAATGATGGCCAAATATGTAGCAAGTAATGATATAATCCATTATACTGCTGAAGTTGCTCGTGAGTCGGAATTTTGATCTCAAGGACCAATAGTGTGATGGCGATTGCAAATACTCCATCGCTAAACATTTCTAATCTGTCCTTGCTCATCAAGGGATTTTTTAAGTTTTTCATTGTCATATATTTAGTTGATTAACTCACTTTGCTCTTTCATTTGTAAATGAGTCGCAAAGAGCTCTCGTTCCGGGGTAACCACATCAATTTCATGATAAAATTCAAGGCGGTCAATGACTTCACCAAAAAGCAGAACCAATAACAGAGGCAAGCTATTAACCTGAAGACCAGAAAGAAAATAGAAAATAGGAAATAGTAAACAACATAGTCGCAAAAAGGAGACTACAAGGTGTGTTCTTACGTTTAATTTGAAAAATTGAATTTTGCGTAAAACATATAATCCAAACTTCAAAGTAATTATACAAGTGAGCAACAAGGTACTTCCGGATAAAATACTCAAGATCATCAGCCCGGTTAACCAAACCATAGAACTGTGAAGTGCATATTTCTCTTTGCGTTCCGTGAGTTTATATACCATATCAATCGATACCAGGCTGGCAATCCCGGCTAATAAGCCGGCATATCCAATGGCCGGCTGTTTGCTGAACAGGTAGATTGCGCTTAAACCCAGAAATAGTGAATAGCTGAAAATCTCGCGGCTTAACCAGGAGTGCCGCAGGTTAAGAATTGAACGCCATGCCCTGAATTTTTTCCCAAGATGCAGGGAACTCAATAAAAGGGCCATGATACCTAACCCAAGAAAAATTTCAGAAGAAACCGTTGTGCCATGCGTTACAACTGAAGCCAGCCAGCCAACAAGAATGGAGACAATGATGGTAAATGGCACCAGTGTCCATTCCTTCTCAAGCCTGATTTTCGAAACCGGTTCAGGAAGTTTTTCGTTCAACGAACCAGATTGTAACGGGTCCTCTTCATCGTTCCATATCACAGGTTGCATGTGTTCCTGCCGCAAAGGAACCACCTGAATAGCGGGTTTAATGCCACGGTTCACAAATCCGGAAACGGCTACTTCCATGCCTGATTCAATCAGGCCAAAGTCCAGCGCTCCGACAGGACAGGCAACTGCACAGGCTGGTTTCCGGCCATTGCTGATGCGATCCACGCAAAAATTGCATTTCTCAATTACCCACGTATCAGGATTAAATTTTGGTGCATCATACGGACAGGCCCAGGTGCAGTACTTGCACCCGATACAATTTTCTGAATGATGAATGACAGCACCTGTTTCAGCATCCCGCGAATAGGCAAGGGCAGGGCAGTTGTGCAAACAGGGTGCCTGCTCGCAATGGTTGCAGGCCAGGGTGAGATGAAAGACCGGCAGATCAGGGTACTTAAGTTTGTTATAACCATTCACCACCCGCCAGTTCATGCCAGATTTTGTCCCATTTTCGATCACACAGCCGGCAACACAGGCCATACAGCCCACACATTTGTTCAAATCCAACAGGAACCCATTTTTCTTCATGGCTGTTGTTTTTTAATTTCAACCCATGTGTCGTGAAAGGCAGTTCCATGCCCCATGTCAGTTTCGCACCCCTTTGAAAAAAAATTCGGAGAGGCCCCTTTCGAAGCCCAGTGACCATTTGTCAGCACCACGCACCCCAGGCGAAGGCCAAAGTCAAATTGAACCTTCACTTCAGTTGAACCCTGGTCATTGAATAGCCCGACCTTTTCATGATTGGCGATATTCCTGGCAGTTGCATCCTTCGGATGAACAAATAAAAGCGCTTCAGGCTCGAATTGTTGAATGATCTTCAGGTTGCCAAATTGTGAATGGATGCGATTTTTTGAATTTGGCGACATGAGTTGCAACGGATATTTTACATCATCAGTTAGCGGCACGTAATCGGGCAAAGGGTCAACCTGCCAACACTGCCGGGCTTGTTCACTGTACAGTTCAATTTTACCGGATGGTGTGGGGAAAAGCATGTCAGAAAATGCAATTTCTTCATGGCTATTTGCCAGTTGCGGGCCAAGTTTTAATTTTTCCATGCTAAGTTCCGGAAAACGGTCCAGCTTCTTTTTCAGGAAAGCCTCTATGGCCGCATCGTTGGGCTCCGGGATATGGTTTTTGATTTCATTCTGGTCCATCCCCAAACGGTTCGCCAGAAGGTAATAGATTTCCGTTTCAGGCTTAACCTCCCCTGGTGGTTCAATAACCTTTTGCTTCAACTGAATATATGGATTCCAATAAGAGCCTATGATATCACTCTGCTCAAACATGTTCTTGGCGGGGAGGATCAGATCGGCTTCGCGAGCGGTATCGGTTATAAACTGGTCAACCACCACCCGGAAATCCAGCCGGCGAAATGCCTTCCTCAATGTATTGATATCGGGATTTTGTGTCATCGGGTTACCCCGTTCCACCCAAATCATTTTAATTTCGGGATCATTTAGCCGGAGCATGTCTTCACCAAGCCGGGCCATCGAAACTTTTCTGCGGAAACAAGGGGCTTCGGTCCCAGGATAATAAGACTGTGGTTCTTTAACATCATCAAAAACATAACTCTGCAGATTGGCATAATGCCAGCATGCTCCTGGTTTCCCAATATTCCCGGTAATGGCAGACAAGGCCAGCAAACAACGGATGGTTTGTCCTCCATTGCTGAATCGCTGCATTCCAAATCCAGGGATCAAGGTCATGGGCTTTGTATTTCCAATTAATCCGGCGAGCCGCGTGATGGCTATTTCAGGCAATCCGCAAATTGCAGCTACTTTTTTAGGGGTATAGGCTTCCGTTCTTTCGCAAAATGGTTCATAGCCAGTTACATTCTTATTGATAAACTCTTTGTCCACCCAGCCATTTCGGATCAATTCCCGGGCAATCCCAAGTGCAAGTGCACCATCCGTTCCTGGTTTAATTTGAGCAAGGAACAGCGCACGTTCGGCTGATGGGGTCCTGCGGGGGTCGATGACAACCAGTTTCCCTCCTTTTTCAAGCGACTTTTCAATCGGGATCATCTCTTGAATATTGGATTCAGCAGGATTCTTACCCCATAACACAATAAGTTTTGCATTTTCAAGATCCCAGGGGGCATTGTGTTTATTTGCGCCAAGGGTAAGTCGGGTCGCTTCAAGACCTGCCGGCCAGCAGAGATTGCCATACGTGGTGGTAGCGCCTCCAAACATTCGCCAAAATTCGGAACTAACACTATTTAGCATCCCTGACATACCGCTGGCCGCATAATACATGACAGCATGTGCACCGTATTGTTGTTTGATTTTATTGAGTTTGCCGACAATAAGTTCAATTGCTGCATCCCAGCTTATGCGTTCAAAATTTCCTCCCTGACTTCGCAGCATGGGATACCTGATACGATCGGGAGAATTTGCCCTTTCTTCATAGGCCAGACCTTTGAGGCATGGGCCTTCGGGTGTAGCCAGGTTATCAGGATGCGGATCAATGCCAGCAACTTTGCCATCTTCAACGCTGACTTTCAGGCTGCAGGTGCTGTAACAATTTCGTGGACATACAGTTGAAAAAATTTCCATCGCGGATTAAGTTATTGAACCTTTTGCTTTAGGAATTTTATTGTTTGGGCTACACCTTGTTTCTGTGTGATCAAAATCAGGTATAAACCATTTGGCCAGGATGAAATTTCTATTTCTGTCTTGTTCGAAGGATTTGCTATTTCTTTCATTATAATCCCAGCAGAATTAATGATACTCAGTTGATGTATAGGAACGGTGGCACTGACAAAGACCTTTGACGATGCCGGATTCGGGAAAATTTTACACGGTTCTTTTTTATCATTCTTGTCATTGGTTCCGGTGGTTAACATATACAAGTGCTCCAGCGTCCTGAATATGCAACCATTTCCGTTGGCTACCAATGCATAATACTTTCCTGTTTGAGATATTTCAGCAACACAGTTATTCGCCGGGAAAGGAAGTCCATTGAAAAACCAACTGCAAGACTGATAACCTGTAACCATTAAGGAATCTCCTGATTGAATGATCGGTGGCGTGATGCCGGAAAGCCCGGAAAATCCGAGACTATCAATAGTAGTTTGGTAACCAGTGGTTTTAATAATGGAATCCTCTGCATAAGGGATTCCGGGATTAAAGCCGCTTGCAATGGGCGAGCTTTTAAAAACCGTAGCGTAAAGCACACTGGCAATAAGCAGGGATCCTTTCAAAGAAGGATGTTCCTCATCGGGGCCCCATAGGTCTATAGACGGATAGCCTGCAATGATTCTTAAATATGCCGGGCCGATAGGGACAATTACCTGTCCAATTGAGTCTTCAAGGTACTTATAATTCTGATAAATACTATCAATTAAACCAACCCCGGTTGGGGAATAGGGCGGGTATCCGTTTTTTGGACCAAACCCTGCAAACCAGGCCATGTGGGCGCAAGGATGGTAAAACAGCAGTGAATCACGGATCTTGATATGTCCTTCAATGACTTTGCTATCGCCAGGGAATATCCCACGGCTCATTGCAAAGCGGCTCTGCCTGTCCTGCAGGAACAGATAATCCCAATCATCGGATTTAATTAACGAATAAACATCCGGATTATACATATGGGCAAATGTTCCCTGGATGGTGTCGCCAACGGAAGCCCCTCCGGGAATACGTGATGCAACAACAACATGCTCGCCAGACCCTTCAGCAAGTTGACTAAAGAGTGTCGGCAAATCATTAAAACTCATAAAACTGTTGCCAATAAAAAGAACTTTCGTGGTGTCTTGCGCCCTGCAATTTATGCCTACTAATATTGATAAAATGATAAAAGCCTGTTTCACGATTGAGTTTGATTAATGTGAAATAATTTATTTTTTCATCACTTTAAATGACTGGTTGTGTTCTCCTTCAACATAAAATATATACAAACCGGATGATATCGTTGTAATGTTTATACTGGAAATATCTTTTATTAAGCAACCTGTCAAAACAATTCTACCCAATTGGTCTTTAATTGAATAGGTTGACCCTAATAAATTTGAATTTACTTTCACTGTTATAACATTACTTGCTGGATTTGGATAAATTGAAAAAGGAGAAATATTATTTTCAGAAACAGAAGTTGTATTCGGATATTCAATCACATAGTATAATAGATTTGTTTCATCAACATCATTCCATTGACCGGCAACGCCTAATGGCCAGTTTGTATAAGCAAACCCCAGACAATCCTGGCCATTCCAATCATCAGGTTCATTTCCCCAGTTATTGTATAGTCCACCAACAGGGTAGCCTGTTGCAGTTCCCTGCCAAAATTGAACGGAATTTCCATCATTATCTCCATCCCAAACCCAGACACCTTCTGAAGTCAAATCATTGCCTCCCAGCCACAAGTAGGATGCTCCCCCACCATCAGGGGCAATGGTATTGGCAGCGTTAATATTAGCCAAATTAATATAATGGAAAAGCGTGTCTTGCTCAGTCTGAGAATCTATTTCCGCTAATTTCCCTCCTCTGAAAACAGCGCATGCCGCAGCATCTATCCAATTCAAATTTTCTTTGACAATTTCGTACGTTGTACCATTTGTGGTAAAAGAATAAATGTTGGCGGGAGCAGGAGCACATTGCGAATGAATCTCCGGTGAAGCTGCAATAATTAGCAGCACTAATAAAAGTTGTCTTTTCATTGGTTTTGTTTTTTGGAATTTACTTTATCATTTCTAAAATAATAGGTTTTAGCCCACTAAAGAAAAACTCAACTGCAATTACCATGACAATTAAGCCCATTAATCTCATTAATACATTATTACCAGTCTCACCAAGGAATTTGATGATTTTAGATGACCCCAATAAAATCAGGTAAGTCAACAGCATAACAATAAATATAGAAGAAATGAGAATAATCTTCTTGTCAAAGGAGGTTGCCTGTTCCATTAATACAATGGCATTTGTCAGTGCACCGGGTCCGCATATCATAGGGATTGCCAATGGCGTGATTGATATATCGTTCACATAACTTTTAATCTCAGAATCTTTGATTTTAACTTGTCCAAGCCTCGCTTGCAACATATCCATCCCCATGATAAAAAAGATGACCCCACCGACAATTTTAAAGCTGTTTACAGAAATATCAAAAAATTTGAAAAGCAATTGTCCGGAGAATGCAAAAATAAGAATGGTAATAAACGAGACAATAGAAGCTTTTTTGGCTGTTTTGTTGCGATTCGCAATGTCCAGTTTAGCTGTCATTGTCATGAAAATCGGCATTGTCCCAAGTGGGTTTACCAAGGTGAAAAATGATGTAAAGCAAAGTAACCCAAACGTCATTAGTTCATTCATGTGTCTTTAATTTTATGCATCTCTTGATCCGCACTGATAATTTACAATTTAATGAATTTTGTTCTAAAAACCTTATTATTGGATGATATATTAAGAATATAAACACCTGGAGGCAAATCACTACAGTTCATTTTCACTTTGTTTGAAGGAGACTTGAAAAGCTTCTCTGAAATCATTTTCCCCCCATACATATCAAAAACTTCAGCTACAAATAGCGATTCAGTGCTGTTCTTGAAGGAAATAACCAATTCTCCAAAAGTCGGATTAGGTTTTACTTGTATTGAATTAATATTTTCATTCATGGTTTCTCTTAGCCCTAAGGGGTCTCCTTCCACAATATCCAAAATCTGATTTGCAGAAACATTATATAATTTCTGAACAGCACTTTTCCAAAAGATTTCAACGCTGTCAACGGTGTTAGTTAAACCCAAACCAAAATGCACAGGAAGGCCGTGACAATCGTTCATGCCGTCTCCAACCGAAATATAACGGGTTAAATTCAAACTACCTGCATATAACTTCACTTTCACGCCGATTGCATTATGATTGGTAACAGTTCCATGAAGCCTTAACGTCAAATAACTATTTGGACAGCTGGTGTTTTCGTACAATTTATAAATATAAAAATGACCGACGGCAAACAAATCCATGGCTCCATCGTTATTATAATCGCCCCAGGAAGTCCCAAAATAATCTCCAAATCCCCCAGTAATATTCATAGCCGGAGCCACATCGGTAAAAGTGGCATCGCCGTTGTTTTTGTATAGTTTATTTCCCTTGTAATGGTCGTCAACAAATATATCCATCAAACCATCACTATTATAATCAACAAAACTTGTGGTTCGCGTTGATGGACTGCCAACGACTCCGGCAGCAGTGGTAACACTCGTGAATGTGCCGTCACCATTATTTTTGAAGAGTATATTCACCGGTTGAGAAAGCTGACCTAAATGTATTCCCAGGTATAAATCTAAGTACCCATCATTGTTGTAGTCGCCAGCAGATACGCTTGATGTGTTTTGTGAACAGGTAATTCCTGCTGATTGAGTTACATCCGTAAAGGTTCCATCACCATTGTTTCTATATAAGATATTCTGTCCGCTGCCATTATTCCCGAGATAAATATCCATTTTATTATCATTGTTATAATCAAAGCACACAGCAGAACAAATGGATGAACCAGCCAAAACCGTTGAATTTAAAAAAACACAGGCTCCATTATTATAGTAAATCTTCGTGTTGGTTCCTAGACCTAAAATATCAGCATAACCGTCGTTATTGAAATCTGCAACTGATCGACATTCACCCGAAATGCCGGAGCCTGAGGTGATATTGGTAAAGGTGTTATTTCCATTGTTACGGTAAATAGAGCTGAGTTTTATCAGATCGGAATATTCATCCCCGGTAATTTCAGCCCATAAAATAGATGATACTGAAATGCCTGACAAACCTGAGCTTGATGTTATTTCCGTGAAGATATTACCATCATTTCTATAAAGATGGAAGGTAGCCCCTTGCTCATGTGAGAAGGCGATATCCAGGTCGCCATCATTATCTATATCACAAAAAGCCGCAGCCTGTCCGTAAGCCGGGGAACCACTCACAATAATTCCCATTGCATTCGTAACATCTGTAAATGTTTGCTGGGCAATTAGCTGGTGAAGAATAAAATAAAGGGCAACAAAGAGGATCATCTTTTTCATAAAAAATGAATTTAATTCCTGATACAGTTTTTAAAAGATTGAAATTGCCACTATTTTAGGGGTTGTTTAGAGGGAATTGGTGGAACGTATTCAACATTCAATGCTTCAATTTTTCCAACATCATTTATCTTTACAATCAGCGATTGATAAGGTTTAAATTTCAACACATACGGTATTTGAACATCATTAATATTGATTGTAATATTTTTATCAATTGTTTCATTGCAAAGCGATTGCCCATATGTCAAAGGCAGTTTCAGGTTTTTCGATTTAGGATTTGCAAAGAACAAATAATAATTTTCCCCATCTTTCCTGCACCAGAAATCAGGCAATGAATCTCCTTCAACCAAGGGTTTATGTAAAGGTTTGAATTTATCGGAAACACCAGGGAGACTTATTAACTCAGCATATTTCGAATAATAATCAGTTGATTTATGTTTCCCTGGTTCTTTAAATGATTTTTTAATACAGACAGGAAATCCATTTTTAGCAAGACTGAGAACAGTCGTTAAAGCATCGTAACAGAGGGATTCTACATCTAAATACAGATATGAAAATACGGCATCACCGGTATAAAGTTTTCCGTTTTTCAGAATCCCTCTTTTCAGGTATTCTGCATTGATCCACAGGGGGTGATAACCTTCCAATTCCTGCGGCATTCTAACGTTTCTCATTTCATATTCGCCCCATGCCCATGGTTGTTGCGGATCTGGATTTTTCATTTCACCGGTCATCCAGGAGTCTTCCGTAGGCAGATAGACTGCAATATCAGAATAGTTCACTCCTTTTTTCATATACTGCGATACCTTCTGCATATATTTATTAAACGCAGGAATGTCTTTAGTGAGATTGCCGGAACTGCCCACATGAACACTGGCATAAAAACGTACAGTATCAATGCCCATTGGATTAAACGGCATCCCGTGCCAAATGATCTGGTTCGTTCCATTTGCAAATAAACCATCTGCAATTAATTTCAGGTCAGAAATCTGTTCCTGGCCACGCATTTTAAAGTCCATCCTTTTTAAGTCCTCGTTATATTTTGGAAAACCGTATGTGCATGTAAAAGTTTCCGAGGATACTTCCTTCTTTTTTCCAAGGCAGGCAGCAGATGCAACAATTACCGAATAACACGGTTCGTAAAGCATGGCTTCAGTCTCAGGAACATCAATGCTGCTATAGCCCGAAATAAGATCAATAGGAGCACCGGCGCACTGGACTCTCGAAAAGCAACCAAGTTTATGGCATTGTGCAGTAAATGGCTTATAAAATTGGTTAATCACATATTCTGATACGAGGCTCATATAGTCATATCTTTGGTCTGCATACCTTTTACTGTATATGCTATCCATATATGGTTTAATATCATAGCCATAGCGTTTTACAAATTCCAAGTCAAAGCCCGATGACCATATTCTTCTTGTTTCAACTTCCCAGGAATCGCAGAACAAGCCTGACCGGCCGCCTTTCAGGGCAGGATTCAATGCATTACCCATCCGTAACGAATACCGATGGAATGCAATACTATCCATATGATTCAAAATAAATCCTTTTTTTGGATACTCCCATGACACCACAGAGTATGTCCATTTCAAACTGTCGTTTTTTTCATTGTAGTTTTGAGTCGCATCTTCACGATTTACATAAGTGTCGCCAAATGGCCACCCTGTCCCAAAGGTGAAGTCGCAACCAATGCCAATACTGTCAGCATATTTTTTTGTAATAGCCACTATTTGTGACCATTCCGGACTCAGCCATTCCTGCCGCGGAGTATAAGTCGTGTCATTTTTTTCATTGTAGAATCGTTTTCTATTCAATGGATATACCCATGCAATTTCTACTCCCCCGAAGTTGTTTTTTTTCACCCAATCTAATTGTGCTTTAACATCTTTTTCTTTAATTAAGGAAGCAAACCACCACCAACGGGTGTATGGTTTGGAGGATTCGTAAAATAATTCTGAATCACTGACTGATTGACTTTTAACCGTATTGAATGAAAATAAAACCATTATTGGAATCACAGTCATTATTTGCCAAAACACTGAGGAAAATTTCAATTTCCACATTCGTTTTTCAGGGATTATAAGAGATAACGATATTGCCATTTTATTTTCAATTTATGTTTAATTACTTCGAAAAAGCACCTATCCATTTCACTTCCTGACCGGAATACCATGCACGAATAAGTGCTATCATGATTATTCAATTTTAAACTCCCTGATGCTTCTTATAATTTCATTTTTATATGAAATCTCACCAACTAATTTGTATTCTCCTTTTTCGGTTGGCATTGTGATTTTTTTATAGATGATCTTTCTTTCAAGACCTTTGAAATCACATGATTGTTCCTGCAAATCTGCCACCTGTTCATTGCGCTTAAGGTATAGTTTAACAATACCACTCCATGGCTCGTTGCCGTCATTAAACACATATACCGGAATAATTGTCTCTTCAGCAGGCAGGTATGTATTGCTAAATTTATTTAAAAAGATTCCTACAGTACTGAATGCAGGCTTAATATATTTGACAAAGTTCTTTTCAAATTCGAGCGAATCGATATTAATAAAATTGTCGCTGGTTTGTCCCCTTGGAGCATTAGGCCGGGAATAACCCAGACCGCAGAAATGCATCACTGCGGCGCACCGGCGATGTGCACGCCAGTATTCGGTAACTATGCCTAAATTCTTGGCATAACATTCAAAGCGCTTTTCGGGAGTGTCGATATTCTTAAAAATTTTATTGTATATGACTTCGGTAAGTTCTGTGGATGATCCGTCGCGATTGACCCAAAGCCAGCAATACTCGTTAGCAACAACAGCATTGTCAAAGTGTATTCCTTTAGGATGAGGATACCGGTCGTTTGGACTTAATCCAGGCTCCCTGTCAATAGTAAGCAGGTCGATCAAAGGGCCATTATCTGTGACCTGCCCTTTGTAATAATATCGGATGAAGAGATAGGGATGTGCTTCAATACAATCGGTTTCTTCCCCAGGGGGTGACCAACCATTGTCCCAGGGGCGGTTTGATAAGTCGAGATGACGAACCAGTTTAATTGCAGCGCCGGTATTTTCAGTCACTGATTCGTTTTGTGCATCCCAGATCACAACACAGGGATGGTTCCAGCGTTCCCTCATCCACAATCTGTATTCCTTTGCGATGTTTTCAGGTGACAGTGTTTTAAACACTATGTCAGATTCTGCTTTGTTTCCAGTCCATATAGGAAATTCATCCTGAATCAGCATACCAAGGCTGTCTGCTATTTCATACCAGCTTTCAGGAGGAAAACCGATGCAGTACCGTATACAGTTCCAGTTCATTTCTTTAAACTTCACATGCAACCTGGTCACCCATTTTTTATTCCATGGCAATCCTTTTCTTAAACTGTCCTCAAAGAACCTAAAGATGCACACGTTCGTTCCACGCATATAGTATGGCTTCCCATTCAGGTAAGCCAGCTTGCTTTCCTTATTGAATGTGAAGCTTCGCATTCCAAAACCTGTCGTATAATTATCTTTTGTAGTTGATAATTCTATCGCGTACAGGAACGGGTTTTCCGGAGTCCATAATGTGCAATGTTTCAAGGGAACAGTAAAATCTACCATAGCCGTTCTGTTTCCCTTGTTTTGTATAAATTTAATTTTACCTTTTGCTTTCTCTCCTTTTGAATTTTTCTCCCGGATGATGTATGTAAGTTCATCGGATGTGTTATTCTCACCTGTCTCTATTTCAGCAACGACATGCACTTGTTCCTTTTCAATATCAGGGGCAACCTGAACATTTTTGATAAATGGGAAATTGGATTGAATTATTTTCACATCGTCATAGATCCCGGGAGTATATTTGATTTTTTCACCATCACTGCCGTTAATAACAGTATCCGGCAGATTATTCATGCAACCAACGGCAATTACCAACTCATTTTCCTGTGAACCGTATTTTAAAGATGGTTTCAAATCGAAAAATGAAGGGGTAAAGCTGTAAATGTTTTCACCGAGTAATTTCCCATTAAGAAAAACCCATGTATGATACATGGCCTTATTGATTTTTAACATGACAACATCTGAATTGGCAGATTCAATTTTGAATATTGTTTTATACCAATATATTGCGTCACGATAAGAGGTGTCCTGATTATCAATCGAAGGTTGTGCCATATCTATCAATCCAGGCACCGGAACATTGCTTTTAAATTCTGATGGGATTTTTATTGACAGACCTGATTTTGCAATTTTCCAGGAACCATTCAAGCTGATTTCTTTTCTGCCGGATGCAAAAACAGTGCTGCCATATATGGCAAAGCAGGCGAGTAATAAAACTTTTACATTTTTCATATTGTTGCATTTTAATTCATCTATGGTGTGAAATCTTCCCAGGCCTCTTTTTTAATCTGAGGCTGCGGGACATAAGCAAATGTTTGAGGGTTCTTTTCGAAGATTTGATAAATTGATATCCCCTTTTCAATTCCAAATTCAATGTAATTATCCGGATCTTTACAAATCAATTCCGACTTCTTATATAACGGATTACGGTTCCATTCAAGTTCATTATGATTATTGAAAACCGGGAACCACGCAATTCCCTGATGACGCCTGACTCCTTCGTAATCAAACCCATAATCCCGGACACACCAGGCGCCAAAAGTCAATGATTGTTCCGGATCAGCATTGATTGTCGCATGCACCCAACCAGGTGGAACAATTACAACATCCCCGGATTTAGCATTGACAGCAAAACATTTTCCGGGGAAATCTTCTGCTTGTTCCTGCATATAGATCACAGCTTTCCCTTCCCAAATCTCATAAACCTCCGGAGTCGAACACTTGCTGAATGAAGAAACTTTATGAACATGACCCTGACTTCTTACAGGTTCATTTCCCAGTTTCCCGGCCGCATACGTGACTGCTCCATAAAGTAAATGCAAGTCCTTAAGCAAATCCTCATGCACTTTTTTCCCTACACCCATTGCAATAGCATAAACTATTTCAGGGCCTTCACAATACGGATTAAACAGGCTTCTCCGAATATCCTCCAACCTCCGGTTTTCTACTTGAGGACCAAAAACGCTTTCGCCATAATAAAAGCCTATTGGGTTCTTACTTGGCCAGATTTCAAATCCAGGATTGAATCGCATATTATCAGGCATTATGTTTTACAAAAGCTTTTACTGTGGCGCATTGGCAGCCCTCCGATTCTCCAAACGGACGTATCGTATATTCGCCGACGGATTCAGGAATGATAAATGTTTCAGCATAATGAACAATAAAGGGCTCGAAACTTCTCACAGGACTCTCTACAATGGCTAACCGACCTTCTACCAGGGTTAATACGTTGACACTTCCATTTGTTTTATGAAATACCTTTTCGGTAAACCAATGGCGACGGGTTTCAATAAACTCACTTTCATGCAGTCCGGTTTGTTCTTCATGCCATCCATCACCATCTGCAACTTTTTTAACACGATTCACAAGGTTTTCCCTGACCCAAGATTCGGTGCGATCCCATTGAATAACATTTTTTCCATGTTCAATGTTAATTGGCCGGGGTTTCCCATCTAATCCCAAGCGGTCCCAATCCCACAATTTGAATGTGAAAATATATGGCGTTGCACTTATCTCAAGTACCATGCAGTCTTTTCCTGAACAATGAACCGTTCCGGCAGGAATCAGCAGATGGTCATGCTTTTTTACAGGCCAGTGTTTAACATGTTTTCCGGCGTCGAAAGACTTTCCGTAAGTCTGTGCTTCATTCAATTCGGCTAGCATCAATTCCGGATTCACATCATCTCGCAAACCAAGAAAAACAATGGCATCGTCTGCTGCATCCATCAGGTAATAACTTTCATCCTGCGTATAATGCATTCCGAAATTTTCCTGAATGTACCCGGTGAGCGGATGCACCTGCAAACTAAGATTCCCACCGTTCATCGTATCAAGAAAATCGAACCGGATAGGGAATTCATCGCCAAACCGGCCATACACCGCATCGCCAAGCAATTCCTTCGGATGCCTGAATACAAGATTAATGGATGGTATTTCAATCACATCGTTCCCAAATTTCAACAGCAAACTGTTCTCTTCTGGTACACAGTTGAAACACCAGGCATAATTGTCAACCATAGGATCCAGATTGCACACCTCTTTCATCCACTGACCACCCCAAGGGCCGGGATCAAAAAAAGGAACCACACTAAATGGACGCCGGGTCGCTATTTTCAATCCTTCAAGTATAGCCTTTCCTTCAATCAGTTTAGGCTCATTTCTCTTGTTGGTATCGAGCAGAAATGACCATTGGTCGAAGAGTGTTTTTTTTAGCCGATCGCAAACCCGCCAATCAACAAAATAGCCTTGTTTGTATAGAAGCATCCAATCGGATGTACTGCGGTTTTTTACCCCGAGATTGTCGACGAGATGTTGACGCATCCTCAATTGAATTTCCCATCGGGCCATATCGGCATATACCAACAAGTCGGGATCAGGACACATATAAGCGGCTCCAGTTCCATAAATCAGGATCACACCTTCTTCAATGGAATCAATTTCAGATCGAACCGATGCAACTTTTTCGGGACAAAAAAAAGCATCAATGGTAAGTCGGGTAAGAAAACCGAAAATCCGGTCACTGGTAACATCAGGGAAAACCAGTTTTTTGATATCCTCTTCAGGCAGATAAAAATCCATCGCGGAAATCAGTTGGGTATGATGAAATCCTTTCTTTAAATTGGAAATCAATTCTTCATGGATGACTCCCTGATACGTTTCAACAACCACAAGTTTTTTCTTGCGGCTAATCGCAGTAACCTCAATATTTAACCGCCTGCAAATTGCTTCCCAGCCATTAACAACCTGATAATGATTATTTTCAACCTCAACAACAGGTTGCTTATTGAAATTTGAAAACTTCCCGGAAAAGCTCTTCTTCATTTTGGGATTATATTTAGCGACGTCCTCACAAGGTAATCTGCTCCATACAAAGCAGCAGAATCCGGAAATCTGGCTGCAACGAGTTTTACCTTTCCCCATGGTGTCCATGCCAGCCGGGTTATCTTTTCCTGTAGGGCTGGTAAAAACATTTCAGCGCTTTTCATGATCCCGCCGCTTACTATGATCAACTCCGGATCGAACGCATGAATCATGCTGATAATTCCGGCTGACCAGGCCGATAAGCAATGTTCCAGCATCTTCTTTGCAAAAACATCGTTATTCCCTGCATGACAGAAAAGCGCTTTGAAATCAAGCAGATCTTCGTCTTTCAATGAACTGTTATGAAATTCGGGATCTTCTTTCAATAGTGAAGGCAGGCGCCATGAGGAAGCTTCGGATTCAACACAACCAATATTTCCGCAGGTGCAGGTTGTTCCCTTGTGGTTCACTGTAAAATGCCCTCCTAGGTTTCCTGCCTGAAAATGCTTGCCAACCAGCAGTTGTCCGTCAATGAGCACGGCTGAGCCGATTCCGGTTCCAATAGTCACCATTACCAAATCCCGGCAGTTCATTCCAGCCCCATATTGCCATTCGCCCAGCAATGCCATACGTGCATCGTTTTGCGCAAAAAGAGGCCAGTTCCATTTGGACAAAGCCCAGCCGACCAGATCAGTTTCCGGTCCGTCATCATATTTCTGATTGGTTGAGAGAATTCTGCCGGTAGATGGATCGACTAGTCCTGCAAATGAGAAGCCTATACCCATCACCTCCTCTTTTTGCAGGTGATTGCTCTGTAACATCTGATTGATGGTTGTTTCCAATTCCGGAAGCTGAGATTTCAGGCCGGAAAGAGATTGTGCACGGACTTCTTTACGTTCAATCAATTGACCTGTTTTCAGCAAGCCAATTTTGATGATGGTTCCACCCAAATCTATTGCGAATGTGTATTCCATATTTTTTTATCCTGATAAAGGTTATTTAAACCGACCATACGACTCAGAACCTTTTTCCGAAAACTCTTTTTCCAGTTCTTCAAGCGATTTCCCTTTTGTTTCTGGAACATACTTCCAGACATATATGAGACTGGCCACGCATATCACTGCAAAAATCAGGAAGGTGATCCCTCCGCTCAATTGTTCAAGCATAACTGGAAAAACAATACTGACTATTGTACAGGCAATCCAGAGCGCAACAACAGCAACCGACATCCCTTTGCTTCGAAGTCGGTTGGGGAATAATTCAGTAACCAATACCCAGACTACAGGTCCCAGAGAAGCGGCAAAGAAGGCAATATATCCAAGAATTAAAATTAATACCAATGCGCTTGAGGTTTGGTTTATAAAAAACAAAACAGATAACCCGGCAAGCGTCAGGGACATACCTGCAGAACCTAACAAAATCAAAAGTTTACGGCCAAAACGATCGATCAAAACCATCGCAACCAATGTAAAAAACAGATTCGTACCACCGATGGCAACAGTCTGTAACAATGCAGAGCCATTCGATTGACCCACACTTGCGAAAATTTTCGGAGCGTAATACATAATGGTATTGATTCCGGTAATCTGTTGAAACACGGCCAAAACAATTCCAATAAACACAAGAGGCTTGATTTTTGGCGCAAGCAAATCACGATAGTTAGATTCTTGTTGAGTTTTCAGGGTATTTTCGATTTCTTTTAATTCAGCATATGCAAATTCTTCTCCTGAGGTTTTCAGTAAAACCTTTAAGGCATCGTTGTTTTGCTTACGTGTAACAAGCCATCGAGGACTTTCCGGAACAAAGAACAAGCTGAAAAACAACAAGGACGAAGGAAGTGTCATCACCAACAACATCCAGCGCCAATTATTCTCTCCGGTATCAACCAACAAATAATTTGTAAAAAAGGCAACCAGAATACCAATTACAATGGCCAGTTGATTCAGCGAAACAAGTCTACCGCGGTATTTGGCAGGAGAGATCTCTGCAATATACATTGGTGACAGGATGGATGCCACTCCGACTGCCAAACCACCTAATACGCGTGCTGCAATAAAGGTGAACAGTGTATGTGAAGAAGCGCTTCCTATGGCTGAAATAAAAAACAAAATGGCCGCAGACATTAATATCTTTTTCCGGCCATAACGGTCGCCAGCTTTCCCGGCCATAAATACACCTGCAATACACCCAAATAGCAAACTGCTCACAGTCCAACCCAGTCCAGCTTCAGACAGACCAAAATAGGGCTGAATAAAATTCAGGGTGCCTGAAATGACAGCAGTGTCAAAACCAAATAAAAGACCGCCTAATGCGCCAACTATTGATATCAGTATTACATATCGGTTCATGTTTTCAGATTAAAAGGTTTTGAACTTGAAAATGACCATAATAAAATTTGATTTTCCTTCATAATAATCAAATTCATTTGCTTTCGACAAGTACTGGTTTCCCATCAATTTCAACCAATCTGGCGGAAAAACCGTTTCTCAAAGTTTCCTGGTAATCATGACCGGCATCAGATGGCCAGCAGGCGCCAACAATTAGATTTTCACTACCTGTATTGGCTAAACGGTGAGCAATATCTCCACCGATGTAATGCAGGCTTCCAGGGTAAATATATTCCACCCAGGTATTACGGTCACGATCCATCATGATCAGCATTCCTTTCCCCTGAACACCCCAATAGAATTCAGCACGATCAGCCTGTTCATGAAAATGACCCTGAGTTATGAAAAATTCATTGTTTACCTTCCCGGGGAAAACAATAGAGGTGCCAAAAAACAATCCACCAGAAGTGCCCTCAGCAACCGGGAGCCAGGTTTGAACATTATAAACCAGTTGCTCGGGATCCATTCCGTTAAAAGCTTTTTCATCTCGAAAAATTCCTGACAAATCTTTGATTTTTCGGGTTTGGTTGATAACTGGATCGCCTTGTAAAGAGAAATCACTCAAACTCAGGGCAACAGGAGAATTAGCAACTTTCAAATGCTTCATTTTCAAAGTTAATAATACTATAAATGTTTCGGCATTCAGAACGATCTGCGTTCATGCATGATAAATGGATTAACTGTCTTTCTACCTATACCACTTAAAACCATCTCAGCCATGCTCTTTCCCATTAAGGCAAAGTCAGTGGAGATAGTCGTAATACCTGATGCGATAATCCCTTTTAATGGAGTCTCATTATAGGAAATGATTCCCATATCAACACCCAACATCATTTGTTTTTCAATTGAATATCGCACCAGGTATTCCAGATCACGATCGTCAACCACAATAAATACATCCTTGGGTTTAATTTCGAATGAATTTATTTCACTGACTACATTAAAAGCAATTGGATGTTGTTTGCAAAAATCACTGAAGCCCTTAATTATTTCTCCGAAATGAGACTTCTGTTGACGTATAACCAGAATAATGCGATTATACTTGCTCACCAGATGAGCGTTCTTTTTCAGAATGATGAATATGTCCCGTTCAAAGTTCTGACATACATGAGGGAAAATGTTTTTATATTGTGTTAGCCCCTGATCCAGGATGAAAACCCTATTAGATGGTAGTTTGCCAATCATTTGAAATGCTTCAGGATGATCAATGGGCATGATCACATATTCAGTAAACTCGCCAAATGCCTCTTTGAGAATGATCTGAAACATCTTTACATTATTTTGATGAAAATAAATTTGTTCGCTTCCATCTTTTTTCAGTGCATTTTTAAACGAATCATACAATTCTTCCTTGTATGCAGTGAGCCGATCGAAAACAAGTAAAACATTGTGGCGAAAGTCAGTAGTTGCATTCTGAATAAAATATCCCTTCCCCACCTGGGACGTAATCGTCCCTTTTGCTTTCAGCTCATTATAAGCCATCAGAACGGTGTCTTGCGACAACCCATATTGCTTGCAAAGCATATTCAGGGAGGGTATTCTATCACCTTTATTCAGCTCACCTGCTTTCAATTTTTGCTGAATAGCCTCAATAATCTGGCGGTATTTCGGAATTGAAGGGTTTTCTTCAAATTGGAGTAAAATGTCTATTTGCATATACAAACCTCTGGGTAGTACTATGCAAAGATAAAAAATTTTTAATTCCTTGAAATACTAATTCGAATATTATCATTTTCATCTTTTGAATATCAGTCAAAGTTAATATCTATGTAGTTTGGGTTATTACGATCAAAAAAAAGCGTTCCGTCAACAGACGGAACGCTGATTCGTTAACGTCAAGCTAAAAATCAGAAGTTGATCTTCTCTTCAGCTTCTGAAATGCTTGCATCGAATGATGACTTGAGAAAATCAATCACCTTTTTAACTCCAGGGGTGAAGCTTGTGGTGAAGACATTCCCGTCTGAGTCATTCAGCCGCATGGAGCAGTTGAAATCGTTGGATGAAATCTGGAAGCGCTCCAGTTCAGAGCGGGTTTGCACCAACTTTG
>CAYHGE010000020.1:0-39881 GCA_964355945.1 uncultured Draconibacterium sp.
GTTTACCCGCTCACCTCCCCATCCCAAATGTTAAATTATGTTAATTTACAGTACCATGTATTGCATAGTACTAAAATTCATATTATATTTGCCGCATGAATACAGAAAATCAAAATGCCCAGATGCGAAAAGGAGTTCTTGAACTCTGCATCCTGGCGATCATCGCAGAGCAGGATGCGTATGCATCCGATATTATCACGAAATTAAAAGATGCACGGCTCATCGTTGTAGAAGGAACCCTTTACCCATTATTGACAAGGTTGAAAAATGACGGCCTTACGGTATATCGGTGGGAAGAATCGAAAGCAGGGCCCCCACGCAAATATCACCAGATAACAACCGTTGGGCTGGCATCTCTTTCGGAACTTACAGCAGATTGGAGAGGCCTGATCATCTCTGTTGAAAAGATTATCGGCTCCCACCCTGACGGGGTGACGGACCCTGACAGGGTCTGAAAATCAAAATTAATACTATTTACATTTTTTAGACAACTATTCATGAAAAAGACATTGACAATAAACCTGGGCGGCATTGTGTTCCATATCGATGAAGACGCATATATTTCTCTTAATCATTACCTCGAAAAACTAAGTACACATTTTAAAAGCCAGGAAGGTTTCCAGGATATCCTGAGCGACATAGAATCCCGGATCGCTGAAATATTGACAGGTAATCTGACGGTAACCAGGCAGGTCATTACATTGGAAGATGTAACCGGGGTCATTGCCATTATGGGACAACCTGTTGAAATGGATCAGGATCCATTGCAGGGAACCCGGCAAGATGGACCTGTAAACGATAAGGGAGAGAAAAGATTCTTCCGGAACCCTGATGAAAAAATCATTGCCGGAGTATGCTCAGGCATTGCGGCCTATTTTCACCTCGATCCGGTTTGGGTAAGACTTATCTTCCTGCTGTTTATCGCCGCAGGCGGATCAGGATTTCTGCTTTACCTGGTTCTTTGGATTGTCATTCCGGTAGCTTCATCAACCTCAGACCGCTTGGTCATGCGTGGTAAAAAAATCAACATTTCCAATATTGAGAAGTCGATGAGGGAAGAGGTTTCAGAACTTCGCAGCAAGATCGGCGTCATGGCTTCCGACTCAGCTGCAACCATCAAACGTGCAGGAGCAGGATCGGGTTCGTTTTTTGAAGTGATCGGACAAAATATTGTTCAAGTTCTAACAATTGCAGCCAGGGGACTTGTCGTACTTGCCGGCATCATCCTGATCCTTGTCGGATCTGGCTTGCTTCTCGTCCTCCTTGCCTACACACTTGGTTGGACGGGCAGTATCTATTCCGACACTGAGATCTCGGCGCTCTCTTTTCCAGCTCTGTCAAAAATTCTACTCGGATGTAATATGCCTGTTGTTTACCTCCAGGCTATCGTGCTGTTGGTAGCCGGGATTCCCCTGTTCATGCTTTTCTACAACGGGTTGAGAATGGTGTTTCGTTTCGACCGCATCAAACACTTTGGCCTCACGATGTTCAACATCTGGATCGTTGGCCTGTTTTTCCTGGCATGGTCAGGATTAAGGATTTACAACTTGTACAAATTCAATGATCAGAAGCAGATTGAAATTGCACTCGAGCATCCTGCTTCCGATACACTGTTTGTCTCACTGCTCCCGGATGACCCGGGGATAAAATACCTTCATAATGATCAGTATTATCTTATCGGGGATTGGAAAACCGTCATTACTGAAGAGAAAGCGCTTTATATTCTGCCAAAAATACGCATCGAGGAGGCAGATGACAGTCTCTTCTCCATTTCACAGATCTCCATGGCTCGCGGGAAATCACGGATTGAAGCACATCAGCATCTCACAGGGATGCGTTTTCAGTCTGCCACTTCAGGCCATCAGTTGAAAATCAGTCCTTATGTGAGATTGCCCAAAGAGGAGTGCTGGCGCGGACAAATCATAGATATCGTGATCCGGGTGCCAAAAGGGAAATACATTCATTTTGATCCTGAATTTCAAAACTTGAACCTGTTTTGGTATTACCCGCTTAATTCCTCAAACGAGTCAACGTTCCAGATGGGTGAAAATGGGATCGAGGTCAGTCCCGGCAGGAATTATATAAAAGTAAAGGGCGACACCACTTCAATTGTTATCACGGGGAACTAAAATCCTCACAGGGTCTGCCATTGTATTATGCTAACATTTCTTTCACCCTGTATATTGAGGAAACCAGCTGGTCGATCTCTTCAATGGTATTGTAAAAAGCGAATGAAGCCCTTACTGTTCCCGCGATTTTCAGAAAATCAATCAAAGGCATGGCACAATGGTGACCGGTACGAACTGCAATACCCATTTTATCAATGATCATTCCCGCATCATAAGGATGAATATTGCCAATGAGAAAAGAGATCAGGCTGGCCTTGTGTGCAGAAGTACCATAAAATTTAAGCCCATCGATGGCCGAAAGTTTTTCGGATGCATATCTCAGAAGCTGATCCTCATAAGCCGCAATATTTTCCATCCCGAGTCCGCTCAAATAGGCTGTCGCTGCCTGAAGACCCATCACCCCTTCCACATTCGGCGTTCCTGCTTCAAATTTGAATGGGAGTTCATTAAATGTGGTATGGTCAAGGTAAACGTCCTTGATCATCTCACCGCCAAGTTGGTATGGCGGCATCTCTTCAAGATACTTCTCCTTTCCGTAAAGTACACCGGTACCCATCGGGGCATACAGTTTATGTCCTGAAAAACAATAAAAATCGCAATCAAGGGCCTCTACATCCACTGGTAAATGTGAAACACCCTGCGCCCCATCAACCAAAACCGGCACGGCATGACTGTGAGCCAGAGCCACAATCTCTTTAACAGGATTGATGGTTCCGAGTACATTTGAAACATGCGTCAATGCTACAAGGCGTGTCTTTTCGTTCAACATGTTCTTCAGTTCTTCCAGGTCAAGCTCACCTTTTTCATTAATGCCCACCACACGCATCCTGGCCCCGCGTTCAAGGCACATCTGCTGCCATGGCACGAAATTGGAATGGTGTTCCATGATGGTGGTAATCACTTCATCGCCCGAATGAACATACCGCTTCCCGAATGATGAAGCCACAAGGTTCAGTGATTCTGTTGCACCCTTGGTGAAGATGATCTCACAGGTGCTTTTTGCATTGATGAATTGCCTGATCTCCCTCCGGGCTTCTTCATAAGCCTCAGTTGCTTTCACACTCAGATAATGCACACCCCGGTGGATGTTGCAGTTGTCTTGCTCATAATATTTCCTTATCGCATCAATCACCTGCCGAGGCTTCTGTGTTGAAGCCGCATTGTCGAAATAGATCAGCGGCCGCTTGTATATTTGTTGCTGAAGGATCGGAAAGTCAGCTCTTATCTGGTCAATGTTAAAAATCATGATTGAAATTTTAAGTACAAAAATACTAAAGTTACCGGTACATCCCCTTTTCCGTTTTTCTCACTTTTTCAGGAGTTTCTTTGAAATTAATGGTTTTCAATTGGATTAGAGCTGTTCAATGATTTATAACATTTCCCCTGAACAGAGAAAATGACATTGAAGGATATTTGCCAAAGACGGCTAATTTCTTTCACGAAGGACCACGGAGATTATACAAAGATTCACGAAGAGTGTCATCGGCGTTTGCCTTTAAAGTGAAGCTGTTTCAGAGATAATTCATTTTGTCGGTAACCATTATTGACGCAGGCAATTTCTTCAGATACAACATCAAACACCATAACTTTTTTTTCGTGGAGCTTTTGAAACCTTATTTTATCTTCGCGAAATAATAATTACTTTCCCGGGAGTTAAAGGGCAGGGGAGGGGTCATTTAAATCAAAGTGCCATCAATTTATATCAACGGGTATGGCTCCGCTCAATCAGGTAATTTATTTGTACTTTTAACATGCTGAAAATGATCTAAAATCCGAATCATTATTCAGTCTGATATTTTCAATAGGGGAACCTAAAACCTGAAAACCATGAAAAAAATACTTCTATTTGCAATTTTTGCAATGTCAATCAATGCAATTGCACAGTTCAAACAACCAGGCTCTTTCCTGCATGATCCGTCATCAGCTTCTGTTAAAAACGAGGTTGATGGGAGCAGAGATGCCAAACAGGACAAATTCTCAGGGCGCGATTTAATCCAGATATACGACAGCGTTCGATCGTGGCAGCTGGACACCACCAGCAATGAATGGGTGCTTGGGTACCGGATCATCAACATCACCTATAATGCCCGCTATAACATGACAGGTTACACCGGCCAATTATGGAATGGCATTGCATGGGTGAACAGCGATAAAAGCACCTACCTCTTCGATGGCAACAGCAACCAAACAAAATATACTGACCAGGTTTGGGATGTCAGTTCCTGGGTGAACACCTATCAGGGCATTTATACGTATGATGCCAGCAACAATCAGACAACAGATCAGCAGCAAACATGGGATGGTACAACCTGGCAGAACACGTATCAATATATTGACAATTACGATAATGACAACAATCATATAAATAACCTGTATCAGAATTGGGATGGCACCACGTGGGTGAATGTATATCAGAATACTTACACATTTGATGGCAATCATAGCCAGACGAAACAATTGCAGCAAAACTGGAATGGCAGCTCATGGAGAAACACGAGTCAGACTTTTTACACTTATGATGCATTTAACAACCAAACCGGTATGTTGGGCCAGACCTGGACAGGTACAATATGGGTCGATTCATACAAAGCAGTGTCAACCTATAATGCCAGTAACAAACTGATAACCTACACATCACAGGCATTCTTTGGCAATACCTGGGTGAATACAAACCAAAATACATACACGTATGATGTCAACAACAACCTGACCCGTATTTTGAGGCAAATGTGGAACGGGGGCTCCTGGGTCAACTATGAGCAAACACTTTATACGTATGATGCCGGCAACAACATCACCCGGGAGCAACAACAGACATGGAACGGAACCGCCTGGCTAAATGATGTTCAGTTTTCCTCCACATACGATGCGAATAACTTCCTGAAGACTACAACAAATATAAAGTATGATTTTACCGGCATCAAAGTAGCGTCCGGGGACAGTAGTTCTCTCTATTTCCACACGACCATCGGAATAGACCACATTTTGGCTGCAGAAAGCGACATGCTGGTTTATCCCAATCCTAACACCGGGAAATTTACAATAAGCAGCAAAAGTAATATCGGCGCGTTGGAAATTTATGATATTCAAGGGAACATAGTTTATAAGGATTTTAACATCGGGTACAAACCATCAAACGAAATTGATCTCTCCGTCCATGACAAAGGAATCTACTTGTTAAAGGTCAAAACGGGAACAAAAGCCAAATACAGAAAAATTATTATTGAGTAGCAATTTTGCTTACATATACCTTATAGATTCAACACAAAGCATGAAGAATAAAAACCTTAAGGTTCCCGTTACAAAAATGGCTGCAAAAGAACAACAATCCGGCACCAGGGAAAAACTTGACCGTTGGTGTCAAAAAAACCATATTTGGGTCATTGGCTTCATCATCGTTTTTTCAGTGAGTATCCGGATCGTCTATTTTCAGCAGACCGCTGAAACCCTTTTCATCGATGAGCACACGAACCTGGAGACAGACATGTCATTTTTTCATCTCGGGGCCTGTAAGATCGCTGACGGGGATGTGCTGTCAAAAATCATTGAACATCCGCAGCACAAATGGATGGAATGGGTTTCTGACAGGTATTTTCTTGCACACCCCGACAAACTTGAACAATTCAAAGCAACCATCGGGAGTGACACCCTGAATAACAACCCCACAAAAATGCTTTGGAATCAATGGTATGGGCAACACACGTTTCAGCAGGAACCTTTGTATCCTTATTTTGTAGCATTGAATTACTCATTGTTCGGAAAAAATGTCCAATGGGTTTTCTTATTTCAGCTTCTTTTCGGCATACTCACCAACCTGCTGATTTATTTCGTGACATACCGCTATTTTGGCGCACTCACTGCAGCTGTGGCCGCTCTCCTGGCTGTTTTTTTTGGGCCCATGCTTTTTTTTGAAATGGTGCTTCTTCGCTCATCCATCGCGGTATTTTCAGGGATTCTGCTCATTTACGTTACGGGGACGGCACTCCGGGAAAGCAAATTTTACTGGTGGGTACTTACCGGAATTACAGCCGGGCTTGCCCTATTGGTCCACTCATTCTTCATTTTGTATGTACTTGGGGTCGCGGTCGTCCTTCTGTTTCAACATAAGAAAAACGTTAAAAAAGGAATCCTCTTTGCTGCCGGCATGGTGGCCGGAGTTTTTATCACCCTCTCGCCTGCCATGATCCGCAACATATCTGTTGACACACCTCCGTTGAGCCTGAGCAGCACAGCTGCAGTGAGTTTTATCACGATGAACAATGGAAATTTTAAAAGTTTCACCGGGTGGAATATGGATGTTCAGCACCTGGCCGACATCATGGACCAGGGTGACGGTAAATTACTGAAGGTCATCATTCCGACAATCAGGACACATGGGTCGCTCAGAAGCTACATGATCCAGGTTTGGGATAAGTTACATGCAACATTCAGCTCACATGAAATATCAAACAATGTCAATTACTATCTCGTCCGTGAAAGCACACCCATTCTGTTCCTGACATTTATCACATTTCTCATCCTTTCTCCCCTGGCGATTGCCGGTATGTTTTTAAGCTGGAATTACCGGTTCCACGCCTGGCCACTGTACCTGCTGTTCACCACATACCTGTTTGCCATGCTGGCATTCATGGTTCTCGCGAGATACCGGATCATCATGGTCCCGGTACTGATCCCTTTTGCCGCATTAACGATAACAGAACTGCTGAAATCGTGGAAAGGCTGGAAAAACTACCTGGTTGTCTGTGCCATTGTCATCCTGGGCTTTTGGGTTTCGACAACCGGAAGCGCAAAAGTCAGTCAAATAAACAGCTACGATTATGTCGGAATCTGGTCCGGTCATTATGTGAAAAAGGTAAAGGAGCAACTGGACCGCAAAGAATGGGATAAGGTTGCCAGGGAGTTGTCCGATTTCATCTCCAGGTATGAACCCGGGAAAGTTTCAGGGGCAGCCACTTCTTATCGGTGTGCTGATCAGAACGAAGCCGGAATATTCGATTACTTTTCCGGCATGCATGCCAACCTGGCCCAGGTTCTCGTAAACGCCAAGGATTCCGAAGGTGCCGGCCGGGAGCGTGAGATTGCGGTGAAACTGAAGAACATTGCGGCCAGGCAACCTGTCCATAATTAAGAAATAACACTGCCATGAAATTCATGATTTTGACACTGATTCTTTTTTTTAGCGGATTCGCCTCCGTGTTTTCATCCGACACCATTCCTGCTTCAAAAAGCCCACAGGAGGAGCAAAAACAGGCAGACCGGTATTTCATCCGCGGCGGGATCGGCGCCCAGGGGATGCTCAGCATTTTTTACCCGACCGACGTCAACGCTTACACAAAGGATCTATATTCTGCGATCAAACGTAAGTATTCCGGGTATGACTCAGGTCATGAGCCAAAAGAGATGCATTGGGGATATGGTTATACTCTGAAAGCAGACATCAGGGTTTTTAACCTCCTGCAGCTGGAACCCTATTGGGACCATTTTTATGCATTTCCCCTCGAGGTCATGTTTGATGAAGCACCTGGCGGACAATTCGGACATTATGCGATCCAGGCTACTTATACCTTCAAAATGTCATACAATGAAAAAGGTGTATCATTGCTCTGGTTGCCAGGGTCGAAACAAAAAAACATCTTTTTGACTGTCGGAGGAGGATTTGGGGTACTGCAGGGAGAATTTACGGAATCGGTCACTGGTTATGAACGTGTAACAGGCACTAAAACCAGCCTTGATGACACCAGGACATTCAAGGGAACGACCAATGCATGGCACGGAACTGTCGGGCTCACCTTCGTCCCATGGCACTATCTCGAACTGGAGCTGATGCTGAACGGGAAATATGCCATGATCAAAACACTACAGGATGATGCAGGGGTTTTATTCACAAACCCATACAGTAATGACGAAACCATTTCGCTGAATTTTTCGGGGGTGGACCTGAGGGTGGGGTTTAAGTTTATGTTTCCATAAAGTCTCCGCAAGTTTTTCGCTCTGTGGTTAACAGTTGTGAGCGGCAACGAATCATATTCATTTAAATCTTTCTTGTCCCTGTTAAGAGACTATCATTTACCGAATTTTCGTTCGATCATCGAAAACTGATGCACGACTTCGTCGAGATCTTCGGTGGTAAAATCGTTGAACAGCTTGTCATAACAGTAGAGTCGTGCATAGCCGCATTGAAGTGGCAGGAAGTTGCTAAGCAATTTGGCGCCACCTGTCCGGATGACCAGATCAACAGGTTTTGTTACCCACAGGTCTTCGTAAAACCGTTCATGATTCGTGCTTGTGCGAAAAGCCTGGATGATCTCTTCAATCGGATCATAAGCTAGAAGAAGGTTTAAGGTTCCTTTCCTGTTCCCGCTGGTCCGTTCCTCGGCATTGTCAACAGCCTTGATGAGGGAAACAGGCAGCATCGATCGTTTTCCTGCAACCACAACCCGGAGTCCATGCTGCCCGGACAGTTTGTCGATCTCATTCTCCAGCGAAGAACTGACAGCTTCCAGCATGGCGTTAATCTCCTGATAATCCCTGCGGAAATTCTGGATACTTGAAATGAAAATACTGAAATCCGTCACTCCATAAGCGAGTAATCTTTCCACATGAAGATTCATCAATTGCCTCGAACGTGTGTAGCCCTCGTTTAATGAGCATTTATTTTCAAGGGCCCAGCGGCGTCCGCCATCCGGGATGATTCCCACATGCAACAGGTTATTCCCTGGCATCGGATGAAAATTGGGGATCTCATCCATTCTCATTACCTCATTGATTTTGAATGGTTTGAAAAACTTGCCTGGCACGGGTCATATCTGTTTTAAAAACAAATGCGTCATCGGAAACCAAACTTACATCGAATGTGAACCCGGACAAATTTAACCTGAAATTTCTTCTGTTCAAAACATCATCCATGACAGATTGAATAACAGTTGAGTTTAGGTATTTATATACCATTGACAATAAACCGATTATCTCAGATATTTTTGTATTCAGCGGGTCGTTTTTATGATAAATTGCAGGTATCTTCACGAAACCGGCTTTATTACCGCCCAGTATGTGTTTCAGGAGCATTTCATAGACCACGCCGTAGCACAGATTAATCGCAGGTTGATTTGCATGTTCGCCTTCTGGGAAAAACAATCCGGTTTTCCACCCCTTGTAGCCGCAGGAAACATCCGGCAGGGAAATGTTCAGAACCTCGCGGAAAAGCAGTATGGCGAAAAGGTTGGAGGCAATTTTCGGATCAGGAATCAGGGTGGTTTCATGAAAACGGTTGCCCGAAACCAGGTCAAACCTTGTCATCGCCTCCAGAAAAGCCGGAATACATCGTGGATCATGCTGTCCGTCGGCATCGATGGCAAGGATGTGCGTGTAGCCATTCTTCAATGCAAATTTTTCTGCCAGGGAATAAGCAGCTGTCAACCCTGAATTAACTTGTTGTGAGTGACACCTGAAACCCAGTCCCGAAACCAGTCTGGCTGTTTGATCGGCACTACCGTCGTCAATCACGAAAACATCATCCTTCCACTGTTCAAGTTGCAACAGTAAATTGCCAATGCGTTGCGCTTCATTGTAAGCAGGGATGGCAATCAGGGCCCGGATATGTCTTTCGCCGCCTTTCATTCAAACAAATATCGGGGTGATTGCAGAAAATGGGATACAGGACGCATTGTTTTCAGGAAGATCGTGAGCGGTGTGCCAAAGTGGTTTTTCCGCAAGGCGCGATAATCCTCACGCCATTTCTTCCGCACGTTTTTCATCGTCCGGTTGCTCACGCCACCAACGCGCATCATTACCAGAACCTCAGGAATGTACTCTGTCCGAATCTTTTTCCCGATCAGCAGCAGCAGCATGTGATCGTAATCCGCTGAAATGTGAAAGGATGTGTCGAACCACCCTCCGTTCACCAAAAACTCCCGTTTCACGTAAAAGGCAGGGTGAGGCGGATGCCATCCCAGGAGCATCTTCCAGCGCTTGTATTTTCCATATTTCCGGCTGGTCAGCACCTTTGAGGGGTTTGATTGATCAACGTATCTGATATCGCCGAACACCGCATCAGTTCCGGTACGCCCGAACACTTCCGCTATCTTTCCGATCACTTGCCTGTGCGGAAAAAAATCATCGGAATGTAAAAAACCGACAACATCACCGGTGGCAAGGGCAATGCCTTTATTCATGGCATCGTAAAGCCCGTTATCTGGCTCGGAGATCCATTTGCTGATCCTGCCTTCGCTGGTCCGGATAATATTTATGGTACCATCTGTTGACTTCCCGTCAATCACAATATATTCAATATTTCCATAAGTCTGAGCAGCAACCGAGCCAATGGTATCGCCGAGGTACTTTTCGCTGTTATAGCAAACGGTAATGACCGATATCTTCATGCTCATGTTTTAATTACGACAGATTCTTTACTGGTCTGTTGGCTTCAACACTGATCTTTTTCTTTTTCTCCAGGAAAGACATGATGACTTTCTGTGCGTAGAAAACGAGCCAGCAAACAAGCACTGCTTTGGTAATGTAATTGAAGACAGTCGCGAAATCGGTCTCCGCTTTCATGACCTGGAAAAATAAAAACGGGATCCATAGAATCAGGGCAGGATGTTTTTTCGAGATCGATACAATCCTGATTATAATTATGTTATAAAACAGTGAAACCAGGAAAATAAACGCACAACCGCCCAAGATGCCAAAGTTTGCATAGCCTTCACCAGCCAGAGAGATATCCATACTTGTGGTTTCAGGTAAGGGAGTTCCTGTGAACCGTTCGAAATTGGCCCTCCCTCCCGCCTGTGCTTTGTCGGGAGCAAGGATACGGGGCAGAAGTGCAGCCATCAGTGCTGTGTTTATCGTCTCCCCCCTCACAAACTGCAGCTTCGCCGGCATGTGTTCCATGATCCTTGCGATGATCCATCCCTGGTTGAGGCGGGCGCCCAGATTCTGGGTGGTCTCTTGCGATAAAAGCATCGATGGATTTGAAAGCCTCGAAATCATGATCTCCTGATAGATTTCGGAATTGCTCTGGCTACTTTCTGCATACCATGTTGCCATCCGATATTCCTGTTTGGTAGATTGTATCAGAGAGATTACAAACATCCCGACACTTATCATCGTGATCTTTGCCCACATCGGGATTTTCACCACGATGGCTACAATCAGGAACGAAAGCATGAACCATTGTAAAAGCTCCCCGAACATTCCCTGCAAAACGGCCGCCGAAGTAGCCAGTCCCATGATGCCGGCGAAAAGCAGCCATTTAATCTTTGATGTTCCAAAAAGGATCATATAAACACCAACATATTGCAGATTGGTGAGAAGGAACATCAGGAAGGTCAGGCTGTGGGGCAGGTAGCGGCTGGTAAACCCGGCAACAAGTCCGACACCGGTAAAAACATAACCAAGCATCGGGTTCTCTGCAAGGTATGCCTTCACACGGGTTACATCTTCAAAGTTAACGATCCGTTCATCTGCAAGGGGGAAGTACAATCCAAGGATCATGGCAAAGGAGAAGGGAACGATGTACCCCATATAAACCTCTTCGGGTACGGCCATATAGTAAAGCTCGTCGTAGGGAAGAAAATTGTATGCAAGAACCGGTCCAACCACCCACTGCAGAACCGACATGAAGGTAATCATGTCGCGAATCTCGATACGGTTGCCGAGATCCTCGAAAAATTTGACAGCCACACCGGCAAACATCGCAATACCGATAGCTGACATAAAATACAGATCGGTACTTACCTGGAAGAAGGTGAAAACAAACAGACCTATAAAAAATATCCGGATTGCCCTGGCTGAAAAATACATGTGGAACTGTTATGAATGTCTGGTCTTATTTGGAATATTCTCTTCAAAGCTCCGGCAAACTGCTTCAAATGACCAGGATGTGACCAGCTTTTTTGAAAATTCGCCCATTTTCGCTGTCTGTTCTCTCGAAACGGTCATTTGATCAAGCACCTCTGCGCATTTTGCCGTATTCCCGGCTTCGAAGACAAATCCGTTTTTCCCTGGATCCACCAGGTCGATAGCGCAGCCACACCTGTTGCTTACCAGGATGGCTTTCCCGCACGCCATCGCTTCATTGACAGCCAGCCCCCAGGTTTCTCCGGGTCCCTGTGAAGGCAGCGCCAGGATGTCGCCAAGGTTATAGACGACCGGCATCCGGCTCTGGTTTTGGAACGGAATGAAATGAAACCGGCTCTTCCCCTGTGTCATTGCTTGCATGTTGGCTTCCAGCGCCCCGTTGCCAGTGAATATGTAATGAACCCCTGGTTTATCCATGAGTAATGCCGCCCGGATGAGCAATTCCGGATCTTTTTTAAGCTCAAATTTGCCAACGAATAACACTGCGATATCCTTCTCCCCGATTCCCAGTTCGGCTCTCCATTTACCGGCCTCCTGCCGCATCCTGCCACCCGGGTCGCCGAAACGATGATTGTCAATGGCATGCGGGGCAAAGAACAGTCTCTCTTTGCTGAAACCATGCTTCTGGTAGTAATGCCGGTTGTTCTCTCCCACATATAAGGCAAAATCCACACTACGGTATACATACTTAAGAAAGGTCCTGCGCAGGATCTGCTTCGCACCACCTGCTTCATCCAGCAAGGTTGAATCGCCCCTGAACCAGACAGGGATGCGCTTCCTGAAATGTTTCATGGCATGATAATGCGCGTGGTAATTCCACCCGTAAACAAGGATGGCCTGTGCGCCCCAGGATTCGATTTTCCTGTTCAGCTCTGGACAAACCATTCCCCTGTAAGAACCGGGTCCGGGAGTTTTTGATATGTTCTCAACAAATTCATGGGTATAGCCCTCCAAAAGCGGGATATCCCACTGGATGGTCTTTCCGAAATCCTTGTCAAACAATGACTCCCTGCTTTGGCTCCAGGTATAGAAAACCTTGATATCGAGAATGGCTGATTTGCCAAGCAAAGCGAACATCGGGGCGTTGTACTGGATCGGGTGGGAAGTTATGATGGCAAGTTTGGTTTTCATGATCCGGTGATTTTATTGAAAAATTCAACCTGTTTCCGGGTGGCTTCCCTGGCCGTGTACGGTTCAAATTCTTTCCAGTCGGTATCAGGGGTAAAGGGGATCTTTACCAGGAATTCATGCATCACCTCAAGCGTTTTTCTCCCGATCTCCTCAACAGGATCATCATTTTTAAATGTAACACAGGTGCCGGATTTCGTTTTACCAAGGATCTCCACCACACTGCTGTTTTCATTGAAAACGGCAATTAACGGCTTGTTTGCCAGTATATAAGGATAAAGCTTGGAAGCCGTATAGTTGGTATCTGTTGACCCCGGGATGATCAGTATGTCGGCATCGTGCAACACCTGGAGGGCGGTAAAATAGGGAAGCCGGTCAGTGATCTCGGTCACCTGGCTTTCAACCCCAAACCTGGCAGCAACAGGTTCGATGGTCTTCTGCCCCTGTCCGTCAGCCGCATAGCTTGTGCCGACGAAGTAAAACCTTATTCTGGAGAACAAATCCGGATAGGACTGTAAGCCCTGTTTTACAGCGGAAAAGATGCCACTTACGGCTGCTGCCATATCATGCCCGCCCCGGCCGATGTACGCAAAATTGATGGTTTCCTTGTCGGGGATGAATAAGGGGTTTTTCAGCTGCACCTTCTCAAGTACCTCAAAATCAATGGATGCCCCGCCAAAAGGAATCACTGTGCACATTTCTGGTTTGATGTTCGGATACCTTTCCATCAGGGTTTTAGGATAACCGGCAGAAACAGAGATGATCCCATCGACTTTTTTCATGGCCCAGGCTTCCATGTACTTATCCATAGTGTATGCCATCATGAACTTCGGAGGTCGTTCATTCCTGGGTTTGTCAAGATAGAAATCGTTCCGCCAGGGATCCTGCATGTCGATGATGTAGGGGATTCCGAACTTTTTCTTCCAGTACCTTCCCAGAACCATCACCGGGAAGGCGGTCGTGGAAAAATAGATGAGGTCGTATTTATTCTTGCGGATCAATGGATTGCAGGTATCCCGGTAGAACTTCAGTGAGCGGTAACCCAGGTTCCCGAGCCCGAACTTCCGGGTTTTTTGCGGGTGCCAGGCCCTGATCCGCACAATCTCCGAATCTGCGGGAAAGGTTTGCAGCAGGATCGGGTCTTCGCTCATCTCCACAAAAGCAGGTTCCACGGCGACAACGGTTGCCTGCCAGCCCATTTGCGGAAAATACTGCAGGCTCTGCCTGACCCTGTGCATGTCGGCCGCGTTGACGGGGGGGAAATTGGGAGATATGATCAGTACTTTTTTCATGGTCATTTGGATTGTAACACATCAGAGATCCAGCTCACAAGCCAGGGCTGCTGGTGTTCCCAGCAGAATTGATCCCCTGCAGCCTGAAGGGCGGCCTGTTTTGCCTGCCTGAGCCTGTCAGGGTCTTTAAGCAAAATGTTGAGCAATGAGGAGAGTCCCTGCCTGTCTTTGTTTTTAAACATCATGACGGCATCCGGAGCTTCTTTTGCAACCTCCTGCTGGCCTAGTGTATCTGTAGCCACTACGGCGATTCCGCCCTGGAGGTATTGCAGGATCTTGTTGGTAATCGTCAGGTTGCGGCTGTCGGGAGTATATTCTTCCGTGGCCAGCCCGATGTCATGCTCGGCAATGCGTGATAACAGTTCACGGTGCGGCACCAGCGGATGAAAATAGAGCCGATGCCCTTTGTGATGCGGAAACAGGTCGGTCAATGCACGTCCGAAATCCTGGAAAAGGTTACCCCGAAGATGAAACTCAACAGGGACTTCCACATCCTCAAGACTTTGCACGAGAAATTCAATCCCCCGGCCGGGTCCGATTGTCTGGGAATACCAATGAATCGAAGGGATGGCGATATCCACACGGTCTTTGATCCTGTGGTCGAGATGATCCCGGTCGGTAAACGGGAAGACATTCTGCAGTACCCGGGGTTCCACGGAACCGGCAAATTCAGCCATGGCAGCGGCCATCGCCCGGGAGGTCGTGTAGGTCAGAACACCTCTGTTCAGAGCATACTTCTCATATTTTTCAAGTAACCCTACCGGTCGGGATCTGTTGGCTTCGGGCAACAAGTCATGTGAGTACCAGTCTTCGAAATCGAAGGCAACCCTGAAACCCTTTTCAATCAGTTTACAACCGATCACCGTACTGACCTCCTGGTGGCAGATATACAATTCTGCTTTTTCACGAATCGCTGCCCTCAGGTTTTTACCATAGTCGTATCCCAGCGCGTAAACATTTTCATAGTGGAACCGTGCTATTACTTCGCCACTGACCCTGCGTACCAGCCTCTCTTTCAGCCTGTACCATTTCGACGCCTCCGACGGGATCATGTTCACAACACCTTTTAACACAACCCCTGAATTTTCGATCAGCTTCAGATCCTCCACGAGCAAATCGGGAAAGGTGAAAGTCGTCAGGATCACTACTTCGTACCCTGCTTCTGCAAGGGCCGTCGATTCCTTCACAACCCTGGGATTACGGCAAAGGTGGCTTTGGGTGAGTATGCATATCTTTTTCTTCATGGCGCCACTACTTTTTCAGGATGTTATGAATGGTTTTCCTGAGTGATTTCGCGGCTTTCCAGCCGAACAACTGCCTTGTGACCTCTATCATCTTTCCGCCAAGCACCGGTACAACAGGGTTCTTGCCGGTTTTTGCAACCTGCTCCTCGCAGATTTTCACAAGGTCAGGAAACCGTGGATACGCATTGATGGCTATTTCGAGGTAGAGGGTAGCCATCGCCTGCAAATAGCGATCTGAACGGGTGTGTTTTCCAAGGTATTCAGCTTTCAGACTGAGTGCGAGCAACGCACTCTCGAGGTTCTCCTTCTTGTCAGCTTTCCCGGAGATACTGCTGCCATGGGTGAACCTGCGGTAATAGTTGATCCCTCCGGTTGTCCTGATTCCTTTTGAAGCCAGCACGGCACGTGCGAAATATTCGCCATCCTGATCGAGCAGCAATTTATTGTTCCAGGGACCAATCCGGTCGGTGATCGTCCGGGGGGTCAGCCAGGCACTTGTCTGCACCATCCAACGCTCCCCGTCACCGCCATATAACCTGGTCAGAAAATCAACCGGATCGTCTGTATCGTGGATCCAATAGGATTCCTCGCGGGGCGCCATTTTCAGATAATCTTCACCGTTCATGAAATGCACGGTAGGACATACCGCCAGAAAACCGGGGTTTTTCTCCAACACATCAACCTGCAATTCGATCTTATCGTGACTCAAAATATCATCAGCATCAAGAAACTGGATATATTTGCCCTTTGACATTGAAAGTCCCAGGTTCCTGGCAACGCAGGCACCGCTGTTCTTCTGTTCAATCACCGTCAGATTGCCGGATTCAAACTGCCGGGCAACGGCGACTGAATTGTCGGATGAGCCATCGTCAACCACGAAAACTTCAATATTGGGGTAGGTTTGCCCTACGACCGAATCAAGCGTTTCAGCAATGCAGGAACCTGCATTATACGCAGGGATGACGATGGAAACAACCGGACTTGTGTCACTCATCATTTTTCTTTTTAAGGATCGATTTAGCCGGAATACCTCCGACAATATCTCCCGGGGCAACATTTTTCGTCACCACGGAACCAGCGGCCACGATGGCACGTTTGCCGATCGTCACACCCGGCAGGAGGGTCACCCTTGCACCCACCCAGGCGCCATCCTCCACCACGACTTTCCCGGTGTGAACACCGCCTTTCCAGGCAGCAAAAGAGTCGGAACGGTAATCATGATCATGGGTATAAATGATGTCATGGGGACCCAGTGCGACCATGTCACCGATGATGACGTCGTCGCTTGTGTCAATGATGGTATTATCTCCTATATTTGAACCCTTCCCGATGATCAGTTTTCCGTCATAGCCCGGCTCCCGCGGAAAGATATTGCAGTAGCTTGAGATGGAACTCCGGTCGCCCATCTCAACACCTTTCCCGTTACGGACAACTGCATGGGTAAGCACCGAGCACTTCTCTCCAAGGACAATGGTGGTATCCTTTCCTGCATGGATGTTGGCCTCAGGATGGATTCTTGATCCGGGACCGATGATAACCTGGCTTCCGGGCGACAAACCGATCGAAACACGTTTCATGAGCTCCGCTCCTGCACCGATTGTCAGGCGGCCATTTCCCTCCACAATTACCGGAAAGTGGATCCTGACTCCGGGGCCAAGATTGGCCTGTGCCAGCCTGATATTCCAGTAAATGAACCGTGCAAAGCGCTGACCGATGTATTTTATGTACATCAGTTTTATCCTGATTAAATTTCCTGCTGTACTCATAAACCGGGAATTAAAATTTTGGTTCTTTCCATGCCAGTTTTAACAAAGTCAGATAGGAGAACGGTGTCTGTTTCCGAAGTTCGCGCATGATTTTACGCGAATGGTTCTTCCCAACGCCGAGGATGTACCTGGCCATGTTCCAGTGTATTTTCTGCAACGCCTTCGCCCGGTCTTCGGGAGAGAGCGGGCATTCCGGCTTGTTGATCATCTCCTCGGAGCATTTCAGGTATTTGAACGGAATGGTAAAGTCCGTCCTGTTGTCCTGCATCTCCTGCTCCTCATGCTCGCGGTACCAGACAATGCCCTGCGGCATTAACAGGACCGGGTAGCGGGCGGAAAGGACGTGCCACATCTCGAAGTCGCCAAGATACCTGCGACCCGTGAAACCGCCCACTGCCTCAAAGATGTCCTTACGCATGATCGCCGACAACGGCGCTTTATGAAACAACTGCTCTTTGAAATAGTGCCGCTTGTATGCTTCCACAGGTGAAAGTACAAAGGGAAATATGTGGAACTTGTCCTGCGGAAGGGATCCGAGTCCATAGCCTGCCTCCGGAAAACGTTCCATACTATCCACAAGCACCTGCAAACCGGTCGGATAGATCAGGTCGTCAGCATCCACATACTTGAGGTACTTTCCCCGCGCCAGGCTGGCCGCTTTATTGCGGTTTGGGTAGTCGCCCAGGTTCTTCTCATTCAGGATCACCCTGATCCTCGCATCTTTCTCTGCAAATTCCTTCGCAATAGACAGGCTGCGGTCTTTCGACTGGTCATCGACAATGATCAGTTCATAATTCTGGTAGGTTGACGCAAGTACACTTTCCACAGCCTGGGCGAGATATTTCTCGCGGTTGTAGGTTGTCATGAGCACGCTCACCATTGGTTTTTCCGGATCAGTCATCGTTTTTCTGTTTAAGTTTTGACTGGACACCCTGTGGAGGGTAGCCAACGAAATATTTCTGGGAGGATTCTACCCCTTGCATTCCCCTGAAACGGGCATTCAGCAGGAAGATGAACGCAGCCGACCAGGCAGCTGCAACCAGTTTCAGGTTATAAGAGATCCATTTTATACGCTCACCCAAAGGTAAATTTTTCCGGATCATCCTGACGATGATCTGTGGAACCTGGATGACAGGATTTTTGGGAAATTTTATGTAATCGTAAAATTTATAGTTCTGGTATAGAATGATATACGTGCGTTTGAAGTAAAACTTGAAATTCTGGTGATGGTAATGATAAACCCTGGCCCGGTAATCATAAACCAGCGTCTGTCCCTGCGACAGTGCATCCTTGGCCCACAGGGTATCTTCGGAGAACATGAGCTGCCTGAAAGGAATTTTATCTTTTGCCGACTTGCGGTACATTGCGTTCACATCATCCCAGTTGCAAAAGTCGTGTTGCTTTTTTCCGGTCAGGCCGGTGAATTGCGACGGATCGGGAAATACAATCTTTTCCGGCTTCGCTTCACCCGCAGGGGAAAACCACTGCAACGGATTTTTGTCCTTGTCGTGCCCCACAATCTGTTGACCACAAACACCAATTACAGCCGCATCGCTGAAATGTTCAAGCATGATCTCCAGCCAGTTGTCGGTCGCAGGGGTTGCATCCTGAACGGTCATGACCACAAATTCCCCGCGGGCTAACCTGATACCGAGATTGCGTGTCTCTCCATGGTTGAATTCCGCAGGCGGAAGTGGATGGACCCTGACCGGGTATTTTTTCAGCAGATCTAATGTCCCGTCGGTTGATCCTGAATCGATCACAATCACCTCGATCTTGTCGCGAAGGGTTTGCCTGAAGATACCGTCGAGGCATGAACACAGTGTATCAGCGCCATTTTTCACTGGAATGACGACAGAAATCAGGGGTTTTGCTACCGGGGTCTCGTTCAATTCAGGTTGTTTGTTTGTAAAAGTGTTTTCCTATGTTTGAATCCTGCCTGTACATCCGGGTTTTCGCTTTCACCCTTGCATCAAGTGATGCTATTTTGTTCAGCCGTAACTGATAAAAGGCAAGGAACATCAACAGTTGTCTGACTACTTCGGAAGAGAAAATCCCCTGTTGCGACCCAAACCGGATCACCTTCGCGCAGATATCGGCGTTGAGTGCCTTTGCCGCACCAATGGCAATATTACCACCAAGGAGTTGCAGGTCGTACATGACCTGCTCTGATGAAGTTTTCGCAATCAATTTGTTTTCCTGTATCGCAAGTGTTTGCTTCCTGAAAACATCAAACCGGCTCTTCAGTTTGGCCGGGGAGCTGATCTCGCCCTGGCTGATGCTTTGAGTTTCATGCTGGCGATACAGTACATCCGGAGGCAGGTTATAAAATTTCTGCCCTTTCAGCCCTGCGATAATCGCCTTCAGATGAAAATCCACATCCTGCCAGCAAGTCAGACCTTCGGTAAATCCACCGATCGTCAAAACCGGCTCTTTCCGCCAGATCGGGCCGGTCGTCTGCCAGGGCGCATCGAGGATCAGGAAACGGTGAAGGTCGGATTCTCCATTATCGATATTCCAGAGTGTCGTTGCGTTCCCGGGCTCATCGCGGAACATCAGGATCGGGAAAATCCAGAAATCGAGTTCCGGATTTTTTTTTATCGTTTCCATTCGTTGCGATAACGCGCCGGAGGTCAGCAGATCGTCGGAATCGAGAAAAATGATGTATTCACCTTTTGATTGTGTCAGGCCGATATTCCGGCATGTGGGAGCGCCACGGGGTTCCCTGTCTCTTGCAAGATACCGGATCCTCCGATCCTGTTGCATGTATTTGCGACCCACTTCTGCGCTGTTGTCAGACGAGCCGTCATCCACCACAAGTGCTTCCCACTCCGTGTAGTCCTGCCTTAGCATTGAGCCGAGGGTCTCCTGCAACAAATCTCCCCGGTTGTAATTAGGAATGATCACGGATATGAGTGGATGTTCGGCAATCATTGTTTATCTTTTACTTAAGTATTCTTGCGACGGAAGAGAGATTTCACCGAAACGCCGGCTTTGACAACATTATCGCCAACGACAGGGAACAGCAACATTTCCCATGTGCGTTTGTCTTTCCAGCCATCGCGGATAATCTCACCGGCGTACTTTTTAATTTCTCCCCAATCCCTTGCATTGACCACCAAACCATAAATATAGCGAAGGTCTTCCCTGAAATTTTTTCCTGGTTTCAGTGTTTGAACGGGCATTTCAGCTGCCGCAACCTGGGGAGCAGGCGGTACCGGCTCGCCGCGCATGATCGGATCAGATCCTGTTTCCCGTCGCTGTATGGAATAATCGATCAGCAACTGCCTGAAATACGTTATCTTGCCTGCGTGACGCTGGGTAGCCGATGATCCGTGCAGCCGCATGAAATAGGTACATTGATTCAGAACAGCAATTTTGTATTTCTCCAGTAAACGCAGCCAAAGGTCGTTATCTTCCGACACGGTGAATTCTGTCCGGTATTTCCCGATCCTGATCACCTCTTCTGTCCTGAAACAAGCGGTTCCATGAACGACAGGACTGGAACTGTTTATGTTGAAATGGGTGAGATCAAGATCGACAAGGTCTCTCCCCTGGAAAAAATTACTGTTCGGGACCCGGTACTTCCAGGCGATTTTTCCGCTGGCAGTCATAAAAGCTTCCTGGTTGCATACCATCACATATTCGGGGTGACTTTCCATGAAATCGACCTGTATACGGAAGGAGTCCGGGGTTGAAATATCATCGGCATCATGACGCCTTACATATTTCCCGCGTACCAGGTCCAGTCCGTTGTTCAACGATCGGGCAACACCCTGGTTTTTCTGAACCACGCAAACGATCCTCGGGTCTTTATACTCCTCAATGATCGATTGGGTATCGTCGGATGAACCATCATTGACAATGATCAGTTCAAAATCCCTGAACGTTTGTGCCAGAATGCTGTCGATGGCCGGCCGGAGATAATCACGGCCATTGTAAACAGGCATGAGCACGCTTAACAGTGGTGTGGTGGTATCCATGGTTGTTATTTAAATTGCCAGGAAGACTGAAGTACTGTTTTCGCTCTTTTATCAAAAGGATAAGGCCGGTGGATAAAATTATCGCCCTGTTTAATGGTAAACCGGATGCAGTTTTCTATGTAATCGAAGGTGCCATAAGAATTGCCAAGCCAAAGCGAGATGTAGTAGGTGGCCGGTGCGAAGCAGATGTTTTTCACGGCCACTTCGATGGTCATCGATTCTCCATTGTTCAGTTTCTTAATTTCGAACTGATCGTCGGCGTTGGTTACATGGCCGATGAATTCATTGGAATCGTTGCGGATGTCAAGGGTCATGTCACAGAAATCGATCTGATCTTTCGCTTTGGCGGTGGCCGATATTTTGAAATCGTCGCCCAAAAAAACTTCATCGGTCTTCCGGCCGTTCATGTCGGTCATTTTATACTCCTGGAACTCCATGACCCGGGTTCCGCTCCTGCGCAATTCATTCTCATCTACAGACATCTGCTTATAGGCAGAAGTGATGTCGTGCACTTTCCCTTCCATCTTCAGCATGCCGTTTTGCATAAGCACCCCTTTTGTGCAAAGTTGCTCCACTGCTGTGAGGTTGTGGCTGACGAACAGGACCGTCCGGCCACTTCGTGATACATCCTGCATTTTCCCTATGGCTTTTTTCTGGAATTCAGCATCGCCGACTGCAAGAACTTCATCCACGATCAGGATCTCCGGTTCAAGATGGGCAGCGACTGCAAACGCCAGCCTCACGTACATTCCTGAAGAATAGCGTTTTACAGGAGTGTTCACGTATTTTTTTACACCTGAGAACTCCACAATCTCATCAAATTTCGAGCTGATCTCCTTCTTTGTCATGCCAAGGATGGCACCATTCAGGTATATGTTTTCCCTCCCGGTCAGCTCCGGGTGAAATCCGGTTCCGACCTCGAGCAGGCTGGCAATCCGGCCCTTGACCTTGATTTCACCTTCGGTAGGTGCAGTTACCCGCGATAAAAGCTTCAGCATGGTTGACTTCCCGGCTCCGTTCTTTCCAACGATCCCAAGCACTTCTCCATCACATATCTCGAGGTTGATATCGCGCAATGCCCAAACATACCGGCCGTCAACGGTATCAAGTCGGTTCGCAACACCAACTTTTGCGTGCGGGTCTTCCTTTCCCAGGGTTTTTGCAAAAAACCGGTTAAGGTCATGGCTCAGGGTTCCTGTACCAACATTTCCCAACCTGTATTGCTTGGATACATTTTCAACTTTTATGACAACATTCGACATTTTGCAGTTTTTTACGTATGATTGAAGTTTAAAATAGTGACCCTGGTAAAAACTGATCACACTGTATCCATGAAGGTTTTCTCAACCTTGTTGAAGATCACTACCCCGATCGCAAGCAGGCAGATGGTAAAGCAAAAACTGTAAAGAATATGCCCGTAATTGATCACTCCAACGCCCAGCAAAGCTGTCTTGAATGTTTCAACAACCGGGGTCATGGGATTCGCAATTACCAGCATCTGATACTTTTCAGGGATTTCGGAAAGCGGGTATATGATCGGCGTAGCATACATCCACAAAGTAACCCCAAAGGTCACAAGGTGGGTGAGGTCGCGGTACTTTGTGGTCAGTGAAGAGATGATGATCCCGAAACCGAGGCCCAGCCCGGCCATCAGGAGCACGAGGAATGGCAACCAAAGTATATTGATGTTCGGGGAAACATCAGACCCGCTGATCATAAAATATGCGAGAAAAACAAGCAGGAATAAAAACTGGATGACAAAACTGACAAGGTTGGAGATAACCACCGAGATAGGCAACGCCAGCCTTGGAAAATAAACTTTTCCAAAAATCGAGGCGTTTTTGATGAACGTCTGGGACGTATCATTGAGACAGGTTGAGAAATAAGTCCATCCGACAATTCCCGACATGTAAAAGAGCATTTTCGGGATCCCGCTGGTTGAAATGCCCGCAATATTTCCGAAAATAACCGTAAACATGATGGTGGTCAGCAGGGGTTGAATGATGAACCATAACGGTCCAAGGATCGTTTGCTTGAATTTTGACACAAAGTCGCGCTTCACAAAAAGCATGATCAGGTCACGATATTGCCAAAGTTCACGCAGGTTGATATCAAGCAGGTTACGCTTGGGTCTGAGGATCATCGTCCACTCGTCGGGCAGGGTATTTACCTGTTGATCGGTATTTATTGAACTCATATGATAGTTTCTCGAATTGTTTCCAGTTAAGCATGTTTGTTCTGAAAGTCGGCATAAGTGCTCGTGATGCCTTCTCTGATGTGAATGGAAGGTGTAAAGCCAAGAGAGGTCAGGAGGGATACATCGAGCAGTTTGCGCGGGGTACCGTCAGGTTTGGAATGGTCGAAAACCAGCTCCCCTTCGAAACCGACCACGTCCCTGATCAGGAAAGCCAGATCCCTGATGGTAATGTCCTTTCCCCATCCGATGTTCACGAATTTGCTTCCATCATAAGTTTCCATCAGGAAAATAACGGCTGCTGCAAGGTCATCCACATGCATGAACTCACGCAAAGGTGTGCCTGTTCCCCAGATGGTTACATCAGGTGCCCCGGAAACCTTTGCTTCATGGAATTTACGGATCAGCGCAGGCAATACGTGCGAATTCTGGAGATCGTAATTGTCATTGGGACCATAGAGATTTGTCGGCATTGCGGCGATGAAGTTTGTTCCGTAGGTGAGGTTGTAATTCTCACACATCTTCAGCCCGGTAATTTTGGCAATGGCATAGGGCTCGTTGGTGTATTCAAGCGGCCCGGTCAGCAGGTACTCTTCCCTGATAGGTTGAGGTGCATTCTTAGGATAAATACATGAACTGCCGAGGAACAGCAGTTTTTTCACCTTCGACAAATAAGCCTGATGGATGACGTTGTTCTGAATCAGCAGGTTATCGTAAAGAAATTGTGCCCTGTAAGTGCTGTTTGCAACAATCCCGCCGACCTTGGCTGCAGCAACGAACACATAATCAGGCTCTTCTTCAACGAACAGTGAATGGCATGCCGCCTGATCCATCAGGTCGACCTTTCGGTATCTTACCTTGTCAAACTTCTGTCCGGCAGAACGATAATCGGTACCAACGATATTTTCGTAACCCTTTCCAATCAGGTTTCTCAGGATGGCGCTGCCCACCATCCCCGCTGATCCGAGAATCAGAATTTTATCATTTTTATTCATAGTAGTTTTTTATTGCATAACCGCCCTCTTTCAGGTACTTATCCCTTTTCATGATCAACAGGTCGCCGCTAACCATGTCCCTGACCAGGGAATTGAGATCGTGTTCTGGCACCCAGCCGAGCTGCACCCGTGCCTTGGTGGCATCTCCGATCAGTAATTCGACTTCTGTCGGACGGAAATACCGGGAATCGACCCGCACCACCACTTTACCCTTAGGTAACTTATATTCCGGATTAAGGCAATCCATGACAACACCCTGTTCATCCACTCCTTCGCCTTCAAAACCAACTATGATCCCGAGTTCATTGAAGGCAAGACGTACAAACTCCCGCACTTCGGTCGTTACCCCGGTGGCAATGACGAAATCTTCGGGTTTGTCCTGCTGAAGCATCAGGTACATTGCTTTAATGTAATCCTTGGCATGTCCCCAGTCACGCTTGGAAGAGAGGTTACCGAGATAGATTGTATCCTGCAATCCCAGCGCGATTTTCGCCACTGCGCGTGTGATCTTGCGTGTAACAAATGTCTCCCCCCTGATCGGCGATTCATGGTTGAACAGGATCCCGTTGCAGGCGAACATATCGTAGGCCTCCCGGTAATTAACAACGATCCAGAAGCCGTATAATTTTGCCACTGCATAAGGGGACCGGGGATAAAATGGTGTTTTCTCCGTTTGCGGGATTTCCTGTACCTTTCCGTAAAGTTCGCTCGTCGACGCCTGGTAGAACCTGGTTTTGTGGGTCATTTTCAGCAGCCTGATTGCTTCCAGCAGGCGCAGGGTTCCAATCGCATCGGCATTGGCCGTATATTCTGCAGTTTCAAAACTGACCTGTACATGCGACATGGCTGCGATGTTGTAAATCTCATCGGGCTGGGTTTCCTGAACAATCCGGATCAGGTTGGTCGAATCCGTCATGTCGCCATAATGCAGGAAGAAATTCTTGTTGGTCATAAATGGATCCTGGTAAAGATGGTCGATCCGATCGGTGTTGAAGAGTGATGACCTGCGTTTAACACCATGTACAGTGTATCCAAGTTTCAACAGGTATTCCGACAGGTAAGCCCCGTCCTGACCTGTAACTCCGGTAATTAAAGCAACTTTGCTCATGAGTTTAGGTTTTGGTGATTGGTTAAATGTATTAAAATTTCCGGATCTTGTTTATGACCGCCTTCCGAAAGCGGGCGATATTACGAAGGATTATATTATGATTTTCCTCAGCCGGGGCCGTAAAATTAATATCCTGGATCCTCACGCTCAGCTTTACGTCAGTGAACACGATGTTCAGAGCCTTCATCCTGTTTGCAACTGCCTCCGCAATCGATGCGTCAAAAGATTTCTTGGTGGTGTGGTTTTGCCTGACCGCAAACAGTGTCACATCCGAATGCCGGTCAAGTAAGTAGGCATCCCCAACGAGGCCAATGGAAGGGGTATCCATGATAATAAACTCATACTTTCCACGCAAGTCGGCAAACAATTGCCGTGTTTTATCCGATTCGATCAGCTCGTCGGGATTCGGAGGAATGGGACCAGACAGCAGAATATCAAGGTTCTTTGTGAAGGTGCGCTGGATGACATTCTCAACCCTGATGTCATTGATCAGATAATTGGTAACGCCTTCATTCATGGCCAGGTTGAAGTGCTCCGAAATCTGCGGGCGATGAAGGTCAAAACCAAGAAGAAGTGTCCGTTTTCCGGCCATGGCGTAGATGGAGGCGAGATTGACCGCGAGAAAAGTCTTGCCATCACCGATATTGGCAGAGGTGACTTTGATGATCTGCTCGCCATTGTGGGGATCAAGGTTGAGTTTGATCTTAATAATGCGAAGGGTTTCGGTAAAAACAGAATTCGCATTGAGCAGTAATTTCCCGGTCCGCTTATCCGTGTTGCGGATCAAACTGCCGATAACGGGCACATCGGTGAGGGCTTCAATGTCGTCTCTTGACATGATCCTGTTGTTCAGGATCACAACAAGGAAAAGGAAAACAGCAGGAATCAGAATTGCCCAGATCATTGCGTTGACAAAGGCGGTCTTCGGGCTTGCAGAAACGATACTGATCCCTGTATTACCGGCATAATCAACGATCTCATGATCAGAGGTATTCCCGGCCCGCTGAATCTCAACTTCCGATTTTCTCCGGAGCAGGAAGTCGTACATATTGTTGAAAACATTGTACTTCCTTTCAATCTCCAGGTATTGCCGTTCCACTCCGGGTAAAGTGGCGAAGTCGGCTTCTTTGACATTGATACGTTCTTCGAGGTCATCGATCTTCAGCTGTGTCGTTTTAATAATGCTGTGCATGTTCTCAATCAGCGCAGCTTTCATGTTTGTAATCTGCTCCTCCAGCGTTTGAATATATGGATTCTGCCGCGACGAATTGGCAATGAGATCCGCTTTCTCCAGGCTTACGGTCGACAGTTTCAGCACAAGATCCGAAAACAATGGCAGGCTCAGTCCGACAGTAGAAGGCATCACCACATCTTCGAAACTATTGTGAGAGGTCAGGTATTCCAGCAAATACTCATAATATTTCTTGTCGGCGATCAGGTTCGCCCGTTCTTTGGCAAGGTTGTTGGTTTCAGCGAGCACAGTTGCTGCCTTGGCGGAAAGTTGCATGAACTTGTTGTCCTTGCGGAACTCCTCCAGCTTCGATTCAGCTGTGTCCAGTTCGATTCCCATTTGACGTAACTGCCTGTCAATAAACTCAATAGTACTGGTCAGTATTCGATTCTTTTTCTCCAGGTTCGTAAGCAGGAACATGCGCGTCAGCTCGTTGAGATAATCTTTCTCCTTGTCCTTATTCGGGCCGGAAGAAGAAATGACGATGACAGATGCCCCTTTTTCCGGGCTGATGTTGGTCTTTTTCCTGTACTCAGACGTAAGCTGGTTAATGTCATTGAGTTGAAAACCATACGTCTGGCCGGAATAGTCCAGCGGATTGATACTGTCCTTGAGTATTACCGAAAATGAATAATCCTTCCCTGAAATGGTCTCCCCAAAGGAGTAGTTTCTTGGTTCCTTGAAAATTCCAAGATTTTCGGACCATAGCTGGAACTTTCCATTCCCCTTAAACCTGATATCAAGTCTGACCCCCTTGATCTGCGGATGCCCTGAGTCGAACCTGGCAACAAAAGGTGCCCTTTTATACACTTCTTCCCAGACATGTTTTCCTCTGGCATAATATGATACGTCAAAATTAAGGTGCTGGATTATCAGTTTGATCTGTGAAAACGATTTTAACAGCGCAATCTGGTTATCGATAAGTTTGGAATTCAGGAACAAGGGATCGGCGGAGATCGAGCCTCGCTGGTCAAGCATTGATTTATTGCTCTTATCCTCGATCAGCACAGAAGTGGACAAACTGTAAATGGGAACCACATACCGGTTATTAACGGAAGCGGCCATATAGGCAATGCCGATCGCAATGGCGAACAAATACCAGTTTTTCAGGTATTTATTCAGCACCCTTTTAAAATCAATCCCGCTGGTCAGGTTATTTCCTGCTTTCCCCACAACAAATTACTATTTAAATAACGTTGTTACCAATATGGCGAATGATACGATGGTTGTTAAAACTGCAAGTGAGAATGTTGGTGTAACCCCGATAGACTTGGCCTTCATCGGTTCCGCATAAATTACATCGTTGGGATAAACATAAAACATATTCTTCCCGATCTGGTTCCCGCTTTTGACATCCACAAGATACATTTTTCTCACGCCATTTTCCGTTCGCAAAACCTTGATTCTGTCGCGCTTGGCATAATCGGTCAGCCCGCCTGCAAGGGCAATGACTTCATAGATGCCCAGCTTGTTTCGAGTCATGTTATACGTTCCCTGTTTCGAGAATTCACCCACCATGTAAATCGTGTTGTTGATCAGCGTGATTTCAATCCTGCATCTGCCAACAATCTTCGTTACATTTGCTTTAACGGTATCTCTCGCCTGCAGGATTGTAAGCCCTCCAAGATGAATCATTCCTATATATGGGAAATAAATGCGGCCATCATCATACACATGATATCCGACCAGAGCCTGGTTTTCACTGTTAAGGTAGTTGATTCCGGCTACCGGCTCCACGAATTGTGTAATAGGCTTTTCAACTGAAGTGATGTTTATATACAGGTAATCATTGGGTTGGATCCTGTAAATGGTGTCTTCAAAATGCTTTCCCTCGAATGTAGTCGCATAAGTACTGTCTATTAAAGTTTCATACTGCATCAACAACATTTTCTTCTGCGGAATACAGGAAGTTAGAATTCCCGCAATCAGGGAAATAAAAAGTAATGGCAGATGATCGCGAAGGCCACGGAGAGTATTAAAAAACGCCATGAATAGTAATTGAGTTAAAGTCGAACAAATATAATAAATTTGAAATGCAAATGACGCAAATAGAAAATTTACCTGCAGTATTTATCGAGAAACAACAGAACATCGGTCCTGTTGATCGGTTTTATAAGCATTTCATTGAACTTACCCTCCATGATCCTGTCTGCATAACTCTTGGCCGTATATGCAGTTTGTGCAAGAAATGGGATACTCTGGTATTCAGGCCACCTTTTTTCTATCTCGAGTTTCAGCATGATGCCGTCCCATGGCACCGGCAACCCGATGTCGCTGATCACCGCGTTGAAAACAATGCCCTTGTTGTAAAATATCTCGATGATGTTAAGCGCTTCATTTCCTGAATAGGCAATTGAAACTTCGGCTATCTTATCGAGGTAAATCTGCAGGATCATTGCTGAGAATTTCTCGTCTTCAATAATCAGTATTTTCAGCGATTTGCTTCTAACTGAGTTTTCCAGGACCGCTATATCGTCAATGCTGTCAGCATCCGATGCGAGTGGCAGGGTAACCTGTGCGATCTCACCCATTGTCGGGCTGGCAGAAAAGGTGATCTTTCCGTCTATCCGGTTGAGGGAATGAAGCAACGACGATATCTCCTTGTTTTGAGCAACGATGGGATTCTCCAGGTCATACTTTTCTTTTGAAGCCTCACGTTTGATGAAATTGATGACTCCCTGTGGAATGTCCTGCCCTAAATTATCAATGCTGATCATCACCTTGCGGTTGTTCCTGTCCTCCGATATTTCAACGAGAACTTCCTCCCGGCGTGTGTAGATGATTGCCTTGCTGATCAGGAATTTAAGCAGGTCAAGCAACAGGGTTTCGTCAGTAACCACCTTGATGTCCGCATGTTTTACGACCTCTATTGTCTGGTTGTTGAGGTTAGCGAGAGGCTCCAGCAAGATCACCGCTTTTTGAATGACAGGCGACAAAAAGCTGACTGTGCGGTTCACTTCATGAGACTCGCTGTCGTTAAAACTGTTCTGATTGAAAAGTTTCTTGAGTTGGTTACTGCTCCTGAGAATCGAATCAAGGTTATTTGCCAGTTTTTTATCCCCTGTAATGGCAGGTTCCCGGGCCAGAATTGAAGCAAATCCAAGGATGCTCCCCAACAGGTTCCTGACCCTGTGTTCAAAATCAACGGTCCAGCGGGCCTGGGTTTCGGGTTTGGATGGCTGGGTTACAACCACCGATGGTTCAACCTGCATCTGAACCATGGCTTCACGCCCGCCGGAAGGAGGGTTATTGTCTTCTGTTTCAACACAGGTACACAGGAACTTCTGGCCTTCGATCTCTTTGAAATCGAAAACAACAGGCATAAGGTACCTGCGTGAATCAAGAAGGAACAACTTTGTGGTAAATTCCGAATATTGTCTCGAATCAAGTTGATTATCTGAAGTTTTCAGGGTGACGAACAGATCCCGGATATGATATTCCCGAATCTCTTCCTCGCCGAAACCTGTTATCAATTGCGCTTTTTTATTCAGCAGGAAAAGATCTCCTTCACCATCGCAAAGGAAAGTTGCCTCTTTTTTATTTTCGATCAGGGTTTTATAATAATCGCGGTTAGGGAGAATCTTCTTCTCCCGGATGTCACGATTGCCAAAAACAGAACGGATAGCCATGCAGTGTAAATTTCAGCCTCACGCGAAGAGCCAGAGAAGGGTCATGGCCATTAGGGCAATGGACAGTACGATGATTAAAAAATGTTGCTTGTACTTTTTGATCATGATCTTGTTTTTCACCATCTCTTCGCGAAGCTTTCCCGCCTCAAGCACCTGGCTGATTGTTTTCAGCAGATTTGGCAATCCTTCTATGTCCTTCACAATGAAATCGATGGCGCCAAGTTTAAGCATGCTGGTCGCTTTGGTGATATCGGGAGCGGCCGTAAGGGCGATGACCGGCAGGCTTTTACTGATCCGCCGGATGAAACGCAGGATTTTTTCGCCATTCATGGCAATACCGAGATTGCTGGTAATGTAATAATCCAGCAGGATTATATCGGGATCCTCATCCCAGGAGGAGATCATCTGTTCGCCGGAATTGAAAATATGAATCTCATACCCCTCCTGTTCAAGCGCTCTTTTCAGGATCAGGGAATACATTTCATCGTCTTCTACAATGAAGATCCTTGTTGGTCTATTCTTTTCCATCCTTGTTTTCCAGGTTATCGATTAAAAGTCGGTTATCGATTTGCATATCCAGCGCTTTACTTTGCAGTTTCTTTCCCTGGAATAAAGCCTTGATAAGTTTGTAAAGGGTCAGGAATTCTGAAAAGAGGATCACTTCAAGCACCAGCAAGGGTGCCACCAGTAAAAGTTTTTCGGAGCGCAGAAAAAAGCCTGTCGCGATCAGGACGATATTGGTTAAATAGAGAATCTTTGCTGATTTGGGGTGGTTGAAACCCGTTTTCATCAGCACATGATGGATATGGGTCTTATCGGGGCTGAACGGCGACTTTTTGTTGATGACCCTCCCGGCGAAAACGCGTAAAGTATCATAAACAGGCAGGATAAAAATACTGAAGACGATGATCGCAGCCTCGCTGTAGATGAAATACGATGTTGTTGTCCGGCTGATCACAAGTGCCAGGATACCCATGGCCGCGAGCAAAAAGCCAAGGATCATGGAACCTGTATCGCCCATAAATATCCTGGCCGGATGGTAGTTGTACTTGAGAAAAGCAAGCAACCCGCCTGCTGCTGAAGCTACAATCAAGGCCGAGCTGACTTCACCGGCAAGGAAAAACAGTACGAAAAAGCCAGTCATGTCGATCAGCGCAAGCCCGCCCGCCAAACCGTCAATGCCGTCGATCAGGTTGAACGCATTGATAATCCCGGCAACAATGAAAACGGTGAGGATATACTGGAATACGATCGGTAATTGCTCAATGCCGAAGATCCCAAACATATTGTCAATCAGCAAACCGGCATGTGCCAGTAACAGGGCGGCTACGATCTGCCCTAAAAACTTAATCTTGGGTGGAAGTTCCCTGATATCATCAATCACCCCGATCATGATCAGGATCAGCATCCCCACAAGCAGGTGTATCAGCATGGAAGTATCGCCTTTTAAAAACCAAAGAGGCGCCGAAGAAAGAATACCTAGAACAATACCAAGCCCGCCCAACCGGCTGATCGGTACTTTATGCACCTTCCGCTCATTGGGTTTGTCAACCAGATTATACCGCATTGACAATTTGATGATGATCGGGATCAGGACGAAGCAAATAATAAAGCTGATGATAAAAGCAATCGCGGATAACAACATGTCGCTGGTGCCGGCTTTTGCAATAAAATCCCTGACGAACATAAAGTAGGACATATCTCTTTTTTAAGTGTTTCTCATTTGCCGGTTGACCCATTCAGGGGGCATGAACTGTTTGAACTTTGAAGCGTTCTTACTGAACAATGCTGCAAAGAAGAGCACCCCGTTGATGTTCATGGCCCGTATATCTTCCCAGCTCTTCCTGATCAGGTTTTTGATGCTCTTGTTGCTTTCTCCCCCCACCCTCATGCGAACCAACACCAAAGGTATGTAAAATGTGCTGATTTTGAATCGTACCAGGAACCGGAGGATCGATTCATAATCGGCAGCTATTCTAAAGGTTGTGTTGAACCCTCCGTAATCGACATAAACCTTGCGCTTTGCGTAAAATGTCGGGTGCGGTGGCATCCAGCCTGTAAGCGCCTTGCTGCGATGAAATTTCCCCGACCGCCAGAACCTGACAATCTTGGATGTATCGGCCTGGTCAACATAAACAAGGTCGCCATAAACCGAATCAACATTAAAATGGATAAATGCCTCAGCGATCAGCTTTACTGAATCTGCCGAGACATACAGGTCGTCGGAATGGAGAAATCCGACAACATCTCCTGTTGCCATCCCGATCCCTTTGTTCAGGGCATCGTAAAGTCCTTCGTCTCTTTCCGAGACGAATTTTGTGATGCGGTCGCCATAAGAGCGAACGATGTCGCAGGTGGAGTCCTTCGATTTTCCGTCAACAATGATGTACTCAATATCCTCGTAAGTCTGGCTCAGCACTGAATCAATTGTGTCGCGGAGTGTCTTCTCGCTGTTGTAGGTGATCGTGATTACTGATATTTTCATACTTGAAAGATATGTGTCTCTGGTTCTATGATTGCGCAGCAACTGGTTGAGATTCAAACACACGGTCCTTGACCTTTACGGCAGGATTCCCCTGATAGATCGAATAAGCGGCCAGGTTACGGGTGGCGACTGAATGTACAGCCAGAAGCGAATGTGACATGCAGGTTACCCCGGGACATACAATGCTGTAAGCCCCGACCCATGCACCATCCTCAAGGGTGATCTTGCCTGTGACCAGGTCGAACGTGGATTTCCGGTAATTATGGTTCCCGCACAAAAGCATCGCCCCCTGCGAGATGCAGCAATGACTGCCGATAACCACGTCGTCGAGGTTGTCGATCCATGCATTCTCCCCGATCCATGTGTAATCGCCGATGGTCAGCTTCCAGGGATATTTGATGTTCACGCAGGGTTTTATGTTCACACCCTTTCCCAGCCTTGCACCAAAAAGTCGAAGTAAAGCGCACTTCAGGCTGCTGACGGGGAACATGGCCGACTTAAAAAAAATGATGTTGACATAATACCATGCCAGCCGTTTTATGGCTCCGCCACCCGGGTTGTAGCTGCTGTTGTCGTATTTGGAAAGGTCCGTGCGCATGATCATCATTCGAAAAGGTTTCTGTTTTCTCCAAGCATCTCAGGGTTTGCACAGTAATCCCTGGCAAATTTATACGCTTTATCTGAATAAACTTCAAAATCTGCAGGCCCCAGGACAGCAAAATGTTCAATGCCGGCACGGAAAACATCCTGATCTTTCAGCGGGATATCCAGGCCGATACCAGCCTCTGCCAATTTTTTCCACGGGGTCTGATCACTGATGATTACCGGGCATCCGGCCATGAAACTCTCAAGGATGGTATGGCCAAAGTTCTCGCCTGTCGTGGGCAGCAACATCAGATCGTACTGTTGCAACTCCCCCGGGATCAGCTCGCTGTTGATACTTCCACGGTAAGTTACCCTGACATTCGGTGGCATGGACTCAATAGCCGTTTTGCATAAACTCCAGTAATTTTCATCATGAACCGGTCCGACAAGGTCGTATTGAATCTTGTTTTTTGTACATACTTTAAGAATTTCAAGGGCAAATAACTGGTTTTTTTCAGGGGAGATCCGTGCGATTGTGACAATCTTCAGCTCTCCTTCTGTTTTTTGACCGCGCGTCGGCACAGTGGAAACCTTCCGGGGCAGTTCGCGGGCCTCTCTGATCTTTGTCTTTGGGCCAATATGTGTCCGGATATCAACGGTCTCATGGTCTGTGACAGAATGAAAAATCGTTCCCCGGTAAAAGCCGGTCATTTTCATGGCCGAAAGGAACACCTTTTTCCTCCCCGGTTTCACGCCAAGCGCACCATGACCCATTACGCCATGTGCGGCTACAATGATCGTTTTGCTTCCATGAATCTTTGCCAGAATCAGAGGAAGTATTGAAAACCAGAACCCAAACAGCAAATGAATGTACACGACATCATGATCCACCTCCCGGATCAGTTTGCGGAATAGTCCGGTTTTTTGGGCGTCTGCCGAAACGTAATAAATGTGAACATTCGGTTCAGGATGGGTCCATTGATTCTGAACAACATCCGTGTATGGCACCGTCTCCGTGTAATCCGTATCGCGTGTAACGATGAAAAATTCAAAATCTTCCTTCAGGTAATCCACCTGATTCATGAATGCCCGGATAGTCCCGCCGGCTTTGTAACCAGGCCAGTAATAATCGGTAAAGGAGAGGATCTTCTTCATGTTAATTCTTTGTTATTTTTTCGTAGATAGCGGCAAATTCTTCCCCGATCGTTTCCGGATGAAATCGCTTGACATTTTCGAATCCATTAAGAATCAGACGATTTCGAAGTTCAGGCTCATTGATGATCCTAACAACTGCACCACGAATGTCTTCAACGCTTTCGGCATCCACGAGCAATGCTGCATTGCCGGCTACTTCGGGGAGAGAGGTGTTGTTCCCCGCAATAACCGGTCGGCCGACGGAGTTTGCTTCAAGGATGGGCAAACCAAACCCTTCATAGGTTGATGCAAACAGGATAACATCCGATTTTCTGTAATGATCGAGGACATGCTCGTAAGGGAGGTTGAAATAGTTCTCAAAAATGATCCGGTGCTCCTTCAGCAACCTCTCCTGTTCCTCATTCAGTTTACCGATGATAACAAGCGTGACATCAAGCCCTTCAAGCGCAGGGATTACCCTGTGAAGATTCTTGTTGGGAGTGGTGCCGATATTCAGGATGACAGGCCTGGCAGTATTGAACTCACGGGGTACCGGTTGAATGTTGCGTGAAACACAGTCGTAAACAACGAGAATCTTTGAGGCAGGAATGCCTGTAAGCCTTATCAGTTCCAATTTGCTGAATTCTGATATGACCGTTATAAACCGTACACGCCACGATGGCATGGTAAACCAGAAGAACTTGATTACAGCTATTTTCAACCTATTCCCCGACAACAGGATTCGCATGTCATGTATCGTCAGAATGGTCTTTCGTTTTTTCAAGAAAGCAGCGATATAATGCACATCCCCGGTAATATGGTTAACATCACCCTGGTGAAAAACTGAATCGATGGTATTGTAAATCCTGTTCCACAAACCGGTACTGTTCCTTTGCATGACATACCTTGAGGATGTCACACGCGCAGGCATTGCATTGATAATTGTGTCAAACAACTCTTCAATGCTGTGATGCCATGCTGCATTCGCCCTGCGAAAAAAAAAGACAGTCTTCATTAGAAATAAGGAACAAGGTGAGCGGAATCAACAATCGTGAATGCGAATATACATTAAATAAAAAGCAATTCAATATCAATCATTGTTCATGAGAAAATGTTTTACCTTGTTGAAAAGCTTTGCAATGGGTTTTTCGCTCTCTTTCTTTTGGGCCAGTTCAGCCTCGATTTCCCTGATAATAGAAAGAAGTCTTTCAAATTCCCTGCCGCCTTCTTTTATAATGTATTCACGGGCTCCTTTCTTAATGGATTGAACGGCAACCTTAACATCTTTCTGTCCCGACAACAGGATGACTTTCAGATCAGGCCTGAAGGACCTGATCTGCTTCAGGGTTGATACACCATCGAGATTACCCAGGTTATAATCAAGCACGATGATGTCGGGCACCCTGTCTACATGTACCTGCTGAAGGCACTCCAGCGCATTGTCAACACGTTTCAGATCCGTATAACCATTCTGTTCCAGAAATGTCCAGATCATTTTTGCGTATAAGTCTTCGTCTTCAACTAAAAGTATAAACATGGCCGGATTTTGGTTGACTGATTAACTGATAATATCTATTTTTGATGAATTTATCTTTTACAAAGTTAAATTAATTCTTGCAAAATTATTTTCAGCATTACATAATTTATATATCGGAACGATATGGGTGAGATCAAAGATCACAAATTTTATCATATGGCCGTTTCCGCCTGTCTTCAAAAGGGAGATGCCGTAAATGGTTTAGCCGTTTTTTTTAATCGCACCCTACCCCTGTTGATTAGTGAATTTAACTGCAGCAGGGCAATGCTTGCCAGTGATGAAAATGGAATTATAAATGTTCTTTGGCCTTCAATCTCATCGGATGATCAGTTTCTTAGTTCAATAAAAAACAAATGGGCTGATCTGAAAACCCGGATTCCAATTGAGGATCTGAGTTTCCACGAGGAGATCAATGGCCTTCACTGGTACCTTTTTTCTGTTTTGCCGGCTGGTTATCTTGTTCTTGCCAGGGAAACGGCATTTGTCGATGGTCCATTGCAGGAACTCCTCCAAATCCTGACCATCATTGGAAAAAGTTGCGATTCAATTACCGAAATCCAGACTATTATAACCAATGAAACCCGGATAAAGGATGGCCAGGTAGCAAGTGCCGCCAAGACCAGGTTTCTGGCTAACATGAGCCATGAAATACGTACACCGATGAACGCCATCATCGGCATGGTCAGGTTGTTGCTGGATTCACACATTGATCCTTCTCAACTCAGGCTGCTCAACACCCTGAAAGCATCATCCGAAAATTTACTGGGCATCATTAATGACATCCTCGATTTTTCGAAAATTGAATCAGGTCAGTTCGAGTTGTCCAGATCCAGTTTCAGCATCCATGAACTCATCAGGAAGGTTTACGATGGAAATGAGTTAAGGGCTGAAGACAAAGGTCTCAAATTTGTTTACACGATCGATCCCAAAATCACCAAATATCACAAAGGAGATCCTTTACGGTTGCTGCAAATTCTGAATAACCTTGTCAGCAACGGCATCAAGTTTACTGTCGAAGGCAAAGTTGAGGTAAAACTGGAACAAGTGGGCGCCGATGAGAAGGGCGAACGCATCCGTTTTTCTGTTGAAGACACGGGAATTGGCATCAGCCCTGAAAACCAGCTTAAAATTTTCAACAGTTTTGAGCAGGAAGACGAGAGCATAACCAGGAATTACGGCGGAACCGGTCTCGGGCTTGCCATCAGCAAGCAACTTGTTGAGTTGATGGACGGAAAGCTGGAACTGGAAAGTACAAAAGGTCTGGGGAGCAGGTTCTTTTTCTCCATCGGGCTCGGATACGGCGAAAAACCACCGGAAAAACTTATCGCCGAACCCAAATCAAATACAGAACAAGCGCTGAACGGAGTTCAGATACTGTTGGTGGAAGACAATAAATTCAACCAGTTCATCGCCCAGGCAATCCTCGAAAAATGGGGCGCCGAAATTGAAATTTCCGAAAACGGGGAACAAGCCGTCGACCGTCTTCGCAAGGAGTCCTTCGACCTGATCCTCATGGACCTTCAGATGCCTGTAATGGATGGAATAACCGCAACCACAATTATCCGCAAGGAACTTGGTTTGGATACCCCGATCCTCGCTCTCACTGCCAATGTGCTCGTTGGTGTCATCGAACGCTGCGAGCAGGCCGGGATGCAGGGCTATGTGTCAAAACCCATCGACGAAGACGAACTCTTCGAAAAGATCATATCGGTCATTTCATTAAAACCCGACCCGGTGCAGTTGGCAGATATTATGCCCCTGGCAAAAATATTTAACAACGATCCAAAAATGATTGAAGATCTGATCAGGAAATTTCTTGAAGTGATGCCGACGTATGTCAATGACTTGAAAATTGCTGCACAAAACCGTGATATTATTGCCATTGAAGCCCATTCCCATAAAATAAAAGGTGCTATCGGCTCCTTCTCAACCAGCCTTTTGCGGGAGCTCATCGTCGATATTAACAGGATCGGGGTAATAGGAAAGGAGACTCCGGAACTCTACGTGGAAACGCCTGAATTGTTCGAAATGATCAATACTTTTATCCGCTACTTTCCGGAACTGGTGAAACAGCTGCAGAAAAAAATCCAGGAGTAAATCATGTCCGATACTTCTTTCATCCTTTACAAGGCAATATCCCAGTTCATGATGCCCCTGGGATTAACCCTGACGGGTCTCATTCTGGTGTTTTTTCTTTTTTTGCGTGGAAAGAAAAGAATGGCGATGAGCCTGTTGTTTCTGTCAGTATCCTGGTTATGGTTGTGGAGTACACCTGCATGGAGTAATTTTATCCGCAGCCGGCTGGAAACTGCTTTCCCATACCAGCCACCTTCTGCCTATCCCAATGCAGATGCCATCGTGGTACTTGGGGGCGGCATCAGTGGCTATTCAGGGCATGTTTTTCCCCCCATCGATCTGAACAGGGCTGCCGACCGGGAACTATTCGCTGCCCAACTTTATAAAGCAGGGAAATCCCGGCAAATCATCCTCAGCGGTGGCGCAGATCCGGTGAAACAGGGAATTCCATCAGTATCAGGCATGAAGATATTCCTGATAACCCTTGGCATCCCTGAACGGAACATCATTGCAGGCGCAACAAGCAGGAATACGATCGAAAACCTTGAGGAAGTTAAGACCATGATCGGGAAATCACCAGGAAAGTCAATACTGCTCGTAACATCAGCCCTTCACATGAAGCGGGCATACTGGCTCTTCACCCGTTCAGGATTGAAGGTAATCCCGGCTCCAACCGATTATGAAGTCACCACCTCAACGTTCTCGGTACTCAATTTTGTCCCCGATGCCGAAGCATTGGAGAACAGCAGCCGGGCTGCGCGCGAGTTCATCGGGTTATGGGGTTACCGGCTCCGGTTCCGGTAATCGTCAAGCATATCAAGGATTTCTTCATCGGTTCCCGGATCAAATTTCCTTGCGAAATGATGCGGACCAGCCACGATCTTTGAAAAATCCCCCCTGGTCAGTATGTTGGGATTTGGATTCCCACTGACCCATTCCATATAACGAAAGTTCTCGCTGACTGCATTTTCAGCAAAAGGGGAATTCATAACGATGGTCTGGAATATGATCTCATCAGGATGAATCGTCTTCATCATGTAGTTGACCAGTGCCTTGTCCGTCTCCAGAAGGTTGATAATATGTTGTACACAGGGACGGGTCAGTGTCCACCAGGCTGAGCCGCCCCATGGACGCATCCCTTTGTGAAACCTTCTTTTCAACCTCAGCTTATCGCTGACAAATGTGATCAGGCTCCCTCCCAGCCGGATCAGCGGGTTGGAATACGATTGAAAATAGAAACGCTCGAATCGGATCCTTGCCTTGTTCCATCCCGTCTGGTCAAGCGGCACATGGTGAATGAACTCGGAGCCGGCCTGTTCAGCAAGCAAACCAAGAACCGCCTCCATGGGCACAATCGGGTAATCCTGCCCGCTGACAAGAGTCAGATAGTCAAACTTCGCTTCATTATTGACGATTTCAATCATGGAGTTGATGATCGCCTGCACCTGGCTGAACAATCTCCATGTAACTTCAACCCTTTTTTTCACAATCCTTACATGGACCGGAA
>CAYHGE010000020.1:39981-41525 GCA_964355945.1 uncultured Draconibacterium sp.
ATCGGTTTCTTTTCGATCGGGTAATCAAACTGATCAATAATATCAAAAGCCCAGGGAAGATTGTTGGATGTGGTATAATACCGGCTGCCGCCCGGTATGCTTGAATCATCACCTGTACCGAAGAAAGCAGGATCGGCCAGATCAGTCGGCGCTTTATTGACAAGGTGAATTTCGCGGCCACGGGTTTTATTGGCAATCACAAACGGATTGTAAGGTGGTGTACCGAGCACACTCAGAGCGACCGGGGCGCTGAGTGATACATTAATGTTTATCGTGACCGGGGCCACGTAGGTGCAACCAACAGAGGTGTTCACCCCGGTAAACGGATCGGATGCAGGTTTTTCAAGCACGGTGTATCCATTGTCAAAAACAATAATTGTGGCTTTCGACTGACCGGATTCGGTTCCGTTGGCTGAATTCGTAATGTAATTTTCCGTCATATGCATTCCTGTCGCACTGGTAACCTGGTTTGGTGAAATGGGCAACTGGAGCCCGAAACCATTCCTGTATCCTGCCCCCATCGCCCTGAGGGTCAATGCTCCTGCAATGGACACCACCTTGTTCGTGCCGTTGGTTACCTGGTTGAAATTGTAATCGACCACCACATCGTTCATGTCATAGTCACCCTTACCCGGCCAAAGGTCTTCAAATGAAAGCGTACCATTATGATTTTCAGACGGATAGAAGTTGTTGAATGCTTTGGCGGGATCATCCGGGTAGTCGTCAAACGCATTGGAAATGCCATCTCCGTCAGAATCGGTTTGTGTATAATTCGGCATAGGGATGTTGCTCGTATTGACTGACTGGATGGGATCAGCTGACACATAAAAAATCGCATCATTAAAATCATTATCGCTGCTGCCATCACGCCTTATATCTTCAAAGCTAAGCAGGAATTTTCCACGGCCGATGTCGTTCAGAAAAATGGTGTGCTGTTTTTTATTTGCTGCAGCTTCAGGGTTCAACTGATTATCGGAATACACTACCCAGTTGCCGTTTGTGATGGTCCCGTTCCTGTAGCCATCGGCAATTAACATCCAGGCCAGGGTGGTTCCCGGCGCAAACTGTCCGAGGTACACGCGGTTGCCTGAGTTTAATCCCCCACCTGAATTATTGAAAGATACGTTCGGAAAAATAATGTGCACGGTATCAATATTATTGGGTGTGGCCGGCGGATTATTTGCATTGTATTTATAATAACCGAGAACGTTTTTATACCCGGCGCCTTCGTGCACAAACGTCACCCATACATTGCACGCCTGGCTGAGCGTAAGATTGTGCTGGTTGGCGGCAAGAAAATAGTCAGGACGGTTGGTCGGGGCAGACAGGTATTCAGGCAAAGTCGAATTGATGTCGTTGATCATGGCGGCATTGATGGCATCATTCTGTGGCGTAAGGTAATTGGGCACACCCAGGCTGTTGTAGGTTCCCATTGGTTTATACACGGCGTTGGTGCTTCTGAAGAATGCTTCACCACTTTTGTATCGGGAGGGCGTGGTTTTCCCGCCAAGGGTACAACGGATCTGGCCGGCAGTCACATTGAC
>CAYHGE010000021.1:0-40927 GCA_964355945.1 uncultured Draconibacterium sp.
ATGACTCCCGTTTGGACACAAATAGGTCCGGCTGTTAGGAATAAGTTCTCCTTCCTTCCTGATATCTTCCGGATTCATCTCATCATAAATACCTCCAATGACAAGGGTAGGCACTTTGATGTTTGACAAACGGTCCCACATTTCCCAATTTTTAAAATTACCGGTTACATGAAATTCATCCACTAAATTGTCCGGCTTAAACAAACACAATGGTGTTCATAATGTTAAAGTTGATTGATACTTTTATACCTTTACTTGTCTGTTTTCGAAATCGTCAAAAAGTATCATATCAAAGTCTTTTATGATTGATCGCAGTGATACCGGTAACCCTGTTTTTTCCCGGCATTATCAGGTGAAGTAAAAATTGTATCATCCAAGTATTATCTTTGCTGTGGCAATCCCGTTTTTATAACCATTTCCATACACATGCTTCCCTTATGGAAAAATCATTTGGATCAGGAGGGTGAAAATACCGATTTATCCATCAGGGTTTTCGCCAGGCCGGAGCATATAATGCAACACAGGAAATCAACAAGATGAAAAATTCTATTTTCCCGCGTATGGAAAGCCTGGTGCCCGGATTAAGGGTGATGAGGACATATAAGGTTTCCTGGTTATCAAAAGACCTCGCTGCAGGAATCACGCTGGGGCTTGTGATGGTCCCTGTAGGACTGGCTTTTGGCGACATGGCAGGCTTGCCTATGGCCGGGCTTTATTCCGGGATGCTTCCACTGATCGCATATGCACTCTTTGGGAGTTCACGGCAGGTGATCATCGGAACGAGTTCTGCCATGGCTGCGCTGATTGCCATTAGCGTGGTGCCCCTTGCAGGAGGCGATGCCGTCAGGCTGGCCGCCCTGGCAGGTGTTCTCGGATTGTTAATTGGTGTGCTGTGCATTTCTGGCTCCCTGTTTCGCCTGGGGTTCCTTGCTGATTTGCTCGCCAGGCCTGTTAACATCGGCTTTATGCACGGGCTGGCCATCGTGATTGCAGTAAGCCAGTTGCCAAAATTCCTGGGCATCAGGGGGGGTGGCGACACTGTGGCTGACCAGTTTATATCTGTTTGCAGACATCTGCCAGACACAAATGCAACCACCTTGATCCTGGGAACATCCTGCCTCGTCATTATCCTTTCATTTCAGAGGCGGTTGTCAAATATTCCCGGTCAGATCGTTTCCATGGTGTTTGCCATCCTTGTTGTCTATTTCCTGCACCTTGACCGCTCCGGTGTTGCTGTTCTCGGGAAAATACCCGTCGGGCTGCCCGGCTTCAGGGTACCGGTAATAAGCTTTCAGGATTTTCAAGCGTTAATCCCCATTGCCTTTGCTGCAGCCTTTCTCGCATTCTCCGATACAATTGTAATTTCAAGGGGGTTTGCTGCGCGGAATAATTACAGGATTGATCCGAACCAGGAACTGATGGCTCTCGGTATCGGAAATCTTGCTGCAGGTTTTACACAAAGTCTTCTTGTAAGCGCCAGCGGATCCCGCACGGCAACTGCAGAAGCTGCCGGTAGCCGCACCCAGCTGACTTCGGTTGTAGCGGCAATCATTGTGGCCTGTGTGATGCTCTTTATGACGGGCTTGTTATATTCCCTCCCGTATACTGCTTTAGGTAGCATTCTCATCGCAGCAGCATGGAACTTGTGCGATTTTAATGAATTCAAACGGATGTGGCGCTTTCGCAAGGCCGGATTTATAATTGCCCTGCTCACAATGGCCGGAATTGTCGGCATCGGGATTATTGAAGGCATTGCAATCGGTGTTTTCTTTTCCCTGGTCATGGTACTGAAATCATTGGCCTTCCCGGGAGATGCCGTACTTGGACGGATGAACCAGGGGGACTTTCGCGACTTGAATGGCAACCCCCAGGCAAAACCTGTCGCCGGGGTGATCATTTACCGGTTTTCAGGTCCGTTGTTCTTTGCCAATTGCAGTTTATTTCATAGCAGGACGGATGAGCTGATCAGATCGCAGGCAGGTGAACTGCATGGATTTATTTTGGATGCCTCTTTGGTTCTTGACCTTGACCTCTCGGGATGCGACACCCTAGGGCAATTGAAAAGCGGACTTACCGATCGTGGGATTAGACTTGTCATTGCAAACCTGAGAGCCGGCGCGAAAGAAAAACTCATCCTCGACTGGGGAGCCAGGGCTGAAGAAAAGGGCTTCCTTGTCCCCAGCCTGGAGGAGGCTGTTCTTGAGCTTCAGTAGACAAACCGGAGCAATTTAATACCTTTCGTCGATTTTAGCTGACTACCTTATGCTGTTAACAATCAATTGAATGAGATGGTCAGGCTTTCTCAGCGAAGGCTGGTCAAAGCGAATGTTTTTTCCACTTGCTGATAATATTCAGGCAATTCCTGCGTTTTTTCAAAAAATTCTTTTCTATCGGGGATACATTACTTTTTCTTGACATTTTATTAACCAAAACTCCAAATCATGAAAAAGTTATCTGTATTGATGATGGCCGTTCTGATTACCGGCCTGATCTCGTGTAAAAAAGACGCGACCAACAATCCCTAACTTGAAGATCATGTAACATTTTTCCCCCTTCTCCCCGGGAATTATTGGATCTACCAGAATTATGAGATTGACTCAATCGGGAACGCCACTCCTACCAACGATTGGGACAGCTCCTATATCTCCGGCGATACGATGATCCGGGGCAACATGTACTTTACATTGCATGAAAAACCGGTTTTGTATCTGCCGGAACAATCGGTTTCATAACTTAGAGATTCTTCGGGATATATTGTCGATCACCATGGGAAGATACGTTTGGCAGAAAATAATTTCTCGGACACCCTTTATAAAGACACCTCAAACCTCGCCCTCTTCCACGGATACGCGACCATTCACCACATTCGATTGGGCAACACCATCCCAGGTGGTTTTACAGCCAACCCTGGAAAGGCGTCGGAACCACGTGTTCGTATACACGGTTCCGGGCTTGTATTTATAGGAGTTACTGCCGGCGATATCGGTAAAACCGCTGATATCGCTTGTTGTGGATATCTGCCATTTGTATTCGATATTACCGGTGTTCCCCGAAGGCAATGTACCTGTTATCTCTTCGGGATCAAAACTGTTGCAACTGAATTGATCCTGTGAAATTGCACCTCCGGTTGTTGGATTGATACATGCTTCCCCCAGACCAAATTCGCTGAAACTGCTGAATGCCACGGAATTTGTATAATCGGGCGCCGTTGTGGCGCAGGAAACCATTGTCCGGCAAGGGTTACAACGCTTCCTGTTTCACTGGAACAGGCGCCATCGTTTTGCCAGTTTCCGGTGAGTTTTATCACTCCGGTCTCTTTATTTCTGAGGGTTCCCTGGTTAACAATGCCATCGCCCTTCACATATACCTGTGTACCGTTGACGAAATGCACCCCGCTCCCGATCCTGATTTGCTGGGCTTTAACCGGCGAAACCAGAAATACAAAGGCAAACATCGAGAAAATAATAAACCAGGATACCTGGCATTTAGGGTTTATAGCTGATTCTGGAGTTGTTTTCATCATTTTCTTCGTGTTACAGAGTTAAACTATTAAGCAAACGGGGCAACTGGCTGGTCATGTAGATAGGCAACGACAACAGTTGGATGGTAATTTCTGCCTGGGTTGTGCCGGACCTCACTTTTGTGTTAAAATTTCCGGTTGAAGGGGTATCGGTGTTTATCCGAATTCCGGTTTTCAGTTTTTTCTCAAACAAATAAACGTGCATTGATTTCAACGCACCTGTTTTTCCAGCTTTGACTTCTATCGGATATATTGAATTGTTGTGCTGAAAAATAAAGTCGATCTCCGCGTTGGAACTTCTTTCTTCCCTTACCCAATAAAATAATTGAGGTTCATCGAATGATTTTGTCAATGCCAGCAATTCCTGACAGACAAATTGTTCGGCCAAAGCGCCTTCGTTTATGGTGAAAATTTTCAAAGGGTCAATGATCTGTATTTTACATAAATGGTTAGCCAAACCAATGTCTAAAAAGAATGCCTTGAAAATATCGGGGTTGAGATGCGTCGTGAGTGGAATTCCGGCAGAAGCAGTATGTTTTACAAGGCTCACAACCCTGCTCATTTCAAGTTGGTAAAATGCCTCTTTCAGGTTGATTGAACGCACTTCATGGTCAATATTCACATATTTTATTTTCTTTCCGGTATTTCGGGCAACGTAATTAAACACACTGGTAAGATGCCGTTGCTGGCTTTTAGTGCCGTATTTTGCAAAATCATACTGCAGGGATGTTAAAATACTGCTTTGAATGCGTTCAACATCAATTAATTTTCCATTTTCAACAAACCCTTTGACCGCTTCGGGCATGCCGCCAATAAAAATAAAATACCGCATCAGATCAAGCAGTTTTTTGTGTATGGCTTCGCTGAAAGGCTCGCCTAACGCAAAAGCGGCGATATAAGCAGCCAGTTTTTCTTCGGAGATCGCCCACAAAAACTCTTTGAAATTCATGGGGTTCATATAGCAGAATTCCACCCGGCCAACAGGCATTGATCGTTGTATTTCACTGAGTGCATGATCGAGCAACGAGCCGGCGGCAATGACATGAAGTTGCGGCATTTGTTCATAAAAATACCGCAGGCATACGATGGCATCCGGGCACGATTGAATTTCATCAATAAAGAGCAAGGTTTGCCCTGGTATAATATCGGTACGTTTCAATACCGACAACTCCTGTATGATGCTCACAGGATTGTTGGTTTTGAACATACTTTTCATTTCGGGCGATTCCTCCAGGTTAATGGTAACGGCGTTGGCAAACTGCTGCCTTGCAAATTCATTGACAGAATATGTTTTGCCAACCTGGCGGGCGCCGCGAACAACCAGCGGCTTGCGGTTTTCACGACCTTTCCATTCAATAAACAATTGTATAATATCTCTTTTCATGCTAAAAAACAATTGTGTTAGTACGATTATTTTGCAAATATAAACATGTTTTGATCGCCACGCATCACATTCACAAGTTCATGTTTTTTAAAATTTCAAATGAATTAATAGTCTCTGAGGCAGCGGGTGGATAAACCGGTCGAATTGGATTCTCCGATCATGATGCTGCCCCCACTGAGGAAGTACAGTTTCCAGCCTCGAGTGGCATCGTACTGCTTACTACTCCAGTAGTAGCCGCTTGAGCCGGCTACATTGGTCCATTCGGTTTTGGTAGGGATGCGCCATGTGGTGCCTGCACTGTTGGTAAGTGTGCCGCCTACCGTTGGGATTCGATGGCAGTTTGTTGCTTCTGAATGGTAGCCTGCTGATCCTGTATGGCTTTTACCAGCAACGGTGTTACTTTGCCATAATCGACGCTCCACATATCTTCAGCTTTTGCCGGTTTGGTAACCGCATTTGGGAAAATATCGTACAGTTCCTGTGCGATAAAACCGGTTGTTAATGTTTTGCCTGCATCGGCTTTGTAAACATAATCGCGTACCTGTATTTTCATCGAAGCGTGTTGCCAGCATGGCCATTCACCTGTTATGCCACGAGAGGATGGATCAGGCAGATATCGTAATCACCCCCGACCTGAAAGGCATGCCCTACCTGAGCGATAAATATAACCAGCCGATGTATGATGCAGGTGTGAAAGCTGTGCGGGAGATGATGCCTAAGATAAAGGAACTGCTCAAACAGAAGGGGATCAGGTAGGTTTTTTATTCTCTATGACAATAAAATATCAGCCGGAATTCCTAATTCATGGTGAAAGAATCTGGCTAACTCAAGGGTTAATGGTTTTCGTTTATTAAGGATGGCAGAGACATAGCCTTTTGACCCTGCTTTTCCAACAAAGTCCTTATTCTTCAGCCCTAAATCAGCCATTTTACCCTTTATGGCATCGATTGGATCCGGTTTTGGAACAGGATAATGTTGGTCTTCATATTGTTTGATTAACAATAGGGCAACCTGCAATTTTTCTCCTTCCGGTGTTTTGGGAGCTACTTCTTTATCAAACATTTCATCTACCCAGTCAAGGTATGTTTGATATTCTTTTTTCGATCCTATGACTTTCAGGTTCATAATTTCTTCTTGTTAAAAATTGTGCTTTTTACATCGATTTTATCATATTCGGCATGGGTACCAAACCACTTTATCTGGATGACCTTATATTGAAAAACGATCCGGACAACTAACCTGTAATTATTCCCCATGATATTAAAGACCACCCTGTCGTCGGCCACAAGACTGGCGTGGCCATATACAGCTTTCAGTTCATTAAAGTTTTTAAAATCATATTGAATCAACTCATAATACCACTCCTGCAATGCCAGCGCTGCCATTGGATATTTTTTGCAGTAATCCAACAATGTTTTGCGGGTGATGATATTAAACATGAAACAAAGGTAGGCAATAGTTTGCTAATAGAAAACATATATTTTGGCCGGTTGAAGAAAACTCTATGTTTATTAACCATTTTAAGGTGATTCGTTTCATAAAAAAACCTTCCGGGTTTTTAAAACCCGGAAGGTTTTTTTCAAAATAATTTAAAATTCAAAAAGAAAATAGATGTTTGCCGGATAAGCTTATGTTTAAAACTACTTAGTCTTTAGCAGGCAGGTGTTTTTTTTTCATTTGAGAATATTCGTACTCCCTTCATAAACGACCTGAATGTAATTCGTAGTATTGACCAGAACAGTATTCAACTCATTGTTCCCAATCCCCTTGATTGAGTATTGATAATTGGCAACTATATGGTTTAATTTATTCGGAGCTAATAATTGGAGTCCACCAACCGCGGTTGCAGTGTTCGCTTTCTGTTTGGTGGATGCCTTAGCAAAAGCGTTAACCGTATTAGGACCAAGCGCACTCGTAACAATTTCACTGTTATTAAAGCCCCCACCCGTAAAAGATACCTTTGTTAATCCATAAACAAATGGAATTTGCTGGTTTGTTGATGGGCCTGTTTGTATCTGGACCATTGCGGCATCGTGCACTAAGTAATAATTATCTGTCGAAATTGTATTACAATTAGAACTCATAGAGCCAATGGTGTTGTCTCCGTAGTGAAATTTTTCGGAAGAATGGGGATAAATTGTACCCTGGTTATCTGTAGTTGCAGCGCTGGGAGCCTCAATATCTCCATGATTATCAAATGGCTACCATAATGGTGACATATTTGAGTACATGTTTTTTTTGAGATTTCTAAAGGAAAAGATTACAAGCCGGAGTTTGTTGAAAAAATAGAGCAAAGCAGACAGGATCTTCTTGATGGAAAGGGAACTGTTGTAACTCTTGAAGAACTCAATGATTTATGGAAATAGTCTTTTCACCTGCTGCGAAAGAAGACTTAACATTCTGGGTTAAAACCGGGAATAAATCTGTTCTGGAAAAGATTAGCAGGCTGATTGAGGCGATTATTCAAAACCCTTACGAAGAAAAGGAAACCCCGAGCCTTTGAAATACAGTCTTTCAGGAACCTGGTCAAGAAGGATAAATCTTGAGCATCGGATTGTTTACGAAATAGAGGGCAACAAATTATTGATTCATTCGCTAAAAGGTCATTATAAGGCCTGAAGTAAATGAACAATCTTTACCTATGACAAAGTTGATTGTTGCATTTTGGCCTGCTACCATACTGCTAGCATATTTGAATACCGGCTACCGTAGTTTCCCCTTTTAAATAATGTATTTTTGCCCGGACCAATACATCCCCGGAATGAGATCGGCTCTGTTTCTAATCCTTTGTTTTTTACCTCTGTACTTTTAAGCGCACAAACGCTGATTTTAACCGGCAACGATGCCACCTGCGATGCTTCCAGGTATGTTAATTATAGTGTTGATCCGAATTCAACCAAACGGGTAGAGGAGATCAAAAGTAAAACGACCCGGTGGCAATCATTTAAAAACGGTCAAACTCCCAACATGGGCATCAGGAAGGAAACGGTTTGGTTTAAATTCATCATGCAAAATAATTCTGAAAGAAACGAATGGATTTTGCATGTTGACTATAGAACCCTTGATAATGTATCTTTATGATCAACGCGCATGTTTCAGGAACCTTCCTGGTGCCGGTAAATATTCTTCTTAAGGAGAGTGAACTCAGGTTCCATCACCTTTTTGAACTATCTCCCTTGCCAATGCTTCTGTCAGAATTTGAAAGCGGTAAAATCGTGGATTTGAACCTTGCCTTAAGTGATTTCACGGGTTTGAGCAAAGCCGACATCCTTGGCAATACAATCTTTGGCCTCATCACTGTGATTTCGGATATCACCAATCAGAAAGATGTTGAAGCCCGGTTAAAAGAGCTGAATCTGACCAAGGATAAATTTTTCTCCATCATCGCGCATGACCTGGTGAACCCATTCCATGCCATGATCCTTTACAGCAAAGAGCTAAAAGTATATACTGCCGGAAATGAGCGGGCTGCCGCCTACAATAATAACCTGCTGACGACTGCCCAGAATACCTACAATCTTTTGCAGAACCTGCTTACCTGGGCCAGGGCCCAAACCAGGCAAATCTCATTCAATCCGCATGCAGTCAATCTTGGAGACCTTGTGGCTGATACCGTTTCCGATGCGTTGCAAATTGCAAAATCAAAGCAGATTGATATCATTAACGAGGCAGGCAGGGAAATGCTGATTGAAGCGGATGTACAGATGATCACCCTGGTGCTGAGGAACCTGATCTCAAACAGCATCAAGTTTTCTTTCAACCAGGGGGTCATTACAATTTCGTCGCATGAAGATGAGCATAATATAACCATTTCAGTGACCGACAAAGGCACCGGCATGGATGGTGACGAAACCGCAAAATTGTTCGATCTGTTTAAAACTGCCCAGCGTCCCGGTACCGCAGGAGAGGCTGGCACGGGACTTGGCCTGGTCATTTGCCATGAATTCATAAATTTCCATAGAGGAAGTATTGGAGTTGAAAGCGAGCCGGGCCGGGGAAGTACGTTTAAAGTCACACTTCCAAAGAAACAATCATGAAACAGAAAGTGCTGATCGCAGATGATTCTGAGGTGAACCTGATGATCATACGTGACATTTTATTCGATTGAAAAAGGCGCCATCGATTTTATTAAAAAACCTTTTGAAAAGATTGAACTGCTGGCTCGTGTCAAGGCGATTTTATCGTTTGTAACATATTATAAGTTGGCCATCGAGCACAAAAACAACGAACTTTCAGCTGCCTTGCTCCAATTGAGCAGGCTCACTGAATTGCATCAGCAAATATCCAAGAAGCTATCAACGCTGAAAGCAAATTTCCCGGCAGTTGAAAACCCCGTGAACGAGATCATTGGCAATGTGTCGGTACAGCTTTTAAATGAAGCATGGAATCGCTATGAAGAGAATTACCGGGAATTAAACCCCACTTTTTACAAACAGTTTCTTACAATGCACCCCGACATAACACCGTCAGAAATCCGGCTATGCACACTATTGAGGTTAAATATGAGTTCAAAGGAGATCGCTGCCTCCATTCACCAGGAGGAGACCAGCATCAGGGTTTCCCGCTCAAGACTTAGAACAAAACTGGGACTTGCTGATTCTGCGAACCTGGTGGGATATCTGATGCAATTCTAATTTCAACAGGCATTGCATTACCATACAAAACGGATCATCTGACCACCCGCTGCCGGTTTTTGCTGAACACCCTATTTAATCATCGATCCGCCAATTCTTTCTCCTTCTTTGATCACCGTTTCATAACCCCTTGAAGTGTTGATCAACAGATCTTCATCGATGCGGATTTTGTTCTTTTCAAACAGCAGCACAACCGTGGATCCCCCGAATTTGAAATACCCTTTCTCGTCCCCTTTTTTTACAGAATTCCCGGTATAAGTCTGTACGATGCTTCCCACCATGGTTGCACCAACTTCAGCCATTATAACATCGCCAAACAAGGGGTTTGAAATGATGGTAAATTCCCTTTTGTTCAGGCAGAATATTTCAGCCATTTTACGCAAAGCAAGGGGGTTGACTGAATAATAATCACCGTCGATCCGGGTGCCGGGCGATACGCTTCCGCTGATGGGAAAATGGAAACGGTGGTAATCGAAAGGGGCAAGCCGGATAACCACCAGGGTGCCATCAAGGTAATTTTGAGCAAGGCTGGAATTATTCAAAAACGAAATAATATTGAAGCGGTATCCTTTGATGATAAAATCGCTGTTGCTGATGTTGGCATATGCCAGTATTTTTCCATCGGCAGGCGACACGGCGACGGTTGAGTTGGTATCCACCGGGCGGGCATCATTCTTGAGTTTCCGGGTAAAGAAATCGTTGAAAGAGCTGAACTCCTGTTTTTGGGCGGTACTCATGTCGATATCTAACTCTTCAACAAAGGGTTGTATTTTTTTGATTGATGAAGGACGATCCATGCTCCTGCCGTAAACAGACGAAACCACCTTTCTTTTGGCCAGTGCCCACAATGTTGCTTCGCCAACCGGATTGTTATACAGCCACACCAGCCACTTTTCGCCAGCCACTTTTTCCGTTTTCAACAAGCCGCTTTGCCTGTCGTAATATCGGATGGGAGCTTGTTGCGGCAACGGGTATAAAGCCACTATGGCAATCGCAGCAAGCAATAATAAAATGAGGACCCACCTCTTTTGGGTTTTTGAAATATTCATCGGTTATTTTGTGTTTTTTATGTTTGCCTTGAACAGCAAATATAGTGCAAAGCCCAGTAAAACAATAATTCGTAAAACATTTCTCATGATGAATTGGGTTAACTGGCTACGTGAACTAAGGATGTTAAAATGTTTGACTTCAACGCGGGGAACAGACAAATGCACCAACAATGAAGTTTCATTGGAAGGGTTTGCCAAATATGGCCTTCCCGAAAAGTTGACTAATTTTGTCTGATCCCTTTAGGTTCAATGGAGAATCAATTTCCTTGTATGGTTGGTTAGACTTTTGAGCTAAGTGTTCTCATCATATTATAACTGCATGATCAAAACAATGATTCTTTTTGTTTGCCTGCTCCTGGCCGCACCGGCTGGCCCGTTTTTTCCCCGGAAAGACTCCTGGCTTGCCGGGATCGAAGGCGGCCCCGGTCTGTCGCTCATCTATGGCAATCAAAGCATATACAGCCAGTCGGAATTCTCGCTGGCGGGAGCAGCGGGGATATTTGGTGAATAAGTGGTCCTGACTTACGCCAAAGGCAACAGGCTCAGGTGTTTTTCAAGTAGGGTTCAGTTGGGTTATTCTTAAACTCAAACGCCATGATTGACATTCGGGAGAGAGGAAAACAAGTTACTCAACAAAGTACATCTCCACCTCCCCTTTGTTCTTGGCTTCAATCATTCCGCGGTAAACGCACTTGAACCTGTCTTTCACCAGCTTATAGGTGGTGCCGGAGATATTAATCTTTCCGGCATCGCAGGTCTGTTCCATCCGGGCAGCAATATTGACCGTATCGCCCCAGATATCATAAGCATACTTCCTTACACCGACAATTCCTGCCACGACAGGCCCCGTGTGAACACCCAGCCTTAATTCAAATGAGATTCCTCCCAGGGCATCCTGCTCTTTTTTCCGTTCAGCCATAAAGTTGCGGATCTCGATGGCGGCACTTACAACATCTGCGGCATGGGTTGTCGTCAAAACAGGCATGCCACCAACACACATGTAGGCATCGCCGATGGTTTTGATCTTCTCAACTCCGTGTTTCGTAATGATATTATCGAATTCGCTGAAACAATAATCGATCTCGGCGACCAGGAGCTCCGCACTGTGTCGTTCACTTATTGATGTGAATTCCTTGAAGTCGGTGAGCAGCACCGTTACCATGCTGAACGTCTTTGCCCTGGAGTGGCCATACCGTTTCATCTCCTCCGCCACTTCAGCAGGAAGGATGTTGAGCAACAGCTCGTCACTCCGTTCCTTTTCCATTTCAGCTCTTTTCCTCTCTGCTTCTGCTTTCTTTCTTTCCTCTTCACTGTTCTTTTTCTCACGGCGGATATTGTTTCGTTGCCTGAAAACCACCAGTAAAAACACTGTTACTATCATCAGGCCCCCCAGGATTGAGTAGCGTATGATCTTTTGCCACAGATCTTTCCTCGCCTGCTCGGCCTTCTCTAGCTTCTGCATTTTGTCAAACTCGAACTGCATTTTCAGACTCGCAATCTTCTGGGAGGTTTCCCCATTGATAATACTATCCCTGCAGGAGATATACAACTTGTAATTTTCCAGGGAGGAGGTGCAGTTACCCATCGCACTATCGAGTTTACTCAACCTGTAATAGCAAAATTCCATGCCTTCCATCAACCCGATCTCTTTTGCTTTCGCAAGGGCGTAATTCAGGTATTTTCTTGAATTATCCCAATTTTTCAGATGGAAATATGTCCAGCCGATCCCTTTGTTAATATGAACGGCAATGTATTCATCCCCGATCTCCTCCGATATTCTCAACCCCTTGAACAGGTTTTGCAAGGCTTCATCATAATTTCCCGTAACGGTATATAGCTCCCCGATGTCAATATAACAGGTGGCAGCAAGTTTTTTCATTCCTGTTTCTTCGGCGAGTTTTTCGGATTTACGGAAAAATATCAACGCATCGGCATAGTTCTTCTGACTGAAATAGAGATTTCCGATGCCAACGCATGTTTTGGCCACTCCTGCCTTATCTCCCTGGGCATCATATACTTTTAAGGAAGCGGAAAAGTATCTCAGTGCTTCCTGGTGATCACCGGTCTGGGAATAAATCGCTCCGATATTATTGTTTATTTTGCTGGTGGTAACAAGGTCTTTTACCTCTTCTGCGATTTTTAATCCTTTAAAATAGTTCTCCAGTGCCACGGGATAATCTCCGAAATAGTAAAAGACACTGCCGATTTGCATGTATCCCGATGCCATTCTTTTTTTATTTCCGAGTTCCTGTTGAATTTTCAATTCTTCAGTATAGAATTTCAAGGCCTCGTTGTATTGGCCCAGGTTGACGACAATCCCTCCAAGCCTTCGGTAAGCTGTTGCTTCCCCTGCTTTAAAACCGATTCTTTTTGCTAAAGAAAGAGCCTCATCTGCGTATTCAATGGCTTTTTTGGGATCAAACTTATTCGATGAAAACTCCCAGGCGAGTTCATTCAGGGTGTTTACTTTATTTGAATCCTCCGGTTGCTTTTTCAAAGCCGAGATCATGGAATCGGTCTTCGCCTGTCCTGCGGGACCGGCCTGGCCCTGGTTGCAAATCAAAATGAGAAAAACAGACAGGATACAGAGATGTATTGCCTTTTTTTTCATAGCAGCTGTGTAAGGGAGATCCTTATTCGCCTTAAGAAAATGACGCCAAAGTTAAGGAATAGAAGCAGGAAAGTCAATAGGTGATTTCAATGTTCCGGAACCAGCCCTGGAAATTTCACCGGATATTCTGCAATGAAAAGCTACGATTCCCTAAATTTGTCAAGTATAAACGATCCTTTTGAGAAACCCTTTGCAACAACCGGTTCTGATAACGCTTCTCCTCATGTCATCAGTGATGCTGGCCCAGTTACCAGATAACTGGCAAAGCCGGGGCATGGGTGGGGGAGGCGCAGTCTATGCTCCAGGCATCAGCCCGTTTAACCCTGATGAAGCCTGGTTGTCGTGCGACATGTCTGTTATATCCCGCACGTATGATTTCGGGATTACATGGCGAACCCATTCACCTGCGACCGCAAACGGCGCCAGGACAGGAACCGTTTTTAAAACGACCGATGGGTGAAATACCTTTTCAAATGTTTTCCTCATCACAATCCCCCAAAAAACATTTGATAAATAATTAACAGTTGAAATAAATTGTTAATTTTATATTTTAATTATTTCCGGCAAGTGTTTTGAACCTGTATGTTTTAATCCAAACCTTTGTATTCTCCCCTAACTTCGCTATTTTAAATTCAGCAATTATGAAACCTACCATTTTACTTGTTCTGCTTTACGTACTGTGCGGGAGCGTGGCGTTAAACGCCCAGAAGGTAACCGTCAGGGCCACTGCCGGAGCCGACAGTACAGACTATACTACCCTGAACGGGGCTTTTAGCGCCATCAACCTTGGCACACATAAGGGTATAATTACGATTAAGGTTAAAGAAAGCACCAGTGAAGGCGCTTCGGCGTCGCTGAATGCCAGCGGTTCGGGAAGCGCAAGTTACAGCTCGGTGAAGATTTATCCGACAAGTTCCGGATTAACGATCAGCGGGAACTTAACTAGCCCTATCATTAATTTAAACGGAGCAGATAATGTAACAATTGACGGGAGGGTGAATGCAACCGGGCTTACTATTGATATGACCATTAGCAATATTAGTAATTCCGCCGGGGGTACAACAAGTGCAATTCGCTTCATTAATGGTGCTACCAATAATACTGTACGATACTGCATAATTAAAGCCTCGACAACCAATACGGTAACAGGAATTCTGTACTTTTCAACAAGTACCGGTACTTCGGGAAACAGCAGTAATATAATTGATCATAATGAGATCACCAATGCTGGTGGATCCAGGCCGGTTAATGCGATAACCTCTGATGGAAGTACCAGTTATTACAATAGTTCTAATACCATCAGTAACAACAATATCCATGATGTGTTGAATGCTAACCCAAATCCTGGATTCATCATAAAATTAGGGATTGGCGGAGATGGTGGTCAGAGTTACAACGATGCCTGGACAATATCGGGAAACAGCTTCTATGATACCCAGGATTATACAATTACGAGTGGCAATAATATGAGGATCATTTATATTTATGCCGACGGTGGAAATGGTTTTATTATTTCGAACAACTATTTTGGCGGCAGTGCTCCATTATGCGGTGGTGTATGGAATAAAACCTCAGGAGCCAATACCTTCTCTCTCATGGAATTCAGGGTGGGGACTACAACTGCGACTGAAATTCAGGGGAATACGATAAAAAATATCAATTTTAAGAACAGCAATAATTATATATGGTGGGGAATGAACATGCAGAGAGGGAAAATCAACATCGGAACCACTGCAGGTAACTGCTATGGAGCTTCTGACGGAACAGGTTCTATTACTTTTACAGCCAATGGGAACTCGGCATTTTATGCCATGTACTTCCAATCCTCCGATGTCAATGCCCAGAACAACATCATAGGTTCAATTACCACTGCTAACACATCTTCTGCCAACGCAACAAATTTTTACGGGATCTTCTTTGCTGCCAATGGTAATACCTGCTCTCTGAGTAACAATACCATCGGTAGTATTTCGACATCCAACAGTATCCATGCGACCTCTGTTTCAACCACTGATGCCCAAAAGGTATGGGGGATTATAAGCTGCAATGGTAATTCCGGAACTGTTAATGTAAGTAACAATACGGTGGCTAATCTTACCAACGGAACGACCAACAGCAGTACGTCTGTTTACGGGCAGATCTATGGAATCTTTATTAATCAGCCTACTGCGACAGTTTCGGGTAATCTGATACATCATCTGACCATTGCCAGCGCAAATGCGGCCAGCGATTGTGATCCTCATAATTATAACAATCCTTACATTTCAGCAGCCGGTATCGCTTTTGTCAGTAGACACAATACCTCACAGACAATCTCAGGAAACACAGTTTATCATATATCCAATTCTTATTCTTCCTTTACAGGGCATGTTGCGGGGATTTATTTTTACGGTCAACCTACTGAAAGTTCTGTGACAGGCAATTTAATTTACGAACTGAATGTCAGTTCAGGCAGCAACTCTGCCTACATAGATGGAATCAAAATCGCTAACGGAGTTGCAACCTTTTCCAATAATATTATTATCCTCGGAGGAAACACGACGACAAATCTTTACGGCATTTATGACGGAAATTCATCAGGAACAAGCAATATCTATTTCAATTCCGTATATCTTAGCGGATCTCCGGCTTCAGGTTCTCTGAATAGCGCTGGATTGTATAACCCGACCACGGCCAATACCAGGAATTACAGGAATAACATCTTCTTCAATGCCCGCTCCAACAGCGGTGCATCGGGGAAGCACTATGCCATTTATTTTGTAAATACCGGCGGAAACCTTACCTGTAATTTCAATGATTACGTTGTCACCGGATCAGGTGGAATGCCAGGATATTACGGGGGAGATAAGAGCTCAGTTCCCATCGTGAGTGGTGTTACCGGTAACGACGCACAAAGCCTGAGCCTGAATCCTTCCTTTGTCAATGCAGGAGGGCTGTCTCCAAACAGCTACATCCCTTCCGCTGCATTAACGGCTGCCACGGGAACCGGAATCATTACCGATTTTGGGGGAACTACCCGGTCAGTCACTTCACCTGAAATGGGCGCCTGGGAGCAGAGCAACACAATTACCTGGAATGGAAACACCAATACCGACTGGAGTTTGGGAGATAACTGGAGTTCCGGTACAATACCAACATTCTCAACCAATGTGATAATCCCGGCGGGTATATCCAACACGTGTCATGTGAACATGGAGGTTGGCACCCCGGCGGTATGCAACAACCTGTCCATCCAATCGGGGGCTGTCCTGACAATCGATCCGGGCAAAGCCCTCACGGTCAACGGCGCCATCTCCAACAGTGCCGGCAACAGCGGGCTTGTGATCAGCAGCGACGAGACCGGAACCGGCTCGCTCATCCAGGGTTCTTCTGCGGTAGGAGCTACGGTGCAACGGTATATCACGGGAAGTGCCACCCTTACCAGCAACGTTTATCATTTCGTTTCAATCCCTGTTTACAAGGCCAATCCAACATCCGGCCTCTTCCAGGGATCTTATCTTTACAACCTGGATCCAACACAGGCCGAGCCCACGAATAACGATTATTACGGGAAATGGGTCAACCTGGGGTCAGCTACCACAACTCCGATTTCATGCCTCTCAGGTTACATGATATATTATCCCGGAGCTTCAAAAACCTATACATTCACCGGGCCTCTGAACACAGGTTCTTTCAGCCCGACTGTTTCTTATGGGGGCACCTATACGTTTAACCTGGTTCCCAATCCCTATCCCTCGGCCATCAACTGGGGGGCATCGGGAGGATGGTTAAAGAACAACATCGGCGCAACCGCCTGGATATGGAACCGTTCAACCGGAAATTACACCACCCTTTCCGGAAACTCCTACGTGCCGGCCGGCCAGGCCTTCATCGTCATGGCCAGCGGGTCCCCGGTGCTGACAATGAACAACAGCGCCTGTGTTCACAATACACAGCCATTCTATAAATCAAGCCAGGAGAACACCCTGAGGATTTCCACACAATCAAATAATTACTACGACGAAACCTTTGTAGGCTTCGACAGTTCTGCCGGTTCCGGGTTCGACCCGCAGTTCGACGGGTTCAAGATGTGGGGGCTGGAAGAGGCTCCGCAGCTTTGGACCGAAAAAGAAACCTCACGGCTCAGCATCAACAGGCAACCTCCTCCACCGGGATCCCTGATGGTTCCCCTCGACTTTAAAACGAGTTATACCGGACAGGTTGTTCTTAATGTTGCAGGTATTGAAAGCTTTGACCCCTCACTTCCGTTGCGGCTTCAGGATCATCTTAACGGGTCCATGACCGACCTGAGGCAGGGCAGCAGCTATGTCTTTACCCATAATCCTGCCAACAGTGAAAAAAGGTTCAGCCTGATCTTCGGCTATCCTGAGGGGGTTACTGCAAACGTTTTCCTTGAGGGCAAAGCCTATATCAGCAACGGCATGGTATACCTGGATATGCCCTCAATTCAGGGGCATCCTGCCCATATCAACATATATGATGTGCTTGGGAAACTCATCCGAACCGAGGAAAAAACAATGGATGGGATCACCAGCATTGAAGCTCCCTTTGCAAGGGGTATGTATATTGTAAGCGTTTCTTCGGAAGGCCGGAATTTTGTCACAAAAGTCATCAACAAGTAAGCAATCATGAAAAAGAAACTCATCCTTTCAACAGCTGTTCTGTCTATAGCAACATTGACTCTTTTTGCACAGGCTCCACCACCTCCGCCTGCTTCAGCGAATGAGAGTGGTAACGGACCTGTTGGAAACGGGGCCCCAATCGAGGGCGGACTGGCCATTGCGCTTGTAATGGTGGCAGGCTTTGGCACATGGAAATTACTTAAAGCCTTCCAGAAAAAAAGGATTTCAGGTTAACCGGACAAAACGGATCATTTAACCATCTGGTAATACTGCCACGAAGAGTATATTGCTTTTACCGTAACCAGCGAAGACGTATCAACGACAAATTCGCTCATTCCGACAGGATGGAGAGGTGTGGCCCAGTCATAGGTATAACCCATGCGGGTCCAAGGAAAGGCATGGGTTGTGGAGGTATCATACTTGTTCGCAATCTCATTCACGAACCAATTCCTGTGTTTTTGGGTGGCATTCGAAGGGAAATAGAGATCAGCTTCATGGTCAGTGATCTCCGGATCCGGGGCAGGGCGGAACATGTTCCAGGGGTAAACCCAGAATTCGACGAAATAATCATTCTGGCTGTCGGGAGGCATACCCAGCACCTGGGCAATCCTCAGATGTAAGGATGACTGGTCTGCAAAATTGTTTTTTTTCAAAAAAGAGGCCATCTCAGGCGCAGTGGTTATCCATGACATATAAGCCTGGTTGTTACTCGTTTTAAATGTTTGCCCCAATGGCCAGAACTGTGTGGAACTCTGTTTCATCCAGGATACCACAAGCAATCGCATATTTCCGGCCGAATCGGCCGACCAGCTAAGATTTCCTGGTCCGGCTATGCTGTCGCCATAATATGTTATCCCCACCAGGCTCCGGAATATCTCCCATGGTTGCGCGGTTTTAGCATCCATAACCGCCAGTTTGTAGTTGTGTTTCAGCGTGGCCATATCAGGCCCCGAGGGATCAACAGTTTCCTCATTTTTGCTGCACCCCGGGAACAGCGCCACCGAAGCCACAAAAATCAGGAGTAACCTGGAAAATGTTTTCATATCCTTTGTCATATAAAAGGATAAATATACAAATATTAACAATCTTTAACAATTAAAATGTTGAATTCGGAACAATTCGAACTAATTTTGTTTATAATTGGTCTAAATACACACTGTGATGTGTAAACCTTACTGACAATTAATATTATTAAAGGAGGAGCTTATGAAAAAGAGTGTTTTTACTTTATTAGTTCTGGCCGGACTTACGTCTCTTTTCGCCATTGGTCAGCAGAAAGCAAAAGATTTGGCCCCGGTTAACTCATTGGTCAAAGGTGTTTGTGCAAGAATAGCCTATCCTGATTCAACCTTCGGCACTTTTACCGAAATATCACCAGCCGATTCTCTTTTTATAACGCCAGCGGATGAAGATTTTTGGGTCATTGCAACGTCCTCAGCTGATTACGATAATGATGGTGATCTCGATATCGCTGTTCTTGGGTACTATGTAGTTTATAATGTCGGTGCAGAAGACAGACTGATTCTCATGCGTAATGACAGTCTTGCAGGTACCAGCACCTGGAAGTTCACCTATTTGAATGTGCCTTTACAGACACTGACAGCAGGAGCATCTGATATGGCCTGGGGTGATGCAGATGGCGATGGCGATCTTGATCTTGCAGTCGGAACGGATGGTCATACCGTAATTTATAAAAATGACGGAGGAACACTTGTATTAACCGATACTGATTTACCGGGCTATTGGGAGGACAACAGCCAGGCTTATTTTAACCTGCGGTCGATCACCTGGGCCGATTATGACAATGATGGCGACCAGGACCTGTTGATACCTTCAGTTTTCGATTTCAGCACCTACACGTACCATACGGCTTTAATGCGGAATGATGGCCCGAACGCAACCGGAGGATGGATTTTCGCTGAATTTGATTCTGTATTCGCACCAACCATGCATGCCGAAAGTTCCTGGGCTGATTTTGATGGCGATGGCGACCTGGATCTGTTGCTTGTGAACATTGCCCCAATCTATGACGAGGGTTTCATCCGCCGTTACCGGAATGAGGGCAACGGAGTATTTGCCGAAGAGAATATCCTGGGTTCTTTAAGCATTGAACATGGTGAAGCTCAATGGGGTGATTATGATGGTGACGGCGATCTGGATATCCTGGTTGCCGGAAATCTTAAAGAAGTTAATGGCAGTTTAACGCCAATGGCCCTTCGCATATACCGTAACGACAGTGTGAATTTTGTGCCTCTGGAGGTCATTCAAAACCCTTCAGGAGAGGGATGGGTTGACTTTACTGCTGCTACCTGGGCCGACTATGACTCTGACGGGGACATGGATATGTTGCTTGCCGGTAATTACAATTCAGGTGTTGAGATTGAAGGCAGGGCGAGAATTCTCACAAATGATGGCAGTGTCTTTACTGATTCCGGCAATGAGCTTCCTGCACCACATGCATCCGGCGACCGTGCCGGCACATTTTCATGGTTCGACCTGGATGGAGATGGTGATCTGGATTACTTCATTGCCGGTGAATACTTTGTTCCCGGAGGAAATGGCCTGGTTGAGGCCCAGATGCACCTTTATCGTAACGATGCCGCTGCACTGAATCTTGCCCCGTCAGTGCCAACCGGAATATCGCTTACGCAGGTATCAGCTAATTCAGTCCTTCTGTCATGGCAGCAGGGTATCGATGACCATACACCTGTTGATGCACTCACATATGATTTGAAACTCTTTCATGACAATGTCCCGGTTTCACTTCCCGAACGCATACCGGAACCGGGAAATGTCAGTGCGGTCAATGAATGGTTATTCACAGGACTGCAAAATGGAGCCCTTTATTCGTGGACACTTAACACGGTAGATGCCGCCTATATCGGCAGTTCTGTTGCATCAGGCTCTTTCACAATGGGTAGCGTGTCGGTCAGCGAGACAGGCGAATTCAGTTCAAAGGGATATTACCTAGGTCAAAACTATCCGAATCCCTGCAATCATTTTACCACAATCAGGTATTCCATTCCAAGGGAAGGTATGGTAACCCTGAATGTTTACAATTTCTACGGAACCGAAGTCGCAAAAGTTGTTGGTGAGAATAAACAAGCGGGCACCTACACTGTAACCCTTGATGTAAACGGTTTATCGGATGGGATCTATTATTACCGGTTTCAGGCAGGTGACTATTCGCAATCAGGTAAAATGGCGCTGTCAAAGGCCAACTAAAAGCAGCATAAACATCAAATTCAACAAAACCAGATATCATGAAAGATCATTATATAACATTATACAATCTGAAATCGCTGAACCGGGAAAGCATTGAAATCCTGAAGAGACTTGGAGTAGCCAACTTACATGATTTACTGGCACACCCGGCGTTCCGTAATGCCAGACAGGTACGTGCCGCCAGGGACAAAATTCTTCGGAAAGAAGAGGTAATGATGTTTGTCATCGACTCATTTCAGAACGAAAAACTGGATAAAATCCTTGAGTCGCCGGCCGATTCGCTGAAGAGTGTCAGCGCAAAAGCTGCTGAGCTTTTTCATCGTTTGGGTATTAAAACCGTGGATGACCTGGCAAACTACGCCCCGTTTGCCGAGGCCGAAGAGATGATCAGCAACACCATAAATGACGAAACAGATCCCTATGCCCCGTCTTGTGTATTGCCCAAATGCAAAAAATTCAGCAGAAACAGCAAGAGTTTTATAAGTTTTTTCAAGCAAAAAGAAATCAGGGGGAAAAGTGTCCGCAGCAGTGACACCGATACATCGCCTTTTGCTGATTTGCTTCGCTTTAATCCTGACGAAACAAGCGTGATTTACCTGGGCTATTCCGTTTCGTTTTTGCAGGAATGGATTTACAACGGGGTGCACCTGGGGGAGCCACAAGGTTCAGTGAACCTGTTTATGGGCCAGGATACGCAGGTCTCTGTACTTGACTGGCGCAAGGCCATCTCCGCAACAAGATCAGAAAAAACCGGTGTTTCAGAAAGGCTGAGCAGTACCCTCTTTCACCAAAGAGCCGTGGATGAGGTGGCAAGGGCCACTGCCGAGGAACATCAGCATGGTGCTACTTCCGCCTTTGGTGCGAATGCCGCTACTGCAGGGAGTTTTGTTGTGGCCGGTGCAGTTGTGGGAGGCATCGGCGGTGGCATCTCAGGGGCACTTGCAGGGCTGGTACTGGGGAATGTTGCAAATGCGGCCGCAGGTGCCCCCACGATCGGGGGAGCCATCGCAGGAACCGCAATCGGCAGCATTGCCGGCGCAGCTGCCGGAAGCCTTGTTTTCTCAGGAGCCACCACCCTGGGGTTTGTTGAATCAGATGCCGACGGTGAGCGGGATATCTTTGCCAGATCTGCGCAGAATATCCAGCAAAGGACCATTCAGAACTCTTCGTCAATCCGTTCATTCTGGTCAAATATCATCAGTCAGAATGTACAGGAAGAGCAGCAAACCATACGCACCGACCGGGTAACCAACCACAACAGGATTCATGCATTAAATGCCATATATTTCGAAATACTCAATGAGTATAAAGTGAACATACTGGCCAATGATGCATCTCCAATCCTTTTTCTTCCCTTTAAACCATTTTTGTTCGACCGGCAAATTCTTCGCCGTTTCTGGTGGCTGATACGCAACATGCTCAGTGATAAAAAAATGGTGTCTGCCCTGGATGAGCATTTTCTTTCGCCCGCGAATAATTCTAATCCAGCTTTTGAACTGCGTGATCTTCCAAGAATTGAAGAAGTCATTGTCGAAAAAATTGAAGTTGAGGTGAACCTCGATGGTTCATTGATGGAAAGTATACTCGGTGCAATATTGTACCCGGTTTTTGCAGCAGTGTTTGTGGCTGATGCCGCTAAGCGGGAGAATATCAAGGTTAGTATTGTAACTTCTGATGGTACAATTGAACTTCAACGGGATAATTCGCCAAACCTTGATCCGAATTTTGTTGGCAAATACAGTACGAGATCACGGGTTCAGTTGGTTAACCTTCAGAAAATCAAAATTACCAATTCAAATCCCGAGTTTAAAGTCATGGAATTTGACCTTACAGAACTTGCATTTGAAAATATAGCAGTGAACATCAAAATTGCCAACAAAGCTGACCTGCGACTTCGCGGCAATCTTAACAACCTGAGTGCCCTCGAAACAAAGCAACCAGTAATTGATAAAATGAAACTGGGGGCCAATAAAAGCAGGGAAATAGACTGGAATATTGCCAGCCAGTTACGAGATCAGTTTGCAGGCATCACTACAGAACGGGATGAGCTTAAGGCAGAATTATCTTCCGAAGAAATAATACAAGCAAAAATCAGCGAACTGCTTGGATTTCTCAATGCCAACAAATTTGGTTTTACCCGTCTGATTCTTCAGAATACTGAGCGGGAACAGCTCCTGAGTGTTCTGGAGGGTGTGAAAATAGACGGGCAGGACCTGACTTCATTTGCATTTACAACACCCCTTGGATTCAGCGGCAACCATATTCTGCTTCCTTTAAAGAAATGCCAGGTTGCATCTGAAAAACAGGGGACAATCGGGTTTGACACTACAAAGCTGGAAATCGCACTTCAGGAATTGTTGAAAATTGATAGAACGAATCGTCCCGACTTCTTCCTGAAGTGCGCCTCCCTGTCGAGATTCCTGCGAGATTTTAACACGGTGATTCTGGCACAGGGGAACGGATCAGCCAGGGAACGTGCATTAATCGAACTTATACTCGAATTGCAGCTTCATATCTCTGTAATCGGAGAACTTGAAGGTGGAGGATCCACCGTCAATCCCCAGACAGCCATTGATAATGTTATACAATCTGTCAACTCAATCGTAATTTTCCTTGCAGAACCTGCATCGAAACAGGTACCAGTGGATTCCAACCTTTTTTGCAACTATTACACTAAAGTAAAGGCCTCTTTGAATGCCCAACTGGGGAAGATCATCAGCAGCGATGAAATCAGCCTTCCAAGTCCTGCCGTATTTATGGAACCGGTTCTCAGCAATGCCAAAGGAGCCGAATTGTATGACATGCGGCGCAATTCTCATTATGACATTTTCCCTGCACCGGGTATTGGAATAGCCGACCCGAACATCAACCGCTCTCAGGATCTGCAACTTATACCCAACAGCCCATCATCGAATCTATCCATACAGAGCGCACCCGAATTTGCTTTACCCAATTCCATTCAAACGGCACTTACCGAAGCAGGCAAACTGGATCTAAGTACGATTATCAATACGAACGCGGCCACTTTACAAGGAGTCATCACAAACCTGGCTTCACTGGCCGGAGAGCTTGCAAAGGCATCCGCTTCCCTCACCGGCGACGCTCAGAAACAGGTGGTTGGTGCGGCAGCTGATGTGTCGAAACAAATTAGCGACATTGTAGGAAAGAGCCTTAATCCATCCACCTCAAAAACACCTGAAGCTGGCAGAAATACTGTAAATGAGACGGCACCTTCTTTGCCCCCGCCACCTCCGCGATCACCACAGGAAAAGGCTGAAACAGGCCGGGAGCAGCGACGAATAGATGAAAGCAAAGCCACGGCCAGGCAAAAAGATGAACAAAAGCGGACCCTGGGCATTCCTGTGGTTGCCAAAACAGAACTTAATTACAGAATGGGTATTGCGTTTTTAGATGCGGAAGGGGGTACGTACACCACAGGCAGTTATATCGCCAGAACGGCCTTTTTTGGCACCGGGGATGACGTATTGTTGAACGGGGGAGTACCTGTTGACATCGATGCAGAGGACATTTTGTTCCAAAATGTTTTTGCCTTAGAGCCCGGCAGACGTGTTACGCTCACCCTTGACAGTGACATTGCCGACATACGAACCAGGGGCACCCGGTCATTTATTCTGCCCGACAATCCTGATATATTCATAAAGGTTCAGATGAAATTCCATCAGGAGGAAATTGAAGCAGCAAACGGAAAAACGGCAGTAACAGAGGTGATGAAAAAGCTGGATATCGGAGTCGCCGGAGATTTGCTGTTAAAGGAGTTTTTAAATAGTGCGTTAAAATTCCCGTTCAAACTTTTTGAAATCAATTCAACCACCGGACAAGAAGCAGGCCTGGATATTAAGGCTGAGGTACAGGGAGGAGGATCGACTACAGGTACAACCACAACGACAAACGGCACACTCCGGAAGTTCAAAGTAGTTGTTCCCACCAATGTCTGGGACATCACAATCAATCCTGCTGAATAAATTTTATCTGGTGGCATGCTTGCTTATGGTGGACCAATTTCTTTACTTTGTCGGGTGAGATTCTGGATGTAAAACCTGAAGTGCGCTCATCAAAATATAACTCCATGTACAAGGGAATGATCGTTTGTTTCTGTCTGCTCATGGCCATTCCCGTCGGAAAGAATCTCCTTGTCACCCTGGAGGCGCGCAACAACCTTGGAATGATCAATATCCGCTCGTCCGCCTCCGACTTTGAGCAAAACAGTTATTTCTCCGGGGCGGAACTAAAGGGGTATACCAATTCAACCCTGCTGCTGGCAGGAGTCTGCTATCGGTTCGGCGGGAGCAGGGGCATGCCCTGCTCACCAAACGATTCCGAGTTTCAGTATATCAAGAAATAAGTGGACAGAATTGCGGCTCCTGACCGGCTGTTCCGGCTTAGCTGAAAATGGACACGAAACCCAGCTCTTTCGGTGCGATCGACATAACAGGAATCGGCGACAGGCGAACGAACTCCTGGGCGCGCGATCCCATGAAAAACTCGATCATGCCCGATTCCTGCTGGGTCATGATCATGATCAGGTCGATATCCCCCTGCTGTTCTGCATAATTCAGCACCGTGGGGATAAGTGCTTTCTCATTTTCCACATCTTCAACGATTTCGGACGTGCACCTGATGCCCTCCGTCTCAATGAATTGTTTTACCTGCCCGGCCAGGAATTTCAGTTTCCCGTGAACCTCAGGTTCATTTTTACTCCATATCCCTGAAACCACCTTGATCCCGGCTCCGTATATTTTGGCAATTTTGATGGCCCACGTAACTTTTTGTCTGCTTTCGGTGGTAAGGTCAAGGGGAAGAAGGATGTTTCTGCAGCCATCGTAATGATGCCGTGCATTGATCGTGATGACCGGGCCTTTCGATGAGCGCAGCACCCTCGAACTGTTAGCTCCCAAAGCCCCGGCACTTGCCCCCGGAAGATCGGGCTGACTGTGCGTACCCATAATGATGAACTGGGCCTGGATTTTTTCTGCTGTTTCAAGAATTTTTGCATAAACCTGGCCTGTCTCAAGAATGGTTGAAACCTGCAGCCCGGTTTCGGCCTGCACGCTGCCGGAGAGTCCGGCAAGTGTTACTTCCAGTTTTTGCAGGATCTCTTCATCATGAGATGCACCGAAAAGCGATCTTATGCCCGCAGGCGGATCATAAACATATAACAACACGATTTCTGCCGGGAGCAGGCGTGCCAGGTTATAGGACTGTTCCAGCGCGATGAGCGACTGGGGCTCAAAATCAACAGGGACAAGAATCTTCATCATAGTTATGAAATTATCTGTGGTTATTGCACAAAGTTACGCTTTTTGCAGGTTAATAACCAACCTGGTAACTTTCACCGGATGTTTGCACCCGGGTAGGGATTGCGGGAAGTTTTTTGTAAAGAAAATTCATTTATCTCACAATTATTTGATTCCCTGTGAGTTTTATATAACAGGAATTTCAAACCGAAAACCATGAAACAGGATATCCTGCAAAGCATCAAGGACCCCGAAGCCCTTGAGATGTTGTTCAGAAAAGATAAAAGCGCATTTATCCATGATTTCCAGGAGGCTTCGGCAGGGATTGACAGCGACCTGGTGACCTTCTGGCTGATCAGACTGAAAAAAGAGACTTACGGCCAGGCCCAGCCGGTACTGAAAACAGATTTACTGACGGTCGTATTATTGTCAATTGTGATTGCTGTGCTGGTAAAGGGGCACCTTCTTTTCAGCAGCATGACCACAGAGGAGTTCTGGTCCCGCAATCTCCCAACAATCACCTTTGCCGGTTTAACACTCTGGTTTATGGTGAAAAACAGGATAACCGGGGTCAGGAAAATCGTGACGATTGCGCTTCCGGTAGTGATCCTGACAATATTTATTAATCTGCTTCCCGCAAGTAAGGGCGACACCACCATCCTGGCCTTTATCCATGCGCCGCTGCTGATGTGGTTCCTCTTCGGCCTGGCATGGGTCTCTTTCAGATATCCCGATACCCCGAAAGTTTCAGCCTTTATCCGCTTTAACGGTGAACTGGTCATCATGTACGGGTTGTTATGCATAGCGGGTGGCATTCTTTCGGGCATGACCATCGCGCTTTTTTCTGTTATCGGGAAGGACATCGGGCAGTTGTATGGGGAAAACATCGCGATTGTGGGATTGGCTGTTTTTCCCATCATTGCCGCATGGCTCATCGAGTTGTATCCCGATATCACCAGCAGAATCGCTCCAATAATCGCCAGAATTTTCACCCCGCTGGTATTTGTAACTGCATTCGTTTACCTGGTTGCAATCGTTATCTCAGGTACCGACCTTTCCAAAAACCGGGAGTTCCTGATTATATTCAACCTGCTGCTGCTCGGCGTGATGGTGATCATTGTATTTTCCCTTTCGGAACTTGATAAATCCAATATCCGAAAATGGAATGTCATACTCTTGTTCCTGCTGGCTGTTGTGACCCTCATCATTGATCTGTATGCCCTCTCTGCCATTATCTCCCGGCTGTCGGAGGGATTTACACCAAACCGGTCTGTTGTACTGATTTCCAACATCCTGGTTTTAATAAATCTGGTGCTGATAATTCCGGGTCTTTTCTTCGCCGGATTCAGACGAAAATCGGTTGAAATAGCAGAGAATATAATTTACCTGTATCTGCCGGTATATCTGATTTACTGCGTTATTGTGATCTTTGTTTTCCCCTTTTTATTCAGGATAAATTAAAAAGCCGGTTTTTTGCTTTATCTTCGGGTGTCTTCAACTGCTTACTCTTTCTTCAGTTTTGTGAAAGCAATGATCAGAAAGCTGACGATGAAAAATAGGGACAGAAGCAAGGTGCTGTTCCTCATGCTTCCGGTTATCTGTTCAATAATCCCAAAACCGAGCATCCCGATGACAATGGCCAGTTTTTCGGTGCTGTCGTAAAAACTGAAATATGAGGCAGTTTCACCTGTTTCCGTTGGTATTAGTTTTGACCAGGTTGAGCGTGCCTGCGACTGGATGCCTCCCATTACGAGGCCTACCAGTGCAGATAAAAAATAAAACTGAAATTCATTATGCACAATATAAGCAGAGAAACATATAAATACCCATATTGCAAGCATCCAAAGCAGAGAGGTTCTGTTGCCAAAACGTGAAGAAACTTTTCCGAAAATAAACGCTCCCAGAATTGCAACTGCCTGAATGATCAGGATGGTCATGATCAGCATGGTGTCAGAGATCCCAAGTTCTGCTTTACCAAACAGGGAAGCCACAATGATTACTGTTTGAACACCCATGCTGAAAAAGAAGAAGGAAAGTAGAAACCGGTACATGCTCTTATGCTTTTTGATGAACCCAAAAACCTTGAAAACCTCATGAAATCCCCTTGTGAAAATAGTTACATCCCATCGGACAGCTTTTCGTTCTTCACGCAAATAGTAAAATGCAACCTGGGAAACTACCAGCCACCATATACCAACCTCAATAAACGAAAACCGGATAGCTTCCAGACTGTCGGAAAATCCGAACAGCTGATATTTCTGCAAAGAAAAGATATTAAAGATCAGCAGGATCATACTCCCGGCATATCCAAAAGAAAAGCCTTTGGCACTGATACGGTCATGCCGGTCGGGCGTGGCAATGATTGGTAAAAATGAATTGTAATAGACCAGGGATCCGGCAAAGCCTAACACTGCCAGCATCGGCAGAAGGAGTCCCAGCCAGATGTTTTCACCATTAAAAAAGAATAATCCCATGCATGCAAAGGAACCCAGCATGGTGAAAGATTGCATGAAACGCTTGCGGTATCCGCCCAGGTCGGCAATTCCCGATAATGATAATGTCATAATGATGACTAAAAAATATCCAAGTGCGATGGCGTATTCATACAAAACGGTATTCCTGATATTCAACCCCATGAAGGTCACCATTTCCGAACCAAATGCTTTCTGCGTTACCTGCTGATAGAATATTGGGTATAACACGGTATTCACACTCAGAATATAGGCGGAATTGGCGATATCATAAGAACACCAGGCGTTGATAACCTTCGGGGAGTTTATCGGCAAAATCGGTCTTGTCATTGCAGTTTGATTAATTTCAGATAAAACTACAATTATTATTTAATTTGAATGAGAGGAATTATACTGGAAGACCTTTTCAGGCTTCTCTTTTTTCTTTGTTGAAAATACAAATATCTATAGAAAAATTACTGTTAAACAAATAGTTACGCAGAGAACCGCAGAGAAAAATAGTCTAAGAAATATTAATCGGATTATCTGTAAATTGTCTAATGATCGAGCGGATAGAAGTATTTTCATCTTTCAAAAAAAACAAATGTTGACAATAAACTCTGTGGTCCTCTGCGGTATCTCTGCGGCTCTTTGCGTAATAAAAGATATTACCTTTAAGGAAATTTCTCGCAAATTTTCGCAGATTAAAACGCAGATTTTCGCGAATTACAGGGGAATAATCAGTCTTCGGGGGGGTATCTGGTTTCATTTAACCAAAACTTACTACATTTGGTTGATTAAGGCAAAATTCAAATGAAAAAAAACGACTATTTTATTATTCTTTTATCGAAGATTTTGGCTTTCAAAATCAGGCTGTTGCTGCGTTTCAGGTACAGGGTTATCATTAAAGGATCAGAAATTTTACAAAACAACTCGCCGGTGCTTTTTTTGCCCAACCATCAGGCACTGATCGATCCGGTCATTTTACTAAGCCAGATTTATCGCTTCTCAACGGCGACACCGGTCGTTTCCGAGAAGTACTTCAATTTACCGGTTGCAAAATGGTATTTTAAACGAATGGGAGCCGTCAGTGTCAGCGATCTTGAAGCAGGAAGCCGTGATACCCAGGTGTTGAAATCGATCACCCGCTCTGTTTCTCAAGGGTTCCTGAGTGGCCATAATATTGTGATCTACCCCAGCGGACAGATTGCGGGGCAGGGCTTTGAGAAAATTTTCAACAAGAAGTCTGCATATTCTATCGTTGGCGCAATCCCCGAAAATGTTCAGATTGTTGGTGTACGTATTACAGGCTTATGGGGAAGCATGTTTTCAAAAGCGAAAACCGGAAAATCGCCCGATTTCATGGTTCAGTGTGTGAAAGGGATGTTTTATGTACTTGCAAATCTGCTTTTTTTTCTCCCAAAACGCACGGTTACCATCGAATTTGAAGATCTTACCCTGGCTGCGAAAGAAAAGGTAGCGCTCGGACAAAAGCCATTCAACTCATTCCTCGAAGAATTTTACAACCTGCATGGCGAGGAACCGGTACTTTTCCTGAAGCACTTTTTCTATTTGCCTGCATCGAAAAGAACAGCAGCTGAAAGGATCTCTGGTTCCGCAGCAGAGGTCAATGACATGGCATTACCCACTGACGAAGAATCTATTCCCGAAGAAACATTTGAAAAGGTAAAAAGTATTATCTCTTCCACATTAAACATTCCAACTGATCAGCTCTCGCTGAATTCAAACCTGGTGCTGGATCTGGGGGCCGACTCCCTCAATATTGTGGAGATTGTTTCCGAACTTGAGAATCAGTTCAAGGGGTTTACCTCTCCCGAAATCAATGAAATCAAGACCATTGGCGATTTGTGCCTGGTGGTTTCAGGTCAGTTCAGTACAAGTGCTGATCTGAAACCCTGCAGTCTGGACCCGGATTTATCCAGGGAGGGTTATATTCATGTTGATCCTGAAAAAAACATTCTCTGGCAATTTCTGGATACCTTCACCACCAATCAAAAGGAGTATTTTGTTTATGATGCGATGGTGGGATCTACCAACCGCAAAACATTCCTGTTGAAGGCGGCGGTTGTCTCAGGCCTGATTAAACAAAAGGTGAAAGGGCGGCATGTCGGAATTATGCTGCCGGCATTGCAAAGCACTACCTTGCTGATTGTAGCCACATACATGGCCGGGAAGATCCCGGTAATGCTTAACTGGACTGTGGGGAAAAAAGTGCTGGAACATTGTGCGGAAACTGCAGGCGTCGAAGTGATCCTTTCAGCCGGCACCTTTATTAAGAAGATTGAAGAACAACTTCCTGAAAGCATCAAATCAAAGCTTTTGTTGCTTGAAAAGGAAATTCCACAAATCAGTATTGCCTTAAAAATAAAAGGGCTGATTATTTCCAAATTCCCAAAGCTGTTCCTGGATTACAAGCATGTGAATGAAACAGCTGTAATCCTTTTTACATCCGGAAGCGAAGCGATGCCCAAGGCGGTCCCCCTGACACATCAGAATATCACCAGCGATTTGCATGGTACATTTGAACTGATCAAAATTGAAAATAAAACGATCTTCCTTGGGTTTCTTCCGCCATTCCACAGTTTTGGATTTGCCGCATTGGTGGCACTGCCGCTGGTTTCGGGGATCAGGGTTGCCTATACGCCCAACCCGACCGATGCCAGGGAGGTGCTGAGAATTTTAAAACATACCAGGTCAAATCTGCTGGTTGGAACTCCCGGCTTCCTGAAGATGCTGATGGCTGTTGGTTCTGCCTATTATTTTAAATCCATTCGCTATGTTATCTCAGGAGCAGAAGCGATGCCCCTTGTGTTGAAGGAACTTTTTGACAGTCTGACCACCGGGGCCAAATTGCTTGAGGGCTATGGAATTACGGAATGTTCTCCGATACTTTCCGCCAATCCTGTCGACCGGCAAAAAATGAACAGTGTTGGCAAATTTATCCCCGGGGTAGAACATCTGATTATAGACCTGGGAACAGGTAAACCGGTAAAGCCGGGTGAGGCAGGAATGATTTATGTGCAGGGAAAAAATGTATTCCATGGTTATTTGGGTGCAGAAACCCTGAATCCTTTTGAAGAGATCAATGGCAGAACATACTATAAAACAGGAGATCTGGGATACCTGGATGAAGACGGATACCTTTTCATAACAGGCAGGCTCAAACGGTTTATTAAAATTGCCGGGGAGATGATCAGCCTCCCGTTTATTGAAAAGATATTGCTGGAAAAATATGGGGATCCGGAGAAACAGGTATTGGCAGTGGAAGGTTCTGACAAAACAACGCCTGCGCAAATAGTGTTGTTCACTACACGCCAGATCAGTATGGAGGATATAAACAACTATCTTTCAGAAAATGGAGTAGCACCCATCGCCAGAATTAAACGCATCATAGAAGTGGCTGAAATCCCGGTTTTGGGAACCGGGAAAACCGATTATAAAGTTTTAAGGACGATGCTTGAAGAGTAATGGAGGATTTTGGTAAGAAATTTCCCTGTTCTCACAATTATTTGATTCCCTGTAAGTATTATAGATTGGAACGTTTAATCCCATCCGCTATGAAACAGCAAATCATTGAAAGCATCAACGACCCCGAAACGCTTGAAATGTTGTTCAGGAAAGATAAAAGTGGATTTACGCTTGATTTTGCCGATGCTTCCACAGGAATTGAAACCGACCTGGTCAGGTTCTGGCAGATCAGACTGAAAAAAGAGAGTGCCGGCCATAAGCATCAATTGCTAAAAACAGATTTCATGATTGTCGGGATCCTTTCGGTTGTCATTGCCCTGTTGGTAAAATCACACCTCCTTTTCAGCAGTATAACGATGGAGGACTACTTGTTCCGCAATCTCACCATAATCGCTTTTTCCGGTCTTACAGCCTGGTTTATTATAAAAAACAGGGTAACCGGTGTTGAAAAAATCCTGTTGCTTGCCCTGCCGGTCGTAATACTGACAGTGTTTTTGAACCTGCTACCCGAAAAACTGAACGACACCTCCAAACTGGCATTTATCCATGCCCCGCTTTTCATGTGGTTTATTTTCGGACTGGCCTGGGTTTCATTCAACATACAAATACAACGAAAGTTTCAGCTTTTATCCGCTTATTTTTGGTATTCTCACCTCCCTGCACCAACCCTGAAAATGATCCGTTCTTGTTTTATTATTTGTGCCTTTTTCCTGATCGTTAATCTATCACTTTATTCCCAGGCTGTCCGCCCACGGTATAATGGAAACAATTATGTGACCATCCGGCCTGGTGAAACCCCGGAACAGATCATTGAAAAGGCTGCCAGCGTTACTCCATCCGCAAATCAACTCGAATGGCAACGCCTTGAATTCATTGCCTTCATCCATTTTGGAATCAATACGTTCACGGGAAGTGAGTGGGGCACAGGAAGTGAAGACCCTTTGATCTTTAACCCTGCACAACTTGATGCCCGGCAATGGGTTCGTACAGCCAGGGATGCCGGGATGAAAATGGTGATCATCACGGCCAAGCACCACGATGGGTTCTGCCTCTGGCCGTCGAAATACACCAGTCACACAGTGGCTGCCAGTCCATGGAAAAAAGGAAAAGGCGACGTAGTTGGCGAGGTGGCTGCTGCCTGTGCCGAGTATGGGTTAAAATTCGGGTTTTATCTTTCGCCATGGGATAAGCATGAACCGTCATATAGCAATTCCGAGAAATACAACGAATTTTTCAGGAACCAGTTACGGGAACTGCTTACCCGGTATGGGGAAGTCTCTGAAGTGTGGTTTGATGGAGCTTGCGGCGAGGGAGCCAACGGGAAAAAGCAGGTATACGACTGGAAATCATATTATACTCTGATCCGCGAATTACAGCCCGGAGCCGTAATTGCCATCATGGGGCCGGATGTACGATGGGTGGGAACGGAGTCAGGCCGCGGAAGGCCGACAGAATGGAGCATCGTTCCCGATGTGGTTCAAAACCTCGATTCGGTTGCGGCTTCCTCTCAGCAATACCCTCTGGATGGTGCATTTCTCCCAGGGGATCTGACCGGTTCCGATCTTGGCAGCCGGGACAAATTGAAAAATGCAAAGGCGCTCGTATGGTACCCGGCCGAAACCGATGTCTCCATAAGGCCGGGCTGGTTCTACCATGCGGCTGATGACGACAGGGTAAAATCCCCTGAAAAACTGGCCGGCATCTATTTTAGTTCCGTTGGAATGAATTCGGTTCTGCTGCTGAATATTCCACCAGACAAACGCGGTCTCATTCATGACAATGATGTGCGTAACCTGAAAGGCATGAAGAAAATTATTGATCGGACTTTTCAGGCCAACATACTTGATGGTGCAGTGATCAGCGTTTCCGGCACTTCGATCGAATATGCCCTGGCAAAACCGGCAAGTTTCAACACGGCCATGATAAGGGAGGATATCAAGGTCGGGCAACGGATCGAACAGTTTCATCTGGAGGCATGGGACGGAAAATCCTGGAATACTTTTACCGGCGGCACAACGGTTGGCTATAAGCGCATCCTTCAGTTTCCAACGATCACTGCACAGAAGGTTAAACTTGTTACTGATGCCTCGAGATTAGAACCGGCAATTATGAATTTTGGTTTGTATAATGGACCAGCCATTGTGGAAGTGACAAAAAAAGTCAGGAAAACAGATGGAATATTGTCCCTTGGCACAGCCTGCAGCCTTAAATACCCCGGCAGTGGTCCATTTGCGGTGACTGACGGAATCCGCGGAAGCGGAGATTTCACGGATGGCAGTTGGCAGGGCTATGAAGGCAATGATTTTATCGCCACGATGGACCTGGGCAGAATCCGCAGTTTCTCAACGGTTTGGGCTGGCTTTCTTCAACAGCAGGGAAGCTGGATCTTCATGCCCTCTTCTGTTGAATATTTTGTTTCCGACGATGGAAAGGAATTCAGATGCGCAGACCTGGTTAAAAACACCCTCGACGAAAAAGATGAAGGCATTATAATCCGTGATTTTACAGCAAAAATCGGAAGAACCAAGGCCCGGTATATCCGCATCCATGCACACAATCGCGGAGTTTGTCCGGCATGGCATCCGGGAGCCGGAGATAAAACCTGGATTTTTGTTGATGAAATTGGAATAAAATGAAGTTCCGCCTGCGAGAGCGGGTTTTTTATGGAGCTATTTTATTAACAGTACTTTATCCACCCAAATAGTTGTTCCGGTTTTTACATGCAGAAGGTAAAGCCCTGCAGGAATGTTCGATACATCTATCTGCATTGCAGTTGTTGCAGAGGTTGTTTTAAAGTAAACCGTTGTTCCCAGACTGGAAATGAGAGACAGGTCAACCTTCCCGTCACGGGTGGCTGGAATTTCAACAAAGATCCTCTCCTTGGCGGGGTTCGGATAGATTTTGAGCTTCGATGGCTGATCTCCATCACGATCATTGATCCCATAAAACAGCCCGCCGGCCGGAGCCCTGTTTGCCATAAAATGATTGCGGATGGTATCCACCACGGTATTCAACTTATTCAGTGTTAACTCAGGCGACTGATAATTCCGCGCCCAGGCAAAAGCGACATCCACCTCCTGCACATCGCCGGGGTGGAAGGTGATCGGCCCTGTGGAGGAAACCCCGCGGCGATCATTGGGGTTATTCATGGCGGTTTTCTCTGTCCATAATTTGGGTCCGTTTGGCGGTTGTCCGGAGGTTCCCCAATCACAGATGTCTGTTATGCCGGGGAACATGAAATTACATTCCGGGCCATATCCACCGGCTGAAAAATGGCCATTCCCACCGTATATCATCTTTGAATTATCTTTCCAGATGCCTTGCATGAAGCGGTAATAATCCGGTGCATAATAAGGATCGGTCATGTAAGCAGGCACCCCGGAATTGGCGTTGTTGTGGTACAGGAACCGCTGCATGCCAAAACGCTCATTGTCACTGATCCCGTCACCGAAGTTCATGCCATTGATCGCATCTGATCTGACCAGGAACATGGCTGAATCTGTTCCATTTGGGCCATAACCCATTTTCAGTTCAATCCCATTCAGATTTACGATGTCGCAACTCCCGTTGAAAGAGGGACCATAAAGCGTATTGCCTTTAAAGGAAGGGTTGTCATCACCATCGGGATCAATGGTCGGTCCGGCCAGGATTACCACGGCCTGCATCGGCGGATTTGCCCCATAAGCCCAGGGCTGCCCTGTTCCATCCACAAGGGAGCCGTTGTATCCATAGAACATCCCGCGCATAACATCACAACCAAGATAATCATCATTTGAATATCCCAGGTCAATATCGGCAAAAATGCCCATGTAGGTTCCCCGATAGGTGTTTTGCGAACGGTTGATAATCTTGTAATGGAGGAATACCGTGTTTTTGAAGGCGGTGTCATCTGGCTGGTCAAACGCATAAGCCATACCATGGATCTCCACCCTCAGCTTATTGCCGGTCGATTCGGTATGAAGGCCATGATCATCGTTATAAATGAAAAACAGTGCCTGGTCGCCCCGGATCTCCGGGTAGTCGCCGTCATAAGGTTCATACAAGCCATTTCCATTCCTGTCGGAAAAAGGTGCCAGTTTGTGTGCCTGCCCCAGGGCGACGTTGCCGTTTCCCGGCCAGGTGAGGATGTTGTGTATGGCTACATATCCCGGATCCCAGCAGTGATTCCGGTGATACTGGATCTCCGTGCGGTTGATTTTCCAGATATAATTCCATAAAGTATCCTGGTAAATGTTGTAATATGACGTATCGCTTACAGGCCCGGCCCAGTAATCACGGCGTGTCCATGGACTCCCGTTTGACGAGCCCTGGCGATACCTTTCACCGGCAAAATGAAGCGAATCGATGTCATCTAATCCGCCAATCCAGAGAGAATTTGCGAAGAGGGAAGTCTTTCCGCTCCCCTTCGGAACCTCATATTGAGCACTGTCATGGTAGAAATGGAGCCCCGACGAATTAAACCTTGCTCTCACATTGTTGATGTCGAGATAGCCGAAACTCTGGTCCTGAAGTGAAAATACAACGCTGGCTGTATCCGACTCTTTGCCCAGTGTATAATCCCTGATTTTATATAATTTGACCTGGTTTCCTGAATACCCCCATTGGGTCATTAGAAAAGTCACATTCCCGCCTGAGTTGATTGTTGAGGTTACAACAGATGAGCTTCCGGCTCCAATCATGATGATCCTGACCGAATCACCGGTCGGGATGGTGTCGTTTGCCAGCAGGTTGAGGGTTACCGGGATACCGGGATAAATGTTGGCCGAATCGTTGACAGCGTCCAGCGAACTGCGTTGTGCCGTTGCAACAGTTGCAGTTACCATACAAAATAACAGAAACAGGAAAAGACAGGTTTTCGTTTTCATATCGGGTTTTTTTGTGCTGAAAATAACCCGAAAGATACAAAAATAAACCTAAATCATACAATACGAGAGAAAATATTTATTAGATTTTCAACCGATAAATCAATAGGCTGACAATAAAATTTTTCCTCTGTACTTTTTATCCCCGGCATAATCCTGAAGTTGCCAGAAGAAGACCCCGGATGACACCGGAATCATAGAGAATCTGCCTGCATGAACTGTGCTGCTGAAAATGATTTTACCTGTCATGTCAAACAACTCAAACGTTCCGTCGCCGGAAAATCCGATGAACCGATAGTTCTCACCGTACTCAGGACCAGTCAGCCCGACCAGGTCTTTGGCGTTTTGCAGACTTCCGGATCCCATGTATAAGATTGAGACAGGCGCCGAGGATGTATCGCACCTGCAGGAATTGCAGGCCTGAAGGGTAACTGTGTAACTTCCGGGTTGCTGGTAAACATGGATGGGTTCAAATTCACCCGAAGTTGCCCCGTCACCAAAGTTCCAGATCCATTCCGATGACTTCATGCTTGCATTGTGAAGGAAAAGTGTATCTGTGTTGATCTGTGTGGTAAACAGGGCTGTTGGCATGTCATTCCAGAGATTCCAGGCAGAAATATTGCCAAAAACGATCAGATCAGCGGCCTGTTGCAATAATAATACAGTGTCGGCCTGGATTCCTGCTGTAAAAGACAATCCGGTTGCGTGTTTTCCAAAGATACAGTCATAAAAAACACAGGCAGAAAGGTAGCTGCCTTTGATATTGGGATGGGAATTGTCAGCATCATGCAGCACCATTCCATACTGGTTGATCACAAACCGCCATGCTTCACCGGCCGGTGCAATCCATCCGGAGAGTGAGTCTGCAACTACTTTATATGACATGGTCAGTGAATCCTGCATCTGGCCGAAATCAGCGAATGGCGTGCTGCAATAATTTGAAGTGAAGCACTGGATTCCGCCAAACCGTCTCCCCCAGGTGAGGAAGTAAAGTATCCTGGCGCAGGGTAGGGCTGACCTGACTGAATCGCTCAGTACGATTGCACCCGGAAACATGCAGCTGTCGCGAAGTATGGGAATGGCCGGTATCTGGCTCTGCTCCTGGAGGATCACGAAATCCCAGTCATTCTCCCGGATCTTAGCCAGACTGGCTGTATTGGTTGAATGAGCGACGGGCTGCCATCCGAATGTGTACCCACCGGGTGTATTGCTGTCGAAATACAGTGAATCACCGGATGAATTTGCCAGGGCAGCTGTCAGCCCGGGGATGTCATTTGCATATGTATAACTATTTCCCAGGAACAGTGCTTTGCGGCAGATAGCCTGACCCTGGCTGTAACTGGAAAGTGAAACAAGGAAAATAATTGCAATTAATGATCGCCGGCTCAAAATCATACAGTAAAAATAAGAACTTTTGATTCACCATGTATCACCTGTCAGAAATGCAAAAAGAGGTTGTCTCAAAAAACGTTTGAGACAGCCTCTTCTTACTGAATGGATATGGAATAATTACGACTGCTCAGCAGGTGCAGCGACAGGTTCAACCGTTGTAGTTCCGGCGGCTGGTTTTGTCTTTGCTACTTTCTTTACTGCGGGCTTGCTTTTTTTTACCGGAAGTGCCTTCTGTTGAGTTTTCTGCTTCACGGCTGATTTCTTTTTCACCACGGAGGCAACTTCCTTTTTTGGAGTGGCTTTGGGTTCAGGAGCTGATGGAATTGCAACAACCGCTTTAACCACAGACACCCTGGCTTTTCTGCCACGTTTTTTCGGTTCCCTGGTTTCAACAGTTTTTACCGAAGGCTTGCGGCCGCGTTTCTGCTTTGGACTTTTTTCTGTCACTACACTCTTTTCTGAACCACCACCCAGTTTCTTCAGGATTTCCTGTATTGCAGCCACTTCCATTTTGGCTAATTCCAATTGAACCTGGTAAATTTCGATCGTGGTTTCTAATTCCTGATCTGTGAATTTTATTGCTTTCATATCATTTGATTTATTTCGTATTGCAAAGGTACTGATTTTCAAATTAACACAAAATATTTGTCATGGTGTGGATTGAAAAATTAATAACTCAGGGTACATCGTCGGGCGGGAATGGTTACTTCCGGGGTTTCCTTTGTGTACTTAGCAAACAAAAGCGCAATACATCGCTTCAATCTGCGTTTTTATATAAATTCAGATATCAGGCACCTTTACAATTTCGCAAAACATTGTAAACCTAATTTTCTCTCCGATGCGGTGCTTCATTCCACTTTTGCTTGTAGTTTTTTCAGGTCATCTCCCGATGGTTGCAGATGGCCAGGATTATTATGATGATCCGGTTCCTGATGTTGAATATCCTGTATGGAATGATGAAAAATATGAAATGGCGAATTCTGCCCGGGATGAGGAGTATCTGACTTCAGAGGAGAAGAAAGTCTATCTCTATCTCAATCTTGTCAGGATGAATCCTGAATTATTTGCCAATACGTACCTGGATTATCTGAAGAAATCAACCAATTACTATGAAGCCAGCCTGTATCGTGAGTTGCTTCAAATGAAGCCTTTGCCGGTTTTAAAGCCAAACCGGTTGTTGTTTGAATCGGCCAGGTGTCATGCAACCGATTCAGGTGAGCGTGGATATACCGGCCATGAACGAGGAAAATGCCTGACAGAGTGCCACAGAGGAAAAAGGTCCTAAAGGAGCAGAAGACGGGAACCCTATTCCTTGTTTTCTAAAGCACAGTTAATTATCATCACCAACCGTTGATATTGTGAAGCAAATTGAAGCAATTGCGAAAACGCCGTAATAGATAAAATGATATTTCTCATTTCAGGGTACGATTTTGGCTATGCGAAAAAACAGAAAATGATATGTGAATTTTATTTCGGGCGCCAACCTGGATCAAATTCACGTACCTGACCACCAATGTTTCCGATATCATAGGAAACGGCATCGTCCCCATGCCTCTTGCTTTTATGATTGTCAATAATCAGGCAAAAGGCAATGATCAGTTCAAGGTTACTGTCACCATCGGCGGTGATGGTGTAGTTGTCCCCGTCAAACCAGCTGACAGCTTCTTTCTCCCACCAGGCTACCTGGGTATTGTTTCTGTAAACCGAATATTTTCTGCCCCGGTGCCCGTAAACGTGATACATGTCGGGACTGCAATGGCATTGGTAATGCATATCCCAGAAGGACTCCGCCCTGAATTCTATCGTGCTGTTGAGATCGTGAAGCCTGATCTGATATTTCGGTTTCCAGATGAACCATTGCTTCCCGATGGTAAGCCGGGGCCGGTCACTGTCATTGTTGAATAAATTGATGACCGACAGCAGCCTGAAAAGTTCATTGGAGGCCTTGTATGTTTGCTGTCCTTCAAGGAAGATCTGGTACTTGTCGCCAATGGCGATTTTCTTCTGATTTATGTCTATACGCATATTTTCTTCTTTTTGTATTTGTCGAACTACATCCGGTTGCCTGGTTAGTATTTCATCACTTTTTTAGTGACCATGCTTCCGTTCAACCTGTGAATTGTAATGTAATAAACCCCGGAAGGAAAGTCCGACAAATCGATCTGGCAGGAGTTGGAAGACCACGAGGAATTAATTGCCAGCTGATGGCCGATTGTCGAACTGACGGTTACATTCCTGGTATTCTCCGGTATGTTGAAAATAACCTTGTCATGGGTTGGGTTGGGATAGATGTTCCAGGTGAAATTCTCCGGGTCTTCAAGGCCAACTGGAGGACAGGTCACCTCATTGGCTGTGTATTTCCCGCTTGTCAATGGTCCCGCATCCCAGCACTTATCTTCGGAGGTGAAGAGATCCACCGTTTGCTGAATCGGGG
>CAYHGE010000022.1:0-34172 GCA_964355945.1 uncultured Draconibacterium sp.
GAAATAGTTCCAGGCCCAGTTGATGAAGATGATCAGTTTGTTGCGCACGCTGAGGATCAGCATCAGGTGAAGAAACATCCAGGTAAACCAGGCCAGCCGGCCTTTAAAGGAGTAAAACGGAAGGTCTACAACTGCCTTGTTCCGCCCGATGGTGGCCATGGCGCCAAGATTGGTGTATTCATAAGCCGCCATGGGTTTTCCAAGGATTAATGCTTTCAGATTCCTGGCCAGGTTTTTCGCCTGGTTAATGGCCACATTTGCGACCTGTGGATGTCCATTGGGGTAATTTGGTGTTTCCATGTACGCGATGTCGCCCACGGCATAAATATCACTGCAGCCCTCAGCCAGGTTGAACCGGTCAACCTTTATGCGGTTTCCGGGCATCAGCACATCCTCCTGTAAACCTTCAATGAGATTGCCTGTTACACCTGCTGTCCAGATAACCTGCCTGCTTTTGATGATATCGCCATTGCTCAGCAACACCGCACCGCCGTCATAATCTTTCACAAAAACCTTTGTGACTACCTCGACTCCCATCGACTTCAGGTACCCCATGGAAGCGCTCCTGGCGAGTTCGCTCATGTTTCCAAGGGTGTTGGCACTCCCTTCCAGCAGGATGATGCGGATCCGTTTGACATCTGCCGCATTAAAATCTTTCGGGAGAATTTTCCGTTTGATCTCAGCAAATGAGCCGGCCAGTTCAACCCCGGTCGGGCCTGCACCAACGATCACGATGTTGAGCAGGTATTCCTTCTCCGCTTGTGTGGCCGAGAGCAGCGCTTCGAAATTCCCCAGGATGGTGTTGCGGATTTTAATGGCATCGTAAGTGGTCTTCAACCCGTAGGTGTATTTCTCCAGGTTGCTGTTTCCAAAAAAATTGGTTTTGCACCCTGTTGCAATGATCAGGAAGTCATAGGGAAAGTCACCGATCGTTGTCGAAACCGTTTTCGCTTCCGGGTGCACTTTCAACACCGTGGCCAGCCTGATTTGCGTATTCTTCCTGTTCCTGAAAAGTTTTCTCAGAGGGAACGAGATGCTGGTGGGTTCCAGCTGTGACGTAGCCACCTGGTAAAACAGCGGCTGGAACTGATGGTGGTTGAGCCGGTCGATCAGCAGGATTTCAAACAAGGCAGGATCCAGGTTCCTGACAAGCTGAACTCCGGCAAATCCGCCGCCGATGATGATGATTTTTTTCAGGGTGGAGGGGGTTTTAGATTGCGAAACGTTTTACGTCGGCCGGGGTGATGGCACCATCGCAGAGGATTGCCAGTCGCTCCACCACATTTTTCAGTTCGCGGATGTTGCCCGTCCAGCGGATCTCCTTTAACACATCCATGGCTTCAGGTGAAATTTCCATGATTGGCTTGCCCATGCCCGTGCAAAAATCTGCAATAAACTGATTCACCAGCAATGGGATGTCATCGGATCTTTTAAAAAGTGGCGGCACTTCAATGACGATCACGCTCAGCCGGTGATAGAGGTCTTCACGGAATCTCTTATGTGCGATTTCTTCACGGATGATTTTATTGGTGGCCGCAATCACCCTGACATCTACCGGTATCTCCTTTTCACCACCAACACGGGTTATCTTGTTCTCCTGCAGCGCCCTGAGCACTTTTGATTGTGCTGAGAGGCTCATATCGCCGATTTCATCGAGAAAGAGCGTGCCTCCGCTTGCCTGCTCAAAATCACCCTTATGCTGCTTGATGGCGGATGTGAACGACCCCTTTTCATGTCCGAACAACTGGCTTTCAATTAACTCATCCGGGATGGCCGCGCAGTTTACTTCGATAAACGGCCCGTTGTTCCTGTTGCTCAATGCATGCAGATGCCTGGCAACCAGCTCTTTTCCCGTTCCGTTCTCTCCGGTTATTAAAACCCGTGCATCGGTGGGGGCGACTTTAGAAATCATCGACCGGATCTGCATCATGGGTTCGCTCAATCCGATCATCTCGTAATTGGCTCCGATCCTGCGTTTTAGCAAACGTGTTTCATCAACGAGACGGTTACGGTCAAGCGCATTGCGCAAAGCCACCAGGAGGCGGTTCAGGTCGATGGGCTTGGAGATGTAATCGTAAGCGCCTTTTTTCAGGGCCTCCACCGCAGTCTCGATCGTGCCATGACCGGAGATCATGATCACAGGGGCATCGGAAATTTCAAGTATTTTAGAAAGCACCTCAATGCCATCCATTTTAGGCATTTTGATGTCGCACAGGATGGTGTCATACTTTTTATCCCTGATCATCTGCAGACCGGCTTCTCCATCCGGTGCTTCATCAACCAGGTATTTTTCATACTCCAGGATCTCCCTCAGGGTGTTCCTTATGCTCTTTTCGTCGTCAATAACCAGGATTCCGGACATGGAATGTATATTTTTTTATTGAGCTCTTGTACCAGATTCTATATGCAAAATTAGTGCTGTTCCGTATATTAAAGGTATTATCAGAATGTAGTTACCTTAGACTTTCTAGTTGATTTGATATTTTGCAAGTAGTTCTTTCAATGATATTTAATATGGATAATTCTCAAATAATGACACATTCTGTTTCCCTCTGTGGTTCTCCGTGTCTTCTCAGTGAATCTTCTGTGTAATTTTCTTTCATAGAAGAACCACAGAGAAACCGCACTGAGAGCCACAGAGAGAACTTTTATGCATTATTCGCCTTAAAAACCAACATTAAGTTTGCTGAACTCACGGCCAATTCAAATCAAAAAATATCAGAACGACTATATTGTTTTATGTATCAATGATTTGTAGTAGAATATAAAAAGTTAACGCATCAGCAGTAATTCAAGATGCAAAATCAAATGTGAAAAACCAAAAGTAGCAAAAGTTTGGATAACTTTGTAAAATGAGGCCAGGCAAGAAAATATTGCTAAGTGCGAAGTGCAAAGTACAAAGTGAAAAGTGCAAGGCATACGGGGTCCACCCTTTTGGCTGTTGATCTGAATGGAGAGGGGTTAACGTGTAGCCGCTGACCGAGTTTAAGCTTTCATTTTAAATGGTGTTGTCTTGTGTCAAAAAGTGAAAATAGTTTTCATATTTTCTTCTTATCTGATCGTGGGACTGGACTTTCCCTTGTTGCAGATCATCAAGCCCCCGATTAATTGAAGCCATTTCTTCTTGAGTAATACTATTCCACCAATCTGACTTGGTAACATTGGGTACAGTAACGATGTTCTTTATAAGATCTATCAGGTCATTGTCTTGAATCTCACAGATTCTTTGAATGATATCCAATTTCTCGGCTGAAAGGTTCATTTGTTTATTTCTTTTTACAAAGGTACAAACTTTATCACTTTTTAGTTCCGGTGTTAATCGGTTTGAAGCTAACATCCATATCGCCCTCATTTACAATTCCATTAACCATTAAATTCAATTTTAATGTTATGGCAACACCCCACCACTAAATCAAAAGTGAAAAATCAAAAGTAGCAAAAGTTTGGATAACTTTGTAGAATGAGGCCAAACAAGGAGACAGCCAGCTATATCCTATACTGTTTATTTTTTGCTGCTTTTTATTTAAGCAGCTCATTTGCAAGCTACTCTCAGGCTCCCGCATCACCATATCCTTTGAAATTCCCATGGGCCGGCGGACTAAACTCCTGCCAGTTTTGTGCCATCGACCTGAACCTCGACGGAACCGATGATCTTTTGATCTTTGACCGGCACGGAAACAGGAAACTGACTTTTATAAACAATGGAACCCCGGGCAGCATTGATTACACCCATGCTACTGAGTATTCCCAGCTGCTTCCTGACTTTCATGACTGGGTAATCACAGCCGACTTCAACTGTGACGGGAAAACGGATATTTTCACCTATGGAACGGGGGGTGTTCGCGTATTTCAAAACATTTCTGACAACACCCTGAAATTCAAACTTGTAACTGATCTGCTGGAATCGTTTTATTACACCGGTAAAGTCGGAATCCTTGTGACCAGTGTTGACTATCCTGCCTTTGCCGATATTGACAGCGACGGAGACCTTGACCTGCTCACTTTTTTCGGACTTGGTTCCTATGTTGAATATCATCAAAACCTGTCGATGGAGAAGTACGGACGATGCGACAGTCTTGATTTTAAACTTGCTGATCCCTGCTGGGGGAAATTTAAAGAGAGTGAGGGGGGGAACAGGATTGAGTTAAATGCAAATTGCAAAGTGCAAAATGCAAATAGCGAAGTGCAAAGTGCAAGGCATACTGGTTCAACGTTGCTGGCTGTTGATCTCAATGGTGACGGGGTTAAAGATCTCATTCTCGGGGATGTTGATTACCCGGGACTGGTGGCGCTGTACAATGGTGGCACCCGCGATTCGGCCATCATGGTTGCACAGGACACCATATTCCCGGCAGCGACAAAAGCAGTGCATCTGTTTTCCTTTCCTGCCGTTTCGAACATCGACATTGACAATGACGGACTAAAAGATCTCCTCGTTTCTCCGTTCGATCCATCCCTGCACACCTCCGACAATTATAATTGCGTCTGGTATTATAAAAATACCGGAACCAACACTTTGCCGCATTTTGAAATTCAGTCGGAGCAATTGTTTCGCAACCAGATGATGGACTTCGGATCGGCCTCGCATCCTGTGCTTTATGACATAAACGGCGACGGTTTGCAGGACTTGTTCGTGGGAAACGACGGCAAGTACGACTCCTCCGCATACAGCAAAGGGTTGCTCCAATCATTTTACACCTCCTCTGTTGCGTTTTTCATGAATACGGGCACCGTGACAGCCCCGGTTTTTAACCTGATAACGAATGATCTGGCCGGGATATCCCTCCTTGGAATACGTGGAGCCTACCCTGCCTTTGGCGACCAGGATGGTGATGGCAAACCGGACATGATCGTTGGAAACAGCGACGGGACATTGATCCTTTTTAAAAATTCCGGGAATGGGTCAGGCAGCCCGGAGTTTGAACAGCCGGTCAGAAACTGGCAGGGAATAGATGTTGGTGAATTCAGTACCCCTCAGTTGTTTGATCTTGACAAGGATGGCGTCGCTGATCTTGTCATCGGCGAAAAAAGCGGGAACCTCAACTGGTTCAGGAACAATGGCACAGCAGAAAATCCGGTGTTTGAATTGGTCACAGACAGCCTGGGCAAGGTGAATGTGACAAATTACATGGTTTCCTACGATGGTTTCAGCACTCCCTGTTTTTCAAGGATGGGCGATGGCACGACCTTTCTGATCGTTGGTTCAGAGGAAGGCCGTCTCCACTACTTCTCCGGAATCGACAACAACCTCAACGGAAAATTCACGGAGCCGGGAGGGCTATATGAATGGCTTTCTGTCACTCCACCTGACTCCCTTTTTGGCTGGCAAACTTCCCCGGCAATAGGACATACTACTGATCCCGTGGCATTTGATCTTATCACCGGAAATTTTTCGGGAGGGTTATCCTACATTTCTAAACGTTCCCCTGCCGGGATTGTCATGCCGGGTACACCGGAGATAAAAACAATGCAATCTGGCATCCTGAAGGTTAGTCCAAATCCGGCCAGGCACACAGTGAACATTACCTGTTCGGGGTCATGGCCAGACAATTCCGCATCCAAAATCTTTATCCTGAACCTCTATGGCCAAAAAGTTGGCGAATTCCCATTCCATAACAATATTACCATATCAATTTCAGAGCTGCCTGCCGGAATTTACTTTATCCGGGCCGGGCAAGTCAAGGCTAAATTGATTATCATTCATAACTGATTCCTCCTCACCCCTATTTTCAAAAAATATTTCTCGCAGATTAATGCGCAGATTTTCGCAGAGATCCTGTTGAATTCCATTGTGATTTTAGGCTTTTGAGACTCCTGAAATAATATTTCAAAGGGTGTTTATACTATGGCCTTTGAAAAAAAGTTATTAACAGTGGAGTGTTGTGGAGTAAAGTGGAGCATTTTTGCTATATATTTACACTCTGAAATATATACAGGTGCCAACAACAAATTTAATCGGTGAATACGAATGTCGGCTTGATGATAAAAGCCGCATCATTCTTCCTTCCGCGCTGAAAAAACAGATCAGCCCGGAGGCCCGCGATAAATTTGTCATCAACCGTGGTTTTGAAGGCTGCTTGGTCCTTTACCCACAGAATGTCTGGGATGAAACCACAGCCAAAATGAACAGTCTGAACCTGTTCGTCAAAGATAACCGCCAGTTTGTGAGGGCTTTCAACAACGGGGCAACACCACTTTCGCTCGACAGTCAGAACAGGCTGCTGCTGCCAAAATCCCTGCTTGATTTTGCAGCGATTGACAGAGAAATCATCCTGTTCGCCTATTCCGACCGCATTGAGGTCTGGAACAAGAAAACATACCTGGAGCTAGTATCAAACGAGCCTGTGGATTTTGCGCAACTGGCCGAAAAAGTAATGGGGAACCCGGTAAAAGGTAACAACGGCGATGGTGTATCATAAGAGTGTACTGCTTGACGAAAGCATCGCCGCACTGGATATCAGGCCCGGCGGAGTATATGTAGATGCCACCTACGGGGGTGGAGGTCATGCCAGCGCCATACTCGGGAAAATGGAGGGTGGACGACTGATAGCCTTTGATCAGGATGAGGAGGCGATCATGAATCGTATTGATGACCCCCGGCTTGTCATGGTCAACAACAATTTCCGCTTCCTCCGTAATTTTTTGAAGTTGCACCATGCATCTGCAGTTGACGGGATCCTTGCCGACCTGGGAATCTCCTCCCATCAGATAGATCAGCCGGAGCGCGGGTTTTCAACAAGGTTCGACGGCATGCTCGACATGCGCATGGACCAGAAAAAAAAGCAGACAGCCAAAGAGATCGTAAACCACTATTCGGAAGCGAATCTCAGCAACCTCTTCCATGTTTATGGAGAAATCAGGAATGCACGAAAGCTGGCATCACGGATTGTGGAAGCGCGAAAGATCAAACCGGTTGAAACAACCAGTGCACTGAAAGAAATAGCGAATACCTGCGCCGAGCGTGGTAAAGAGTTTAAATACCAGGCACAGATATTCCAGGCGTTGCGCATCGAGGTAAACCAGGAGATGGAATCTCTGCGTGAATTCCTGAAACAAGCCACCCAGGCGCTGAAGCCGGGCGGCAGACTGGTGGTGATTGCCTATCACTCCCTGGAGGATAAACTGGTAAAAAACTATTTCCGCGCAGGAAATTTCGAGGGGACCATTGAAAAGGATTTTTTTGGCAACATCCTCTCCCCTTTGACCGTGATCACCCGCAAGGCGATCGTGCCGTCAGATAAAGAAATTGAAGAAAACAGCCGCTCCCGCAGTGCGAAATTGCGGGTGGCTGAAAAAAATCAAATGTGAAGGAAAACCTTAAATACAGCGATCATAGTGTGGGTTTGAACACTCCTCCGACGCCGGATAATATCCCGGCGGAGGAGGAGTTGGGGTTTGCTGCGCCCGGAAAACCCAAAGATCCTGTCAAACCGGTGAAGAAATCCAACAAAAGCCGCAAGGCGGTTCAGGAATTTCTCGGCGGCGACTATCTTTCAAAGGAGTGGGTGACCGGCAATCTCAGCTATATCCTTTACGTGGCATTGCTCGCCATGATTTACATTGCCAACACCTACTACACTGAAAAAAAATTCAAGACCATTGAACGAACTAAAAACGAACTGAAGGAGCTGAGGTACGAGTATATCACCACCAAATCGATCCTGATGTTCCAGGGGCGCCAGTCGGAAATTTCGAAACGGGCCATCAACCAGGGACTCAAAGAAGCTAAGATGCCACCTTATAAAATTCTTTATTCGGGCGAATCTCTTCAGTCAAAGAAACCTTGAAGCAATGAAACAGATCAAGAAAGACATACTGGTTCGTGTTTACCTGGTTTACCTGGCGGTATTGCTTTTCGGGCTCTTCATTATTGCCCGTGTGGTCATGATCCAGCAATTTGAGAAGAAAGAGTTCCTGGAAATGGCCAAAAAACAGGAGATTCACCTGTTTGAAATGGAGGCAATCCGCGGGAACATCCTTGCCGATGACGGAAGCCTGCTTGCTGTCTCAATTCCCATATTTGAAGTCAGGATGGATGTGATGACCGACTCTATCACCGAGGATGTTTTCCGCAACAATGTGGACTCCTTGTCTATTTGCCTTGCAGGGTTGTTCAGCGACCATACCGCTTCGTCATACAAAGATCTGCTTTGGGAAGGAAGAAGGAACCAAAACAGGTATCTGCTTATTCACCGCGATGTTACTTATCCTGATCTGAATAAAATGCGGCATTTCCCGATTTTTAAAAAGGGAAAATTCAAAGGCGGACTGATCGTTCTTGCGCAGTATGATCGTGAACTTCCCTACAAATCTCTCGCCCGACGAATCATAGGGTATGAAAGCGGTGAAGGGAAGAAAAAAGTATTTGTGGGGCTGGAGGGCTCATTTACCAAAAACCTTCAGGGGGTTAACGGCCAGCGGCTCATGCGGCGCATCGGAGGGCAGGCCTGGGTACCTGTCGATCCGGAAAGCGAAATCGAGCCACAAAATGGCAACGACATCATCACTACCCTGGATGTAAACCTGCAGGATCTGGCTGAATCTTCCCTGCGCAAGGAGCTCATTGCCGACAGTGCCGACCACGGTTGTGTCATTCTGATGGAAGTTAAAACCGGCTACCTGAGAGCCATGGCAAACCTCGGCCTGACAAAAAGAGGCACTTATGAGGAAATTTTCAACTATGCGATCGGTGAAAGCCAGGAAACCGGTTCAACCTTTAAACTGGCTTCGTTCCTTGTGGCACTGGATGACCGTAAAATAGACCTGACCACTCCGATTAACTGCACCGGTGGCATTACCTATTATTCCGGCCGGAAGATGGAGGATTCACATCAGGGACTCGGGGTGCTGACTGCTTTGCAGGTTTTTGAAAAATCTTCGAATGTCGGCACCTCCAGGATGGTCTATAATGCGTATGCTGACTCGGCCCAGCGATACATCGACGGCCTATACCGCATCGGCATCAATCGACCGCTCGGACTGCAGATTGCCGGAGAAGGACGACCTTACATCAAAACAACCAAGAGTAAATACTGGTCGGCACTTTCCCTTCCATGGATGTCAATAGGTTATGAAATCTCACTGGCACCCATCCATCTCCTGGCACTTTACAATGCTGTTGCCAACAATGGCGTGATGGTAAAGCCGCTTTTCGTCCGTGAAATCCGGAAGAACGGCCAACTGGTCCAGCGGTTCAACCCGGTCGTGATCAATTCGCAGATTGTTTCTCCCTGGGCAATCAAACAAGCAAGATTGCTGCTCGAAGGTGTTGTATCCGAAGGAACAGGGGCCAGCATCAAATCACCAAATTATGCCATCGCCGGTAAAACCGGGACTTGTCAGATTGCCGCAGGAAACAAGGGATACCGGCAAGGAACCAAGCAGGTTCAGTACAAAGGTTCGTTTGTGGGTTATTTCCCTGCCGACAATCCCAAATATTCCCTAATCGTTGTGATCGTTAATCCAAGGAAGGGAAAGTATTATGGCGGAGCAGTGGCTGCACCGGTTTTCAGGGAGCTGTCGGATAAGTTGTATGCCATCCGCCCCGACATCATGATCCCACTGCCGGTTGATACAACCTCTTCGCCCCTGCCATTTGCGCAGTCGGGGCAGATGAAAGACCTCTCGGAAGCTTTCACCCTTCTCAACATGAAGGCCCTTCCTGACAAGGTGCAGTCAACCTGGGCCCGTCCGGAGGCATCCTCAACCGGCATCGTTCTCACTGCAGCAATGACCGCCAAAGGAACCATGCCCGACGTGTGCGGTATGGGGCTGAAAGATGCACTGTTTATGCTTGAACAACAGGGCATGAATGTACTCGTAAGTGGAAAAGGGTCGGTCGTGAGGCAATCTGTCAACCCGGGAATGTCCATTTATAAAGGCATGCCCGTTGTGATCGAACTGAAAGTCAGGCAGGATAAACCCAAAACCCAGGCATGATGCTGCTCAGTAAAATCATCGGCAATTATAAAATCACCAGCATTACCGGCCGGACCGATATCCCTGTGAACGGGATCCAGTTTGATTCAAGGAAGGTGATGCCGGGAAATCTGTTTTTTGCAGTCAGGGGTACCTCCTCCGATGGTCACGCATTTATCAGGGTTGCCATCGATAAAGGTGCTGTTGCTGTAGTTTGCGAGGATATTCCTACCGACATCCCTTCAGAAATTACGATTATCATCACTAAAAAAAGCAGTTCCGCCCTTGGGGTGATGGCTTCCAATTTTTATCACAACCCTTCTGGAAAATTAAAACTGATCGGAGTGACAGGAACCAACGGTAAAACCACATCAGTAACACTGCTTCAGCAGCTGTTTCTTGAACTTGGCTATGGAGCAGGGCTTATCTCAACCATTGTTAACAAGATTAACCTGACCGAGGTTCCATCAACACACACCACACCCGATCCGGTACAACTCAACGAACTGCTTGCCAGGATGGTCGAGGAGGGCTGTGAATATTGTTTCATGGAGGTCTCATCACATGCGGCAGAACAACAAAGAATTGCCGGCCTTACATTCGCCGGGGGCGTTTTTACAAACCTCACCCACGATCACCTCGACTACCATAAAACGTTTGATGCTTATCTGCATGCAAAGAAATCATTTTTCGACCTGCTTCCTCCTGAAGCCTTTGCACTGGCAAACAAAGATGATAAAAACGGAAAGGTAATGGTTCAGAATGTTCCATGCACCAAATACACCTACAGCCTGCAGTCAATGGCCGATTTTCGTTGTAAAATTATTGAAAATCAGTTCCATGGAATGCAACTGAACCTCGAAGGACAGGAAGTCTGGGTTAAACTTATCGGAAAATTCAACGCCTATAACCTGCTTGCTGTTTATGCTTCCGCTGTTTTGCTCGGGCAGGATCAGACCGAGGTGCTAACGTGCCTCAGCCGGATGGAACCGGTTTCAGGTCGGTTTAATTATATGATATCTGCGGATCATGTTACCGGTATTGTGGACTATGCCCATACGCCGGATGCCCTGAAAAACGTTCTGGAAACCATTAACGATATCCGCACCCAAAGCGAACAGCTGATCACCGTGGTTGGGGCAGGGGGAAACCGTGATGCTGCGAAACGGCCGGTCATGGCAAAAATTGCGGCAAACCTGAGCAACCGGGTGATCCTTACTTCTGACAACCCCCGCAATGAAGATCCGGAATTAATACTGGCAGAGATGCGATCAGGTGTGGAATTGCATCAGACCCAAAAAGTACTTGTCATTGTAAACAGGCTCGAGGCCATTAAAACCGCATGTGCCCTCGCCAGGCCGGGCGACATCATCCTGGTGGCCGGAAAAGGGCATGAAAACTATCAGGAGATCAAAGGCGTGAAACATCCTTTTGATGACAAAAAGGTGCTACAGGAAATTTTCGCAAACAATAACATGATAAACCAATAGGCCGATGTTATACTATCTGTTTACATGGTTGCACAAAGCCTTTGCCATTCCAGGAGCAGGCGTGTTTCAATACATCTCTTTCAGGGCTGCTGCAGCGCTCATTACCTCTCTGTTCATCTCCATGATCATCGGGAAACGGCTTATCAGCTTCCTTCGCAAAAAACAGGTAGGAGAAACAGTGCGCGATCTGGGGCTGGAAGGACAACAGAGCAAGCAGGGTACCCCTACGATGGGCGGCCTCATCATACTGGCAGCCATTCTGATACCCTCACTGCTTTTCGCAAAACTCAACAACCTGTATATTATAATTGTGCTTATAGCCACTGTGTGGCTGGGGTTGATCGGGTTTCTTGATGACTACATCAAAGTATTTAAAAAAGATAAAAAAGGATTATCGGGGAAAATGAAAATCATGGGACAAATCGGAATTGGCCTGATCGTTGGGTTCACCATGTATTTCAGCGACAGCATCGTGATCCGTGAACGTATCAGACAAACGGCCTACGTGCCAACTTCGGATGTTTTTGCCATGGAGTCAACCACCGATAAAAGTAAAATATTCTCAAAGACCCCTGTTAAATCAACGAAAACGACGATTCCTTTTGTGAAAAACAATGAATTTGACTACACCTCACTGATATCCTGGATGGGCGACGGGGCCAAAAAATGGACCTGGCTGGTCTTTATCCCCATTGTGATCTTCATCATCATTGCAGTTTCTAACGGGGCAAACCTCACCGATGGCCTCGATGGGCTTGCTACCGGAACTTCTGCCATCATCGGGCTGACCCTGGGAGTGCTTGCGTATGTGTCAGGCAACATTGTCTTTGCCAACTACCTGAACATCATGTACATCCCAAACACAGGCGAGTTGGCCATTTACATTTCGGCTTTTGTGGGAGCCTGTATTGGCTTCCTTTGGTACAACTCCTATCCGGCACAGGTATTCATGGGCGATACAGGGAGTCTTGCACTGGGTGGCATCATCGCCGTATTTGCCATCATGATCCGCAAAGAGATTCTCATTCCCATTTTCTGCGGGGTTTTTCTGGCCGAAAATCTCTCGGTGGTGATGCAGGTTACCTGGTTTAAATACACAAAACATAAATACGGAGAGGGTCGGAGAATATTCAAAATGTCGCCGCTCCATCACCATTTTCAGAAACTTGGCTACCATGAATCAAAGATTGTGATGCGATTCCTGATCGTTGGCATCATGCTGGCTGTTTTAACAATTGTCACACTAAAACTAAGATAACAACCATGACATTCGAAGCATTGGCACAACAAGGGCAGGCAACGGCATATCAATCACTTGCGGCATCCATCGGACCGAAGATCCGCGATATCCGTAAAGAGTTCATCAAGGAAAGTTTCTATGGGTTTCAGCATGTCGAGCACCGTCTTGAATCTGTTGCTGTCATTAAAAACATCGATTTCATCAACGATTCGCAATCATCTACCCTGAATTCAACCTGGTTTGCCCTTGAAAGCGTTTCAAGGCCGATCATCTGGATTGTGGGAGGTGTGGAGAGTGGAAACGACTACTCCACTTTGCGCCACCTCGTCCGGACTAAGGTGAAAGGGATGATCTGCCTTGGATTGGAAACGTCAAGAATTCATGAAGCATTCGACGAACTCAACATTCCTTTCGTAGATGCATATTCCATGGACGAAGCCGTTCAGGCTGCCTATCAAATGGGCAACAATGGAGATGCAGTTCTCCTGTCACCCGCCTGCCCCTCCTTCGATCTTTTTAAAGATTTCGAAGAACGTGGCAATGCCTTTCGCAAAGCTGTAAAAAATTTATAAGTCTGTTCTGCCATGCTTAAAGTTGCAAAAGATATCAAGGGTGATAAGGTGATCTGGATCGTTGTGGTTATCCTGTGTATTCTGTCGCTGCTGGCTGTTTACAGTGCCACGGGCACTCTTGCAATTAAAAAACAACACGGCAACACAGAGTATTATCTCTTCAAGCATTTTATGATCCTCGCTTTCGGACTGGGACTGATGTATATCACACACCTCGTTAAATACACCTATTTTTCGCGTATTTCCCAGATCGGCCTGTTTCTTACCTTCCCGCTGCTGCTTGTCACGCTGATTTCCGGAACAAACCTCAATGAAGCCAACCGGTGGCTCACAGTTCCCATTGTGAATCTCACCTTTCAGAGTTCGGACGTGGCAAAACTTTTTCTGATCATGTACCTTGCCCGTGTACTCAGCAAGAAACAGGAACTGGTTCAGGATTTTCAAAAAGGCTTTCTTCCGGTGATCCTTCCTGTGATTGCTGTAACCCTGCTGATATTGCCGGCAAACTTTTCAACCGCGGCAATTCTGTTCGTCACCTGCATCGTGTTGATGTTTATCGGCAGGATCAGCCTGAAATACATGATTTCTCTGGTAATACTCGGGGTTGTCGGGATCGTGATGATTTTCATGCTTTCAAAAACATTTCCGGCACTCTTCCCCCGCGGTACGACCTGGGTTGCCCGGATTGATCACTTTATAAACAAACAGGAGGCGGATCCGGATGCCACATATCAGGTTGACCAGGCTAAAATCGCCATCGTTCAGGGAGGTATCCTGGGCAAGTCGCCGGGTAAAAGCACACAGCGCAACTTCCTGCCCCACCCCTATTCTGATTTCATCTTTGCCATCATCATCGAAGAGTATGGACTGGTAGGGGGCAGTTTCGTTTTGCTGCTCTACCTCATCCTGTTTTTCCGTGTCATCCGCATTGCCACGAAAAGCCAGGGAAACTTCGGATCGCTGCTCAGTATCGGTATTGGGTTCAGCCTGGTTTTCCAGGCACTCATCAATATGGCGGTTGCCGTCAACCTGTTCCCGGTTACCGGCCAAACCCTTCCTCTTGTCAGCATGGGCGGAACCTCCATCTGGTTTACCTGCATTTCGCTGGGTATTGTTCTAAGCGTAAGCAGAACAGCAGAAATCGAAACCAGGGATGGTACCGAAGTTGAAATCCTGCAGGAGCCATCACGCAGCAGAAACCCCCAAACAACTCCCGCATTATGATCCGCGTCATCATCAGTGGAGGAGGTACAGGCGGGCATATTTTCCCGGCAATTGCCATTGCCAACGCACTCAAGGCGAAGGTCAGGGACATTGAAATACTTTTTATCGGCGCCAAAGGGCGGATGGAGATGGAGAAAGTTCCAGCCGCAGGATACCCGATTGTAGGGCTTCCCATCAGCGGGTTCCAGCGAAGGCTGACATGGAAAAATCTCACATTCCCCTTTAAACTGGTCAGCAGCATGCTGAAAGCCCGCTCCACGATCTCCAAATTCAGTCCCGACCTGGTGATCGGAGTGGGTGGCTATGCCAGCGGGCCGACCTTGCGAGTGGCTGCATCCGGAAACATACCGGCCCTGATACAGGAACAGAATTCATTCCCCGGAATTACCAACAGGCTCCTAAGCAAGAAGGTTCAAAAAATATGCGTCGCTTATGAAGGCATGGAAAGGTACTTCCCTGAAAACAAGATTGTCTTTACAGGAAATCCCATCAGGCAGGAGGTGATAAAAATTTCAGCTAATAAAGAAGCGGCACTTCAATTCTTCGGCCTTACTGCCGGGCTAAAAACAGTGCTGGTGGTTGGAGGCAGCCTTGGCGCAGGAACCATCAACCAGGCCATGTTAAAATTTGTGACGGAATCGGCTGACGATCATCATATCCAGATACTATGGCAAACTGGCAAATATTATTTTGAAACGATAACGACAAGCTTGTCTGAACCCGGTTCAAAAAATAAATATCAAAAATCGAACATTAAAAATCTGAACATCCTGGCATTCATCGACCGGATGGACCTCGCCTATTCTGTTGCCGACATCATTGTGTCGCGTGCGGGCGCTATTGCAATTTCAGAACTCTGTGTTATTGGGAAACCTGTTATTCTTATCCCATCACCCAATGTTGCTGAAGATCACCAGACAAAAAATGCACGTGCCCTCGAATCCCGGAAGGCCGCCTTGCTTATCCCTGATAAAGAAGCGATTGAGTTCCTGGGTAAGACAATTATTGAAACGCTTGCTAATGAATCGCTGCAAGCATCACTGAAGAAAAACATCGCTGCGCTTGGTATCACCAATGCAGCAGATAAAATCGCCGAAGTAGCCTTATCCCTGGTCACTTCAAAATTCAATATTCAATATTCAATATTCAATATTCCAAAGTCTGTCTATTTCCTGGGTATCGGGGGCATCGGGATGAGTGCACTCGCCAGGTACTTCTCCTCCCGGGGAACAAAGGTGTATGGCTATGATAAAACACCTACAGACTTGACTGATCAGTTGATTCGTGAAGGGATGGAGATACACTTCACCGAAGATATCAGCCTGCTGCCAGCAAACCCTGAACTCGTGGTAATTACTCCTGCCGTTCCTGAAACGCACCTGGAGTTGAGCTATTTCAGGGAGCATGGCATCCCCATAAAGAAACGGGCTGAAGTACTGGGCCTGATCTCCGGCAGTCATAAAACGATTGCAATTGCCGGTACCCATGGTAAAACAACCACCTCAACCATGGTTGCGCATTTATTGAAGACAGCCGGAATTAATACCATGGCGTTTCTGGGTGGAATCTCAAGAAACTACGGCACCAATTACATAGATGAAACACCGGATTCTGCCGTCACCGGGCCTGAGGAAGGCAAGGCGGAAGGCTCCTTCTGTGTGGTGGAAGCAGACGAATATGATAAATCGTTCCTGCAACTGGCTCCTTATATCGCCGTGATCACTTCAGCCGACGCTGACCATCTTGAAATCTATGGCAATCATGGTGGCATGAAAAAGACGTTTGCAGAATTTACATCGAAAATTGTTGCAGGAGGATCACTGGTAATGAAGGCAGGAACCGGAATAACACCTGTCAATTCAGTTGGCTATCCTGTTTATGACTATGCACTGAATTCCGATGCAGCCTTTTATGCAGCAAACATTCGGGTAGAAGAGGAACTCTTCCACTTTGATTTTGTCAATCCTTCAGGAATTGTTAAAGACCTGGTGTTGGGTATTCCGGGAAGATTCAATCTTGAAAATGCCATTGCCGCACTCACTGTCGGACATCTGCTCGGCATTGATGATCAAAACCTCAGGCTGGCACTCCGCTCCTATCAAGGGGTTCAGCGTCGTTTTGAGTTCAGGGTCCGCCGTGACGGCATGGTTTACATTGATGATTACGCGCATCATCCCGAAGAGTTGAAGGCTTGCATCAGTGCTGCCAGGGACCTGTACCCGTCGCAAAAAATCACCGGAGTCTTTCAGCCTCATCTTTTTTCCAGAACCCGCGACCTTGCCGAAGGTTTTGCCCGCAGCCTGGAACTGCTTGATGAATTGATCCTGCTCGAGATCTATCCGGCCCGGGAACAACCAATTGAGGGTGTGAATTCGCAAATGCTGCTTGACATGATAAGCCTCGGAAATAAAAAGCTGGTTCAGAAAGAAAACCTCATCAGTGAAATCATGGATCGTAAACCGGAAGTGCTTCTGACCATGGGAGCCGGCGATATTGACCGCTTTGTCGAACCAATCACCAACTTGTTTTCAGAACAAAATGTGTAAATGAAGAAATTTTTGAAAATATTGCTGATTGTTTTTTGGATCCTGATGGTTGCCGGAGCCGGGGTATTGGTTGGATTTGTAGAAGTCAATCACTACAGCAGGCCGTGCAAAAAAGTGGAGATCCGCATTAGCTATGGAGCAGCAGATGTACTGGTTGCAAAAAAAGACATTGACTCCATCCTGCTGCAAACCGCAGGCATGATCAAAGGCAAACCCCTCGGGTACATTAATACCGGTGCCATTGAGGCAGCCGTTTACAAGCAGCCGTATGTGGCAAAAGTATCGGTATATCAGAACAATGAAGGTGTGCTGTTTATTGAAATAAAGCAGCGGATGCCCTTGCTTCGAATCATCAATCAGAACTATGAGAGCTTCTATCTCGACGAGTCCGGTGCCCTGCTTCCGGTCAATCCAAATTTTTCGGCACGGGTCCTCGTGGCCAATGGAATCATCGATGCCTCTTATATCAAAAATCCGAATTACCGGGTCAACATCCTGGCATTATCCGACTCTGTTTTTTATGATTCACTGCTGACAAATCTTTACAAGTTAACCATGTATATCACCCATGATAAATTCCTGAAAGCCCAGATTGCACAGATCTATGTGAATGAAGCCAATGAATTTGAACTCATTCCCAGGATCGGGAACCATATAATTCAGCTGGGAAAGGCAGAAGATCTTGATGATAAATTCAAAAGACTCTATGCTTTCTACCGGTTTGGGCTGAATAAAATCGGCTGGAATAAATACAATGTCATCAACATACAATACAAGAATCAAGTGGTTTGTTCTAAAATTTAAATAAGCATGGAAAAATCAGGCATCATTGTCGGACTCGACATCGGTACAACAAAAATTGCGGTGATCGTAGGCCGCAAAAACGAACATGGAAAAATAGACATCCTCGGATATGGGAAAGTGCCTTCAATTGGCGTAAAGCGGGGTGTTGTGGCCAACATAGACAACACGGTTCAGTCAATCAAGGATGCAGTTGCAGAGGCTTCAGCAAAATCAGGAGTTGACATCAAATATGTCAATGTTGGTATTGCAGGGCAACATATTAAGAGTTTGCAACATCGTGGAAGCATGATTCGGGAGGACAGTGATACGGAGATCAGCCAGGAGGACATCGACAAACTGTGTAACAGCATGTACAACCTGAACATGAATCCCGGGGAGGAGATCCTTGATGTGATCCCGCAGGAGTTCAGCATCGATGGGGAACATGGCAACACCATGCCTAAGGGAATGGTCGGAAGTTCACTCGAAGCAAATTTTCACATCATTATAGGCCAGACTGCCGCCGCGAAAAACATTTACAAATGCGTGCGAAAAGCCGGTCTCGAGGTGGTTGAACTGATCATTGAACCGATGGCTTCAGCTGAAGCAGTGCTTAGCGAAGAAGAGAAAGAAGCTGGTGTGGTACTGGTGGATATTGGTGGCGGAACCTCTGACATCGCCATTTTCCACGGGTCGATCATCCGTCATACTGCTGTTATTCCTCTGGGCGGAGAAATAATTACGGAGGACATCAAAGAGGGTTGTTCCATCATTAAAAAACATGCAGAAGAGCTCAAGGTGAAATTCGGTTCAGCCTTAGCCCGTGAAAATCGTGAAGAAGAGATCGTTGCCATTCCCGGACTTCGCGGCAGAACCCCAAAGGAGATCAGCATCAAAAACCTGGCATCGATCATCCAGGCCCGCATGGAAGAGATCATTGAACACATTTATTACGAGATAAAAAATTCAGGCTATGAGAAAAAACTGATCGGGGGCATTGTGCTTACCGGCGGAGGGGCACAGCTGAAACACATTGCCCAGCTCACAGAGTTTTTGACCGGTCTCGACACACGCATTGGTTACCCGAACGAACATCTCTCAACCGATGTAGTTACCGAAATGGCCAGCCCGATGTATGCAACCGGAGTCGGTCTTGTTATCGAAGGAATAGGCAGATATCAGAAGGAGGTTGAAAAGATCAAACCGGAAGCTCATATAGTTGCTGAAGAAATTCCGGAAACTGCTGATAAGAAGAAAAAAGGTAAAGAAAAAAAAGTCAGGGATCCTTCAGCACCAACCAAAGGTCTTCCGGAAAGATTCATGGACAAAATCAGAAATATGTTCGAAGAGGATGTCGACTGATCCCGCTATTAACAATCAATCGTTGATAACTAAAACAGAGCTGACATTTTTCAATGCTCATTCTTAATAATTTTAAACCCAATAATAAACAAACCCATGGCCAATATGTTGAAATTCGAATCACCTAAAAACCAGTCCTCTATCATTAAAGTTATCGGTGTTGGCGGAGGTGGCAGCAATGCTGTCAACCACATGTTCAAGCAAGGCATAAAAGGTGTGGATTTTATTATCTGCAATACCGATGCGCAGGCCATGGAGTCAAGCCCTGTTCCCACCAGAATCCAGCTTGGCGCAAATCTTACCGGAGGACTGGGTGCAGGCGCCGCACCATCTGTCGGACGTAATGCGGCCCTGGAAAACTCCGACGACATCAGGGCGGTTCTTGATAAAGGCACAAAAATGCTTTTCATTACAGCAGGCCTTGGTGGCGGTACAGGAACCGGCGCAGCTCCGGTGATCGCCCAGATTTCCAGGGAACTCGACATCCTCACAGTGGGTATTGTAACCATCCCTTTCTCCTTTGAAGGACGCAAGCGCCGCCAATCCGCCGAAGACGGAATCCGTCAGATGAAACAGAATGTTGATGCACTGCTGATCATCAGCAATGACAAACTACGTCTGCTTTGCGGCGATCTGCCACTGTCAGAAGCGTTTACCCGCGCCGACAATGTATTGACAACTGCGGCCAAAGGCATTGCCGAAATCATCACAGTTGCCGGCTATATCAATGTCGATTTCGAAGATGTGAGAACTGTCATGAAAAACAGTGGTGTCGCCATCATGGGAACCGGCATAGCCAGTGGCCCTGACCGTGCTCAAAAGGCCGTTGAAGAAGCGCTTAACTCTCCCCTGCTGGATAACAACGACATCAATGGAGCCGGAAACCTCCTGCTGTATATCTCCTCCGGGAAAAATGAGATCACCATGGATGAAGTCACCGAGATTACTGATTATATCCAGGAAAAGACACAGTCAACCGGAGATATCATCTGGGGCAATGGATTTGAAGAGAGCCTCGACGACAAGATCAGCGTAACCATCATCGCAACCGGCTTTGATGAAGACCACAAGCAGAAAGGCCCAAGCCAACCGGAAACAGTAACTGTTCACGATCTTTACGAAAATACTGTTCCAAAAACTGAAAAACGATTTTTTGTTCCTGAACCGAAAATCCAGGAAGCGATAGATTTAAAACCCGAACCTTTATACACCCCGGGAGCACATTCACCTGTGCATTTTTCACCGGAACCCAAGGTCGAACCCGCTGAACAAACACGGAACATCGAATTTTCATTTGAGAAGCCTAAACCCGATTTTGAACCGGAACCAATCGATTCATTTGTTGACGAAGCACAATCAATTGTCAATGAAGAACTAACAGAGCCAAAACTCCTTTTCCGAACACAGGCTGTCGATCTTATCCAGCAGCCTGCTGAAACTGAAGTCGATGACTTTCAGTCAAAGAAAGCATTTGAACGGGTTTCCAAATTGCGCCAGCTGAGTGAAAAATTAAAAAACCACCAGCCGATTGAACAGAACCTGCATGAGATAGAAAACATTCCGGCATATAAACGACGCAATGTCGAATTAACCGATGTTACTCCTTCTTCAGAATCACAGATCCCCGGCTACACTTTGTCTGAAAATCCCGATAAAACAGTGGAAATCAAAAGTGAAAACACATTTCTTAACAAGAAAGTTGACTAAATGAGCCTCGAACTAAAGATAAATGGCGACATTAAAAATGCGATGCTTGCCCGTGATGCAAAGAAACTTGAAGCATTGCGTGCAATCAAAGCAGCTTTGCTGATAGAAAAAGCCAAAGAGGGTGCTGCAGCAGAGATTGCGGAGGAAGTCGAACTGAAAATCCTTCAGAAGATGGTCAAGCAACGGCGTGAATCAGCAGACATCTATAATCAGGCCAATCGCACGGATCTTGCTGACAAGGAGTTGTATGACGCATCTGTCATCGAAACCTATCTGCCACAGCAAATGTCGGAAGAAGAAGTGACCGCGATTATTCAGAACATTGTCAAACAAACCGGCGCCAATTCTGTAAAAGATATGGGAAAGGTGATGGGCGCTGCTTCAAAGGAACTTGCCGGCAAAGCCGACAACAAGATGATTTCAGTCATTGTGAAAAATTTGCTTACAAATCCCTGATTTTCATCCGCCTTTTCTAAACCCTGCTTTTAAAAACCGTTGCTCACGGATCTTTGAAATCCATCGTGAAATCGTGCATGCCGGAGGCCAAAATCTCTTCCATTTGCCAAAACCTTTGGGAACATCGGCATACCATCGTTCACCTCGAAGGATCATGACAAAAGCCCGCCAGGCGCGATCGTTGTCACGAATAAAATGATGAATCCTCATCGGGAATGTATTAAATAAATCCTTGATCCTGTTTGCTGCCAGCAACTCCTGCATCAGCTCCTCATTTACCGCAAGGGTGTAAGAATCCAGGGAAGTGTTGACACCGGTTAAGTATGCATGGCAGCTCTTTGCAGCCAGTATTCCTGACCTTACTGCATAATAGATGCCCTCTCCCGTCAGTGGATCCGTAAGGCCGGCTGCATCACCTGCAACAAGTACACGCCCGTTGTGAAAAACGCTCTCTTTAACCCTTACGGGGATGGGCCAGGACTTAAGAGAAATCGTTTCAACAACCTTTATCCCGAACTCTGTTTCCAGATACGTCAGCAACCTGTCGTAATAGGGTATCATCCACTTCGACAGGCTGGCAGGGCCTCCGACGCCAATCGAAAAATGGTCACCTTTGGGAAAAACCCAGCCATATCCTCCGGGGAAAGTGCCCCAGTCAAGGAATACCTTCTGAGAAAAAGCTTTCACAATTTTGGGATCAGCCATTACCTCAGCCTCCCATGCCAGGCCCTGCAATATATTGGTTCGCAGGCCTGCTGATCGGGCTACAGCTCCGGAAGCACCCTCTGCTCCGATTACAAGTCTTGCGCGGAAGGTGCGATCCCTGGTAACAACGCATACAACATCCGGTTCCTGCAACACTTCCGTCACCTTCGCTCCGTGAATGACTTTTGCTCCTGCTTCCACCGCCTTTTGAAGGAGAAAATCATCGAATTTATCCCGGTTGGTGCAAAATAACATCGGTTCGGCAGAAGTCCTGGTAAACACCTCGCTGAATCTGCTTGAAAAAATAATCGTACGAATTTCTGTTTCAAAAACCGATGAAACATCAAAAGGGATTTCCCTGAGGATTTTATAAGTCAGCCCGGCACCGCAAACCTTGTACCGGGGAAAGGATGATTTTTCAAGAATCAGGGTTGAAACACCTCGACTGGCAAGCTCATAAGCAGCCAGTGAACCGGCCGGACCTGCACCGGCAATAATTACATCTGCATCTGTTGTCATCAGCTACAGCAGTCCCATTACTTCCCTGAGCAGTTTCTCTTTGTTGATGGGCACCACCCCCACCTCTTCGCACACAAGGCCTCCTGCCAGGTTGGAAATGTAGGCAATTTCATTGGGATTGCGGTTCATCGCCAGGCAGAGTGAAGCCAGGCTGATGACGGTATCACCGGCTCCCGAAACATCTGAGATCATCCTCATGTGGGCAGGAATGAAAATATTCCGCTCCTCAGCCTTCTCTTTCAGGCTCATCAGAACCCCTTTGTCCGACATCGTCGTAAGCACGTACTTGCAATCAAGCATGGTGCGCAATTTTTGAGCAGCATCAATAACAGACTGATTGTCTGCAAGTTCTTCGTTGAGGCTCAACCCGTCTTTCATCTCTTTCAGGTTGGGCTTAAAGAGGGTCACGTGCTTATACGTCATGAAGTTTTTCTTTTTCGGATCAACAGTAACCGGTATTTTGGCTGCATTGGCCCGTCCAACAACCTCTTCAATCAGTTTTTGGGTAATGACACCCTTATCATAGTCCTGAAAAATGATGCAATCAACTTTAACTTTAGCGAGAATCTGATCAATCACACGGATCAGGGTGAGGAAGTCGCCCTGAACAAGATCATTGTCAATCTCCTCATCCACACGCAGCATCTGGCATGAATTACCGAAAATCCGGAACTTTGTGGTGGTAATCCTGCGTGAACTACGTACGATTCCATCATCGGTAATCTTCTCTTTCTTCAGCAGATCAAGAAACTGGTCACCTTTTTCGTCGGCTCCGATCACGGAACACAGGATCGGATTTGCTCCCATGGCACGAAGGTTCATGGCTACGTTGGCTGCTCCGCCCATCCGGTTCTCCCGTTTTCTCAATGCCACAATCGGAATCGGAGCCTCCGGGGAGATGCGTTCAACCTTTCCCCACAAATATGAATCAACCATCACATCCCCGATGATCAGGATGTTCAAATGGTTGAAATCGTCGAATAACTTCTTATAATTGCCCTCTTTATGCATTGGTCAATAAATTTTCATTGAAAGGCCGGGTTCGAATTACTGGATTACCCCGTTGAAATGGTAGTCGGAAATGGTTTTAATATTTGTATTTGCCTCATCAACATTGATCTTGCCATCCATAAGGCGGATGATCCGATGTGCATGTTGAGCAATGTCCTCTTCATGGGTAACGATAATCACCGTATTTCCCATTTTGTGAATCTGTTCAAGGAGTCCGAGGATCTCAACAGAGGTTTTTGAGTCGAGGTTCCCGGTTGGTTCATCGGCAAGGATGATGGCAGGATTATTTACCAGGGCCCGGGCAATGGCAACACGCTGACGCTGTCCTCCCGAAAGTTCATTTGGTCTGTGTGCCATCCGGTCACCCAATTTAACCTCTTCCAGGGTTTGCTTTGCGAGCTCGATCCGCTTTGCCTTTCCGACCCCTGCATAGATCAGGGGGAGCATCACATTTTCCAGGGCCGTTGACCGCGGCAATAAATTAAATGTCTGAAATACAAAACCGATCTGACGGTTCCTGATCTCGGCCAGTGCATTATCATCCATTTTACTTACATCCTCCCCGTTCAGCAGGTAGCTCCCGCTTGTTGGAGTATCCAGGCACCCGAGGATGTTCATCAGGGTTGACTTTCCTGATCCGGATGGTCCCATCAGGGCGACAAACTCGTTTTTCCGGATCACCAGGGATACTGCCCGCAGCGCTTCCACCAGGATGGTTCCGATTTTGTAGTTTTTTACAATGCTTTCGAGGCGAATGACTTCGTTGTTCATGAAAATACTGATTAAAAGCGTATGGTAAAATCTTCCTTACTTAGTTCTTCTTTGAAAAACACAATACCCATGTGGTATATGTCGATGCTCACTTTAACCTGCGGATGCTGCCTGATGACATTCCAGGCTGCCTCCATTCCGGCCGACCAATGGATATCATCAAAAATAAAAATTGCACCAGGATGGACATGTTCCAGGCATTGCTCAAAATAGGCCAGTGTCGGTTCCTTTTTATGGTTGCCATCAAAAAATACCAGGTCCGGAGATGGCATTTCAGCAAGGGCCAGGGCGAGCTTATCTTCAAAATTCCCGGTAATGATATGAACATTTTTCAGACTTGTCTTTTCAAAATTCTCGCGGGCAAGATTGGCCGAGTCAATGCATCCTTCAATGGTAATGATCTTGCTTTCAGGAGCAGCCAATGCAAAATAGATCGTGCTGATTCCCAGAGAAGTTCCCAGTTCCAGAATGGATGCAGGTTTATACTCCCGGATAAGCCTGAACAGGAACTCCCCGTTTTTGCGGCTCACAGATGAATGGGTTACGATATCTTTTACCCTGACAAACCGCTGATCACACGGATAGTCTTTACACCGGGCACCCATATCCTTGCGCTTGATAAACCGGCTTACGGTTTCAAGTTCTTTGCGCAACCTGTTAACAATCCTGTACTGGATGTAAGTGCGCTGGTCCATTAAAACATCCCTGTAAAAACCATAAACAAACGGCGAGTGAATATGATACTTCGATTGCGCCCTCACCGCATGTTTGAGATACCCTACTACGGCCTCGACCTGCCTGCTCATAATTTTAATATAAAACTACAAATTTAGCGTAAATTCCAGAGATTGACAAGTTGGACGACTGGGCCGGGAAATAGTTACAACCAATTAAAAACCTGCAACCCTGATTTTATTAAATTTGCAGTCAAATAAAGCCATCATGCCTGTTGCAATAAGTTCAAAGATTGCTGACTATTTTTCGCTTGTCAAAATCAACCATACCATTTTTTCCCTGCCTTTTGCCTTCATCGGATTTTTCCTGGCATTAAATACTGATCACCAGGAAATAAACTTCCGCATTTTATTGCTGGTATTGCTGTCTGTGCTTTTTGCCCGGAATGCAGCCATGGGCTTCAACCGTTATGCAGACCGTGAGATTGATAAAAAAAACCCCCGCACCGCGATGCGTGAAATCCCCAGCGCCATCATCAGTCCTAAATCAGCTTTGCTTTTCGTGATCATTAATTGCATCCTGTTTATGTTCACCAGTTATTTACTGAATATTCTGTGTTTTTTACTCTCTCCCATAGCCCTTCTGGTGGTGCTGGGATACAGCCTCACCAAACGCTTCACCAATTTATCGCACCTCTTTCTCGGCATCGGTCTGGCTCTGGCTCCCATAGGAGCTTATCTGGCTGTAACAGCCCGGTTCGACATACTCCCGCTCATTTATTCGTTTATCGTGATCTTCTGGGTAGCCGGTTTCGACATTCTATACTCCCTTCAGGACATGGAGTTTGACCGCATGGAAAAGTTGAAATCTTTGCCTGCCAGGCTGGGCAGAAACAATGCACTCATCCTCTCTTCATTATTTCACCTGATCGCATTGGCACTGGTTGCTGCTGGCGGCATTATTGGGGATTTTCACCTGCTCTATTGGATAGGTGCCTGCATCTTTGCAATCCTTCTTTGTTATGAACATGTTATTGTTAAACCTACCGACATCTCCCGTGTCAACCTTGCCTTTGCCACGATGAATGGCATGGCATCGGTTATCTTTGCCTGCTTTCTCATCGCTGATCTTTTATGGAAATAAACTTCTGATTAAATTGTCATTTCCCGGCGCCTATCCTGAAAATAATCCCGCCGGTGAAACCAACCTGGAGCATATTTGACCAGGCATTCCAGGCATTTGAAAACGAATAATCAGAATAGAGAAAAGGTGCTTTCCGGGGATGCACCTGGTACATGCAATATGCCTGTAAACGCAGCCCTATCAATCCGGACAGGTAGACCTTCATTCCTGCCTGTGGATTAAGGACGAAATACCACACATCCCTGTAAAAATCATCTTTCTGGGTGATGTTCACACTTCCGAAAGAGAAGCCGGCATAAGGTGAAACAACATGGTTGATCCTGAAATTTTTTACCGCTCCCATGAGAATATGGTTAATACTGACTGAATAGATTTTACCAGCGTGTATATCTGTTGTTTTCATTGTGAATCTGGTATCCTGCCTGTCGTACATGACAAGCATGTCAATGGAGCGTGTCAGTCCAAAACTCACATCTACCCCGTAATGTGCAGAGGGATTGAATTCTGCTTTTCCCAGGGTTGTGGCATAACCAGCAATAATCTCCATGGAGGAAGGAAGGACATACCCTGCAAAACATGCGATCTCCACATTTATCTTTTCAGCGGGGGTAACACGCTCATTCTTCGGAATCGGCACAGGATTGGAGGAACCCGGGGTTTTTGATAAACTTTTCTTTACTGCAAGGAAGATATCCCCCGAGAGTAACTCCTCTCTTTTTGAGAAAAGCGCAACAGCAGATCCGGTCGTGTCTTTATTCCATCTGACATAGAAATCAGCATTGGCAAATGATTGATATGCCACATAAACATTACCGGAATTTCCCGGGGTGATTTTATATTGTGCAACAGGTACCCCGTTGCTCACAACATGCTTGCTGACGATGTCGGGATTACTGGTGTGCGTGCTGTCGGCAATGATCCTGGTTAAGAGGTCGAGAAAGGCTTCATCAGGTGCCAGGCTGTTGATGACCTGCTTCTCCCATTCATGGGGAGGGATTCCCAGGCTTTTATCATAAAACACCTGCTCAACCCGGTATCCTTTCCGGTGCATTACTGTCCTTACTGCCTTCATGGCATCATCATAAAAGCCTATGGATGTATCATTGGCGATCCGGGTCCAAACCTTGACTTTATGGATGCTGCTCCTGAACCGGAGCTTATCGTCCGGTGAGGTTTGCTGGCTGTGACCCTGGAAAGAATAAAGTAAAAGAGACAGATGTAGAATAATGGTAAAGTGAAGCTTCATTTTCATTGAAACAGGAATCGAAATTATTTACCTGCAAATTACATCATAATTTTATTACCAGTCCCGATCGTTCGCAGGGAATTTCTTCCCAATCCTTAAATATTTGATCTGATTGGACCATCAATTAATTACAAGCTCTTTTAACAGCACGATAGAATTCCGCTTAACAAACGGGCATGGTGTTTTTCAGCAACCGGTTCCCGCCTGAGGGATACTGTCTCCCCCGACGAGAGCCAGTCAGGAATATTGATTTTAGGGGTGGCTCAAAACTGAGATTTTTTCCAAAACCATGATAAAATGTTGCAGAAATTCCTAAAAACGCAGGATCCCTTGCCATAAATATGAGGAAATGCAAGTGCATCCGCCCCGAAACGTCATTTGTCGTGAATTACCAAAATAAATGGAAAGCCGGGTGTCGAAAACAATTTTGTGAACAAGTCACATGACGCTAATTTTACAGATGTAAACACCATTCAGCATGTCTAATATTTTTCCTGCAAAGCTAAACCTCATAATCATGAAAACGACTTGCATGACCCTTTGTTTAATCATCACCTTTACCACTTCACTTCCGGCTCAGACTGACCAGATCATTCAGAAGCCCTGCAGGATATGGGTAACACCGATGAAGCATGCCAGAAACATTGAAGGATATTTGTATGAAACCAGGGATTCTTCTGTCCTTGTCACTACAAAATCAGTAAGGAACGGCACCCATTCCGGCTCCAATGCCGCGGCAGAGGTGTGGTCAAAGGACATTAAACAGGTCGATCTCAAAAGGACGGGAACAGAAGGAACAGCCGTGCTGATCGGCGGCATCGCCGGGGCGGTGGTCGGGGTGATCGTCGGAGTGCTGGTGGGCAGCAGTGCCGGCAATACCAATGACGAACAGCATTTTAAAAGCGGGGCAATGATTGTTTTTCCGATTCTTTGTACGGGTATTGGTGCAGGCATCGGGGGAACGGCCGGCGGTGCGAAAATAGTGATCCCCATTAACGGAAGCCAGGCAGAGTTGGAAAGAAACAGGTACCGGCTGGAGGGTTGTTCCTTTATAAGGCAGATTCATGGCGATAAAGTGGGTGCAGGTACTTTTTCAAGGCTCAATGATTCCCTGACCGATGTTGACGGCAACGTGTATCACCTGCTGGCGCTTGGGGCGCAGGTGTGGATGGCGGAAAACCTGAGGGTTACCCACTTTCGGAACGGCTTGGCAATACCCGGTTCCTCTACCAGGAAATTGTCAAACGAAATCCATTATAACTGGACAGATGTCGCCGACATGCAAAACATCTGCCCTGCCGGGTGGCATGTCCCGACACAGATTGAATGGACTTCATTGTGCAACAGCCTCGGCGGGGAAGGCAATGCTGCCGCCATGCTTGACGGTTACTTTACACCGAAAGGCTGGCCGGCTCAGTGGTGGTCGGCGACAGGACATCCTGAAGAAAATGCGGGTTGCTTCTTTGTTGACGGGAAATCCGGCCGTGCGTTTTATGACGTAAAACCAAAAACTTTATTTATGCCGGTCAGATGCCTGCGGAATAATTAAGTGCCGGCACTGAGTTGCTGAATGCCTTTGTGGTTCCTTTTTCATCGCCCCCAACTATCCCTGTCAAGCGACCGGTAATTGATCGCCTCCGCCAGGTGTTCTGTCTGAATATCATCCGAATGTTCCAGATCGGCAATGGTTCGCGATACCTTTAGAATCCTGTCATAAGCCCTTGCCGAAAGGCCAAGCCGGTCCATGGCAGTTTTCAGCAGACTGTTCCCGGCTTCTGTTATCTTGCATACATCTCTTAACATTCTTGAGGGAATCTGGGAATTGCTGTGAATACCCTCCATCCCCTCAAACCGTTTTTCCTGAACCTGCCTGGCTCTGATCACCCTTTCCCTGATCGTCGTGCTGCGCTCAGTCTGTCGTGAATCACTCAACCTTTTGAAGTCAACCGGAACCACTTCGATGTGAATGTCGATCCGGTCAAACAGCGGGCCAGATATCCGGTTAATGTACTTCTGAACTTCCCCCGATTTACATTGGCACGGGGTAGTCGGATGGTTATAATACCCACACGGACAAGGGTTCATCGCCGCTATCAGCATAAAACTTGCCGGAAATTCAATGGTCATCCTGGCCCGCGATATCGTGACGACCCTGTCTTCCATAGGTTGCCGGAGCACCTCCAGCACGGTGCGCTTGAATTCGGGTAACTCATCCAGGAACAAAACACCATTGTGTGACAAAGATATTTCCCCGGGCTGTGGGATGCTGCCTCCACCAACCAAAGCCATGTCGGAAATGGTATGATGCGGAGCCCTGAATGGCCGCATCAGCACCAATGACCGGTGACTCCCCAATTTACCGGCAACCGAATGTATTTTTGTGGTCTCCAGGGCTTCCTTTAAATTCAACGGAGGCAATATGGAGGGGATGCGTTTGGCCAGCATGGTTTTTCCGGATCCGGGTGGCCCTATTAAGATAACATTATGCCCGCCTGCAGCGCCAATTTCGAGTGCCCGCTTGATATTCTCCTGTCCACGCACATCAGAAAAATCATGTTCATACCTGGAAGCCTGCTTTGCAAAATCATCCTGGGTCTCCATTTTCACAGGTGTCAGGCTAGCCGTGTCGTTGAAAAAACCAATCACCTCCGTGATAGAGGTTATTCCGTACACTTCAAGACCATTGACAATCGATGCTTCCCGTGCATTCTGCAATGGCAGCAGGATTCCTTTAAAACCCTTCTCATGCGCTTCGATGGCTATGGGGAGCGCTCCTTTTATTGGCATCAGTCCCCCATCCAGAGAGAGCTCCCCCATGATCATATATTTATCCAGCTTTTCCGTTTTGATTATTTCATTGGCAGCCAGAATTCCGATAGCAATGGTCAAATCGTAGGAGGAGCCTTCCTTTCGGATATCTGCCGGCGCCATATTGATGATGATCTTTTTCCCCGGAATCCGTTGTCCGTTGTTGCGCAGGGCCGATTCGATGCGATGGTGGCTCTCCTTCACTGCATTGTCAGGTAATCCGACCATGAAGAATTGAATCCCCTGATCCATATATACTTCCACAGTCACCGTGATCGCCCTGATACCAAATACGGCACTGCCAAATGTTTTTACGAGCATATTAAGCGTTTTATCTGCTTAATCAGGAAAACGGGAAAAGGTGGTGCAGAAAGGATGGTAAGTTATTAACAATCTGGCGGACGGATGGACGGAGAGAAAAGATTTACGATTGGACGATTTACGATTGCAGATTGAATCGGTTGATTTACGATTTACGATTGAACAGCGCTAAGCTTAAATCGGTTAATCATCAATTAAAGCCTGTCACCATACGCTCCAGAGGAGCGAAACCCTGGTAGTACGTTGAGATCCAGGAACAATTCGCTCCGTAGGTGCGAAATTATTTGCTAAATTCAAATCATCTGGTACAATTGCGTTCTATCAGATTATTTTTTCGGTTTATAGGCCGAATTACTGAGTGTTTTCTGTGCATCTGTCTCATTCATAACCATCTGCAAGGTCACTTCCCGGTTCTTTTCATAAAATTGCCTGACGATTTGCCATCCGAGCCATTCTCCAAGCCGGGCTGGTGCATCTTTGGAAAATTCGGCCGTGAAAGGACCATCGGCCATGAATGTCCTGATCTGCTTCCCATCTGTGGTATATAACATCCTGTTTTCAATGATGGCTGCCCATACATGGGCTTCATTCTTTGCAATCCAGTCATATTGCTCTTTGGAATACCCGATCAGCAATCTCTTTTCTGTTTGTGGCATCATCGCCTCCATGAACAGCAACCGTTTCCCGGCTTCAATCATTTGCGCCAGAAGGTTGTTTCCCGGCAACTTATTAGGATAGGCTATCTTCCCGAGTACGTTCATACAATCCGGGATAATATTCGAAGGCTCCATCCGAAACATCCGGTAGGCAGGTAATCCGTCGGACACATAAGGCTTAAATCTGCTTCCAAGGTAGTTATCAAGTCCGATCACCAATACATGGTCACCAAACGCTACCGGGTAGTCATACTCTCCTCCTGAAATATAGGTATAAACATCCGGAACTTTAAATCCCGGATAATAGTAGAGATAGTGCTTAAGCGCCTCGGTCAGATCTTTTTCCAGTGCGGAGATATTCCGAAACTGGCTGTCAACTGCCGCATGAAATCCAATGGTTCGGGGGCTTTCAAGATAAGATTTCAGCGTCTCAAGTGTTTCCGGACTTCCCAGGTCCGTGTCAAGAAATACAGGGTATTCTGGTTTCAGGGATTCAATATCCTTACGCAGATGGTCTTTTCTTACCTTGAACAAATCAACATCGTACCGGTGGATTTTCACATCAGCAAGGCTGATATTGGAAACATCCACATCGAGCCTTTGGTTTCCCTGGTCACACCCGGATAAAATGACAATGCAAAGAAAAAAACCAATCCAAAACAAGTGCGTTTCACGAATAACCATAAATAATAGTTTTATCTGAACGAGGAAAATCCTTTAACCGCTATTGCACGAATTCGTAAGCGGTCGAAGCTTAAATTGTCAGGAATTACTCATTGCAATCCCTGAATATATACAATTTACAAATTTTAATGCTTGTCTGAAACTTCCTGAAAATGCATTATTTTGTCTGCCCAGGCAAGTAGAACAGCAGATACGATGAATACCATGTGAATTCCTATTTGCAATAATGCATCCTGCATGGGGATATTGTGAATATCAATGAAGGTTTTCAGAAGATGTACCCCGGAAATACTTACAAGTGAAATAATTAGTTTGATTTTTAGGGTACTTGCATTAATTTTATTTAACCAGTCAGGCTTATCAACATGGTTGTCAAATTCAATTTTACTAACAAATGTCCAATAACCTCCAATAAATACAACTACCAAAAGATTTATCACCATGGATATATCAATCAAACCCAGTACCGAAAGCATAATCATATTTTCATTCAGCGAAGAGAAATTAGAAATCAAATACCATAATTGCATCATAAACTTCACCGCATACAAAATTGAAGCAATAATAAGTCCCAGGTAAATGGGAAGCTGTATCCAACGACTAAAAAAAATAAATCGTTCCACTTGTTTTTCAATTTCATGCATGTTTTTCTATTTTTATTTGGACAAAAATTTATTAATTAATTGTATATTAACAGCTTAAATGATTTTTTGTTTTCAAAATCATTTAATTGTGTTACCATAATCAGAAATCCTATTTATAGTCTTATCAGATATTCTAAAGTTTTCAGGCTTGCACCTGACAGGTTGCGACAATTAACAAACATACAACGCTGCTTCCTGTTGATTATTTTTGGATAAAAATACAAAGAAACGATGAAAGGATGGTGGATTAATGGCTACATTTGTTCCAATGTTCATCTGTTCTCCAAATAAAAAACTGACATGAAAAAACTGCTTACCTTTTTAATAATACTCCTTTTAATATGCACCTCAGAAACAACCTTCAGTCAGACAAAAATCCCGGTGAAACTCGGATTAAAAATTGCCCCGAACGTTGGGTGGATGAACCCCGGCACGAAGGGATATTCCAGTGACGGCGCCAGGTTCGGTGGCACCATAGGCTTAATAGCCGATTTTTATTTCTCGGAAAACTATGCGTTTTCTACAGGACTGAACTTCCAGTATATCAATGGCAGCCTTAACTACAATGATTCGCTACAGGTTGCGGAAGGCAGTAAGTATGTGATGAAATATGGCGCAATTACAAGTTTGTACAAAATCCTGTACCTCGAGATTCCCCTGACGGTCAAGATGTCAACAAAAGTTTTTGGTAAAATGTCCTACTTCGGCCAAATTGGATTTGGCACCGGGTTTCGCCTGAATGCCAACAAGAAAGATGATTTTCAACCCGTTGCTGGCGAGCCTCAGGAATTAAATTATGAATACAACGGAGGCACAACCCTGATACGCGAATCGCTGCTGATTGGCCTCGGAACAGAATACCACATCGATCAGACATCCCGCGTGCTCATCGGGCTCTCATTTTCAGGCTCCCTCAACAACGTTCTTACAGGGACTAACTACTCGACCAATGAAACCATAAAAAGCCATCTGAATTACGTGGAACTCAACATCGGGTTCATTTTTTAACACATCACGATGAAGATTGCCCTGGCCCAGCTCAATTACCACGTAGGCGATTTCGGGTACAATGTTTCGCGGATCATTGAAAACATTGAGATCGCGAAATCAAAACAGGCGGATGTCGTTGTATTTGCCGAACTCTCCGTATGTGGTTACCCTCCGCGCGATTTCCTCGAGTTCGACGATTTTATTCGTCGTAGCAATGACGCAGTTGTTGCAATTGCGCAAAAATGTCAGGGAATTGCCGCCATCGTTGGGGCTCCATCCATCAATACTGCACCAAAGGGGAAACCACTTTATAATTCCGCCTATTTCCTGGCAAATGGGAAGATTCTTGCCAAAACCCATAAAACGTTGCTTCCCAATTATGACGTATTCGACGAATACCGGTACTTTGAGCCCAACAGGCTTCCATATTCTGTGGTAGAATATAAGGAGTGTCGCTTTGCAATGACGATCTGCGAAGACCTGTGGAACATTTCAGATGATCCTCTTTATATCCGCAACCCGATGGATGAGCTGAAGCAACTCAATCCCGATGTCATCATCAACATTGCTGCATCCCCCTTCAGTTACGATCAACCTGAGATCAGGCGCGGCATCCTGACAAAGAATGCCGTAACGTACAACTTGCCTGTGATTTATGTAAATCAGATCGGCGGACAAACTGAGCTGATCTTCGACGGGGA
>CAYHGE010000022.1:34272-40307 GCA_964355945.1 uncultured Draconibacterium sp.
AATGTTCGTGCCATCCTGCTCCCCTCTCAGTTCTCGTCGGAGCACAGCATTTCTGATGCCATCTTGCTGGCTGACAACCTGGGCATTGAATATGAGATCATTCCGATTGCTGATACGTTCCATTCCTTTGAAGCGACCCTTAAAACACAGTTTGCCGGACTACCCTTCAACCTTGCTGAGGAGAATATCCAGGCGCGTATCCGTGCAGTGATCCTCATGGCATTGTCCAACAAATTCGGCTATATCCTTTTGAACACTTCAAATAAAAGTGAAGCAGCCGTAGGCTACGGCACACTTTACGGCGACATGTGCGGCGGAATTTCCGTGCTGGGAGATGTTTACAAAACACAGGTGTATGACCTGGCGAAATTTATCAACAAGGAGCAAGAGTTAATACCGAACAATTCGATCATGAAGCCACCTTCAGCCGAATTAAGACCTGATCAGAAAGATTCGGATTCATTGCCTGACTATGGTATTCTTGACCGGATACTTTACCATTATATCGAAAAGCGCACAGGTCCCAACGAATTGATCGCCATGGGGTTTGATGCCGAAGTCGTAAAAAGAGTATTGAAGTTGGTCAACAACAATGAATACAAGCGTTACCAGACACCACCCATCCTCAGGGTTTCTCCCAAAGCATTCGGAATGGGGCGTCGGCTGCCCATCGTGGGAAAATATCTCTCCTAGTCTGGTTATTCGGCCGAAACCGATTCTACCGATTTAATTTCAGGAAGTGCCCTGATAACTGCCGCTTCGATGCCGTTTTTCAGGGTCATCTGACTGTGGGGACAATTGCCGCACATACCCAGCAAACGGATATTTACGGTATTATCTTCAGTCAGGTTCACATATTCCACATCACCTCCGTCAGCCTGCAGATAAGGACGGATCTGTTCAAGAACATTTTTTACTTTCGATTCGAGTTCGTCGTTTACAACCATTGGGAATATCTATTGAATTATTTTATTTGAGTTTGCAAAATTACACAAAAAACCAAAAGACCCGGTAATGGGATGATCAAATCTTGTTTTTATTCTTCATCAGAATATACAGCTGATGCAAGATCACGCAAATTATACCGTGACGCCATGGTTTGTCCGTAAGCCCCGGTTGACCTGATGGCGAGGAGATCATTCCGGCTTGTTTTTGGCAGGGAGACTGCCTTCCCGAAGCAATCCGAGGATTCACAAATCGGACCTACGACATCGTATTTCTCCGGTTCTGCCATGGAGGTAAGGCTTTCAATCTTGTGATAGCTTTGATACAATGCCGGGCGGATCAGGTCATTCATCCCGGCATCAACAATGGCAAACCGGGTGTTGACACCTTTTTTCACAAACATAACTTTTGTAATCAGGCTTCCGCATTGGGCAACAAGTGCCCTTCCAGGCTCAAAATGAAGCTGCTGGTTCGGCTGCAACTCCATAAAGTTGCTGAACACCCTGAAATAGGTTGAAAAATCAGGGATCGGGGAACTATCCGGATCACCATAATCAACACCCAGCCCACCTCCTGCATTGATGATCTCCGGGAATACCTTGTTGGATATAAACCAGGCATTGATCTCATTAATCCGCTGGCACAGGCTTTTAAAAACATCGAGGTCCGTGATCTGCGATCCGATGTGGAAATGAAGCCCTTTCAGCTTCAGATTTTCGAGTGTCCTGATCTTTTCCAGTACTTTTTCGAATTCCCAGGGCAGTATCCCGAATTTATTCTCTTCTAGTCCTGTGGTGATGTAGCGGTGTGTGTGTGCATCCACATTGGGAATGATCCGCAATGAAATATTCGCCGCTACGCCCATGGCTGCTGCAATTTCATTTATAACCATCATTTCCTGGCGGGATTCCACGTTGATGCTCTCTATTCTATGGTGGAGAGCCAGCCTGATCTCCTCATCTGATTTACCGACACCCGAGAACATGATCCGCGATGGTTCGAATCCATGCCGGATGGCAGCTTTTATTTCGTTCCCGCTCACACAATCGGCACCATAACCGGATGCACTGATAAGCGACAGGATTTCAGGGTTGGAATTGGCCTTCAAAGCATAATGCAGGTGGTAGCCATGTCGCCGGGCCTCAAGGGAACAGGAATCCAGGGTCTCCCTGAGCAAATCCATGTCATAGTAATAGAATGGCGTTTGGATTGTATGAAATCTGCGGATGGTATCTGCCTTAAACATTTGATGGAATCATGTCAGTCAATAGTTGAAAAACTGGGAACTGAGGGCATTCAGAGTCTTCCTTTTGAATGCAGAGGGGATCAGGATCGATATGTTGTTCTGACTCCCTCCGTAAGAGATCATCCGAACCGGTACATCCCTGATTGCGGTGAACAGGTTGGCAGCAATATCTCCCTGAGAAGCAATGCCTTCACCTACTGCGCAAATGATGGTCTGATCATGGTCTGCCTCCACACTGCCATAATGTTTGAGATCATCCACAATTTGCGAAAAATGGGTGAGATCATCAATGGTCAGCGAGACACTGATCTCCGAAGTGGTGATCATATCAATCGGGGTCTTGTAGAGTTCGAATATTTCAAACACCTTCCGCATGAAACCATAAGCCAGCAGCATCCTGCCCGACTTCACCCGGATGGCAGTGATGCCATCTTTCGCTGCAATGGCCTTCACCCCTTTTCCGGATGTTTTATCGGTTATTACTGATCCCCGTGCAGCTGGATTCATGGTATTCCTGATGACTACAGGGATTCCGGCAACCTTGGCAGGAAGGATCGTGGAAGGATGGAGGATTTTTGCCCCGAAATAGGCCAGCTCAGCAGCTTCATCGAACGAAAGCTCTGAAATCGCATGCGTACGGTCGACATACCGGGGGTCATTGTCATGAAATCCATCAATATCCGTCCATATCTCTATCTCACTTGCGTTGATGGCAACTCCAAGAAGGGATGCAGAAAAGTCGCTGCCTCCCCGCCTGAGGTTGTCCACCTCGCCATAAGCATTTCTGCAGATAAATCCCTGGGTTATAAATAACCTGCTGCCCGGATATTTGTCCATCTCCCGGGTGAGATTCTCCCGGATATAATACTGGTCAGGTTCCTGTTCACGGTCAATCCGCATAAAATTCAGCGCATTCAACAACACAGAAGGGAAGTTCATCTCTTCAAGATAAAATTGCATCAACGCGGAAGAGATCAATTCACCCTGCGCCAGCACACATTTGACTTCGTTCGATGTAAACAGATCCTGGGTAAACGACCGAATGTAATTAAAATGATAACGTATCATTTCCGAACCTCTCTTCCTGAAGGCTGCCGTTTCAAACAACGCATCAACAACCTTCATGCAGGTATCCTCGAGTGCATTGATTCTTTCTGTTGCAACCTCCGGGTTCCTTTTCTCCAGATAACCGGATATTTCAACCAGGCTGTTGGTCGTTCCTGCCATCGCAGACAGCACAACAATCACCGGTTCATCTAACGAAACCAGCTGTTGCACTACCATTTTGATGTTCTCCGGAGTCCCAACGGAGGTTCCTCCAAACTTCATTACTTTCATCACCGATTAATTAAACCAGGTAAATAATCTGCAAAGATACAAATCGCTGAACTATAAGTTTATTACAGTTCACCAAAACACAGGGTCATATTACGCAAACTACAAATTACAAGGCTCTTCCATCAGGCAACAATAACCAATCGAGTTAACCAGACCGGATAAAAAATAGTATATTTTAATTCAGCCCCCTGCAGGAATTGATAAGTTATCTAAAGAAAATACGCTAAATTTGATTGCACAATGCAGCCGGTCTTTTACAGCATTGCTGATAAAAAACAACCTATTTTAACCACAATGCCTAATCCAAATCCATCTGCTTGAATTACAACAAGTTGTTTATCAATCAACCAATAACTTGCAAACAAGGCAATGATAACAGATGTTCAACCTGTGTTTTTTGCGACACAATCAGATTTCCGGAGTTGGCTCACTGAAAACCATGACAAGGTGAGCGTGCTGTTTGTTGGCTATTACAAAATCAGCAGTGGCAAACCGAGCATGACCTGGAGTGAATCGGTTGACCAGGCGCTCTGTTTTGGCTGGATAGATGGCGTTCGACAATCCATTGATAAGGAAAGCTATTTTATCCGTTTCACGCCCCGCAAACCAAAAAGCATCTGGAGCGCAATCAATATCAAAAAAATTGAAGTGCTCACGGCAAATGGTCTGATGAAACCCGCCGGATTTACTGCATTCGCTTGGAGAACTGACAGTCAATCGAAAATTTATGCGTACGAAAATGAACCGTTACTTCTCACAGATAATTTTGAAAACACATTCAAACTAAATCAAAAAGCGTGGTCATTTTTTCAAACCATGCCTCAGTCGTACAAAAAAACGGCTGTCAAATGGGTCATGAGTGCCAGGCAAGAATCAACCAGGGAAAAACGGCTTCAAGAATTAATCATGGATTGTGAAGCCGGACGTAAAATTAAAAGCTTAAGCTATTAAAAGTGAAATTTAATGAGCAAATGCTCAAAAACATTTTGATTGAGCGGAATCTTGCCAGTGAAGTCAGCATATCCGATGAATGTTTTTCGTGATAAGATTATCCTGATTTCAGAAGATATTGTTCTAATAGATTTAGTGATGACCTCTCTCCACACGCTCCGTAGGAGTGAAATATTGGTAGTAAATGGATGTTCGGGGGTAATTCGCTCCGTAGGTGCGAAATTATTCCCAGAACATCAATCCAAAATGAATTGCGCACCTATGGTGCGCTGGGGTCGGGGTGGGGGCACACGGGCTACCAATATCTGGCACCTACGGAGCCAGGGAGAATATATCTGGAACATTCGTATGAAAAACAAAATTTCAACATTGTTGTTGCTTTCGACACTTTTTATTGGCTGTAAAGAATCCGAAACCGCCAAACCAGCTGATAATATAGTTTATGAGCAGATTAACAAGACCGTAATATATCCCGATAAGGATACCATCCGTGGCGCATGCAGAAAGCTGATTTTCCAAATCGTTGATAACACACCTAACGGATTTCAGGCGGTATTGAAAGAGAATACAGGCATCATGGAATGTCAGGCGTTCAACAGCTTTCTCACCGACAGCCTGAACAATAACATGCGTGTACTGGATGAAAACGTGCCGGTACCACCCGGCGGCAATTGGCATGGGACTGGTTCAGGACTGATCCTCGACAATTATGCAGGAAAGGGCCAAAAATTTATATAATCAACCCATTTTAACCGGGCAGACCAAATAGTTCAGATTATGACACAGATTGACCGTAAACAGCACTGGGAGAATATTTACACGACAAAGCAGCCGGATGAAGTAAGCTGGTTCCAGCCTGTACCCGTTACATCCCTCGATTTCGTAAAGTACTTCGACATTCCTTTCACGGCCAGGATTATCGACATCGGTGGTGGCGACAGTTTGTTTGCTGACCATCTGCTTGATCTCGGATACAAGAGTATTACAATACTTGACATTTCAGAGGCAGCCCTGCAACGAGCCAGGATACGCCTTGGCGACAGGGCGAAACAGGTCACCTGGATAGTGGATGATGCTGCGACCTTTGTTCCAACCGAACAGTATGACTTCTGGCACGACCGCGCCGCATTCCACTTCCTTACCAGAGCTGAGGAGATTGAACACTACATCGACGCTGCTCAGGGAAGTATTGCACCTGGCGGCATCCTGGTTCTGGGTACCTTCTCCCTGCAGGGGGCGAAAAAGTGCAGCGGACTGGAAATTTGTCAGTATTCTGAAGAAACCATGCCGGCCAGGCTGGAAAAATATTTTGAAAAAATAAAATGCATAACTGTTGACCACAAAACACCGTTTGACACAGTTCAGAATTTTATATTTTGCAGCTTCAGGAGAATGATCTAACTTGCATTATTATTGGAAATTCTCTCTGTGGCTCTCTGTGACTTCTCCGTGTAACTCTGTGTAATAAAATAAGTTACACGGAGAACCCCGGAGAAAACACGAAGAACCACAGAGAAAAACAGAACAAATAATAACATGATAAACAATAACAAAC
>CAYHGE010000023.1:0-40278 GCA_964355945.1 uncultured Draconibacterium sp.
CCGGTAAAATTAACTTTATTAAAAAAACATCCACCGTCAGGATCCGGTTCATAATAGAAATAGGCCTGAAGCAAAGGGAAAACTTTAATCTGAAGTGTTTTGGAATCAGTACAGCCCAAATATGTTTCTTCAAGTTTCACCGTAAAATCCTGTTGAAGCCCAATGGGGTGCCAAGTAACTGGGAAGTAAATTAGGTTTGCAACATCATCAATTCGGACTGTTCCCGGAACCCCTCCACCGCCAGGAAGTGACCATGCATAATCATGTGTCGGATTATATGGGGTGAAGTATTCAACGACTTGTCCCTCCCTTACAGCATCTGGCCCATAAATAACAGGATTTATGTCGGGGCAACCTAAGGCACTTATTTGAAAGGTTATAGAAGTGAGAATGGCAGTGGCTACAATATATCGTACAAATCGATGGAACATAGCAATAGAATTTTTAGATGATTACCCGCTGTGATGTTATACTTAAATATACGACAAATGTTTCATTCAAAAGGTTGCCTGTATCAACAGAAACCGGATGCTAATTATTTTTCGGCAATCTCTGAATCAACAAAGTTAACACATTATTAACAAATTCCAACAATCATGGACAACCATAACACGATTTATTTTGTCATGTTAAGTAAGAATGAGAAAAAAAAGTGACTATTGATGGTTGTTATTGAATGAAACCTTGTATTTTTGCATTTACCAATCCGAATCTCATGAAAAATTCAGCCATTTCCATTTCGATCATTTTATTTGCCGCATTGTTGACAATTGCTGCCTGTACAAAGGAAAAAGTAGCTGATCCATGCAGTGGGAACGGGATTTTGAACATTGAAAACAAACTTGACTCTACATTATCCATCAAAATACTTGAGACCAACAACATCACAAGCATTGACAAGGATTACACGTTCCCTTTCACCCTACCCGGAAATCAGCCTTACACCTTGTCTATTGATGGACCCGAGTATCATAAAGACACAACGGTCATGATCCTTTTCTGCGACAACCTGTTGTTTATTGTAAAAAAGTAGCCTGATTATTTTTCGAATTTTAATTTACTGAAATAAAAGACAAATCTCTTGTTATTGCTTTCAAGGGCTATATTTTTAATTTCCTGGTAACCCGAACTGAGAAAATAGGGACCATACCAATAAATGAGGGATCCTTTCGATTCAGCCGTTAATTTGTCATCGGGATTCAACATGTCGAGTGCCGAAAAATCAAGCTTTTCCACCACATTTCCTGCCTGGATAATTCTGGAACCAATCTTACCGTCGCTGATATAACCCAACACCAAATCTGCACCTGACGGGTAAATAACGACTTTCGGAGATAATTCGAAGGAAACAAGATTCCTCATTTCAATAAAATTATCCCACAACAACTTCCCTTCCAAATCGAATCCTGCTACAACGGTATTAAAAAACCGGTAACCATCAAACACCGAATAGCTGTTGGTGTAGGGCCGGCCATAGAAATCAAAATCAGTAAAACTTTCAGTATGATATTGTGGAGTAAAGAATTCTGCTGCAATGGTAAACAAACCATCCTTTTCAATGACATCATGCATCAATACCGAATAATCCAACGAATATTCGCTGAGTGATTTCTTTTTCTTCAATGCCTTTTTCTTCAAATTAATGATGTCTTCTTCTCCAACAATGGAGTTCACATTTTGAAGTTCCAGAAAGTTATAAAACTTTGTTGTCTTTTGGACTCCTGCATTGACCGGACTGGAAAAAAAACCGGTTGATTCATCAATTGCGGGACTGCTCTTCTGATTTGAAGATGTCAGGCCAAGTCCGTAACTGCCCAGGAGCAATTCTGATCCGGAATTGAGGGTTGCAACCCTAACCTGGGTTATAGTGCGTTCACCATTTTGCATTCCGATCAGAACCTCCCGTTTTATCGCCCCGTTTGTATCGTATCGCACAAGGTAATATTCAATGATTTTCTTTGAAATCTGGCGACTGACAATGGCGGAAACCATAACGGAAGCTGTATCGGGTTGCATCCACTGAACAGCAAGCTGGGTGCCGGTTCCCAAAGGAAATGTTTTATTTATTCCATGATTCAATTCTACATGTACTATTTTTCCTGCCATGCCTTTCATGTTGACACCAAGCCATGCCCTTCCTTTCTCAATGCCAAAAGCATCTACAGATGAACCATTATCAAGCATGCCGGTATTGAGAATCATGGTCCCGTTTCGAAGCACGATCCGCAGGATCCCGAATGGATTTTCCGGGTTCTTTGATTTACCGGTGTGAACAAACAACATTACAAGGGTATCCTCCCCGCTTTCTTTGAACCGGAAATCCTGGTCACTAAACAGGGGCACGCTTTTCACCCACTTTTGTTGAAAGTTGGTATCATAACAGGTAAAATACCAGTTCGTTCGAGCATCCGTTGTAACTTCCTGACTCCTGAAAAACAGGATCAGTCCATTGGTTCCGCAGGAAATAATCCGGTAGGTCTCATTCACTGATCGCGCCTGAATTTCAACACGCAATGGCTTATCCGGATCGCTATTCCCAGCCTGATTCTGCGCTGCTAATTTAATTCCAGAATTAAGGATCAGGATCAAAATAAGGATGAAAAATCGCACCATGGAAATAATACTTCTGAAAGGCAAATGTAGAAAAAAAAAGGTCGCCCGTTTGAGGCGACCTTCTCTTTCATTCATAAATCCATTACTGAACGATCAATTTTTTGATCTGTGTTGTTTTTGACGCAGGCATGTAAACCTGAATAAAATAGATACCAGGAGTCAATGAGTTAAGATTCAAAGAAAAATTCATCTGATCCGTTGAAGATTCAATCACAGTTGTTCCAATAACTGAAACAACCTTAATCGTCTTTAAACCTTCATTGACAAACCTCACAACGCATTTATCCGTCGCAGGGTTCGGAGTTACAGAAAAATCTGCGGTATTGGCTTGCTTGTCGCCAATTCCTTGCAAAACGTCGCCGGTAATCACGATGTCGTCAAGTTCCCAGGTGGATGCAGCTGTAGCATCAGAAGTGTATTTAAACCCAATATAAACATGAGTTCCATTTGTTCCACTCACAATCACAGTGCCTGAAGGAACCCACACGTAGTTTCCAGCTGACCAGGTAGCTGTTAAAGGAGTCCAGGTAAAATCACCGGGGTTGGTAACCCCGTCATAGTCATTTGAGATCAGCGCTTCCAGGGGTGCTCCTGTGTATTTATAGGCAGACTGAAATGTAAGCGCCTCGTTGGTATAGCCGTTAAAATTCATTGCAGGAGAGATCAGCCAGTCTTCATTCACATTCGATTGTCCTGCATATCCGCTCATTTTACCACATGGACTATTATTGATCCCATGGATAGAGTCAACTACCCAAACTTCAGCACCAGTGACATTTTTCACGATCCAGTTTGAGAAGGTTCTGTTGGTGAAATGAATACTGTCAATAATAACTGTGTTGGCAGTTGTGGCTGATGCACTGGGTGCAGTGCCATCGGTTTTGAAATCAATCAGTGCCGCTGAATTGGTGTATGGGAAGATTTTAAAAAAGTACTGTTTGTTGCCTGGCAAATTTCCAAAAGCAGCAGATTGAACTCCCTGAAGCACGTTAAGTGCTCCATATCCATCAGCCAGAGTTGCATCGTTGGGTACAGGAGTTCCATCAACAGGAGCTACGATGTTATTCTGATCGCTTGCAAGAATGAGATATGCTACTGGTAATTGTGCTCCGGTTGCATCTGTCCAGGTTAGATTGATGGTAAACGGAGATGTGCCGGCGGTGAAATTGGTGGGATAATTTGTAGGCTCTGGTGCTGCGCCTCCACTGTACCCAGTCCAGATTACATTGTCAATGGTAACCTGCCCGGCGGTTGTTCCAGATTGTTGGAACATGAGCGTAAAAACACCAGGGACATTTACAACAACCGGACCTGAGTTATTTAACGCTCCCTGTACTGTACTCGTAACATTCTTCACAAGAAGTCCATTGACAAGCAGGTTCAGATTTACTGCTGTGGTAAATGGTTGCTTATAGTCAAAACTAATGGTGCCACAACCATTGTTTATAGATCCGGAAACCATTTCAGATGGCGGGGTTCTGTTTTTTCCAAGTGTAGGGGATGGAGCAACGATCACAGAGTCACCCCTGCATTGCTTATAAGTCCAGGTAGAACCATCCTGTCCGGTGAAAGTACCATCGTGGTAAGCATTGGCTGTTTCAGGATAGTTGTTGAAATTTTCGGTACCCTGCCCGATGGCGAAAAGGCCGACCGTTAAAAAGGTGACCAATAATAGTAATTGTTTTTTCATAAGTTACAGATTAAATGATGATTATTGAATAATTAGCTTTTGAATATTAATTTGCCCGGTGACAATGTCTTTAACCTGAATAAAGTATAAACCTTTCGTTATCCCGGGAATATCGAAAGCGGCTTCTTTTGATTCAGTAGTTTTATGGTCGACAATGACTCCCATACTTGATAATAATTTGATTTCATGGTCTGATGGGTTTCTGAAAATGACTGAAAACTTTCCGTTGTATATAGGATTCGGGATAATAGAAAAGTCACTTTCATGTGAAATATCAGGAATTCCTGTAGGTCCAACCTGGATAAACCCAGGCTTGTATTTTTTGCTTTGTCCGGTAGCGTTTAACACCGTCAGGGTAACATCATAAGAACCCATGATGTTGTACTTTATTGACGGGGGATTTTGTCCGTTAAATGTTTCGGGCACTCCCCGTTCAAATTCCCATGCCCATGATGTGACATCTCCCGTGGAGGCATCCGTAAAAATCACTGACTGTCCGAGGCTAATGGTGGAGTCACTGGTAAGAAAGTTTGCAACAGGCAGGTAAGAACACCCGGCAAGCGGGGAGGCATAAAGTGAGTCTCCGGCTGGTGTTTTCCCCTGATATTCAACAGCATGACGCCAGTTTACTGCCAATGCATTGTTAGAGGCAGGGTCACAAAGTTGAAGGGTAGGTCCTTTCCCATTGGCCATTGTATCCCATGGAAGTATGGGTAAATAGTACACTGAATCGACAACATAACCATAAAGATCCTTCAACACGATTGCTTCACCCTGGTTGGTTAGTGCTGATCCGGCATTCCATTGCATGGATGGAACATTATAGGTACTGGTAATGTGAGCTGAACTCTTACTAATCATTACGTAAGAATGAGAATTAAGCGTGGTTGCCGGGAAGGCAAATTCGATCCCTTTGCTGAAATAAAAACCTGCCATATTAACGGGCTGGGTTCCATTGTTATAAAGTTCAATAAACTCGAGAGAATCACTGCCGGGGATCGGAGACCGGTAATTGATCTCGGTCATCACGATCGGGGCATTGGTAGGTCCGGTAACATGTATGTATGCAGATTTGCATGTTGTTTGCTGCCCCCACTGATTAGTGGCAGTGAGGCAAACAGTAAAGTCGCCTGTAATATTGTAGGCAATTCCTGTCGGATTTTGCAAGTTTGAGGAACTTGGCGTTCCTCCATTGAAAGACCAGCTCCAGGTATCCGGACAGAATTTCGTGGAATCGAAAAAATTAATTGACTCACCAACTGATAAATTCACCTTGCTGGCAGAAAAATTGGGGAGTGGTGCAATAACTTCACAAAGGGTGCTGAACGTAACATTTGCGCCATAAGCAGTTCCGGTTGTATTTGTGGCATAAGCCCTTAGATTGTATGTTGTACTGGGTAGAAGTCCGGTCATGTTGCTGATGAAGGTTCCCAACGAACCCGGCTCGACTGTATGAGCCCCGGTGATTGTTGGATTTGCAGTGATGCTCCAGCATAATCCGCGTGCAGTGATCGTGGAACCTCCGTCATTTGTCACATTGCCACCACCGGTAGCCGTGTTGAATGAAATATTGGTAACGGCAGGATTGGTTGATACCACGGGCAAACCAGGTCCTGCCGGTGCAAGGGGAGTATCTGAGTTTGTAAGGGTTACCACATCCCTGCGAAGGGGAGTGGTCGTATTAGCCCCACTGGGCCATGATCCGTTTGAGCTTGTGTTGAAAGCGAAAAGTGTATTATTTGCGCTGCGGGATTCAACCCTGCGAACACCATTGGGATTATTTGCACCAATCGGGATAACGCCTACATAATCACCGGCGGCAGCAGTTCCGGTTTGCATATAGACATCGTTTATCGGAACCGGCAGTTCAAGGTTGGCAGATTGGGTAGGGATCATGGGCATGATCATGTAAGAGAACAGTGGATCCCCGGTTCCTGCCTCGTTGTCGAACATCACCATATATTTCCCATTTGACGGGGGAAGAGAACTTCCTTTTACAAAACACCCGTCATCGGTCGTTGCAGGTGTTCTCTCTGTAACACCGACGTCAAGCGCGGTAAGAATTTTGGTTCCTACGTAAAGCGGGGAACCTGGCATTGCACCACCTGCAACCACCCAACCTATACGAATGCTATGTTGCTGGCCAGCATCGAACCGGCTGGCGTTGCCGGTTGGCTGATAAAAGACCCAGACAGGGCCTGAACTCCCGGTTGCATCGGTCGTGAAATAATTCAAAAGGCTTGTTGTACCAGAAAAAACCGTTCCGTTCCAAAAGTTGCCTGCCCCATATGTGGTGGTTGCTTCCGACACCAATCCCAGCGCTGGTTTGAGGTCAAATGATGTATTGGCAGCCAATCCATCTATTTTAAAACAGACCGCGAAGGCAGTTCTTGCATTGTTGGCAGACGGGGCAGTTTTTGCTCCAAAGTATTTAGGAATAACTAATTCAGTAACCGTTTGTGCAAATCCTGTGTTAATGGAAAGACACCATATAAGCAGGGCAAACCCTGAAAATTTAAATCGCTGCTTCATAATTATCACCTTTAATGGACCTAAGGGAATCAATGTACAAAATTGCTAATAATTTTTGACTTTACTGCGTAATTTATTAACAAAAAACAAGGGCTGAACCGGCACATGGTTCAGCCCTGTCAAATTCATCCCAAGAATCGGGTTACTTATCTTTGACTTCCTCAAAGTCAACATCTGTCACTTCGTCATTTCCAGAGCCTTTTGGGTTCTGCTGACTTTGACCGGCATCATGTGGCTGACCTCCCTGAGGTTCATTTTGAGAAGAGTTTTTATACATCTCTTCACTGGCAGTTTGCCAGATCGCATTCAGGTTGGCAATGGCACCATCAATTGCAGCGAAGTCGCGGTTTTTGTGTGCGTTTTTAAGTTCTTCCAATGCTTTTTCTATTGAGGCTTTTTTATCAGCAGGAAGTTTATCACCAAACTCTTTGAGTTGCTTTTCAGTTTGAAACACCAAACTATCGGCCTGATTCAACTTATCAACTTCCTCTTTGGTTTTTTTATCCGCATCGGCATTGATTTGCGCCTCTTCACGCATGCGTCGGATATCGTCGTCAGAGAGCCCGGAGGAAGCTTCAATCCTGATTTGCTGTGATTTCCCTGTTGCTTTATCCTTTGCTGTGACATGCAGGATTCCATTTGCGTCGATGTCAAAAATGACTTCGATTTGCGGTATGCCCCGCTGTGCTGGCGGAATGCCATCGAGATGGAACCGGCCAAGACTCTTATTTTGATTGGTCATCGGGCGTTCTCCCTGCAGGATATGAATTTCCACCGAAGTCTGACCATCAGCTGCGGTTGAGAACACCTCCGACTTACGTGTAGGTATGGTTGTATTCGATTCGATAAGCCGGGTCATCACACTGCCAAGTGTTTCTATTCCAAGTGACAATGGCGTAACATCGAGTAATAAAACATCTTTTACTTCTCCGGTAAGGACACCGCCCTGAATGGCAGCTCCAATTGCAACAACCTCATCAGGATTTACCCCTTTTGATGGTTCTTTGCCAAATAAATCGCGCACCAGTTTTTGAACTGCAGGAATACGGGTTGAACCGCCAACCAGGATCACCTCATCCACTTCAGATGCTTTCAAACCAGCATCCTGCAAAGCTTTCTGACATGGAGGAATGGTTGATTGCATAAGACTGTCAACAAGTTGTTCAAATTTGGCACGTGTCAGTTTTTTAACAAGATGCTTAGGAACGCCATCCACCGGCATGATATAGGGCAGGTTGATTTCAGTTTCCATGGAACTTGACAATTCAATTTTCGCCTTTTCGGCAGCTTCTTTTAACCGTTGGAGTGCCATCGGGTCCTTGCGAAGATCAAGTCCTTCATCCTTCTGAAATTCATCAGCGAGCCAATCGATGATCATGTGATCAAAATCGTCGCCACCAAGATGTGTATTTCCATTGGTTGATTTGACTTCGAATACGCCTTCACCCAGTTCAAGGATGGAGATATCAAAGGTTCCTCCGCCCAGATCGAACACGGCAACCTTGATGTCCTTATGCTTTTTATCGAGCCCATAAGCAAGGGCAGCAGCCGTTGGCTCGTTGATGATACGTTTTACAGTAAGTCCGGCAATTTCACCGGCTTCTTTGGTAGCCTGACGTTGTGAGTCACTGAAATAGGCAGGCACGGTGATAACCGCTTCCTTCACTTCCTGACCAAGATAATCCTCTGCTGTTTTCTTCATTTTCTGAAGAACCATCGCACTGATTTCCTGTGGAGTATATAATTTTCCGGAGATATCTACCCGAGGAGTGTTATTTTCACCCTTTGAAACCATATAAGGTACCCGTTTTATCTCTTTCTGCACCTGATCCCAGGTTTCGCCCATAAAACGCTTGATGGAAAAAACCGTGTTTCTGGGATTGGTGATCGCTTGCCGCTTGGCCGGATCTCCAACTTTACGTTCACCGCTATCGGTAAAACCAACGACAGAAGGAGTAGTTCGTCTCCCTTCGCTGTTTGGAATTACAACAGGTTCGTTTCCTTCCATTACAGCCACACAGGAGTTGGTGGTTCCAAGATCAATACCAATAATTTTTGCCATGTTTTAATCTCTTTATAAATAAACAATAATTACTTCAGAATTTGATCCCGAATAGTCAATCATTGTACCAAAATAGAATTTATGGCAGTCGGGTGACAAAAAGACAGGGAAAAGTGAAATGGTGAAGAATCAGAATCCCAGGTTCCTGGTGTGCACATTGACCCGGAGCGAATCTTTGGTGACCTGGCTTATATCGAGTGAATCGAGCGTGTTGTTAATGGTATCCCTTGAAGGCCATTGCTTCATAAACCTTGATGAAAACAATCCTATCCCGTTGGTGATATTGGTATAGGCTGGTTTCTCCTGAACAAGAGAGAGGGAAGGTTCTGTAATATCCATGTAGGTGCTCAGCTCCGGGGCGCCTACTGTAAAATAATAGATACATTTGTAAGCAACCCTGTCAACAAGCGGATTCGGCATAATTCTCGAACCCACAACCGAATAAAAGAGGTCCCCCGGGTAAAACTTATCAAAAGTCTCACTAATGGTTGGATCCACTGTTTTAATGCTGTTGAAAAGTGTCCAGTCAATATACTTTTTCACCCTTGGACCATTTGGATCTGATTTTAATATTTCCTGATAAATAAAGCGGATAACCAATTGATACCGCTTGCCGTTTCCGTTGCTTCTCGACTTCCATTTAACATTAAAAGGTTTTGTCGGGATAAAACTGGCCGTTCCATTCGGGCGGAACACCTCAAAATCACTGACCAAACTTGTTTGTGCAGAAATTTCTTTACCAGACACTTTATTCCTGATCTTTAATTTATAGACGCGATCATTGTGTAATTTGTCAGCACAGTAATACATGAATTGATTCGGGTAATAAAAAATCGTGTCTCCAGCCACCTTATCATGTATGGTAATCCCGTCGCAGGGATGTGTTGTGATGTAAGTGGTACCATTATTATCATATTCCTCCAGGTTTACATCCAGTACATCAGGATACGTACTTGAATCGGGAACTTTTGAAAACATAAGTGCATTTCCTTCACCCAGAAAAGCTTTGGTAATTTTAATGAAGGTTGTATCTTCAGATTGGTCGAGCAGTCCATAAACCACCGTTATATCTTTCCATTCAGCATTGACATTCAAATCTTTATTGCAGGAAATGAGTATGGGAAGGACCAGAAAAAAGAGAGGCATGAATCGTAAATAGCGCATGCGGATCGAAATTTGGTATTTGGCAAAAGTACGCAAAAATATCGTAATTTTGCCTCAAATAGATATTATGTCAGCCATATCGTTCCGCAATGTGACCAAGGTCACCACGCATGTTCTTCAGGAGATGAAATTGAAAGGCGAAAAGATTGCCATGCTTACGGCATATGATTACTCTTTCGCTAAAATCCTCGACAGCACGGGTATCGATGTCATCCTGGTCGGAGACTCCGCTTCAAATGTCATGGCCGGACACTCTTCTACCCTTCCTATCACCCTGAATGAGATGATCTATCATGGGGTATCTGTGGTAAGGGGTGTAAAACGGGCGCTTGTGGTAGTCGATCTTCCATTCGGTACTTACCAGGGAAATTCGAAGGAAGCACTGAACTCTGCCATCCGGATTATGAAAGAAGCAGGGGCTGATGCCGTAAAGCTGGAGGGCGGCAAAGAGATTCTTGAATCTGTTGATCGCATTCTGTCAGCAGGTATCCCTGTTATGGGCCATCTTGGCCTCACACCACAATCAATACATAAATTTGGAACGTATGTCGTTCGGGCAACCAATGAAGAAGAGGCGACCAAACTGCTGGAGGATGCTCATCTTTTGGAGAAATCAGGATGCTTTGCCATTGTGCTGGAGAAAATCCCGGCACTTCTGGGTGCCAAAGTGACACAGGCCGTCAGGATTCCCATTATCGGCATTGGTGCGGGCAAGGAGGTTGACGGGCAGGTTCTTGTTTTGCATGACATGCTGGGAATTACAATGGACTTCTCCCCCAGGTTTCTTCGCAGGTATGCTAATTTATCCGAGGAGGTTCGTGGTGCCGTTAATACATATATTCAGGATGTGAAAACGCTTGACTTCCCAAATGAAAAAGAGCAGTATTGATCAGGACATATTGTACGAAGACAACCATCTGATCATCCTGAACAAAAGGCCTTCCGATATTGTACAGGGAGATAAAACGGGGGATGAACCTCTGAGTGAGACACTGAAAAGTTACATCAGACAAAAGTATGGCAAGCCAGGAGATGTATTTCTGGGAGTAGTCCACCGGCTTGACAGGCCGGTGAGCGGAGCGCTGATCTTTGCCCGGACTTCGAAAGCACTTACCCGCCTTAACATAATGCTTCGTGATGGCCTGATACGTAAAACCTATTGGGCAGTCGTTAAAAACTGCCCTCCCGCTGCAGAGGAACATCTTATTCAATATCTCACCCGGAACACGGATAAAAATAAAACATTCGTTCATGAAAAACCTGTTGCCGGTTCGCAAAGAGCAGAACTGATTTACAAGCTTATTGACAAAAGTGACGGGTATTATCTTCTTGAGATACAACTTCTGACAGGAAGACACCACCAGATAAGGGCACAGCTTTCGGCGATGGGTTGCCCCATAAAAGGCGACCTGAAATATGGGTATCCCAGGTCAAATCCAGGTGGATCTATTCATCTTCATGCAAGGTCGATCGAGCTGGTTCATCCGACAAAAAAGGAACTTTTGAAAGTCCTTGCTCCTCCTCCTGCCGACAAATTATGGAACTTTTTTACGTTGAACAGCCTCTCTGATACCCCGGCAAGTTGAACAGGATTCACTCATCATCAGATACTACCTTCACTCTTCAGAGTGCCGTAATCCCGCAGCCTGTATTTTGTCCGACCATTTTCAAGGAACACAAACTGCAGCCGGTCGATTTTAAGGTTAATCATATTCATCAAACCCATCCTGACTGGATATTGGCCATTCTCATGTCATGCTTCATTTTGCTGGCATGGGTGCAGGTATTCTATCCAAAAAGAATTCAACAGATCTTCCGGGCGCCATTTTCAAAACGGTTCATCAACCAGCTTATCAGGGACGGAAATCTATTCCAGGAGCGAATCGGAGTTGCACTCGGGATCATATACATACTGGCCTATTCACTGTTCCTCTATGAATTAAATGAACAAATCCTGAAGTTAAACTTACCCGGAATCAGTGGCATTTCATTGTTCTGGCTGATTGCTTTGGTCAACCTTGGAGTGATCGCAGTTAAAGTAATCATGGTGCAGTTTTTAGGCATAGTGTTTAAAACCAGGGAAACCACCGCCAACTATCAACTTAACATCCTGATCTTCGCCTTGCTCTCCGGACCGGTTATCCTGACCTCCCTGATTTTTATCATTTACCTGCAATCGGTCGTTCTGATATATATATGTCTGATTGTTTTCATCCTGGTTTTCATCCTTCGGTTTATACGTGGTTTCTTTATTGGAATGGCACTGACGAAGTTTTCATATTTATTTTTATTTGTGTATCTTTGCAGTCTCGAAATATTACCCCTGCTGGTTCTCATCAAAGTTCTGCTTAATATCACACACACCCCGGGAGCGTAAGCATTTCGCGAGTTTGAACGCTAACACTGTACGACCTTGAAAATAAAGAATATCCTTGTTTCCCAGCCTCAGCCTATCGATTTTGAGAAATCACCGTATGGTGAGATAGCACGAAAATTCAATGTCAACATAACTTTCCGTAAATTTTTCAAAATTGACGGGATTCCTGCAAAAGATTTTCGCAAGGATAAAGTTAACATTCTTGATTATACTGCTGTCATCTTCACTTCAAGGAATGCAGTTGACCACTATTTCAGGATGTGTAAGGAGATGCGGGTAGAGGTTCCTGAGACCATGAAATATTTCAGTATCTCCGAATCGACTGCCTATTACCTGCAAAAATATGTTCAATTCAGAAAACGTAAAATCTTTCACAGCAAGGAAAGTTACGCGAATCTAATCGAGCTGATTAAAAAGCATAAAACTGAAAAGTTTCTGCTCCCTTGTTCAGACATACACAAGCAGGAGATCCCAAAAATGCTGGAGGACAATAAGATTCAGTATAAAAAAGCCATTATTTACCGGACACTGGCAAGTGATCTGTCGGATATTGACATCCGCAACTATGATCTTCTGGTATTCTTCAGTCCTTCGGGAATCAAGTCCCTGATAAAGAATTTTCCGGATTTTATCCAGGGCGATACTGCGATCGGTGGTTTCGGACCAACAACGCATAAAGCCATTAAAGATGCCGGTCTGCTCCTTCATGTTGAAGCGCCAACACAGGCAGCTGCTTCCATGACCATGGCGATTGATCTGTTTTTACAAAACGAAGCTAAAAAGAAGTAATCTGAAACAAACCTTTTCCAAAGAGGAGCGGCTATGCAGCCATCGGCTCATCGGATTGCTGTTCTCAAAAGGAAATAAATTTCATCTCACCCCCTTTCGGATCAACTGGAACCGACACCCTGCTGAAGGTGCTTCCAAGGTACAAGTTCTTATGAGTGTGCCAAAGTACAACTTCCACAAGGCAGTTGACCGGAACCTTGTTCGCCGCCGGATGAGGGAAGCCTACAGGCTCAACAAACAACTTCTGTATGACAATTTAGCAGGCACAAATGTTCAACTTTATTTTTGCATCACATACACATCCAAAGAAATAGTGCCCTACAACCAGATTGAAACAAAAATAATTCTACTTTTACAACGTTTAATTGAAGAAAATGAAAAAGTTACCGGGTAGGTTTTTCATTTTACTAATACGGTTTTACCAGGGAGCAATCTCGCCTTACCTGCTGCCATCTTGCCGTTTTTCGCCCAGTTGTTCGGCTTATGGGATTGATGCCATACAAAAGTACGGGCCCATTCGAGGCGGATGGCTGACATTAAAACGCATTGGCCGATGCAATCCATGGGGCGGAAGCGGGTATGATCCGGTACCATGATAATGTTGTCGTTGATAAATTTAAAATAATAAGGATGAAAAGAGTTGCAGGCTACATTTTGTTGATGATCGTATTCGCCGCCGCAGGAAAGGGGGTTTTAGCCCAGGCCCCAAACCAGCAGGGGTTTGAAATCATGAAGAATCTGGATATTTATTCCAACCTGATCAAGGAATTAAATCAGGACTATGTTGATGAAATCAATCCCGGGGAATTGACCGAGACAGGCATTGAAGCCATGCTGGAGTCGCTTGATCCCTACACCAACTTTATTCCGGAATCACAGGTTGAAGACTATAAATTCATTACAACCGGGCAATATGGCGGAATTGGGTCACTCATCCATCAGCAAGGCGACTATATTGTCGTATCGGAACCTTACGAGGGTTCTCCTTCCGATAAAGCAGGCCTTAAAGCAGGTGACAAAATCCTCGAAGTCAACGGCAAACAGGCAAAAGGTAAAACTTATGATGATGTAAGTGCTATCCTCAAAGGGCAGGCTGGAACCACAGTGGATATTTTAATTCAGCGGGATGGAGAGAACAAGCCATTTCAAAAAACAATCACACGAGAAAACATCAAAATTGACAACATACCATATTATGGGATGGTCGCGTCAAACATCGGGTACATTAAACTGACAGGGTTTACGCAGAATGCTGCCAAGGAGTTGAAGCAGGCCTACCTCAAACTCAAGGAGGGCAAGGAACTCAAAGGCATCATCATTGATTTACGGGGAAATGGCGGGGGATTGCTGAATGAAGCTGTTGATATTGCCAATATTTTTGTGGAACGCGGCCAGGAGATCGTGAGTACTAAAGGGAAAAAGGCTGACAAAAACCGCTCCCATGCAACCATGAATCCCCCTGTTGATCTGAATATTTCTGTGGTGATACTTGTTGACCGTTCCAGTGCTTCCGCCAGTGAAATCCTGGCAGGGTCTCTTCAGGATCTTGACCGCGCTGTCATCATTGGTCAGCGAACTTTTGGGAAAGGCCTTGTTCAGAATGTGGTACCCCTTTCATACAATGCCCAGATGAAAATTACGGTTGCTAAATATTACATTCCCAGTGGCCGGTGTATCCAGGCTATTGATTATGAGCACAAAAAGAAAGATGGATCGTTCGGAAAAATTCCTGATTCCCTGATCCGTGCTTTTAAAACAAAGAATGGGCGAACCGTCTACGACGGAGGAGGGATAAACCCTGATTTAATCACCAAACCAAGACAATACAGCAATCTCGCCCTGGCGCTTTATGGCAAGTACTTTGTATTTGATTTTGCTACAAAATTTGTACGCGAGCATCCGGCCATTGCGTCTGCTGATTCGTTTGAAATTTATGACTCGATTTACAACAGCTTCATTGATTTTTTAAAGGGAAAGGACTACTCGTACAAGACCAAGAGTGAACGTGCCCTGGAAGACCTGAAAAATGTTGCCCTCAAGGAAAACTACTTCGATGCCATCAAAGAAGAGTACGATCACCTGAAAATTCGCATGGATAAGGACAAGCAGGAGGACATGCAAAAATACAACAACCAGATCAGGGAGTTACTCAAGATGGAAATCGTGACCAGATACTATTACCAGAAAGGAAAAATCATATCAGCCTTAAAACATGACCCGGAATTGGTTGACGCAATCGCCACCATCAATGATACAGAAAAGTATTCCGGCGTTCTTTCAGGAAAATATGTGCAGCCAAAACCGGAGATATCGGTCAAGGACGAAAATGATGAAGAAAACCCGGTTGAATAAAACTCACCCCATGAAACAAATTACACACACCTTTGATTACCAGATCTTTGATTCTGCACTTGAATTGCAGACAACTGACCGGGAGTTACTTGATAAAGCCAAGGAAGCTGTTTCAGGGTCGTATGCTCCCTATTCCCATTACCACGTGGGGGCGGCAGTGAAACTTGCCAACGGTCATATTATCATCGGCAGCAATCAGGAGAACATGTCATTTCCGGCCGGCCTCTGTGCAGAACGGGTGGCAGTATTTGCTGCTGCCTCAAACTTCCCTGAAGTTCCGGTTGCCAGCATCGCCATCACTGCGATTTCTGATGATTTTGAGGTGGATGAGCCTGTTCCTCCCTGCGGCGTTTGCCGGCAGGCCATTGTTGAATATGAGATGAAATTCAACAATAAAATACGAATTATCTTAGGTGGACAAACGGGAAAGGTGTTTGTTTTTCAAGGTATGGGGAGTCTCCTTCCCCTGGCATTTAATGAGAAAGGCCTTGCGAAATAGCAGGTCATTGCGAACATCTTTCCCTACTATTTACATTGCTAATCCACGTAACATGAAAATTCTCCATACGATTGTCATAATAGTGCTATTTCTTGCATTTTCAGGGATGAAAGGCGATAAGGCGGCCTATAAAGTCTTCAATGCCAAGGGACATACGGCGGATTATGGAGACATCCTGAAGGCTGCAAAAAATGCAGATATCATTTTTTTCGGAGAGCTTCACAAGAACCCCATTGCACACTGGATGGAGTTGGAACTAACCAAAGATCTTTTTACAGAAAAAGGAACCAACCTGGTTCTCGGAGCAGAGATGTTCGAAGTTGACAACCAGCTGCTGATCAATGAATATCTGTCGAAAATGATCCGTAAAAAAGATTTTGAGGCGGAAGCCAAACTATGGCCAAACTACAAAACCGACTATGCCCGGATCGTTGATTTTGCAAGAGAAAAAGGAATAAAACTTATTGCCACCAACATCCCCAGGCGTTATGCTGCCCTGGTAAACAACAAAGGATTTGAAGGACTTGACAGCATCAATGCTATGGAACGCGGTTTGATCGCACCGCTTCCGATAAAATATCCCGACACCCTTGATTGTTATGCGAGCATTGTTAAAAATGTCGGTGACGGAATGCCCGCCCACATGACCGCAAACCTGGGAAAGGCACAAGCCCTTAAAGATGCTACCATGGCTCATTTCCTGATGAAAAATGGCGCCTTTGAAGGAAAGACCATGCTCCATTTCAACGGAGCTTACCACAGTGATAACTACGAAAGCATGGTCTGGTATGTTAAACAGGCCATCCGCAAAACGAGCCTTGACCTGAAAATCCTGACAATTTCCTGCATTGAACAGGAAAACATAGACACGATTTCGAAAATTGATGCGGCAAAAGCGGATTTCATCATCATCATCCCTTCAACGATGCCGGGAGCTGAGACCAAATAGTTCAGGGCAGTGCACTGAAATTTTTCGTACAACCTGAAATCAGGCAAACGTGTAATAAGCGTTTATCAGAAAATTCCACAAGGTAACCAGCAGGGTGGCTACCAATTTGGATACATAGAAATTTACCTTAAACTTTCCGGTCATTGCCCAGATAATCAAAAGGTTGATGAGCAGACCAATCAGTGCAATGAAGAAAAACCTTGTAAACTCAAGTGCCACATTGGGGTTGGTGCTTTCAAAGGTCCACATCCTGTTCATGAAATAGTTGGTTGTTGCTGCCAACGCAAACCCACACGTATTCGCCACATATTTTTGAATTTTCAGAACCTCCTTACATATAAAAGTGGTTCCAAAATCGACAAACACGCCCGAAAATCCAACGAGTGAAAATTTAATAAACTTCAGAAAAAAGGCTTCTGTGAAAAAAGATTGTAGGAGCATGGGGGAATTAATAACGTTAAAGCTGAATGACCAGCACCTGGTTTTTGCCATCGCGGATTATCTCAACATTGACAGTCATCCCTTGTTTGAGACTTTGCAGACGGGTCATATATTCATAAATATTTCCAACTACCTTGCCATTTACACCGGTGATAATGTCACCTTTCTTCATCCCACCTTTATCTGCCGGTCCATCTTTTGTAACACCATCGATGCGTAACCCTTTTTTCTCGGTTCCGGCAAAATCGGGCATGATACCCAGGGTAACTTTAAGTCTGCGGCCAGATCGCCCGGCTTGATCCTTCTTCCCCGACTCTTTGAATGTCAGTGCCTTCGGAAGATTATCAACATCCAAAATTACGTTGGTGGCAAAATCTCCAATTAATTTTTCCGCATCGAAATCAAGTTTCTCTGTATCATCCAATGGGGTATGATAGTCGGTATGAACACCTGTATTAAAATAGAATACCGGAATGTTGGAGGAATAGAATGCAGCGTGATCAGACGGTCCGTAGCCGTCGGGAGAATGAACAACAGCAAAGGAAAGGCCGACTTCAAGACGTTTAAGGAGAGAGTCTGCCTCAGTTGATGTTCCGGTACCACTCAAAGAGATTGAATTATTATCTTTTTCGAATCGTCCAACCATATCGAAATTGAACATTGTCTTAATTTTTTTCAGTTCTACCGGGGAATGGTCAACAAAATACTTGGATCCCAGCAGGCCGATCTCCTCCGAACTGAAGGCAACAAAAATGATACTCCGTTTCAATTTACCCTTTTCCAACGAAAGCCGGTTTGCCAATGCCATGACCATGGCTGTACCGGAAGCATTGTCGTCGGCTCCATTGTGAACAGCATTGGTATCAGGCATCCGTGACCCTGATCCCGCGCCGCCGAATCCAAGATGGTCATAATGTCCGCCTATAACCAGGTATTCCTCTTTCAGCGAGGGGTCGCTCCCTTCAAGAACTGCGACTACGTTGGCCGTCTTTTCACGTGTCTGAATGACTTCTATAGTTCCATTTAGTGATATTCCTGTTGAAAAACTATTTGGCGCCTTTGATGCAATGATTGCCCGATCGAGGCTATCAATGGAAATTCCTGTTTTGGTCAGAATTTTATTGGCAAATTCCCTGGTGATGTTCACGATCGGGATTCCTGCAGTTACTTCATTGTTTTCAACTACCAGGGGCATCAGTTTGTCCTCTTTTTCAACACCTTTCGGGGTAACAAGCAAAATGCCTGCCGCACCTTTATCCTTGGCCATCAGCACCTTGCCTCTAACATCGCTGAAAGGGATGAATTTACTATCGGAATTGTCCAAATCGGGATCAGCCCGGAAAATCAACACCCATTTTCCTTTCACATCCACACTTTTGTAGTCGCTCCACTTAAGGCTGTCAATATCGATATCGAATCCATATCCGGCGAAAATCACCGGGGCATTTACCGTTGCGGTGCTGGAAAATGAGAGTGGGATATAATCTTTCCGGATCACTGCCTCGAATCCATCAAAAGAGAGACCGTTTTTATCACCAAGTTTCACATCAGTAACAATATCAAACCATTGAAAACCATCCTCACAGAGAGGCTTCAGACCTGCAGCTTTAAAATGGTCCAGAATATAGCTGGCGGCTGCATTAATTTCCGGTGTTCCGGGTTTTCGACCTTTTAAAGAATCGGAGGCCAGGTAACTGACGTATTCCTTCAATTTTTTGGCTGTGATTTGCCCTGTTTGGGCAAACAACAATGTTGAACCAAATAGTAACAGGATAAGTGTAAATGATTTTTTCATAATTTTTTCAATATCGAATAATGATTAACGAATGAGAATCCTGATTCTATTCTACTACATTTTTTATGATACCTCCACCCAGGACAACGTCATCCTCATAAAAAACCGCAGATTGACCAGGTGTAATTGCATCATTCGGATGAAAGAAGGTGACTTTCACCTCCCCATTCTCCATGGGCTCAATTCTTGCATCGCGTTCTTTTTGTGCTGACCGGATTTTTGCTGTACAGTCCATGGGTTGAAGCAGTGAAGCCAGAGCTACCCAATTCATGTCGGATACGATAAATGAGGCTTTGAAGGTCTCTTCGCGAACTCCCACAACAACCGTATTCTCTTCTTTACTGAGACTTACCACATAGAGCGGTTCGGTATGGGCAATTCCCAACCCTTTTCGCTGGCCGATTGTATAATTCCAGATTCCAGCATGACGGCCAAGTATCTTTCCCCTTGTGTCAACAATGTCACCGGGATGGTCTTCAACCTCAAGCAGGTCCTTGTAGTCTCCACTGTAAAAATCCTGACTCTCCTCCAGGTCTTCGATGGTAATTCCCACTTTTCGGGCCAGTTCCTTGATATCAGGCTTATTAAACCTCCCAATCGGAAGTAGTGCCTGTGACAATTGTTCCTGCGAAAGACGGTGAATAAAATAAGTCTGATCCTTTTTAAGATCAGCAGCCTTTTTCAACACATACCTGTTGTATTTTTCACTGAATTCAACGCTTGCATAATGTCCGGTTGCAAAGAAATCAAATGCAATCCCGCTTTTTCTGGCCATTGCCGGCAGCATGCCGAATTTAATCAACTGGTTGCATTGGATACAAGGATTTGGCGTTCTGCCAGCCAGGTATTCAGATTTAAAATAGTCAAGAACGGCCTGTTTATACTCGGCCGAACAGTTGAATACATGATAAGGAATATCCAGTTTTTTGGCTACTTCACGGGCTTCATGAATCTCTTCCTCCTCGTCGGATCCATAACATGCATGCTTCCCGGTTGATTTATACTGACCGTCCCAGATTGCCATTGTTACACCGACTACTGCGTGACCCTGTTCTTTGAGAAGATACGCTGCCACTGAAGAATCAACACCGCCACTCAAACCAACAATTACGGTTGCTTTCTTTGTCAAAATTCAGTAAATTGGTTAAAATAAATTGGGTGCAAAGTTAGAAATTATTTGGCTTCAGACACTTTGAACCTCTCCCCTGTGTTATCAATCATTCTCCGCTCCCAATCCTTGCCATAGCCTGGCTGGGAAGGCCTCTTTGGGACACCTTTTTCATTTCCATTGTCGAGAAGTTGAAATCCGCTGGTCTGTTTGACATTTCCATCGATGTATTTCATAAACAGGTAATGGTAAAAAGCATTCCATTTGGCTACAATCAGGTTCCCTGTATAGACAGAATAGTCGGTCACATAATCACACCCTGAAGCAGGGTTTTCCAGATAATGCTCAACTGCCTTTGAATCAACAATTGCTGTTTCCCGGATCATGCGTTTTTCAAGTTCATCCTGGTATTTTTCAATCTCCGGATGTATGAGGTCGTACCTGGAGTAGGCGAGATTATTCACCTGGCTGAAGGTCCAGAAGGCGGAGTTGTCGGACCATGAGATCATCGACCCGTTGCCCCTGGCAAAACTTTGAGGAATATTCCTGATCCCGCAATACATCGGGGCAAAAACACAGCCGTCGGCATCATCAACGCCAAACCAGAATATCCCTCCAACAGGGTCAGCCAGCCAGCTTCTGGATTGCGCCAGAAAAGTGTAACCTGTTTGTTGCGTGGCAATTGCACGTTCATTCAGATACATCACACTGTCGACCATAAATTCCATTGGCCGCCAACGGTAAGGGGAATGAAAAGGGCCTGCTCCAAGATCATACCGCATATCGAGCGGAGTGTCTTCATAATGGTCACGCATGGCAGCCATCACGCTTTGAAGAGTGACCAGGGAATCAACCTTCACCCATAATGGCAGTCGGTTGGAAACATATCCATTTGGATTCTTACCTCCTGAGACTTTTTCAGGAAGATGTGTGAATTGACCCTGTGCATAGCGGGTATACTCAGGATTATCACGCACCGACTGATTAACTTTTCTGAAAAACGTCCATACACGTGCATCACAGAAGCGGGCTCCTCCAAAACTCAAGGGATTATAAACATCAGAAAAACTAAAATCTTCGTCATTCCCTTTATAAAAACCGTGGGTCTTTGCAAAACTGACAACATCCGCTGAATGAAACACCGTCTGGCCCGGATCAGTCCAATTGTTCGATTTCTGAAATGGGACGGTGGTAATCCGCGCCTGATTGGCGTGCGCACTTACATATCCGTCAGGGATTAGGCGTGCAACCCATACCGCACCTTTTTCGTATTTTCCTTTACCAATGATCTCCATGATCCATGCTTCCTTTGCATCAGAAATAGAGAAGGATTCGCCACCAGAAGCATATCCATATAAATCAACCAGTTCTGTCATGACTTTTATCATCTCCCTGGCGGTCTTCGATCTTTGAAGACCAATTTTCATCAGAGAGCCGTAATCCAGGATGGCACCAGGCTGGCTTGCCAGTGAATCCAATCCTCCAAAGGTCGTTTCTCCAATGGCAACCTGATGTTCATTCATAAACTGAACGACGGAATAAGTATGAGGCACTTCCGGGATGATACCAAGAAACATTCCGTTTTCATAATGATAAACCTCACACCTGTCGCCGGGATTGTGATCAGCAGCAGGATAAAAGGCGATTGCACCATACCGGGTATGCGAATCTGCAGAATAGGTAATCATCACCGAGCCATCTTTGCTTGCACCTTTTGTGATGATCAGATTTGTACAGGAATATGAATTGGAGGTCACTGAAAAGCAGACCAGAAGCAGGATAAGGATCAGTCGAGACTTGTTCATTCTTGTTTTTTCTACAAAATTACAAGAATTGGCTGATGATTTTTTCTTAACTGCCGATATTTTACTTTTTTACAACCTTTACCCGATAAGTCACATTGCTTTCATTGGTTAGTTGAATCAGGTAAACACCCTTGCTGACATCACCCAGGTCGAACTGCCAGGAACCTGAATGGTTATCTATGTTTCCTTCGCTGAGCATATGGCCGGCGGAGGAAACAACCTTGAAATGGAATTTATCACCTGCCGGCAGGGCGACTTCAACAAACCCGCAAGTTGGCACAGGAAAGGCTGCAAGCCCGTTCGTGAATGAATCAGAACGCACCCCTGCCGGCCAATCCACACATCCGGTCAGGCTGAATTCTGCAGCAGAAGCCCATGGATTTCCGTTAACCTCTGAAAGGGCAACCAAACGAATATAACTTCCTGTTTTTAAGGTATCAAACGATATAGTTTGCGGAGCCGCAGTGTTGGCAAACTGCCCGGTCTTCACAGGTGCACCCCATAGAAGCGTATCGTCACTAATGTAAAGTTCATAGTTTTGGATACGACCGTTTTCGCCATCCTGACGCGGGAGGTAGGTGAATTTACTGATTTTGTATCGCGTACTGAGTGCGATTTGTATCTCATGAGGATAAGGATCATTTCCTGTGCTCCATCGGGTATGCCATATCGTTGTGGGATCATCGTCAAAACTCATGGCCGCCAGGCCGGGATAATTATTTTCTTCACTGTCAACATATACCAGTGACCATGTATCTTTTGGAATTTCAGCAGGGTTATCACAGTTGTAGATTGAAGGGCAGTTTGTTACATCAACCATGCTGGTAATGGTTTTTGTATGGCTCAATCCATTTTTGATCACTGTCAGGCTGACATCATAGGTACCGGGGGCTCCCAGGACCACCCTGGGATTCCGGATGGAGGAGTTATCGATCCAGGATGGCGTTGGGGTAATACTCCACTGCCAGGATACTCCAGAATGGTCCATTACAGAGTGGTCGTCAAAGAACAGGGTATCCAGGATGCAATCGTAATGTGCCTTTTCGATCCAGGGATTAACGATCGGATTGTAAATACTATCGGCCATCGGAGATTCCCAAACCCCGCCATTTCCGGCTACCCGCAGCTTACTATCCCTGAAAAAGGGCATGGCAAGGTTAACGGTCATACCGGCCGGAAAGTTGTTGTTGAATGTAACCCAGTCGGTAAACCCGGCTTTCCTGTAAAAAACCTTTGCCGTCTTTCCATTTGTGGCATTGGTAAAAAGGTAAACGAGGTCGTTTCCTGCCGAATCAGGTTGGACCACAAGGCATTTCATGTATTCCGAAAGGCTTCCTGTCCAGTCCTGCCAGGTTTCGCCACCATCAGATGATTTGAAAACCTTTCCAATATCTGCCGACCAGGTTCCATTCTGCAGACAAGCATAGATCAGGTTTTCGTCAACAGGAGATATTGCTATGAAGAGTTTGCCTTTCCAGGCGGTTGTACCATAAGGCGGACTTGTCAGGGACGGTTTTAAAGTCCAGGTTACCCCGCCATCACTGCTTCTGCATAAACCTGCACCAACAATGTCGGCGTAAATTACCTGAGGGTTGCTGTAACTGACTTGAAGGTAGCGAACCCTGGCCGGGAAATTATATAACAGATCCCAGGTTACGCCCATATCGGAACTCTTCCAAAACCCGGTTCCTTCTCCCAGGAAAAGGGTTCCGTAATAATTTGGATGATGCACCAGGTTGCTTCTTCTGCCGCCATACTCATCCATGTTGGGATATTTACTGAAGATAAAGCGTCCTTCAGGTTTGCCTTCAGCAGTTTGAGGAAGAATCCAGCCATTTCCGAGGTCATTGAATGTCACATGGCGGCTTTTCCCTTGAAGTACCCAGCCGGTAGGGGATTCTGCTCCGCCCATGCGCAGAGCCTTGGGTTGATAAAAATCAGACATGGCAGTATTTCCATTGTGATAACGACCTCCAACCATGATGTCTTCGTTCCATCCCTGGTCAAATCCCCACATATCGGAACCTGTGAGCCCGTTGATCCTGGGAAAATAATTTGACACCAGAGTGAAATTATCTGTAGTAAGGTTCATACCGCCATCGGTTGAAACCCAGGTATCTCCGTTTGGAAGCATCTTTATATCCTGAATATCAGGATGAATGTTAAAGATTCCCGAATAGCCGCCCACCGCATTGAAGGCAATACCGCCATTGACAGTTTTATACAAAGTTGTGGTACCAACAAGGAAGGTGTTTTCATTAACTGGAGATATTTCCATTGCCAGATCGAAGTACCCTTGCCCGTTGTTCATTGGAAATGAACTTGTTGAACCTGTGGCCAACAGAACCCAGCTCCATAAAGAACCTGTCAGGGTGCCCTTCAGCAGATAGGGGGTATTGTTCGCACTCAACAGAATTGCGAGCATCATGTTCGGATTGGCTGGTGTCATTGCTAGCAACCCTCCGCTTGATTCCGGAATGGTATTCGGGAAACTTGCCTGTGTCTGGAATGTTTGCCCGCCATCTGTTGAGATGATTACAGCGAATTTACTATTGGCCCGGGTAAGTCCGAATACCTGTGAATTATCATTTGGCATGAATTCGATATCATACACCGGGGCAGACCATTTTTGCACCCAGGTTAACCCTCCGTCTGCACTGATATAAAGACCATTAGAGGACGCTGCGATCACCTTTAGGGGATTTAATGGATCTATTTTAAGACGGTCGGCATTAAACAAGTTTCCTGTGAGAAGCAAAGGCGTCCAGGTGATGCCGCCGTCTGTTGATTTGTGTACCTGGCTTCCGGCAGCAGCATAAACAACATCAGGATTAGAAGGATGCACCGCTACAGCAGTAATCCCTCCTCCAAAAGGATAGTTCTGACCGACAAGCTGCCAGTTCAGACCTTTGTTGGTGGTTTTATTCATGAAACCGGTTTCAGTACCGGAATAAATTATATTGCTATTGGAATTTGAAACATCAAAGGAGTATACATTCACCTGCCAGGGACAGGAAGAAGGTGCTGTTGCTGCACCGGATTCATTAAGCCAGAAGGTCTCCTTAGGGCCGAGAAACGTCCAGTCAGAAGCATTTGCGGAAAATGACCTGTTTCCACGACCGGCTTCCTGCCGGGCATCATCCAGATTTCGGTAGTACTGATCCACATCAGGAAGCCGGATGGTTCCATCCTCCAGGCTGAGAGGTTCGATCACCTTCGACCAAATTTTGAAATACCGCTCAACCGGAGTTTTCTCATCACGGTGCAATGCTTGATACTGCCGGTACTCCTTGCTTACCTCATTAAAATTTACCGGGAAAGTGTACAGCAGCTTTGCCCAATGTGGAAAATTTTCCTCAAATACAGGTTTATAGCTTTTATACATCCCTGGCAAATTATCATACGGCGTATCCTGGATCTGGCCTTCCGCTATTTTGCCAAGCATGCAGATGGCCAGCAACAGGGGTAATTTTCCTAAATAGTTTCTTCTTGTTGGCATAACTTACAGTAATTCATCAAATAATAAAACTACAAAAGCCTTCTTTTCACCGGCATCGTCATGCATCTGGCGCCACCTCCGCCTCTTGCGAGTTCACTTCCCTCAATGGCGATCACACATTTCTTATAGTCATTGATATCAGTATGACATTTGACGACTGACTTGGCTTTAATGATCTCAAATCCATGTTTTGATAATTCATCCAACGTATAGGTATTCCTGGCATATCCGATCACTTTGCCCGGTGAGATGGCAAAGAAATTGGCTCCGGAGTGCCACTGTTCGCGCTGTTGTGTCCATGGATCAGCCGTACCGCCGCAGATTACGGGCTCTAACCCAAAGCCTAGTTTATTCAACGCAACAAGCAGGTTTTCTTCATTAAAAATCGAAACCACCTTACCCTCCTCCACAATGATATGTACCGTTTGTAATTTATTGGTTTTCAGAATTATTGGTTCATACACCATGCATTTGTCGCGATCGAGTATGGTAAACACCATGTCGAGGTGAATGAACGACTCTGGTTTAAATGGCAGCTCCTGTACCAGAATGTGTTTTGAAAGTTTCTCCTGTTTGTACCAGGCAAGCAGGAAATCGATCCCCTGCGAAGTAGTCCGGGTTCCGGTACCCACAAGCAGCACATCCTCCCGTGCTACAATCACATCGCCTCCCTCAATAGTAATGTTTGATCCGTGAGGCCAATGAGCGGGATTGATGGTTTCAACACCGAATTTCGGATGGTGCCTGAAGATACTCTCCATGATGATCGACTCCCGTTCACGAACCACACTGGCCATTTTTGAAATAATCACCTTATTTGACAGGCAAACTGCCGAATCGCGCATAAAGAAGAAGTTGTGCAACGGCATCAATTCGTACCGGCCCTTATTGAGAAATTTGGTCAGGTTGTCTTTCTCCATCAACACTCCTTCAATAAGAACAGTCGAAAGCGCGCCGGCAGAAAGATCCAGCAAATAATCACGGATACAGTCTGTGTTTTCATTCTTGCAAACATTACTAATGAGCTCTTCTCTTGCGAAGGGTATTTCAACAACCTGTCTCAACAGGTCTCTCACTTCAAAGGTTTGAGAAACTTTTGAAAGAACGCCATGCAACTGGCTGTATTCTGCGAGTCCGATATTCAGGTTCAGTATATCGCTGTATAGTGCACGTTCGGCGTTCTCAGGGGTCATGTTTTCTACTTCAGCTCCAGGGGAATGGATGATCACCGATTCCAGTTCACCAATCTCGGAGCGGATATCCACTGCTAATTTGTCAGCCATGTATTCTGTTTTCTGCAAAATTAACAAATATCGATGGGTTTCAAGCATTTGGTTCATCACTTGTGCGGAATGTCAATAATATGGTGACCTTTGCAGCCATATTATTGCTATGAATAATTCTGTTGTGACTTCTACTGTGCCCTATTGTGTCTATGTGGTTTTCTTTCAACACAATAGACACAATAGGGCACAGTAGAAAAACACAATAGAAAGAAATGAAGCTAAACACGTAAGAAAAAAATGGAGGATCAGAAAAAGAAGATCACCCTTCCTGGTTTACGGAAGTTATTCAAACTTTACGCTTACATTAAACCATATAAATTCGAATACGCCCTGGGTATTCTTTTTCTGCTGGGCTCGAGCAGCGCCAGCCTCGTCTTTCCGAAACTGCTGGGTGAACTCGTCGATCTGGGAAACCAGGGGAAACTCGCACAGGAGATTAACCGGATCGCATTGATCCTGGTCGCAGTGCTGATCGCCCAGTCAGTTTTTTCTTATTTCCGGATTTACCTGTTTGTTCATGTAGCCGAAAAAACCCTTGCCGATCTGCGGCAAAGTACATTCAACCATCTTATCCGGCTGCCGATGAAATTTTTCCTGCACCGCCGTGTTGGTGAACTTAACAGCCGGATTTCTTCAGACATCACACTACTGCAAGACGCACTCACAAGCACACTGGCCGAATTCCTGCGCCAGCTGATCATCATTATTGGCGGGGTGACACTACTCATGTTTACCTCCTTTAAGCTTACTTTGTTCATGTTGGCAGTCGTACCGGTGATCATGATCCTTGTTGTCTTTTTCGGCCGGTATATCAGGAAGTTAAGCAAGCAGGCACAGAGCCAGGTGGCCGACTCCAACACCATTGTGGAGGAGACATTACAGGGAATTCAGAGTGTCAAAACGTTCACAAATGAATTTTTCGAAATGGCCCGCTACAGGGGAAAAACAATCGAAATTGCCCAGACAGGAATTAAAAATGGCAAACTAAGAGGTGCATTTTCATCGTTCACCATCCTTGGAATTTTTGGTGCCATGACCGCTGTAATATGGAAAGGGTCCGCTTTATTGGCTAGTGGCGAATTAGCAACCGGTCAGCTTTTTTCCTTCGTGATCTATTCAATGTTCATTGGCGGCACAATCGGCGGAATGGCAGATGTATTTGCCCGGGTTCAGAAATTTATCGGAGCAACCGAAGACCTGCTCGAAATATTCAATGAACCGGTGGAGCCTGTTGAAGAAATATCTCAACTTTCGCCAGATCAGGTTCTTCACGGGGGTATCCGGTTCGACCATGTCAGTTTTCATTATCCTTCACGCCCCGACATGCAGGTGCTGACCGATCTGAATGTAACCATTGAGCCTGATACGCTGGTAGCGCTGGTGGGGCCAAGCGGAGCCGGAAAATCCACTTTCGTTTCCTTGTTACTGAGGCTCTATGACCCGGTTGCAGGAGAAATATGCTTTGATGAAAAACAAAGCCATGCCATCCCGATTTCAGCATTGCGAAGCCAGATGGCAATTGTTCCGCAGGACATTTTCCTGTTCGGGGGCACCATCCGCGAAAACATTGAGTATGGCAGGCCGGGCTCCTCTGAAAACATGGTTGAAGCAGCTGCAAGAAAAGCTAATGCATGGGATTTCATCAGCAAATTTCCCGACGGAATGAACACTCTTGTTGGTGAGCGTGGCACCCAGCTTTCCGGCGGACAACGCCAGCGTATTGCCATTGCCCGCGCCGTGCTGAAGGACCCTAAGATCCTTATCCTCGATGAAGCCACCTCCTCCCTCGATTCGGAATCGGAGCGGCTCGTGCAGGATGCGCTTGAGAAACTGATGAAAGGACGCACCTCCATTGTTATTGCCCATCGCCTTTCTACGATCCGTCAGGCTGATCATATTCTTGTGCTCAACAATGGCCAGATTGCCGAACAGGGGACACACGACCAACTGATTCTGCTGCAAGATGGATTATACAGAAACCTCAGCGCTTTGCAGTTTTCATGAAAACCATAAGGATAGAACTGTAACCTGCTGCGAACACCACCGTCAAAGCAAATACCTAACTTAACATCCAACTTATGAACATCCGCAATCTGACACGCATCGCGATGACACTGTCTGTCGCACTTCTATTCGCAACCTGCAGTTTTGCCCAATACAAAACTGCTGATGAAGCAAAAGCATACATCAATGACCGGCTTTCACATTCGGTGCTGCAGAAAATCGATCCGGATGGGACAGTCACCATGAATGCCCCGGATCAGAAAATAAAATTCAAACTCCGTGAGGTATCATTCAACTACAACGGGGGGAACAATGATGACAGGGTAAGGGTTTTCGGCGATAATTGCATTGAACATTATGAACATAAGATCCTCTCTGAAAAGACAAGCCGCCAGTCATTCGTTTGTGAATCGGAGAAAGAGGCGAACGAAGTGATTGCTGCTTTTAAACATCTGAAAAAATTATATACCACCGATCAGGCATACTTATTGCCTGGAGATAAAAAGCTCAAGGTCGGTGATACAACTCTAGGAACAAAGACGATCAGCGAGGCCATCGATTTCATCAACGATAACCTCTCTTATTCAATGATCACAGGCATTGATGATCAGGGAATTATGACAATCAATGCCCCGGACGACATCTTCTTGGTCAATCTGAAACAAGCTGAATTTGCGTTCAATGATGCAAGCGATGGTTCTAAAGTCAGAATCTATGGTGATTTTTGCATCGAGCTGAAAAGCAACAGCAGCAAAAAGGAGGTGCTGTGCCGCAAGTCTTTTCAAACTCCAGGCAGAGTGAACGCTTATAAAGTAATCCCTATATTGTACTATCTTAAGAGTAGCTTTACAGATCTTGATCCGGCAAAAATTCCCGGACTCAGAAATGTAACCGGTGTGAGAACAGGCAGCTATAAAAACATACCCGAAGCCATCAATTTTATCAACGACCGTTTGTCATACTCCATTATCCTTGGAACCGATCAATCAGGCAATATGGTCATCAATGCACCGGAAGAAATATACCGGTTCAACATTCAGGATGTGACGATCAAAAATGCACTCAATCACAAAACCCGGTCAGAATGGTTCCCATTTGTCATCATCGATGGCCCTTCAACAGGGGTATTAATTGAATGTAAGGATTGTCTCAAAAAATATGATTCCCCCATTTCCTCCGACAGGTTAAGCGAACAGGTGTTCCAGACTGGGAACATGACAGAAGCGAAGGAAGTACTTAAAGCATTTATGTATATTAAGGTTTCTGCTAAATAATCCGCACAAAGTGGTCTGAAATTTAACTTAACGAATACCCTGCATTCAGTTATAACAATATAAAGATGATGTAAAAACAATGAAATCTATTATTACATCCGGGTTGTTTTTCATGTCCTGGCTTTTTATATCAGCACAGGGTATAACTCCAGAAATGGTGTTTGTTAAAGGCGGGGAATTTAGCATGGGATCCAGTATTGGTGGTGAAGATGAACGGCCAGTCCATAAGGTAAAATTAATTGATTTCTACATCGGGAAATATGAAATCACGCAGCAGCAATGGAGATCAGTCATGGACCAGGACACCACCAAATTCTATTTTGAAGGTTGTGACAGCTGCCCGGTTGAACGGGTAAGCTGGTATAATGTTGAAGAGTTTATCAACAAATTAAACGAATTAACAAAGATGCAATACCGGTTGCCTACTGAAGCTGAATGGGAATATGCTGCCAGAGGCGGCCTGTTTTCAAAAGGTTACAAATTCAGTGGAAGCAATATTGACTGGAAAGTCGCGTGGAATGTAGGGAATTCAAAGGGAATGACACACAAGATCGGAACGAAAGAAGCAAATGAACTTGGTATTCATGATATGAGCGGTAATGTGTTTGAATGGTGCTCAGATTTCTATTCAGCAACCTGGTATAAAGAATCAAATACTGAGAATCCTGAAGGCCCATCCGCAGGATTTTTCTATATAATCCGGGGAGGAAGCTGGTTCTATGATAATGCCGGCCTTCGGATAGCCGACCGTGAAAGTGCCAATCCCTCATTCAGATACGGGTATGTTGGTTTCAGATTATGCCGGTCACCGAAAAAAAATGAATAATTGGTCCTGTTTGAATATACCCAGTATTCCTGGTCATTCAACGAATATTTTGTGTGTTGGTCGATTTGTAACTTAGTGTTCCTGACCCTCGTCCTATATTTATCCAAAATTTCCACCAGACCATAAACCTTAAGGCCACTCATATGAAAAATCTGCTACAACTTGCTCTCTTTTCGCTGATTATCATGTATCAAATGTCAGCAAGCGCCCAATTTACTGATTCGAAGCTGGTTGAAAAGCGTCAAAATCCTTCTGACCAATTCACCCGTTATTCAGAAACACCATTCGCTCAACAGAAAAACCCGACTGCAACCAACCCGGTAATTGCATCAATGGTAAATGCCATCAACGCAGACTCTATGCGTACAACCTTGCAGGAGTTGCAAAACATGGGCTCAAGGTTCCTGATGAACGATAACAATAAGGAGATCGCCACATCCCTGATGAATAAGTTCAGGTCTTATGGTTATACCGATGTAAAACTAGACTCATTTTACCTGGTTATTCAGAATTGGGGAGGGTTTTCCGACAGTGCCTGGCAATACAATGTGGTCTGCACACTTACCGGTTCCTCAGCCCCGTCTGAGATCTATGTGGCAGGTGGGCATTGGGATTCATACTGTTCCCCCGATCCTTTCCACAATGCCCCGGGAGTGGATGATAACGGCACTGCAGTCGCTGCTACTCTGGAGATGGCCAGAGTGATGAAACTACTTAACTATCAACCTGATGCAACCATTCAGTTTACACTGTTTGCTGCAGAAGAACTTGGTCTTTTCGGATCAAGGGCATCTTCATCCAAAGCCCGTGAAGCAGGAACAGACATTCGCTATATGCTCAATCTTGACATGATCTCCAACAATCCCGAAAACCTTGCTCAGGTTAAAATTTACAAGTACCTGGGTTTTGAGTGGGCAGGTCTGGCCGCTGCCGCTGCCACTGAACGCTACACAGATCTTTCGGTTGTATTTCCGCAGGACAATATGAACAGTGGCTCTGATTCATTCCCGTATTGGATTTTCGGGTTTCCTTCCGCTTACTTCGAAGAGATCGCTTTTAGTCCTAACTGGCATAAGCCATCGGATACCCTTGGCAACTGCAATGTTCCATACCTTAAAAAAGTGACAGGTGGCGCACTGGCTACTCTTTTAGAACAACAATTGCTCCCCTATCCCCAAAACCTGAGAGCCCAGTCAGCCAAAGACCAGATCACCCTTCAATGGATGACTGAAAAGAATGATTTCGTAAAAGGGTTCAATATTTACCGTTCAGAAACTACCGGAACAGGATTTACCAAGATTACCTCTTCACCGGTAACCGGGTCAATATTCCATGATGTTCCGGTAACATTGAATAAACAGTACTATTATGTCATTACAACCGTGAATGATTCGCTTCAAGAAAGCACATTTTCAAACGAGGTTATCGGAGCCCGGTTTAATTTTTGCGACAGTTTGCTCGTAATCGCCAATACCAAAGGTAATAAAGTCACACCCGACAGTATCATGTCATTTTACCAGGCAGTATTCGATACAATTCCTTACAAATGGGTGGATATCAATGCGATTCAAAACGTAAACCTCTCCGAATTCTCACGGTACAGGTCCATTCTCTGGATGTCGAACACCCTTGAATTTGAGCCCTTAACAGAAGAGATGGCACTGGGTATTATGGCTTTCACAGAAAATGGCGGGAACCTTATGTTCGCCGGATTTGCTCCAAGCCGATTCTGGCTGAACGGCTCCATTACCTATCCATTGTACATCCCCGAACTGACTTTGTTTCATCAGCTCTTCAAAGTGGATAGTGTTGACCGGAAACTTCAAAGCATGATGTTCAGGGCCAACCCATCAGCTACAGGGTACAACACCCTGAATATCGACTCGTTAAAATACATGGACAAGAGTTTTCCCGGACAGTTATACAATATAGATGTCTTTGCACCGGGGCCGGAGGCCAACATCATCTACCGCTTTGATTCTCATTATGATTCAACCACTTCGATGGGAAAGATGAAACACCGGCCGGTTGGCCTTGAATATATGGGCAGTGATTATAAAAGTATTCTTCTGAGTTTCCCACTTTATTACCTCGATACAAACGATGCACGCGAATTGATTCATTTTGTGGTCACAAAGAAGTTTAGCTACCCGGTTGGGATTTCTATGAAACCTCCGACAGACACATTTTCGTTAAAGGTGTTCCCGAATCCTGTAACCGATATGATCAATGTGGCTTTTACCCTGAATAAATCAGGGCTTGTAAAGATTTCACTGATATCTCCGTTGGGTCAGTCATCAATATGGCTTGACAGGAAGCTGGAACCAGGTGAACATTTGTTTAAGCTCCCTGCATCATCTTTGCCCGGAGGGCTTTATGAGGTAATGCTTCAGCAAGGAGGTGAATCTGCTTTGAAAAAAATTATCAGAATTGAATAACCTTAATGCAAAAAAGAAGAGGATGTTTCAAAAGTACCTGATTTCCTTTGAGACACCCTCTTCAATGTTTTTCAGTGTTGTTATTCCAGTTCCTTTATCGATTTCCTTATGATCTCCACTGCCTCATGAATCTGTGCTTCAGTGATCACCAAAGGAGGAGCAAACCGGATAATATGATCGTGGGTTGGCTTGGCAAGTAAACCATTATCCCGCATCTGGAGACAAACATCCCAGGCGGTTTTACCATTGAATGGTTTGATGACAATGGCGTTCAGCAATCCCTTGCCGCGAACCAGTTCGATATAGGGTGAGTTGATTTTGCGCAGTTCATCACGGAAAATAATGCCCATTTTTTCAGCATTTTCGGCAAGTTTTTCATCGCGTACAACCTCGAGGGCAGCCATGGCAACCTTTGCAGCTACAGGATTACCACCAAATGTGGATCCATGTTCACCCGGATGGATGCAAAGCATGATATGGTCATCTGCCAGCACAGCAGAAATGGGATATACTCCTCCCGACAATGCTTTCCCCAGAATAAGAACATCTGGTTTTACACCTTCCCAATCACAAGCCAGCAAACGGCCTGTACGTGCAATTCCAGTCTGCACCTCATCAGCGATAAACAAGACATTCTTTGCCTTACAAAGGTCATAAGCTTTCTTCAGATAACCCTCATCCGGCACAAAAACGCCGGCCTCTCCCTGGATCGGCTCAACCAGAAAACCCGCTACATTCGGGTCCTCGAGCGCCTTTGCAAGCGCTGAGAGATCATTGTAAGGGATTGATTCAAAACCAGGTGTGAATGGTCCGAAATCCTTCCTGGCATCAGGATCATTCGACATGGAAATGACCGAAATGGTCCTTCCATGGAAATTATCACGGCAACAGATAATTTTGGCCTGATTTTCAGGAATACCCTTCACCGTATAACCCCATTTACGGGTCAACTTGAGGGCAGTTTCATCACCTTCAGCACCTGAATTCATCGGAAGAACCCGCTGATATCCAAAGTACTCCGTGATGAATTTTTCATACGGCCCCAGTACATTATTATAAAATGCGCGGGAAGTCAGCTCCAGCGTCTGAGCCTGTTCAATCAAAGCCCCGACAATTTTTGGATGGCAGTGACCCTGGTTCACCGCGGAATAGGCGGACAAAAAATCAAAATAGCGTTTACCTTCAACGTCCCACATAAAGACGCCTTGTCCTTTGGCAAGCACAACGGGTAACGGATGGTAATTATGAGCCCCGTATTTATCTTCGAGGTCGATGGCCATCTGGGAGGTTTTCACTTCTGTCATAAGAGTATATTTTAGGAGTTAGCGTTATTTGTTAACCACAAAAGTTCCGGTATTCAACATTTCGTTACCGGCCATCAACCGATAAAAATAGGATCCAGCGCCCAGGTTGTTGACCGGTATTGTATTGGTTGTACTTGAAACAGCATGAGTGCTGATTTTTGTTCCTTCCAGGGTGTAAATTTCAATAGAGCCACCCCTGACATCTTTGCTCAAATCGATATGGAGAAGATCTGAAGCAGGATTCGGATATACGACAACCGAAACTTCATGCGAGAATACCTGTTGGATTCCGGAAGGATAGTCAAGCGTAAGATCATCTACATACATCGTGTTCCCGGGTTGTCCGACACTCCCGGTAAAGTTCTTCACATTAAATCCTGCGCTGGAAACAACCAGCATGGTCATGGTGTCAACGGTTCCGGTTCCTGAATAGTTGATCTGAATATCGAATGGCGTATAAGTACCGACTGCACTGTGTTCTACCATCTTACCATAACCAATGGTATCACGCTTTTTTGCAGAGGAGTTCCATTTAGAAAGTAAAATGACCGCAGTACAGGAATCTCCGTTAACCGGCTCAAACTTATAATAACCTTTAAAACGGGATGGCTTGCAATCCGGGCATGGTTTACCCAGCAAGGCACGTACACCAATCATATCCATCTTGGCTGTTCCAAGCATTCCCGGAATAAAGATCGTAATCGGGCCCAAAGGGAAATTGGCTGATACGGCTTTGGCTGCAAACCCACCGGTATGAGCATCGGTTGATTTGAAAACAGTTACAGGCCCCGGACCACCGGCAGAAGCTGGCACAGCCATCAGCGAATTCAGGGTTGCCATCCAGTTATCGGCGGGACCTGTGCCAATGTCATCATAATTGAGTGAAGGCCCTACCACAACATTGTACCAGGTTTCGAATCCTCCATTGGGAATAACAAAGTTATCATTGGCACTCTTCGTTTGAGCGAAGGCAGAATTCAGGGCCATGCAAAATAAGACGATTGTAAAGAGATGTTTCATAGATATATTTTTTTAAGTGTTAAGTTATTAAGTGTTAAGTGTTAAGTGGGTCCTCCATTATTTCTGAGTGGATGGGCTTTGCTTTTTAAATTTTATAGATCACCTGGAGTTGGGTCATTCTTGGGGGCTCTACCGTGACAGGTCTCAGTGAAAATTCCTTGTTCATGAGATTATTAACAATGACTGAAAATTTAAAGCTTTTAAGTGCATAGCTAATGCGATAGTCCAGGATGAACGTACCTGTATTGTGCTCCTCACGATACTTCCTGATTCCGGTATTGACACCAAACTGTCCGCCATCAAGAATGTCGTAGAAAAACTGGTCAATATTTTTCATAAACCCGTAATACCGGCCTCCGAACCCGGTTGAAAATCGTTTCCAGGTAACCTGTACGTCAGCTTTTAACACGCTCTGGACCCTGTATTTCAGGATATGACCGTTTGTATCGGAGGATGATGACAAATAGGTAAGTGTTTTGTAAGGAGCATAAGGATATGTGTAAAACACATAATTCGGATCCAGCGCCTGGGGAATGGAATAGGTATAGCCGACCATCGCTGAAAGATTGAGGTTGCTGACCAGTTCTCCCTCCCCACCAATGGAGGCATCGATGCCATAAATACGGGCAGGACCAGTATTGAAAAATTTGAAACCGTAATTCTTTTTAGGATCAGTCAGGTCTTGTCCCCAGATGCCAAAATTAAATTCAACATAGTTGTCATAGTTTTCATAGAATCCGGCAAGGTCAATCATCCCGGCAAATTTACCAATCCTGAACATCTGTTTGATTCCCAATTCATAAGAGATGCTAGACTCTGAGACTAAGGAAGGATTCGGATAGAAGCCGAAATTACCGGAAGTGGTTGTGATATACCGCTCTCCAATGCTGGGAACACGATATCCTTGCCCCATCGAAAGCCTCACATAAGTCGTTTTTGTGGCCTGAAGATTTAATCCTGCGCGGAAAACAGGCTTACTCTCCGTCAAATCGGCAAGCTGATAATATTCATAACGGGCACCCAATAAAATTGACAATCTCTTGAAGAATTTCTTCTCCAACTGCAGATAGGCAGCAAAGTTCTCGGCAGTATAGGTTCCGTTTTCACCAAGTGTGGGAGTTCCGTTGGCGGCCAACTGCCCGGAAAACACTTTCCCATAAGCATAAGAATAGCTGTTCATCACCCCCGTAACCAACATGAGATCACCAACCTTTTTGAATTTATGGGTGTACTGATATTCATTATAGATGGTCACACTCAGAGAACTCTGGTTATAGAGCCCGTCGGTTTTTAAATAATAAACCCGGTTCTTGAGTGAATGAACATCCCCGTTCTTTCCATAATATTTCAAAAACGGGTCAACATAAAATGTGAATGTTTTAAAACGCGACAATGATCCCGGGAATGACCTGTATATATTGGTATCCGCATCATACCAGAAATAGGTTTCTGCATTTTCCTGGAACATAAAATTGCCGTTAATTCCGTAGGAAAGACCTTCGACTTTTTTAGACCGGACCCTTGAATTAAAATAGAACTTCACGCGGTTGTTATACTGCCCTTTGTTAAAGACAGTGTCAGCCACTTTATCCTCGGGAGTACCGCCGATATATCCTTCATCCTTGTAATAGCTGATACCTCCGGATAAATCAACATTATCAACCTTTTGTGAATGTGTGAGGGTTATTCCATATACCATCGGATTTCTCCCTGACCAGGGAGTGGTATATTTCCTTTCCGGTTTACTGTATGCTCCCAGAAAAGTTATCACTTTGGTTACAGGCTCATCAGCAGGCCATGCTGTTCTGACATTGACCGCACCGTTAATGGCAGATGATCCGTAAACGACTGAAGAAGCCCCTTTAACCAATTCAATCTGATCCACATCATCTATCGGTAAAAGTGCCCAGTCAGGACGCCCTGCATCTCCCCGGAGCAGTGGTATTTCATCCACCATGACCATCACACGGGAACCAAGGCCTGAACTAAACCCGCTGCCCGCACGAATCTGAGGCTCATTGTTGACGATGGTGATACCAGGCATTCTGTCAATGGCCTTATCTGCACTGTGAAGATTGTTGATCTCTATGCTTTTTGCTTTCAATACCTCAATGGAAGAGATGGATTCCTGAATTTTCTGAGCGTATTTGGAGGCAGAAACCACCACAGTACTCAACTCCTGGGACACAGTTACCAGGGTAAGGTCGAGCTGATATGTTTTCTTCCCGTCGAGATGAATGTGCTTTTCCATCTTCTCATATCCCACGGAAGAGATGAAAAGATCGTATTCGCCTTTAGGTAATTCAAGGCGGAATGTACCATTGCTGTCAGAAAAAGTTCCTGTTGGCTGGCCCTTCACCCCAACGTTGACGTAAGGTAAAGGATCAGAGGTGGCTTCGTCTGTAATTTTACCCTTGACTACCGAGAGCTGCGCCAGGGTAACCAACGGAAGAAAGAACAAAAGAAGGCAAAATATGAATAGGGGTAATCGTTGTTTCATGAAGGTGAATTTAACTGGTAAAAATACAAACTATTTTGTAATATTTGGTTATAAATTCTCGCTTACAACCGCTCCAGTATTGATAATCAGAGGTTTAAATCTAAGTGAAGGAGATACAACCAGGGGACCGAGTTGGAGGGTCTGCCATTTATTGTCAATGGAATGAATGGTTTTATCATCCATCACAATCACGTTTGGCCAATCACGCTGAAAATCATCAAAATGGCGAGTTTTGCGCGTTCCATCAATGCAAAGAAGAGGAAATTTCACGCCCGGTTCCCGTTCAAGGTGAAAACAATCGCGGATGGGATCAATATTATTGGCAGATATCCATACAATCTGAGACAAAGATGAAAGATCCATCAAACTATCGACAAACAAAATAAATTTCACATGGCTGATCTCGCCTTTTCCAAGCAATTCCGCTGCAAGATGGCGAACATGATGCTTTTTTGACTTTTTTATGGCAATGATCAGCAGGGAAATGCCTTCATTCAACAGATCTGTTCTGATTCCGGTGATTTCAGGAAATTCCGATGATAAGACCCCACCCCCGGCCCCTCCCCTTGCTTCCGGCAAAAGGACCTCACCCCCGGCCCCTCCCCTTGAAGGGGAGGGGGGAGTGGTGTCAAGCTCTTGGGGGAACTTACGGGTTGCGTCGATGCCCATCTTGCTTCCATAAGCATATTTACTGCTGGCATGGTCAAGAATATCTACCGGCCCCCGGAGAAAATGGATATCTGCAACAGGATCCACATACATGGATATGGCTCTTGCCAGTGCTGCATAATCGGTCAGTTGTAAGCCCTGATCAGCCACAACCATGATCTTATTGAACATCATCTGACCTGCACCCCATAGTGCGCTCATGATCTTGGGTGCCTGGCCGGGATAGTCTTTTTTGATACATGTTAATGTAATATTGTGAAAAACCCCTTCAACCGGCATGTGCATATCCGTAACTTCCGGAGCAACGCTCATCCTGATGGGCATCAGGAAGATACGCTCAGTCGCCTTACCAATCCAGCCATCTTCCTGAGGCGGAATGCCAACAATGGTGGTTGGATAAATGGCATTCTTACGATGTGTGATGCAAGTGACATGGAATCGCGGGAAATAATCTGCCAGGGAGTAATAGCCGGTATGATCACCAAATGGACCTTCCAGAATCAGTTCTTCATTTGGGTCTACATACCCTTCGATCACAAAATCAACATCGGCAGGGACTTCCAGTTCGTTCGTCAGGCATTTGACAAGTTCGACTTTTTTCTTTCGAAGAAACCCTGCAAGCAGGTATTCATCAAGGTTTTCAGGCAAAGGTGCAGTAGCAGAATAGGTATAAACAGGGTCTCCTCCGAGCGTTACCGAGACCGGCATTCTTCTGCCAAGTTCTTTGTATTGATGAAAATGACGTGCAGACCCTTTGTGCAAATGCCAGTGCATGCCAGTCATGACAGGTGAAAACACCTGCATCCTGTACATTCCAAGGTTCCTTAACCCGGTTACAGGATCCATCGTATGCACAGATGGAAGGGTAATGAATGGTCCTCCGTCAGCCGGCCAGCAGGTAAGCACAGGAAGTTTCGAGAGATCCGGCTTATCCATAACCACCTCCTGACAGGCGCCACGGCCTTTTATAGATTTCGGCATCCATGAAGCAACTTCCTTCAACGCCGGAAGGAGCTTTAATTTGTCCATGAAACTGGCTTTGGGGCTAAGAAACTCCTTCATTAAACGCGAAAGGTCTGCTTCTATCTCTTCAAGGCCATTCACGCCAAGAGCCAGGCAAATTCTCCGGTCGGAGGCAAAAGCATTAATCAGCAAAGGGAACTGAGTTCCGGTATTTTCAAACAGCAGGGCTTTGCCCCCGTTTTTAACCATACGGTCGGCTATCTCAGAGATTTCCAGATGAGGAGAGACAAACTCCCTGATGCGAACCAACTCATGGTTT
>CAYHGE010000024.1:0-9161 GCA_964355945.1 uncultured Draconibacterium sp.
ATTAAATGAAAAAAAACCGTGCTTTACATGAGGGACGGTTTACCTCTTGTGCCATGAGTATATACAAAGGGTGAGCCGTAAAGGAGATAATAATCAGGAAAACCCGTTTAAATGAGTTAAGGCCCTGAAGATGAAAACAAAAAAAAGTGATTTATTTTTTCAGAAAAAAATTACCGCACGGAATACGTGAAAACAACAGAACAGCCGGCAATATAATCGCGTGAGCCACGCATTATCGCGTGAAAGAAACAGCCTGTTTCCCTGCATCTGGTTAATCTTCGCTTTTACTCCCCGGAATATTGTACTTTTTCATTTTCCGGCTCAGGGCATCGCGGTGTATTCCGAGAGCATCTGCTGCAGCCTGCTGGTTGAACTTGCAAGCCAGCAGCACCTTTCGGATCATCTTTATCTCAATCGCTTTCAAATTTGCTGAATCTGCCTCGGGAACATATAATTCCGGCTTCGCTCCGTTAAGCGGGAAATCACGGACTTCAAGTCTGTTGCCTTTGCACAGTATGGCTGCTCTTTCGACCAGGTTTCTAAGTTCCCGCACATTTCCGGGAAAATCGTATTTCACGAGCACATCAAGGGCCTCCTTCGAAACCTGAAGATCAGGTTTGCTGAATTTCGAGGCATACACTTCAATAAAATAGCTCAGGAGGGGCTTAATGTCTTCCGGTCTCTCCCGTAATGCCGGGATGTGAATGTGCAGTGTGTTGAGCCGATGAAGGAGGTCGAGCCGGAATTTCTTCTTTGCAACCCTCTGATTAATATCGTGATTGGTTGCTGAAATAATGCGGAAGTTGGTCCGGATCTGGGCAGTATCGCCAACACGGGTTATCACCTTCTCTTCAGAGGCGCGCAGGATCTTTGCCTGCAGGTTGAGTGGCATATCCGCAATTTCATCCAGGAAAAGTGTCCCCCCGTTGCAAACTTCAAAAAAACCCATTTTATCAGTGATGGCGCCGGTAAATGAGCCTTTCTTATGACCAAAAAATTCACTTTCAAGAAGTGTTTCGGTAATGGCACTGCTGTTTACCGCTCCAAAAATATGATCCTTCCTGTTACTCGAATAGTGTATGATCCTTGCTATATTCTCCTTGCCTGTTCCACTTTCCCCGGTAATCAGCACATTGGCATCAGGGTAATTTGCTGCTGCAAGGGCACTTTCAAAAACCTCGAGGATCCGGGAACTGACACCAATAAACTGCCGGTCGATTTTCTCTTCAAGGGACTTCGAGATCAATGAGTTCTTTTCCTCCATCTGCTTCAGCCGTCGCTGCATCTGAAGATATTTCTGCGTCCGTTCTATGGCAATCTGTATGTCAAGAAACCTGAATGGCTTGCGCAGGTAATCGAATGCCCCGAGACGCATTGCCTTGATGACGGTATCCATGTCGCCGTGTGCAGAGATGACGATAACCTCCATGAAAGGATATTCACTTTTCACCTCTTTCAGAATATCGAGTCCATTTACACCCGGCAGGCGCACATCGAGGATGAGCAGGTCAATTGCGTGGATACTCATGATTTTTTTTCCTTCCGCAGCCGTGTTGGCCTCATATGATTCAAATTCCGAATCGACGAAAAATCCGCTTAACTCTTCCGTAAATTGCTTTTCATCGTCGAGGATCAGTATCTTGATCTTGTTTTTTGCTTCCATGATGCCAATTACAAGTGACTTGTCAATAATATTTTAACAATTGTTCCATGCATTTTGTTACTCACAACCTCTATGGTTCCACCCATTGATTTGATTATCTGATAACAGATCGACAGCCCGAGCCCGGTTCCCTTTCCTTCATCTTTGGTCGTATAAAAAGGGAGCATGATGTTGCCGATGTCGTCGTTGCTGATGCCAATGCCATTGTCGGCGACTTCAACGATCAGATATTTATTCTCACTGTACGACCTGATGTCAACAATCAGTTCACGTGTAGTTCCTTCATGGCCTTTGATGTCGATCACCGCATCTTTGGCATTTACAAGAAGGTTAATCATTACCTGTTCAAATTTATACGTATTGCCAGATATCTGAGGCAGATCCCTGTCAAGCTGAAGGTCCAGTGTTATTCCAAGATGTTTGAACTGTTCGGCAATCATTGAAACGGCATTGTCGATACTTGAGTTAATGTCAAAGGCTGTCGATAAACAATCATCCTGCGTTCTCGAGAATGCCCTGACATGATCAATGATGTTTCGTATTCTGGTAATATTGTCAAAAATCTTTTCTGATTTTTTTATCAGGAAGTCCTGATCCTCACTTGCGGTTTTCGCCTTCTCAAATAAAATTTTATCCATGACCATTGATATGATATTCAATGGCTGGTTGATTTCATGGGCGATGCCGGCGGCCATTTCGCCCAGGTTGGCCATCCTGTCGGAATGCATCAGCTTGGCTTCCGTTTTTTTACGCTGGGAAATATCGCGGATGATGATCATAAAGGATAGTGGAGTGCCATCCTGATTTTGTATCAGGGTGGTGCTTATTTCGGCCGGAAACAACGTGTTTTTCCTCTTTCTTATTTTGAGTTCAATATTTTGTGCCAGCCCTTCGTTGAGTGTCTTTTCATATAAATCCCGAAATTTCTTTCTTTCTTCAGATGGAACAAATGACAGGCAATTTTTCCCCACCAGGTCATTCCGGGTCATGGCCCCGAACATTTCCATCCCGATTTCAGAGGCTTCGCTAATAATTCCCTTGAGGTCGATCAACAGAATGCCATCCGGAGAAGCATTCAGCATTGTTCTGTATTTTTCATCGCTCAGCTTCCTGGCCTGCTCTGCTATCCTGAGATCGGTGATATCCAGGGAGATTCCAAGCAAATATTCAGGCTCACCCATTTCATCGAACATCGGCACCTTCTGCGTGTGCAATATCCGCACTCCGTTGTACCTTGTCTGAATTGACTCCTGGGGGATATCGGTCAACCGCTTCTGCCTGAGCGCCTCGCGGTCTTTTTCCCCATAGCCTTCTGCAGATTCCTTTGGAAAGAAATCATAGTCACTTTTACCCACAAGCTCTTCCTGGGTAAAGCCCAGAAGTTCCTCTCCCGCACGGTTGATCCTTACGAAACGCAGATCCTTCGCGTCTTTGATGAAAATCATGTCCGGAATATTATCAATGACCGAATCGAGAAAGCTGTTCACCCTGCGTATCTCTACCTCTGCCTGCTTTCGCTCGGTAACGTCGTGGACAACGGTATACCGGTATTTTTCCTCCTGGATGTGTATAATTTCAGCAGAGAGCAATACATGTTTGACGTCACCGTTCTTTGCAACCAGGTTCGTTTCAATGTTCATTCCATATCCCTTGTCAGCGATCGTTTGCAACAATTTGTTTTGACTGTCAACAGTTAAAATGCCCAATTCAAGGGGGGTTTTCCCTATAACTTCTTCTTTGGCGAACCCGAGAAGCCTGCTAAACGCTTCATTTACCTCTATATATTCACCCGTGACATAATCGTCGAGTCCGCAGGCCGAGGGATTGAGATAAAACACTTTTGAGAATTTCTCCTCCGACAGCTTGATCTGTGTGATGTCCTTGCTGACACCATAAATTGCCGGTTTTCCATTCCAATGGCCCTTTGATATCCTTGTTTCAACTTCAATCCGGAGCCCCGATTTGGTCATGATCGGGACATGGCAGATGTCAATTTCTCCACGAAGCATCCCGGCTATAATTTTGCCTGCCTCCTTACGGAGTTCGGGCGGATGAACCATCAGCACCGGCTGTCCGTTCAGTTCTTCCGGAATATAGCCAAGTCTCTGAAAAACAGTGTTGTTGCAATGCATAATTGCACCCTGTTCATCAAGAACAAAAAGGAAATCATCAATCGCATTAAAGAAGGTTTCAAAATTATGCCGTGTTTGTTGCAACAGGTCTTCGGTTTGCTTGCGTCCGGTGATATCGATCACATTCACCAGGCATTGATTGTCTTTCCCGACAGTAATGCCTTCAATGTGGACATATTTTGGCCGTTCGCCACCTGCTTCAAGGATTAGTTCGCATACCTGTTTCGATTTACTGATAAAAACGTTCGTGAAAAAGAGATTGAAGGCCGGAAGTGTTTTTTTTGAGATAACCCGGTCGAAACGGGTGCCCAATAATTTGGACCGGTCACTGGCAAGCATTCGTGTACCGCTGTGATTGAGATCCCGGATCACTTTGCCCTTTGACAGCGTAAAATAGGCTGACGGAGCAAAATCGTAGAGTTCTGTATATTTCAGGGAAGTAGCTTCGACCCTGGAATTTGCCTCCAGGAGTTCATCATTCCGCAGTTCCAGTTCAACCTGGTGACTCTTTAAGTTTTCCTCCATCTCTTTGCGCTGCGTGATATCAATGGTAAAGCAAAGAAACCGGGTATCAGAAAGCCTGGTGGCTTCCAGCACCCACCATCGCAGCTCCCCGCTTTTACTCCTGACAAAGAGATCCGCCTGCAATGAGCCGGTAGTGATGAGGCTGTTCCAATAAGCCAGCCAATTCAGTTGTGAACTTTCGGTGAGTATATCCGGGACAGAAAGGGTTAAGAGTTCTTCGGAGGAGTATCCGCTCATGGCACAGGCAGCAGGGTTCACTTCGATGTAATTTCCTTTTTCATCCAGGACAAAAACACCATCGGGGGCATTATCAATATATTGTTTGTATTTCTGTTTGCTTTGCTCCAGCGAAGCATTCAGCGTATCAAATCCCCTCCTTTTCGAAGCCTCCCTGAGTTCCTTCTCTACAATTGTAATGAAACGGGACATCTTCCCCTTTATCAGGATATCATGCACCCCGGCTTTGATTAACTCTACTGCTTTTTCCTCCCCGACTGTTCCTGAAATGACGATAAACGGGATGTCAATTCCCTGTGCATGAAAGATTTCCAGTGCAGACTGAACACTGAAGCGGGGCATGGAATAATCAGACAGAATAATGTCCCAGTTGCCCCGCTTAATCGCAATGGTCATCTGCTCACCATTCTCAACCCGCTCATAATGTACGTTATAGCCAGATGTTCGCAGAATCCTTATGTTCATCTCAGCATCTGCCTGGTTGTCTTCAATAACCAGCACATTGAGTTTTTTATCCATCGTATTGCATATGATACTGAATGATCATTTTTCCGCCAGGCAAACTCCCTTTTGGCTGTCTATTTGCAACAAAGGTATTTCTTTACGGGGATTGAAGGGTTAAAATTCAGAAAAACTTCAAGCGGATTCCCGGAAATCAATGCTGCAGGCTATCTATCCTGTAACTCCATGAGCAGGAACTTAGTCTCGTAAGGTTTGAAAGCCAGCCAACAGGAGTAGAACATTAACCGGGGATCTGAGTTCCGGTCCCAGATTTTCCGGATCGGCTCTTCCAGCACATTGACCTCGGTTGCTGACCTGGCATGAACAGCAGATGCAAGTGTGGTGGAAGAGAGCCGCATATCTTCGATCGGAATTGAATCATACTTGCCAGTAGTTTCACGAAGTTGAAATATGACCCCCTTTCCATTTGCCGACGGGTGGGCTGAAATCAGAGCGAGGTTATTCGACGTACTGGAAAAGAACGACCTGGGAATGAGTGCCGCATCAGACCATGCCGAAGCAGGAAAAACCCTGGGCAGAAAAGGGATCCGGTTTTCCATCCCGAACCTGGTGGCGAGGGTGTTTGAAGGACTGGCCCCCGATGTAATCTGGTAACTCCATTTCAGCTCGCCCTCCTGGCTGGCCAGGAAATTGGTTGTCCAGTAATTATTTAACACCCAGGAATATATCTCCCCGGATGCAGGGTAGCTTATCCTGCAAAACTTCCCCAAATTAATATCCCCCAATTGCACCAATGGTATTTCCGGAGAAACAAAAACAACCTGTCCGCTGTCACTGCGCAGGGAGACAAAATTCTGAATGCCGGTCCAGTCGCTGGCCGACCCTTCAAGTTGATCTTTTCCGGGCACCATGGTTCCACCGGCCACTTCGACAACATGATGACTTCTTTCCAGGGTGAAGGGAAAAGCCACATAAACGCCTTCAGGATCAGTGACGGCAAGTTTCTTCATTGAATAGCAAAATTCGATCTTCTTTTCAAGATTGTAAAGCCTTATTTCACAGTGTATTCCTGACGGATCAGCACATTCAGGCATCCTGCCCGACAGGGTGATGCTTTGCCACACAGGGCCGGGTTTAACAGCACTTATTTTAAGGTCGGTCCAGGTTTTTCGGGTAAATTCATCGAGTTTATGTTGTTCAAGCTGACCGCGGTTTTTCCCGAGTCGTTCATAAATAAATTCCCCCATGGAGTATTTCGCAGATGTGTCGATGATCTCCTTTTTCCATTCTTTGTCATGCAGTCCGGTGATTTTACCGGATGCCTGATCAAATGTTAACCGGTAAAACTCATTTTCCAGAACACCTCCGAATGGTTTTTCAGCCAGCGGCTCCCTTGTTTCCCAGTCAACAGCGATCCTGTACACTGCATAGCCAAGGGGTGGCACGTCTTTCACATTGAGCATCCACCAGGTCCCCTCCTCCCGTGTCGTAACCTGTTGAAGTGCCATCACCCGGTTGCCTGCATCGAGGATCCTGAATTCTTTGTCCTTTGACAGCAACTGGTGGTCGATATAAACCATCACCTCACCCGAACGACTCCAGTTCAGTATATTAAAAACCACGATGGTCGGATAACCCGAACGCGGAATGTATGGCTGTACCTGTCCCATCACCTCTTCGCGCAGTATGTGGTTTTTCTTTACGGCGCTCCATACATAAGATTCCTTTTCACCCAGCTGCACCACACTGTTTTCACAAAGCGGATCGGTGATGCTCTCTGCTGCTCCAAAAGTATGTTCATCATAAAATGCAATATCATCTTTAATCTGTTCCCTGAGTTCAGCCAGGTGCCTGTTCTGAGGCACACCCAGCATGGCGCTGATCGACATGAGTCCTTCATTGGCAATATAGCCGGCATGGGCTGAACGGGCATTAGCAGTCTGGATGGCAGCAGATCCGAATCCATCCATCCACCAATCGGGCCATGCACCCCGGATTACCTGCAACTCACCGGCATGATTTACCTTCATATAGTCCATGAACTCCGATATTGTAGCCAGCCGGAGTTTCGGCCATTCATACTCCTTGTTCCAGACCTCCACCAGGGAACAGGCCATGGTAGAAGGTGGCGAATTATCAGTAAGGTATCCGCTGAATTGAATGGCGTAATGGTCATACTTGTATCCTTTGGAAGTAATATCCTGCAGGTGCTGAAACAACCCCTTGCTGAATGTTTCCTGGCTGCCGAGGATCCCAAGGCTGTTGGCCCACATGTAATGTTCGGGACGGTTTACCAGGATCCGGTTTCCCGAAGGCGACTCCCACCAGAAAGTGGTTGGCTTGTCAAATGGTTTATCTGCCCGGTGTGTATTCTGCGCCATATTCAAATATTCGATTCCAGCTCCGGAAAGATAATCAGTCAGACACCATGGAACACCGTTGATATCACTCTGCATGGCTGCCCTCACCGGAAAACCCTTATCACGCATCTCCTTTATTGGCTGAAGTGTCGCAGCGATCATGGTTTCATCGGCAAGATCGGAGGAGTTCAGAAACAAACCGGTTAGTTCGACACGTCCCTCCTTTACACGGCGTTTCAGTCGTTCAACCTGTGATGCAGGCCTTGTTCGCAGGTACTCTCTCACAGCCCAGGATGTTTCACAAGTCCACCTGAACCGGGCATCATCGGGAAGAGAATCAGTCTGATCGCAGAAATCGAGCGCATAATCAATGTATCTCAAGTGGTCGGGCAGAATCTCCGTTTGCGGACGGGTGTAGCCGATGTCGGTGTGGGTATGCTGGACGAGGTAAATGGTGAATTGCCGGACAGGTGTGATGGTGAAATTCCGGCTGAATGATTTTTCTTCATTCAGTTCAACAACCGCAGTATGTTCGCCCGGAGGAGTGGCTTCAGGAAGAAGAACTTTCACCTCGTTGAACCCTGTTTCAAGGGTCAGTTTTACTTTCGGGACACCCGGGATTTCAAGGCTGCCAGAGATGGGTTCTCCCAGGTGGACAAACTGAAAAAGTACAGGGATCATATTCCCTTCGGGGTGCCTGACAAGGGCAGGCACCTGCTTTATCATCAATTTTTCCTCTACTCCTGCTTCAAAGGTCATATACCATGATCTGCTCTCCTTCGACTCTCCCACGATGCGGATCTGCTGTGATTTTCCCTTTTCGGCAACGGATGCAGGCAGGGTAAGGATTGCATATCCCATGAGATCACCGAATTTATCCAGCATGGTGGTTTTAAAGAGCAGGGATGATCCACCTGCTCCATCTACCTGCCACGTTTTCATTTCAGAGCTCAGTGGATTTGAAAAACTGAGCAGATATTTTCCATTCACATATACTTTAAATTTGTGACTATCCGTATTTGCATCAATGCCAAACAACCAGATCAGCTTGACCTGTTGCCCGGGATAACCTTCAGGGATTGTTTCACTCTGCCATTCAATGTATTGTACCGAGTCGATGGAACGCAGCAGGAGGGATGATGTAACATCCGGCTGGGGTGAATGATATTGAAAGCCGCCACCTTTCACAGATTGAGCATATCCCATGAAATACCCGTTCCAGGTATTCTGTTGTGCCATGATCAGCATCGGGATCAAAAAGGCAAGGGTAACAACCAACTTTCGCATCGAAAATTCTATCTATGAGTGAAATCGTCTGAAATGGTCTTTGATTGATCTTTAGTAATACAACCAATCTTTGGACAGCTTCTGCTTCGGCATTGTCTGACTCATCACCGATACCTCCAGGGTATCGCTTCCGGTCCTTTCAAAAAAGGCGACCCGGATTTTGTGAGATCCTTTGGCCAGGGCAATGCAGCCAGACTTTTCGGTCAGTCCGTGGAGCCCGTCATTATTCACAATAAGCTGATCATCAATCCACAGGCGACTGCCATCGTCGGAATTGGTAAAGAAAAAACAGACAGATGATTCAGGCACCGTCACATATCCGTCATAGACGAAACAGAACAGATCATCCTGGTTACGCGGGGTAAATACGAAATCGGGTATGATCCCTTCTTTCGCAGGTTTAAGTGCATTGAAATCGGGGAGGCTGTCCCAGGCACCTTCGAAATAGCGGTAGCGCAATCCGACCCTGACGGGGTCTCCCACCCTGACGGGGTC
>CAYHGE010000024.1:9261-10922 GCA_964355945.1 uncultured Draconibacterium sp.
ACCCTGACGGGGTCTCCCACCCTGACGGGGTCCTCAACCCTGACGGGGTGGGGTGCCAGCGGAGCAACTTTTTTAAACTCTTTTCTCACCGTACCACTCACAGGTTTTCCATCCCTGAAACACCGGGCACTGACGATGGTCGTCTCCGTAACCATGAACGGGCGGCTGTATAATGGAGAATTCACAGAAGGATCTTTTGTTCCCATGCTATACCGGATTTGAACATTGTCACGATTGCTCATCAGACTGACACTCAGAGAGTCAACAAAAGTGTCGAAAACTGTTTGAAATTCAGGTGGATCCGTCAGATCTGGCTTGCCCTGAATGTACAATGCGATCACACTATTGATTGAGTCGGGGGCTCTCTTTGGCAATGAGATCACCAGTGCATCATTTTGACGTTCGATCCTGAGGGGGGTCTTTGCGGGATCGGCAAGCAAAAATGCTTTCTCCGGAGTGTTCAGAACTCCGGCAAGTTCAAGCTGACCATTGGCCGGCCAGTCGAAGACATGAAGATAGAGGATGGCTCCGGTTGAAGTCAGTTTTTGCGTGCAACGCCCCCATTTCACCTGGCTGAAAGGGCTCGCCTGGGTTCCATAAACCGATTCGCCGTTCGATGCCATCCATCTGCCAATTGCCGCAAGCCGGTCTTTGCTTTCCTGCGGAAACAACCCCTCTGATGTTGGCCCGACATTAAGCAGGTAATTCCCACCTTTCGAAGCAATGTCGGCAAGCATCCGGATGATCTCTTTCGTCGATTTGAAATTTTTATCGGCCTTGTTGTATCCCCAATGGTCATTCATGGTCATGCAGGTTTCCCAAGAAACCCCGGGCAATCCGGTGGCAGGAATCTGCTGCTCAGGCGTTCCGAAATCACCACCGAAAGCACCTGCTTTGGTGAGGCCTTCCATATCGAGCCGGCCGGCCCCGACACGGTTATTTACCAGTATACCGGGCTGCAGACTTTTAACGTATTGATAAATTTCTTTGCCATGTTTCTCATTCCAGGTGCTCTCCCACTCCCCGTCGAACCACAATACGCCGATATCACCATAATTTGTCAGCAACTCCTTCAGCTGAGCCTTCATATATGACACATAACGATTAAAATCAGCACCATCCGACGACCTGGTCTTTTCCCATGGCCGGCGCGGCAGGTAATCGGGATGATGCCAATCCATAATGGAATAGTAGAAACAGAATTTCAATCCGTATTTTTTACAGGCAGCAGCAAGTTCCTGCATCGGATCGCGTTTGAACGGGGTGCTCAGGATGTTGAAGTCAGTTTGCTTTGTATCAAACATGCAAAACCCATCATGGTGTTTCGAAGTGATTACAATATATTTCATCCCTGCATCCCTGGCCATTTTCACCCAGGCATCGGCATCAAACTGAACCGGGTTAAACCTGGGGCGAAACTGATCATAAACTTCAAGCGGGATCTCTGCCGATGTTCTGATCCACTCCCCATATTCCGTTTTACCATTCCATTCCCCGGCAGGAACTGAATACAATCCCCAATGGATGAACATCCCGAAGCGGGCATCCTTCCACCATGCCATCTGCGCGGCAGGGTTCTGTTTCCGGGTTGCCGGATCGGGCATAACCGTGGAAGATTGCGCACCGCGCGGCGACAAAAACGGCAGACTGGCGGAGGCATT
>CAYHGE010000024.1:11022-24408 GCA_964355945.1 uncultured Draconibacterium sp.
GCTGATGTTGTTGGACTCAAATATCATGGCGCCCCAGCGATTAAAAATCTGAAGCTTGTATCTGCTTATCTCCTGTCCCTTCGGCTTAAAAAAATCATTCACCCCGTCACCGTTTGGGGTAAATGCATTCGGGAACCATAAAAGCAACGGACACTCTTTAAATTGAAGCGTTGTTTTGACAACACTGTCGCAGCCATTGGCACTTTGAAGCGTATCATGATAGATCCCCCCGGTATTTTGCAAGGCATGCTGAACATAATATGACAGCCCCTGGCAGATGGTGGTATCGACCGTAGCCTCAGCATTGTCTTTCAAAGTAACCTGAATTGTGTCAGAAGATTCGCACGATGATGAATTGACTGCCTGAACCCAATAAATGCCTGAGGTATCTGCAGTGATTGTTCGCGTGGTTGCTGCTGTTGACCATAAATACTGATTTGCATTCACCCCTGCATCCAGAAGGGTGTTTTTTCCCTGGCACACGATGCGGTCGGGACCCAGTGAAACGATCGGTCGTGCGATAACCACAATGTTTTTACAGGCCGAGGTAAGACCGGAAGCCCCATCTTCAACAGTGAGCAACACGTTGTAGTTGCCCGGATCGTTGTAGGCGAATGGAGGAGGAACCATGCCGGAAGCAAACGGAGGAACAGCTGCAGTGCATGATGGAAGAAACATTCTGATGATAGAAGAACTGCCGAAATTGGCAATAAAAGCGTAGAGCACATCATCCTGCCGCACGAATTCGGTAATCCCGAATGGTTTGTTCAATATCCCGCTGTTATTTATGCGATAGCCGGTTACATTGCCTCCCAAACCTTTACTAAAAACCAGGTGGATGATGCAGTCGTTGGATGTATTTACCATGTTGGTTACAAATCCGCTTACCCCTCCGCAGTCGTTTGTAAGGGAGATTCCTGAATTCTGGGTCAACCCCGTTATTTCAGGCAGACTCATGCCGGTGGGAACCGGATTCAACAGGGAGGAGCCGAAAACTATACGGGTTATGCTACTGCTTGTGGCGTTGCACACAAAAGCATACCAAATATTTTTCTCATTCGCCAGAACAAGATTGACAGGCCCCGAGAGTTGTCCGATGTTCCCCATGTCAACATTCAAGGGAATGTTACCAAGACTTGATCCGAATTCAAGGCGGAAAATTCTATCGCCCGACATATCAAGCAAAAAGCCAACCCAGTCAGCGTTCTGCTTTTCAATTGCCAATCCGGAACCCATCGACACTTTTCCCAGACTAATCACTTGCGAGGTCGGAGAATTTGCAAGTGAGGAACCAAAAACCAGTTTGATCAGGTTCGGGCCACTTGCAACAAACCCATACCAGATGCCATTGTCGTTTTTCACCTGGATGCCACGCATCAGACCCGGTGGGACTGCAAAACTCCCGAGATCTGTGGTCGATATCGGGAACTGGGCCAGGGAGGGTCCGAAAAAACATCTGACAATCCTGTTATTGCCAGTACTAATCAGGAACGTGTAATAATCCTGTCCCTCCTGGACAAGTGTGATGTAACTTGGTCCATTCAGCTTCTGGCCCGGGTTGCCTATGTTTGATCCGTCGGGTTCGGAAGATGCATTGCCACTGCAAAAACTCCAGTTGTAGGAGATGGCTGCCGGTGGCTGCACATTTGTGATATTGATTGGTGTTCCTGCACAAACGGTATCAGGCATGGTAAACGCCGCATTCTGGGCCGCACAAAAGACCGGTTGGACTAAGAAGAGAAAAAACAAAAACCAATATTTTTTCATGTGATTTTATTCAATCTGCAGCTGGTTTGTTACCGGACAAGTGTCAGTGTGCCTTTGTTGCTGGTTCTCGTTTTCTTGTTATCCTCATAAAAAATCACCCATATATAATTGCCTTCAGGGCAGAATTCTCCTTTCATCGTACCATCCCAGCCCTCCAGGATGTCTTTGGAACTGAATACCACCTGTCCCCAGCGGTTGAAAATCTGGATATTGAATTGCGTAATATTCTCCGGCGGCAACCCCAGAATGCGGAAGTAGTCATTCAATCCGTCCCCGTTGGGCGTGAACGCGTTGGGAATATATGGCGATACATAAACGGTAACTTCATCCGTGAACTCCTCTCCGCTGCAGAGGGTACAAAGTACACGATAAGTTGTTGTAACTAAGGGTGCAACCACCAGGGTCTGCTCTTCCGACAATAAATCCGAACCGATATACCAATGATACGATATTTTATCTCCGGGAGTTATCGGTTCAAAATGATAAGGAATTTCCGTTATACTATAAGTATCTGAGGATGTTGGCACATACCGCCATCCCTCCTTGCTGACGCTGAAAGAGGTCGAATTCCGGTTTTTATTGGGCAGCGTATCACAACGAAATCCATTTTCATTCTGAATCCCCATGGTGCATTTATTATCCCAATTGGCACAAACAGGTTTGTTAAAAACATGTGTTTCAATGGTATCACCCTCAATCAACACGATCTGAAAAGAGACCGACAGGTCCGTGCATCCAAACATGGGGCACTGGCACCACATGACGACAAGCTTTCTGTTCGGGGCCTTTCCGACTGTCTGAAAAAAGATATAGGGGCTTCCGGCTGCGATCGGATTATAGTCTTCCATGGCACCAAGAATGCAATTCTTCGGGCTGGCATCATTTGAGCTTGGCAGGCGGATGTTGCGCATCGACCCCCAGTTGAGGTTATGGGTAAAACTGATCCATCCATTGTCGCCAATCGAGAATGTGGTATACTTTTTTCCATAGAAGGTAAAGGAGAACCCGATATCATAAGGCCCTTCAACATGGTTGTCGTAGGTTGTCAACCCAATCGCCAGTGTTCCGAATTTGGCCGTCAGGTTTACCGGGACTCCCGGGTTGATGGTATCGTCTTTGCCCGCTGAAACCTGACCAAACGATTTCCCTGCAAATAAAAGGAAGAAAAAAACCATTATTACAAGGGAGAAATTCATGGAATATGCCAATTAGAACCGTGATTTTGCATTTTGCTTTCTGCAATTTGCATTTTGCATTTTACTTATGCCTTTTCCAAGCAAATATCAAGATTTTATCTGAAATAATTTTACTTTTGTTGTTCCGTAAGACCTTCATCAAAATTAACGATATTTAATCTCCAAAATTTTAACTTGTTATGAAAAAAGATAGTGCGATTTTCAAGGTCATTAAGGATGAATTGCATCGGCAAACCAGCGGACTGGAGCTGATCGCTTCTGAAAATTTTGTCAGCGACCAGGTATTGAAAGCCATGGGGTCCTGTCTGACAAACAAATATGCCGAAGGATATCCCGGAAAACGATATTACGGCGGCTGCCAGAATGTTGATATTTCTGAGCAAATCGCAATTGACCGCGCCAAAGAATTATTCAATGCCGCATGGGCCAATGTACAGCCCCATTCCGGTGCCCAGGCCAATATGGCGGTTCTGATGACCTGTCTGAAACCTGGCGATACCTTCATGGGGCTTGATCTTTCACATGGCGGCCATCTTTCACATGGTTCGCCGGTGAATTCGTCAGGAATCCTCTACAAAGCGGTTTCTTATGAAGTGGAGCAGGAGACCGGGATGATCGATTATGACAAGATGGAGGCAAAAGCACTTGCACTGAAGCCCAAACTGATCATTGCAGGAGCCTCTGCCTACTCCCGTGACTGGGATTACAAACGTATGCGATCCATTGCCGACAAAATCGGGGCTTTGCTCCTTGCCGACATAGCCCATCCTGCAGGTCTTATTGCCCGCGGCCTCCTCAACGACCCGATGCCCCATTGTCACTTTGTGACCACCACCACCCATAAAACCCTTCGCGGACCACGCGGCGGGATGATCCTGATGGGTTCGGACTTTGAAAACCCATGGAAGCTCACTACCCCGAAGGGTGAAATCAAGATGATGTCACAGCTGCTGGATTCAGCTGTGTTCCCCGGCATCCAGGGCGGACCGCTGGAACATGTGATCGCAGCCAAGGCAGTTTCCTTCTATGAAGCACTTTCTGATGAATACATGGACTATATCCTCCAGGTGAAGAAAAATGCCACTGCCATGGCAAAGGCATTCACCGACAAAGGGTACCATGTAATTTCAGGCGGCACCGACAACCACCTGATGCTCATTGATCTGCGGACCAAATTTCCCAATATCACCGGAAAACAGGTGGAAAACACTTTGGTAAGAGCCGACATCACCGTGAATAAAAACATGGTGCCGTTCGACAGCCGTTCACCATTTACCACCTCCGGTTTGCGTGTTGGCACACCGGCTATTACCACGCGTGGATTGAAAGAAAAACACATGGTAAAAATCGTAACACTGATCGATGAAGTGATCAGCGACATCGAAAATGAAGCAAAAATCGTGAAGGTGGGCAAAAAAGTCAATGAAATGATGGCTGAATTTCCACTGTTCGCCTTTTAAAAAAAATGAAAACAATGAAGGCAATGCAAACAATGCAGACAATGCAGGCAATGAATTCTTTGCATTGCTTGCATTGCATGCATTCCTTGCATTCCTTGCATTCCTTGCATACATAATACCCCTGATTAAATGAAGACCCTATATCTGATGCGCCATGCAAAATCATCCTGGGAAGAACCCGGCGTGTCGGATTTCGACCGGCCCCTGGTTCCAAAAGGAGGAAAAAAAACTCAGCTGATCGTGGATTTCCTGTTAAAAAGGAATACCAAAATTGAACTGATGATTTCAAGCCCTGCTTTACGTGCCATAGAAACGGCAAAACTCATTGCGACCGGTCTTAATTACCCTGTGAATAAAATCAAGACAGACCGGAAGATCTACGATGGGTATTATGACCGGATTCTCGACATCATCTATGGCACATCGAACGATGTCAGCTCCCTGATGTTGTTCGGGCACAACCCGACCATTACCAATCTGGCCAACCTGTTCCTCCATCCAGGGATTGATGAGATGACGACATCCTGCATTGTATGCCTCTCCTTTAACACGGATAAATGGGAAGATATCCCTTCACAGGAAGCCGTCCAGGAGTTTATTGTGTATCCTAAAATGTTGAAGTAAGATGGCACCCCGGCAGAAAGTTCCGATCTTAAACCGTGACCTCAACTGGCTGTACTTCAACGGGCGGGTTTTGCAGGAAGCTGCGGATGCACGCAATCCTTTGCTCGAGCGCCTGAAATTCCTCGGAATTTTCTCCAACAACAGAGATGAATTCTTCAGGGTACGGGTGGCCACCCTGAACCGGATGACAAAAGTGGACCATTTTCATTATGACACCCCTGTCAATCCAAAGAAGGCACTGAAGGAGATCGGTGCATTGGTTCAGTTGCAGGAACGTGATTTTATGCTGATCTATGAAAAGATCCTCGAGGAGCTTAAACCGCATAACATATTCATTATCAACGAAACACAACTCTCGGAATCCCAGGGTGTTTTTGTTCGCAAATATTTCAGGGAGCAGGTTCGCGGAGGGTTATTCCCTATCATGGTCAGCAGCTTACAGGATATCTCCTCCCTGCGCGACAAGTCAATCTACCTTGCTGTGGTTGTCGGACGCCATGACAAGGCACTTAAAGACGATTATGCGCTGATAGAATTGCCAACGAAATCTATTTCCCGGTTTTTAATCCTTCCCACCGAAGGGGAAAAACGGTACATTATCCTGCTCGATGACATCGTCAGGTACTGTCTTTCTGAGATATTTTCAATTTTTGGTTACGACACTTTTTCCGCATATACGGTCAAAATTACCCGTGATGCTGAAATAGACATTGACACGGATGTCTCCAAAAGCTTTGTGGAGGTGATGACCGAAAGCCTGAAGCAACGGAAACGGGGCATCCCGGTGAGGTTTGTATACGACAAGTCAATCCCATCCGGCCTCCTGAAAATCATCACCAAACGACTGGAAATCACCAAAGAAGATCCCATCAGGGGAGGCGGGAGGTATCACAATTTCAAGGATTTCATGGCGTTCCCCAATCTCGGGCACCGCGAACTTGAATATGAACCCCTCGTTCCATTGATGCACAAAGACCTTCCGATGAGCAGGAGTATTCTTGCATCAATCAGGGAGAAAGATATCATGCTCCATTATCCTTACCAGTCATTTCAGTATATCATCGACCTGTTGCGTGAAGCATCCATTGATCCGAAAGTTCGGTCTGTTAAAATGACCATCTACCGGGCGGCAAAAAATTCAAATGTCATCAACGCCCTTATCAATGCTGCCAGAAATGGCAAATATGTAACCGTGTTTATGGAACTCCAGGCCAGGTTTGATGAGGAGGCCAATATTTTCTGGACTGAAAGGTTGCGTGAGGAGGGAGTTAAAGTCATCCATAGTATCCCGGGATTTAAGGTACACAGCAAACTGATTCTGATCCGCAGAAAGGAAAACACGAGCAATTTCTTTTTCGCCTTTATCGGGACAGGGAATTTTAATGAAGTAACAGCAAAGGTCTATTCCGATGTTAGTCTGCTCACTGCAAATCAAACAATTTGCAACGATGTTGTAAATGCTTTTCACCTGATCGAAGAGAGCTACCGGCCATACAAGTTTAAAGCCCTGGTGGTAGCGCCCTTGAATATGAGGAAGTTCTACACAAAGATGCTGCAGAATGAGATGTACCATGCAGCCGAAGGGCGAGAGGCATGGGTCATCATCAAACTGAACAGCCTGGTGGATGGGGCCATGGTGAAAAAGTTGTATAAAGCAAGCCAGGCAGGGGTAAAGATCAAACTTATCATCCGGGGAGTTTGTACGCTCGTTCCCGGCATACCGGGATTAAGTGACAACATCGAAGCCATCAGCATCGTTGACCGTTTTCTGGAACATGCCCGCATCATCGTTTTCTGCAATGGAGGCGACAACCAGTATTACATCACTTCGGCAGACTGGATGGTACGGAATTTCGACAACCGCATCGAAGTGGCCACACCGATTTATGATCCCGGGATTCAGGAACAACTTCGCAAAATGCTTGACCTGCAGCTTGCAGATAATGTCAAAGCCAGGGTGATCGGGCCTCAGGAGCAAAACAGATATAAAAAAACCAAAGGGGCCGCCATCCGGTCACAGGTTGAGATTTACAACTATTTAAAAGAGATGACGTTGTAGAATATGGATATTCGTCAATCGCATATTCGTCAATCATAAATCAAAATCATGGCTATCTTAAGGTTTATTTTCCGGATTCTCATCAACAAGTTCTTCCTCACAACGGTGGCATTCATTGTATGGATGATCTTTTTCGACAGCAACAACCTGATGCGGCGCAACCAACTGCAGGAAAAGCTCGACGTGTTGAACCTTGAAAAGCAGTTCTACCTCCAGGAAATCAGAAAAGACTCCATGCTGACCCATCAGATTATGACGGACAGTACGCAATTAGAGAAATTCGCCCGGGAGCGCTACCTGATGAAAAAAGAGAACGAAGACCTTTTCCTTGTCATCGACACTACTGCGGATCAACATCCATGATGACCCTCACCGGTCTGAAGGCCGGTGTCTGGTGAAACTCGGTTATCGCAGCTACCATCTTTGCCTTCATGGCCGAAGAAGAAACTTCCCGTTCCATTTTGAACATGATGTGCTTGATGAAATAGTTCATGATCCTGGAGACCATCGGGAATTCAGGCCCGAGGATTCGTTTTCCAAAGTTTTTACGCAATAATTTCGCCAGTTCATCCGCTGCTTTGTTTAGTAAATCGGGGTCCTTGTGTTTCAGCTTCAAGAGCACCAGACGCGTGTATGGCGGATATTTGAATTTCTGCCTTTCCACGAGTTGCTTTTTGTACATTGACAGAAAATCATTGTTCACAACATCCCTGATTACAGGATGACTGGCATTGAAGGTTTGAATGATCACCCTGCCCTGCTTGTATTTCCTCCCCGAACGCCCGCTCACTTGCGCCATCATCTGGTAACTGCGTTCTGCTGCCCTGAAATCAGGATAACTAAGCATATTGTCTGCATTCAGGATACAAACCAGGCTAACATTGTCAAAGTCGAGACCCTTGGTCACCATTTGGGTACCCACAAGAACGTCAATTTTCCGGGCCTCAAAATCAGCGATGATCTGCTGAAGGGAGTGTTTGCTGCGGGTGGTGTCGAGATCCATCCGAGCAATACTGGCCTTTGGAAAGATCAATCCCAGCTCTTCCTCCACTTTTTCGGTACCAAATCCTTTCATTTTAACATGAACTCCCTGGCAATCAGGACATTTATCAGGGATTCCTGCAACATACCCGCAGTAATGACAGCGAAGCTGGTTGTTTTTTTTATGATAGACGAGGGTAACATCACAGTTTTTACAGGAGGGCATCCAGTGACAAAGGTCACATTCAAGGCGGAGGGAAAATCCCCGCCGGTTCTGAAACAGGATGGCCTGTTCCCTGTTTTCAAGCGCTTTTTCCAGTTGACCGACCAACGCGGAAGAGAAATGACTTTTCATCAATCCCCGGCGCAACGCCTCCTTTATATCCACGATCTGAATCTGAGGCATCTCCATCTTTCCATAGCGCTCAAAAAGTTCCACAAGCCCATACTTGCCTTGTGTTGTCGCATTAAAATAGCTCTCAACAGATGGCGTGGCTGAGCCCAGCAGGGTTTTTGCCCCGTGCAGGTGTGCCAGGTAGATGGCCGCATCACGGCCGTTATAGCGCGGAGCCGGATCCACCTGCTTGAAGGATGAGTCGTGTTCCTCATCCACCACCACCAGTCCAAGGTTAGAAAATGGCAAAAACAGGGATGAACGTGCTCCGAGAATAATGTCATACTTTCTCACGGTCGCGTCGCCGGTGGGATTATACCCAAGTACTGCCCGCCATGTTTCAACCCGTTCATGCAGGTTGAAGCGTGAATGATATACCCCGACCCTGTCGCCGAAATACTTTCGCAACCTGCTGACTATTTGCGTTGTAAGCGCAATTTCCGGCAACATGAACAGCACCTGCTTTCCCTGGTCGATCACCTCACGGATAAGTTTGATATATAGCTCAGTCTTGCCGCTGGAGGTAACCCCATGCAGCAAAACGACATCTTTTGTTTCAAACGATTTTCTGATAGCAGCCAGTGCGTCCTGCTGACCGGCAGTAAGTTCAATTTGTTCGGAATCAGACTCCTGTCCCTCTGCCTCAAACCTGCTCACGATTTTCTGGTACGATTCGAACACCCCCTTTCCGATGAGAATATCAAGCTGGGCGCCAGTTCCATTTGCCTGTTTCAGAAGTTCCTGGCGTTTCACCTCGATCGTTTTTCCAAATCCAAATCCTGATATCCTGAAGAATGTCATGACCATCTCAAGCTGCTTTTTCGCTCTTTTTTCAAGCTGGTCGAAAAGTGTCTTTATCGCCTCCTCATCGTCCAGGTATTCAGGAGTCAGCCGCACAAACACTTCCCTCTTTGGTTTGTAAGGGTCTGTAAGTTCTTCCTCAGGGACAATGAACCCTTTTTCGATCAGGGATTTGATGACCGGAATAGTCTTCTGAAGGTCAATGATTTTTGAAACCTCTGATATGGCAAGGCTTTTGCGATGATGCAGCGCTTCAACAAGCAGCAATTCCTTTTCATTCAGGGATGAAAAATCATCGGGAAGTATGGGGTTTAATGCGATCTTTGATTCGCTTGCAAGTTTTAAAGCCGACGGCATTGCAGCATTCATTACTTCTCCCGGGTAGCAGAGATAATACCCTGCAAGCCATTCCCAGAAACTTCGCTGAAGCGGCGTTACGATCGGGTTTTCATCCAGAATGGAGAGGATGTATTTAGGAACATGGGTTTGAGGCGGGTTTTCATGAACCCTGATAACCAGGGCCGTATAAATTTTACGGGCACCGAATTGAACCACCACACGCACCCCCTCCAGCACCTGTTCATTCAGGTCGAACGGAACGCGATAGGTGAAAGTTCCACCTACCGGCAGCGGCAATAAAACGTCGGCAAAGAGGGTGATCCGTTCCAATGCAATAAGAGTTAAGGCTTTACAGGGCAAGGATGCGTGACATCTCCAACAGATCTTTGTTGATATCCTTATGATGTTTGATCGCCTTTTCAAACGGCGTAAATACAACTTCCTTATTTACAATTCCTGCCATCTCGCCGCGATGCCCGTCAAGCAGACCTTTAACCGAAATATACCCAAGTGTGCTTGCAAGCACCCGGTCGAACCCGCTGGGAGAACCTCCCCGCTGAATGTGCCCCAGTATGGTTACTCTTGCATCCATTTCAGGAAGCCTTTCTTTGACCTGCTTAGCTATTTCATAAGCACCGCCGCTGTCGTCCCCTTCAGCGACTATGACGATTCCCGATGTTTTGCTTTTACGCCAGTCATGCTTCAGCAATCGTGTAAAATTGTCGATATAGGTCGTGGTTTCGGGCACCAGGATGAATTCAGCACCGCAGGCAATGCCACTTCGCAACGCGATGAAACCGGCATCACGCCCCATCACCTCGATAAAAAAGAGCCTTTCGTGGGAATTCGCTGTATCCCGGATTTTATCGGCTGCCTCAACAACCGTATTCACGGCTGTATCGTAACCAATTGTGGCATCCGTTCCATAAAGATCATTGTCGATGGTTCCCGGCAATCCAATGATGGGAAAATCAAACTCCTTGTCAAAGATTGAAGCTCCGGTAAAGGTTCCGTTACCGCCAATCGCCACAAGTGCATCGATGTTGTGTTCCCTGAGGTTGTTGTATGCCTGGAGCCTGCCGTTATACTCCAGAAAGCGCTTGCTGCGCGCGGTTTTCAGGATGGTGCCGCCACGCTGGACAATGTTCGACACCGAGCTGCTGTACATCTGCTCGATCTGGTTGTCAATCATGCCTTCATATCCACGGTAGATGCCAAAAACATCCAGCCCGCTGAAGATTGAGGTGCGTACCACCGCCCTGATGGCGGCATTCATCCCCGGGGAGTCGCCTCCGGAGGTCATGATTCCGATTCTGGTTATTTGGGACATGTTGGATTTTTTGATTTGTTGGTGAACGATGAACGGGTAAACAGGTAAACGGGTGAACAGGTGAACAGGTGAACGGGTGAACGGGTGAACAGGTGAACAGGTAAACAGGTGAACAGGTAAACAGGTGAACAGGTGAACGGGTGAACAGAACTCTATAAATACATATTGCAATTAGGTTGTAAAAGTACGAAATCCGGAACCAGGGCAAAAGGGGTTAAGAAATTAACAGAAAATATTTCAACATCATTGCTGGCCGCATGCCTGTTTACCTCATTTTTGAATTATCCATCATAATGAAATCTACACTTTGCTATCATGATCTCATCATCCTTAACACGAAAAATCAGGCGATGCTCATTATCAATTCGTCGTGACCAAAACCCCTGATTTTTGAATTTTAACGGTTCCGGTTTCCCTATCCCTGAGAAAGGGTTTCTGGCTATATATTTCAATAATTCGTTTATCCTGATAAACATTTTTCGGTCATTCTTCTGCCAATAGAGATAATCTTCCCAGGACTCATCAACGAATGTAAATTTCATAACTCAATGAGTTCCTTTTGGAAAGAAGCTCCGGTTTTTAATTTCTCAACAGCAGAATCAAGCCTTTTCTCATTCGCTTTTGAGGAAAGTTCATGTTGCGTAGCGCTCAGTGAATTATACTCATCCAGCGACATGATCACTACGCCACTGTCTTTCCCCCTGTTAATGATGAGGGTTTCAAAATTTTCTGTAACCCGGTCAAGATACCTTTTGATATCTTTTCGAAAATCCGAAATGGTGGTGGTTAACATAGCTTCTGATTTTATGTACATTTTGGTGTACAAAAATACGTACAATAATGAGATGCTGACTACCGGTTGTTGTATTTTTTCAAATCTGGTTTGAACGGCCGTAATGTACAGTTTATTCCAATCCTGAAAACCATCAACGAACCTTTTATCATCACTTGTTTTGGAAACTTGGAAGCAACAGACCTGATCAGCTTATCTTAAGAAGAGTTTCTTCCTTTAAAAGGGGAAGGTGGTTTTTAATTATGGCCCAGATCATTGACGGGTCCACTGCATCATAACTATGTATCAATCGGTTCCTGAAGCCAACAATTTTTCGGGCATTCTCCAGCGAGGATTCAGGTTGCAACCTCTCAAATTTGTTAACAGCTTCTCCGATGATACTTAGTTGACGTTCAATGGCACTTTGAGTTTTCAAATCCAGAAGATATTCCTGAAAACCGGGTGTTGATGATGAAAACTGTTCAACAAGTTCTATTGCCCTTAGTATATCAGACAAATACTTTTTGCTTTGCTCCATCATAAATCAATATTTTAGTCGCATCAATACTTTTTCGTAAGTAAGGGTTATGAATTGATATTTCTGTAAGCAAATCAACTTTTCTTTCAAAGAAATCCTCAAATGTATCCCATAAAGATATTAGTTTCTCGCCTTTCTCAACAGGGTCAGCATAATCAATATCTACCAACAAATCAATATCGCTGTTTGCCCTGTCAAATTTAGCGGTTATGGACGAACCAAAGGCATAGATATACCTGACATTATGGGCTTTGCAAACAGCAGTAAAGTCGTTGACCTTGCCAGATATTTCATCTTGTATAAACATAAACCAAAGATAATAGTTTTTTCAGAGACTGATCAACTTGATTAACGGGTTTCAAATTATGGTGGTCTGTTATTTTGTTTACTTATATATTGAAAGGGGAAAATCACTACTAAATTATTGAATAAACGTTTTCTATTTCATTTCTCAATTAATTCGAGATTATCTATCCAGGCGCCTCTGGTTGTCCCTATTAAAAATTTAATTTTTATTGATGCTGAAGAAGTAGCCTCAAATGAATACGATTTCTGAGTCCATGAAGCGTATTGGCCAAAACTTTCAGAAATTAAATTGGTGCTGCCCTGAACAACATAGATCAGAAAATCCCCTGCGCATAATCCGGGATCTCCGGAAGTGGAAGAATTAACTTTCCCGGTTAACTTCAACTCATAAATTTTCCCCTTTTGAACCGGAATCAGATTTAATGTTTCAAAACGAAAACAATCTGTGATACTATCAAACTTAACCGCATTTGCATCGATGATCGCTTTTCCTCCGACAGATTGGGTCCATGCATTCAGATCAGCCTGGTTATCAAACTTTGTGCTGAAAATTGTTATTGGAGCACCCGTGGAGTCCTTTTTGCAGGCGTATAATAAGGTAATGATGCCAAATACCAGCAATAATAAATCTTTGTTTTTCATGTGAGAGATGTTTGTAATCTATGGGGCTAAAGCCCAATGAATTGCAATAACCATAAACAGTTGGCTAAAGCCAACTGCAATTGATGAAAAAGTAGTTTTTAACACTTGATTGACATATTTAATCAATGACATCCTGATACCCCTTCCTCCCGGCAAACAGATCAAACTTCAAAAACC
>CAYHGE010000024.1:24508-25703 GCA_964355945.1 uncultured Draconibacterium sp.
TCAATGACATCCTGATACCCCTTCCTCCCGGCAAACAGATCAAACTTCAAAAACCTGCACTCCAGCGGCCCGTTGAACACGGGGATCCTGCGCGACGGGCGAAGTCCGATGAATTTGACCGACTCCAGGTCGGAGGAGATCATCCAGGCAGTGTAGCCGGCATATTTCCGTTTCATCGTATCCCCTATCATCTTGTAAAACGCCAGTGAATCTTCAATTTCAAGCCGTTCATCATAAGGGGGATTTGAAATAATGAACCCCTTTTCAAATGGAGGATACGAATCTTCGAACGATTTCACTTCCAGGGTGATATCCTCATACAAACTGGTAAATTTAAGGTTTTCACGTGCAGATTCGATGGCCCGTTCGGCGCGGTCGGAACCATGGATTTTCACCTTCAACCCGGTGGTGAGTGCATTGGCATCGGCCCGCACCTTTTCCCATAAGTCGGCATCAAAATCCCGCCATTTCATAAAACCCCACTCCTCCCGAAAATAACCGGACGGCATGTTCTTTGCCAGCATGGCGGCTTCTATCAAAAGGGTACCTGATCCGCACATCGGGTCGAACAAAGGTGTTTGGGCATCCCATCCCGAGAGTTTGATCAAACCTGCCGCCAGTACTTCGTTGATTGGCGCCGGACCGGTGCTCTTACGATAGCCGCGCCGGTGAAGCGACTGACCGGATGAATCAAGCGCAACCGTGCAGGAATCCTTGAAAAGATGAACATTAACCTTCAGGTCAGGATGTTCCAGGTCGACAGATGGGCGTGTTCCCAGCTTGTCACGCAACCTGTCAACAATGGCGTCCTTCGACTTCTGTGCGACAAATTGTGAGTTGGTGAAAACCGTGTAGGAGATCACGGCATCAATGGCCAGAGAGTGTTCTGCATCCAGGTAGTCCTCCCATGGGAATTCATAAATCTTTTCGTACAGGTCCTTCTGTTCAAGTATCTCAAAATGGAACAACGGCTTCAATATCCGCAGGGCGGTTCGGCAGGCATAATTGGCCTTGTACATCATTTCAGTATCGCCTGTAAAGGAGACTGCGCGGTTCAGTTTCATGGCGCCGGTTGCACCCAGGGCTTCGAGTTCAAGCACCAGCGCATCTTCCAGTCCTGAAATCGTCTTGGCAATTAAGGGGAAGCTTGATTCTTTTTTCACAAGATACGTTTTATCATTATTTCTCATTCACC
>CAYHGE010000024.1:25803-32073 GCA_964355945.1 uncultured Draconibacterium sp.
TTTTTTGGTGAATTTACGATTATTTTAAATTCTTACCTTTGAAAAAAATCATTTTCCATGGTGAACCTACGACTGCTACTCCTGTTCCTCGCCCTTATCACTTCGATCAACTGCCATGCCCAGGGGATTTACCTCGTCAGCGGAAGGGTCATTGACTCCAGGACAAAGGAATCGCTTGCATTCGTCAACATCGTGATCAACAACAGCAACAGCAAAGGTGGCACCACCGACATCGATGGGAAATTCAACCTCCGGTCGCAACAGCCCATTCAAACCCTGCGGCTGAGCTATGTGGGATATGAACCGATGACAGTTAACCCTGGCAACCGGACAAAAGACTTCATCATCCAGATGGTGCAGAAGGAGATTGACCTGAAGGAGGTTGAAATCCTGCCCGGTATCAATCCTGCACATCGCATCATCCGCAATGTGCTCGATAACCGCGACATCAATGATCCTGAAAAAGTAAATACCTTTTCCTACACGGCGTATGATAAAACGGTTTTCACGGCAAACAATGACACCACCCTCAAAGGCGATTTTGCGGCACTGGTTGACACATCGGCCATGCATGACGGAGGCGCAGTTGAAGTCGGGTTTTCCATCAGGACTGACTCTGCTAAAATGGATACAACGAGGAGGGATTCATCTGATCAATTTGTCGAAAAGCTGATCAACAGCCAGTATCTGTTCTTAATGGAAAATGTGACCAAACGGAAATTCATGGCGCCCGACAAGAACTACAACAAAGTGATTGCCACAAAGATGTCGGGTTTTAAAGACCCGATCCTGGTATTTCTTTCCACCCAGATCCAGAGTTTTTCCTTCTACAAGCCCATCATATCCATCATGATGAAAGACTATGTAAACCCGATCGGGAGCGGAAGTTTCAGTAAATATTTCTTTAAAATTGAAGATACCACATACATAGGAAAGGATACTGTTTTCATTCTGTCGTTCCGACCCAGGAAAGGCACCAATTTCGACGGCATGAAGGGGGTTATTTCGATCAGCAGCCACAACTGGGGAATTCAGAACGTAACGGCCGAACCCTTCCCGAACACAGGAGGTTTCATGATCCGCATTCACCAGCTTTATGAACTGATCGACGGAAAACAGTGGTTTCCTGTGCAACTCAACACCGATGTGGCATTTAACAACATGCAGATCGGAAAATACAAGGCAGTCGGAAGCGGCCGAAGCTACATCCGCGATATTGTACTCAACCCCGAACTCGTACGCAGGGAATTCAACCACCTGGATGTGGAGGTTGACAAAGATGCCACCTCGCGGAGCGAATCATTCTGGAACCAGTATCGCATTGACACACTCTCCAGGAAAGACCGCCAGACGTATAAAGTTCTCGACAGCATTGGCAAAGCGGAAAATTTCGACAAGATGGCCAAAGGACTTCAGACCCTGCTCACCGGCCGGATTCCATGGGGGCCCATCGACATTGATATCAACCGGTTTATCAACTACAATACGTATGAAGGACTGGTACTTGGAGCCGGCATCCATACCAATGACCGCCTGTCAGACTGGTTCAAAGTCGGCGGGTTTTACCAGTATGCCTTTGGGGCCTCCACCTCAAAATATGGCGGGGATGTGAGTTTCCTGGTGAGCCGGCGGCAGGACATCACCGTCAATGCCTCTGGTTTTTACGACCTGACTGAGTCGGGAGGCGTGAGTTATCCGGGCGACTATGAATCGATTCTTTCAGGAAACTTCAGACAACTTCTGCTCAAAAAACTTGACCGGACACGCAGCTATAACTTATCCATGGGTTTCAGAGCCTTTAAGTATGTTCTGTTCAACGTCGGAATCTCCAATAATTTCAAAAAAACATCAACCTACGACTTTACGACTGGCGAAGGTAATGACAGTCTGTCACAGTTCAATTTTACCACGATCACCGCCGGATTCAAATGGGCATATGGAGAGAAGTTCATAAAAACCATCAACAACAAAATCTCGCTGGGCACGAAATATCCGGTTGTATGGATTGAATATACCCGGGGAATCAAGGACTTCCTCGGAGGTGAATATGATTATGACCGGTTCGATCTCAAGATTCGCAAAACATTCAACATAAAATACTTAGGCAAGCTCACCTTTCAACTCAACGGGGGCTATGTTGATCAGCCGATCCCCGTCTGCAACCTCTATTACGCTCCTGCCAGTTACCGGCAATTCACGCTTTATGCACCAAACAGTTTCGGCACCATGCGTATGAACGAATTTCTTTCGAATAAATATGCATCCCTGTACCTTTACCATGATTTCGGTTACCTGCTGTTCAAAGGAAAGAAATGGTTCCATCCTGAGTTTGCCCTGTCACAAAACATCGGCTTTGGCTGGCTCGACCATCCCGAACACTACATTAACAACAGCCTCAATCCTAAGGTAATGAACCTTGGTTACTACGAATCGGGGCTGCTGGTGAACAACCTCATCAACCTTAAAATTTACACCATCGGCATCGGTGCTTTTTACCGCTGGGGACCCTATTCGTTTGATATTGTTGGGGATAACTTCGCGTATAAGGTGTCGATGATATTTCCGTTTTAATCTTTGAAGGGGCAACTAACCCAAATTTGATTACCAGAAGGCAAATTTGATTGCATGGTTCTTTCATCCATGCAGGTATTTGTTTTATATTTACACACGTCTCGTGTCGCACCAGATTTGCGCAGAACAAATATCTGTATTGGTTTTTCTGCGAGAATCTGCGGCCTTCTCTGCGAAAATCTGCGAGATTTTTTTTGTTATTGAATTATTTGTGTATGTTTGCATCCTGTTTAGAAAAAATATAAATAAGAATAACTGTGATTAACAACTCTATTATGAATCTTAATCTTTGCTGGTGGCGCTCTTTCTTGAAAAGAACGTAAACATCAAAGTTTTCCTTATCTGACCATATAACTGAAAGGCTTGCTGTTTACCACGGCAGGCCTTTTTTAATTGATTAAACGGCTTGCCACAATAACCTGGCAGGCCGTTTTTATTAATCCTTAATCCAACTTATCATGACAAAAATCAGAAAAATTCAATTGCATGAAAACGACATGCCCACCCAATGGTATAACATCCAGGCAGATATGCCCAATCCGCTGCTTCCCCTGTTACATCCCGGAACAAAACAACCCATTCAGCCGGCCGATCTTGAGCCATTGTTTGCTCAGGCCCTGATTGAACAGGAGGTTTCAAAAGAAAGGTATATCGACATCCCTGAAGAGGTGCTTGACATCTACAAACTTTACAGGCCCACACCGATGCACCGGGCTTACAATCTTGAGAAAATGCTCGATACTCCTGCAAAGATTTATTATAAGAATGAAAGTGTCAGCCCTCCCGGTTCACATAAACCAAACACAGCCATCCCTCAGGCCTATTACAACTACAAACAGGGGGTTAAGAAAATGACGACCGAAACCGGTGCCGGCCAGTGGGGCAGCGCGCTCAGCTTTGCAACGAATTTCTTCGGAATCGAATGTAAGGTTTTCATGGTAAAAGTCAGCTATCAGCAAAAACCATATCGAAAATCGATGATGAACCTGTGGAATGGCTCTGTCATCCCCTCTCCCAGCATGGAAACCAATGCCGGACGAGGTTTTCTGGCCGAAGACCCCGATTGCCCCGGAAGTCTCGGCATTGCCATTTCCGAAGCAATTGAGGTCGCTGCCACCCATGACGACACAAAATATTCGCTGGGAAGTGTTTTGAACCACGTACTGCTCCATCAAACCATCATAGGCCTCGAAGCCTTGAAACAGCTTGAAATGGCCGGCGACTACCCCGACCTGGTAATCGGGCCCTTCGGTGGTGGTTCAAACTTCGGGGGATTGTCATTCCCGTTTTTACGCCATAATTTCACAGAAGGTAAAAAGACAAGGTGCATTGCCGTAGAATCAACCTCCTGCCCGAAATTGACTAAGGGTAAATTTGAGTATGACTTTGGAGATACGGCCGGAATGACTCCGCTGATTCCGATGTACACCCTTGGACACACATTTATCCCTCCTTCCATACATGCAGGCGGACTTCGCTACCATGGAGCCGGTGCCATCGTCAGTCAGTTGCTCAAAGACAGGCTGATTGAAGCGAGTGCTGTGGCACAGACTGAGAGTTTTGAAGCAGCAGTAACCTTTGCACGGGCAGAAGGGATGATTCCGGCACCGGAAACCTCTCATGCCATCGCCCAGGTTATCAGGGAAGCCAAAATTGCAAAACAGGAGGGTATTTCGAAGAACATCCTCTTCAATTTTTCAGGCCATGGATTGCTGGACATGGGTGCGTATGACGAGTATTTCACGAACCATCTGCTCGTGAAATAATTGTGATGAATGAAATCATGGCATTAGTTTGATCTTTGCGGTCCTCTGCGTAACAACTCTGCGGTCCTCTGCGTTTATTTTTTTTAACCGCGGAGAACCACAGAGGATGCGCGAAGAACCGCAGAGAAGAATTAGTTGAAGGACATCGTAAATCGTAAATCCTGAAATCGTAAATCTCAGTGGCATTTGTCAACCTTCATATACGGGTAGGTAAACTCCCTGGAAGGTAACAGTGTCTCTTTGATCGTACGTGGATTTGTCCAGCGCAACAGGTTGAGGTGGCTGCCCGATTTATCATTGGTTCCCGATCCGCGGGCACCTCCGAATGGTTGTTGTCCGACCACGGCGCCTGATGGTTTGTCGTTGAAGTAAAAATTCCCTGCTGCATACCGCAAAATCTGGCACGCCTTGTTGATGGCTGCACGATCCTTTGAAAACACCGAGCCGGTGAGACCATAAGGAGAAGTCTGGTCGCAGATTTTCAGGGTCTCTTCAAATTCTTTATCCTTGTAAACATATATCGTCATCACCGGGCCAAAGATCTCCTCTTCCATGGTTTTGAAATGAGGATTGGTCGTTTTTATAACCGTGGGCTGTACAAAATAGCCCTTCGATTTATCGCCGGTACCTCCAAAAATAACTTCGGCATCGTTCGATTTTCTGGCAAATTCTATGTATCCCATGATGTTGTCGAACGAAGCCTCATCGATCACCGCATTCATGAAATGGCTGAATTCCCTGACATCCCCTACCGTAATCATGCTGATCATATCCCCGATACGGGATTTCACATCATTCCACATCGATTCGGGAATGTAGGCACGTGAAGCAGCCGAACATTTCTGCCCCTGGTATTCGAAAGCGCCACGGACAATGGCAACAGACACCTCCTGCGGATCAGATGAGGGGTGTACAAATATAAAATCCTTGCCTCCGGTCTCTCCTACTATTTTTGGGTATGAACGGTAGTTTGCCATATTCTGCGCAGCCATCTGCCACAGGCTGTTAAAAGTATTGTTGGACCCGGTGAAATGGATTCCGGTCATGTCGCGATGTGCAAGTGCGGTTTTACCAATCATGCTTCCCGGTCCGGGAACGAAATTGATTACACCATCGGGCATGCCTGCCTCCTGGAAGATCTTCATCAGGAAATAGTTAGACAAAAGCGATGTCGTTGCCGGTTTCCAGACTGAGGTGTTGCCCATCAGTGCCGGTGCCATGTTAAGGTTCGAAGCAATGGCCGTGAAGTTGAAAGGTGTCACGGTAAAAACGAAACCTTCCAGCGGGCGATATTCGATGCGGTTGATGATTCCGGGTTGCGAATGTGGCTGCTCCTTATAAATCTCTGTGATGAAATAAGCATTAAAATTTAAAAAATCAATGGTTTCACAGGCAGCATCGATCTCAGCCTGATAGGCGCTCTTGCCTTGTCCCAGCATGGTGGCTGCATTGACCAGAGAACGGTATTTTTTTGAGATCAATTCTGCAGCTTTCAGGGTAATTGAAACACGGTCAACCCACGGAAAAGATTCCCATTCAGCATGGGCTTTCAGCGAGGCCGCTATGGCCATCTGAACCTCCTGCTCACCTGCAATGTGGTAGTTGGCCAGCACGTGCTGATGATCATGCGGCATGACCACTTTGCCTGTCTTTCCTGTTCTAACCTCTTTCCCACCGATGATGAGCGGGATATCCTGTACTTCTGAGCTCAGCCGGTCGAGTTCGGCATTCAATGATTTCCGTTCCTTGCAACCGGGGGCATAGCTCAGGGTATGCTCATTCTCCGGACGTTCTACATTAAACAATGCATTATTCATGGCTTATAATATTTTTGAACAAAATTATATATTTTTTCGATATGTTTATTTTTGCATATCGACATATTGGTTTCTTTTGCAAAGATATTGCTTTATTTGGAATTATTCTAAATTAA
>CAYHGE010000024.1:32173-35165 GCA_964355945.1 uncultured Draconibacterium sp.
CCGAGATACATCTTCATTATAAGATATGGATGTCTGATGGACAAGAGAATGGCATTTTAGGCGACGGAAAATGGAAAATGCTCAAACTTATTGAGGAGAAAGGATCAATGAAGGCCGCATGTGATGAGTTGGGATATACCTACCGTCGTACCTGGGGGAATTTAATGAAGATCGAAAAGTTTTTCGGGTTTCCCCTGCTGGAAAAACAACGTGGCGGCAGCGAAGGCGGTCACACAGCCCTTACTGAAGAGGGCAAACGCCTGGTCAGGGCTTTCGAAGCGTTCCACAACTCAGTCGATACCCAGATACAGAAAGGGTTCGAACAGTTTATCCTTGAATTAAAAAAGTGACGCTTCGTTTGAAATTCACAATGCATTGATCCATATTCAATATTCAAAATGGTTTTATTCGAAGATGCCATAAAAACAGTACTTTCTCAAACCTTCACCATTGAACATGAACGGGTTTCGATTGCGGATTCATTGGGACGGGTACTTTCCGAAGACATTTTTTCCGATATGGATATGCCGCCGTTTGATAAGTCGGCTGTGGATGGCTATGCGGTAAAAACTGCCGATTTTGACTCAGCCGGTACGGTTACCCTCGGAATGGTGGAAACCATTGCAGCAGGTAACAAGCCCTTGAAAACAATCATGGCCGGCGAGTGTTCAAAAATTATGACCGGAGCCATGGTGCCTGAGGGTGCAGATTGTGTGATCATGGTGGAAGAAACTGAAATAACAGAGAAAAACCAGGTCATCATTACCCGCCGGAACTCCGCAAACAACATCTGCTACCAGGGTGAAGATATCAGGTTGGGCGACCTCGTACTGCCAAAAGGGGTGCGGATCACCCCCGCACACATCGCTGTAATGGCTGCTGTTGGCGCGGTAAATCCCCTGGTTGTAAAACTGCCAAAGGTGGGAATTATCTCCACCGGGGATGAACTGGTGGAACCAAACGAACTCCCGGGAATTGCACAGATCAGAAATTCCAATGCCATACAACTCGAATCGCAGGTCAGGACGGTGCCTTCACAGCCTGTTTATTACGGAATTGCCGCCGACGCCGGTCCTGAATTATATAAGATCATCAATGAGGCAATGGAAAATTGCGACCTGGTCCTGCTCACAGGCGGAGTCTCCATGGGCGATTTTGATTTTGTTCCAGATGTAATGCAGGAAGCCGGAATTGAAATCCTGTTCAACACAGTTGCCATTCAACCGGGGAAACCTACTGTTTTTGGCCGCAGGGATAACAGGTTCATCTTTGGATTACCCGGAAATCCAGTCTCTTCTTATGTATTGTTCGAGATGATGGTCAGGCCGTTTCTGCTTCGGATGATGGGGTGTTCCCTCGAACCTGTGGAGTTAAAACTTCCGCTAGGCGTTGATTTTTCAAGGCGGAAATCAACCAGAAAATCAATGATACCGGTCATGATCAGGGATGGAGCTGCTTTCCCGGTCGAATATCACGGCTCAGCACATATTAACGCCTACACGATTGCCGACGGAATCATGATGATGGATATCGGGTCAACAACATTTACCAAAGGAGAACTGGTGTATGTTCGACCAATATAGCCGCAGGATCAATTACCTGCGCGTCTCCGTAACCGACCGCTGCAACCTGCGTTGTACCTATTGTATGCCGGCCGAGGGAGTACCGCTTTTAACGCATGAAGATATATTAAGCCTGGAAGAGATTCTGGAGGTCATCAATGAGGCGGTAATCCTTGGAGTCACGAAAGTAAGGATCACCGGCGGAGAGCCACTGGTGCGCAAAGGCATAATTTCGCTGATCGACAGAATTTCGAAAATAGAAGGGATCAACGATCTCGGCCTGACGACCAACGGCATCCTTCTTCCGCTTTTTGCAAAAGATCTTGCCAGTGCCGGACTTCACCGGATCAACATCAGCCTAGACACCCTTGATCCGGAAAAATACCGGGCAATTACACGGGGCGGTGATATTCAAAAAGTGCTGGAGGGCATTGAAGCAGCTAAAAATGCCGGATTGTTCCCTGTGAAAATTAATTGCGTTGTACGGAATTCATCAGATGAACCGGATGCGAAGGCTGTCCGTGAATTCTGCCTTCAAAACGGCCTTGAGGCACGATTCATACATGAAATGAACCTTGCTGACGGACGATTCACCATTGTTGAAAATGGCCATGGCGGTGACTGCGTCAACTGTAACCGGCTCAGGCTCACTGCCAACGGAATGATCCGCCCCTGTCTGTTCAGCGATATACAATTCAGCACAAGGGAACTTGGTATCCGCGCTGCACTTGAACAGGCCGTTGGAAAAAAACCTGAAAAGGGAAGTGTGAACATGAACGGTAACTTTCACAACATCGGAGGATAAAAAAATATGGCAGAAAATAGAAAAAAATCCCTCTCCCATGTCAACAACCTGGGCAAGGCAAACATGGTGGATGTGAGTTCAAAACCAATCCAACTGCGCACTGCAACCGCATCCGGGCATATCTGCCTCAGCAACGATACCCTTGTGTTGATCAGGGAGAACAAAATGAAAAAAGGTGATGTGCTGACCATCGCAGAAATTGCAGGAATCCAGGGTGGCAAGCGTACCAGCGAGTTGATCCCTTTGTGTCATCCGCTGCAAATATCAAAGCTTGACGTAACAGCCTCACTCGATGAAACCGGGGTGATGATTGAAAGCCTGGCCCGCTGTACCGGTCAGACGGGGATAGAGATGGAGGCGCTTACTGCCGTTTCAGTCGCCCTGCTGACCATTTACGATATGTGCAAAGCAGTTGATAAAACCATGGTAATCGGTGAGATCAGGCTGGTTGAAAAGTTAAAGGAAGATGTTTGAAAAAAGTTCAAAGTGTAAAATGTAAAGGCAAAATTCAAAATTAACCCATACACCTCAACCCCCGTCCCCTTCTCCTTCAGGAGAAGGGGTGCAGGGGATGAGGTGCGCTAACCCGATTTAAAATGCAGCAAATTAATATATTGTCCGTAAA
>CAYHGE010000024.1:35265-40000 GCA_964355945.1 uncultured Draconibacterium sp.
AAATCAGGCCCAAGGATCAAAGAACTCCTTCAAGATCATTTTTCAAAATTCAATGTTCAATATTCAATATTCACTTCGCTCCTTCCCGATGATCCTGATAAGCTGAGGGGACTGCTCCACAAGGCCAAGGAAGAACTCACGGATATTGTCATTACCACAGGCGGAACCGGGATTGGTCCCCGCGACTTCACCCCGGATGTTGTGCGGCCCATGCTTGATAAGGAGATTCCGGGCATCATGGAATTGATCCGGATGAAATACGGCGCCGACAAGCCTGCTGCTTTATTAAGCCGCTCGGTTGCAGGTGTCATGGGGAAAACGCTGATTTTCACCCTGCCCGGAAGTGTACGGGGAGTAAACGAATACATGTCGGAAATATCGAAATCGCTGATGCATGCAATCTATATGCTGCATGGACTGGATATACACTGATTGATTCAACCGGACATCTCCCTTGTTTTTTTCAATAAAGCACAGGTTTTTTTGTAAACCTTGCTTTACTGTATTACATTTGGGAAGTATTTGAGTTTGCATGATGCGACCGGTTATAAATAAGCTATTCTGCACCCTAATTTTAATTTTATTGCCTGGCAACCTCCATGCCCAGCGTTATGGGTTGCCCGGAATACATAATTTTACCCGCTCAGAGTACTGTGGAGGTACCCAGAACTGGGCCGTGGCGCAGGCCTCCAATGGCATGATGTACTTTGGCAACAACAACGGACTTGTTGAATATGACGGGGCCCACTGGACGGTTTATGGTGACATGGAACTGGTCGTAAGGTCAATCTGCATCGATAATAATCGTATTTACGTTGGGGCATTTAACAAGTTTGGCTATTACGAAGCGAACATAAACGGGACACTTAAATACCACTCCTTACTACCCCTGATCAATGGCCAAATCAGTGATTTTGATGAAATCTGGCGAATTCATAAAACCAGCTTTGGCATTGTCTTTCAATCGTTCAAGGCCATGTTCATTTACAACCATGACAAAATCGAAATTGTCTATCCCAGGTCGAAATTTCATTTTTCTTACTTTGTAAACGGAATTTTGTGGGTTCATGATGAAGTGCAGGGGTTAATGCAGTATCGGGAAGGGAAAGTCAGGAACATCCCGGATGGAAACTCCCTGGCCGGAATCCAGATATGGACGATCCTTCCGTTGAATGACGACCAGGTCATCCTTGGAACTGCCAAAAATGGAATTTTTAAGTATGACGGGGAAAAACTTACAGTGTGGGACAAACCGGTGAATGCCCTGATGAAAAAGTACCAGATTTTTTCCGGAGCATTGATCGACAAAAAGTATTACGCTTTCGGCACAATCCAAAACGGTCTGATCATATCAGATTCAGCTGGCCAGGTGATATTCGAAATTAACAAGGAGCGTGGCCTGGCAAACAACACTGTTTTATGTGTCGGAAATGATCAGGAAGGAAACATCTGGCTGGGACTCGACAATGGCATTTCCGTAATTCACAATAAATCGTCGCTCACTTTTATCCAAAACTATTTTAACATCGGCTCAGGTTATGCATCAGCCCTGTTTGGTGAAAATCTCTATCTTGGTACAAACCAGGGCCTTTTCTACGTCAGATGGTCAGACTTTACAAATCCCCTGAAGAAAAAAGAAGATTTTCACCTGATCGAAGGTACAGAGGGCCAGGTTTGGAGCCTGACGGTTATAGACAACACCCTTCTCTGCGGGCACAATCTGGGGGTATTCCAGGTACTTGATAAAAATGCGGTAAAGATATCTTCGGTACCGGGTGGATGGAATATCATCAGGTTTGACAGGAATCCGTCACTCTTAATTGTGGGAAACTATGTAGGGTTATCCGTACTTGAAAAAAGAGGTGCGATGTGGTCGTTCAGGAATAAACTATCCGGTTATGACCAATCGTCGCATTACCTTGAACAGGATTCAAAGGGTTATATATGGATCAGCCATGGATATAAAGGATTATTCAGGGTGAAACCTGATGATGATTTACAGGTTGCAAAGGAGATACGCTTTTATAACAGCATCAACGGGCTGCCGGCAGACCAGGGAAACACCCTTTTTAAACTGAAATCAGGAATCGCTGTAGGTACAAAAGAGGGAATTTTCAGGTATAATGAAACCAATGATAAGTTTGACCCCGATGTGCAACTTAACCAGCTATTTCCTGACATAAAACAAATTGAGTATCTGGTTCAGGACAGCGCCAACAATATATGGTACTATAATAAGCAAAAACCCGGAGTACTCCGATTCCAGGAGGACGGAACCTATACCAATATTACTGCTCCTTTTGTTGAACTTTCGGGAATGGTAATTCCTGCGTTTGGCCATGTTAACGCCATGAATGCCAACAATGTACTAATCGGGCTGGAGGGTGGTTTTGCCCATTATAACTCAACACAGTTTAAACAATACAGTTTCCAGCCGGTGGTTTATATCAGCAAATTACAATCGGGCGACACTTCAGAGGGCACCTATCACTATAACAGCACTTTCATGAGCCAGGAGGTAGTTCCGAGATTCAGGTATGTCAACAACACTATTGGCATCTCCTATTCGGCCAGCCAGTATGCAGAACAGGGAGTCTCATTTCAATTCAAATTAGACGGATTTGACAAAGATTGGTCGCCCTGGTCGCTTAAAAATTCCAAAGAATACACAAACCTTCCGGCCGGAGAATACACCTTTAACCTGAAAGTCCTGACATTACAGGGAAAAATAACACCGGTGCTGAAATACAGGTTCATTATCCTTCGACCCTGGTATGGAACAATTTATGCATGGATGGTTTATGGTCTTATTTTCATTTTCATGCTCTTTCTGGCTTACCGGTTTTTCCTAAGCAGTATGGAAAAATCACGCCTGAAGGAAAAGGAGGTGCAAAAAGACAAATACCGGCAAAGGGAACAACAACTGAAGGAGGAGGCCCTTTTCACTGAGAAGGAGATTATCAGGCTTAGAAATGAAAAACTCAACCTGGAGATGATCCATAAAGAAAAAGAACTTGCCAACTCGACCATGCTCATTATCCAGAAGAATGAGATCCTTCACAAATTGAAAAATGAACTCAGCAAGATAAAAAATCAGCTTGCCGATGAACACCTGAAAAACGACCTTAATTCTACCATCAAACGCATCGGTAAAGAGATCGACAACGAGAAGGAATGGCATGTTTTCAATACACATGTTGAGCAGGTTCACGAAGATCTGTTTAAAAAACTTAAAGCAACATATCCTTCCCTGACCCCACGTGAGCTCAGTTTATGCGCCTACCTCCGCATGAACATCTCCAGCAAGGAAATTGCCACATTAATGAATATAAGCACCCGTGGCGTGGAAATAGGAAGATATCGCATCCGGAAAAAACTGGACCTCGACAGAAATGCCAATCTGACTGATTTTATGATGACACTTTAACCTCCGGACAACTACTCCGCATTCATAACATATAATCATAACCGGTGCAGGCCATGATGTGTTGCCAAGAAACCACCCACCATCATCAATAAACTCATTTTGATATCCTTAACGAATTTCAATCTGTTATTTGATGTAATAATGATGTAATTATTCCGGTACGGTTGCTGCATTATTGATGTACAGAAATATATATAAGCCCTGAAATTATACTATACTTTAGCACCAAGATTCCGGCAAGATTGAGCAGAAAATGAAAGAACCCCGCAATACAGTATACACCAAAAGGCAAATTAAGGCGAAAGGACGCATGCATTGGTTATTGTGCCTGATGCTGATGTTACTTTTTATTTCGCAGTTGAACGGACAAACCAAAATCGTAAACGATGCATCAGGATACAGGCTTTTCAGGAATGGTGCACCCTATTATGTAAAAGGTGTTGGCGGCGAAACATACATGGATCAGGTTACCATCATCGGCGGCAATTCTATACGAACCTGGGGTGTGGAAAATGCCGATAAGGTGCTGAATGAAGCCCAACGAAATGGCCTTACGGTCATGCTTGGCCTGTGGCTTCAGACTGAACGACAGGGTTTCGATTACAATGATTCGGATAAAGTTCTGAAACAACTGAACCATTTCAAAACAATGGTTAAAAGATACAAGGACCATCCTGCCCTCCTGTTCTGGGGAATTGGCAATGAACTCGACCTTCAATATTCAAATGTAAAGGTGTGGAGTGCGGTTCAGGATATCGCTAAATACATTCACGAGACAGATCCCGACCATCCTACCTCAACTGTTACAGCCGGCTTGGATTCGATGGAGGTCCAGCTGATAAAAAAAATGGCACCTGATGTTGATATTTATTGTGTTAACACCTATGGTGACATTCAAAATGTTCCCCTGAAAATTGAAAAATAGAGATGGAGCGGTCCTTACATGATCACGGAATGGGGCCCGAACGGCTACTGGGAAGCACCCAAAACCACCTGGGAGGTTTCCATCGAACAAACAAGCACCGAAAAGAAAGCTGTTTACTTTGAACGTTATAAAAAACATATTGAGCCTTTTAAAACCAAATGCCTGGGTTCTTACGCCTTTTTCTGGGGATCAAAACAGGAATATACTGAAACATGGTTTGGACTCTTTGCCAAAGACGGGGTTGCCACGGAACCAATAGATGCCCTGGAAATTGCCTTCACCGGCCATAATCCTTTAAAACCAGCTCCCACGATCCTCAGTATGAACATCGCGGATAAAACTGCATCAGACACGGTAAAACTGAAAGCAGGTGAAAAATATCC
>CAYHGE010000025.1:0-19940 GCA_964355945.1 uncultured Draconibacterium sp.
CCTGTTTACCTGTTTACCTGTTTACCTGTTTACCTGTTTACCTGTTTACCTGTTTACCAGACAATCCCTATCTTTGCACAAACGAATAAACGTGCAAAAGATCGAAATAACCGCCCCGGTCGGTTCCTGGGAATCGCTGATGGCGGCCATTGAAGCAAAAGCTGATTCCGTATATTTCGGGGTCGGCACACTCAACATGCGGGCCCGGTCGTCGGTCAACTTTTCTTTGCGCGACCTGGTTAAGATCACACGGATCTGCGGCAAACACAATGTGAAGACGTATCTCACCCTCAACACCATCATTTATGATGGTGAATTAAGGGAGATGAAACGCATGATCGATTCGGCCAAAAAAAATGGTGTAACTGCGATCATCGCCTCCGACCATGCCGTGATACAATATGCACGTTCAGTGGAAATGCCGGTTCACATGTCAACCCAAACCAACATCACCAACCTTGAGGCAGTAAAGTTCTGGGCGAGTGTTGCCGATGTGATGGTCACTGCCAGGGAGTTATCCCTGGAGCAGGTTGGTGCCTTAACCCGGGCCATCAAACGACAGAAAATTGCCGGACCGGGAGGAAAACCGGTTCAGATCGAAGTTTTTGCTCACGGTGCATTATGCATGGCTGTTTCAGGAAAATGCTACCTGAGCCTTGATCATTACAATAAATCTGCAAACCGGGGAGCCTGCTATCAGCTCTGCCGGAGACCATACCAGGTTAAAGACGGTGATACCGGAATTGAACTGGAAATTGACAACGAATACATCATGTCGCCAAAGGATCTTTGCACCATTGGATTCCTGGATAAAATCGTCAACGCCGGGGTTTCTGTTTTAAAGATTGAAGGACGGGGAAGAAGCCCTGAATATGTTAAAACTGTTGTTACCTGTTACCGTGAGGCCGCCAATGCCGTTATGGCCGGCACCTTCACAAGTGACAAGATTGAAGAGTGGATTGAACGGCTTAAAACTGTTTATAACCGGGGATTCTGGGATGGATATTACCTGGGCAGGAAAACGGGTGAATGGACAGACCAGAACGGATCGGCGGCAACACAGTCGAAAGAATATGTTGGAAAAATCACCAACTACTTCACAAAACTGAAAGTAGCCGAGATCAAAATAGAAACCGGTAATCTTAAACCCGGCGACCGGGTGTACATCCAGGGGCCGACGACCGGTTCCATCGAGATGACAATTCCGGAAATCCGTGTAAGCCTGGAACCTGTTAAACAAGCAGTGAAGGGGGAATTTTGCAGCATCACTGTTGATACATTCCTCCGCCGTGCCGATAAAGTCTATAAAATCATCCCCGCTAAATAACTCAACTTCATAATTCAATATTCGATATTCCATCTTCCCTTGTCCCAAAACCTCCATACCCACACCACTTTCAGCGATGGCTCCGACGATCCGCTGCAGTACATTGAATCAGCCCTGGCTCAGGGCATGTCATCAATCGGGTTTTCCGATCATTCACCTTTGCCTTTTGCGAACACTTTCGCACTCCGTGAGGAGGAGACCGGGGCATATTGTGAGGCAATTGTGAAACTGAAGGAAGAGATTCAGGGGTCTGACATCGCAAATGCAAAATACAAAGTGCAAAATGCAAAATGCAAAATGCAAATATTTCTGGGGATGGAAGCGGATTTTATTCCAGGCATGGGTCATTCGTTTTCCTATTTCAAGGACAATTTCCCGCTCGATTACCTCATTGGATCGGTACATCTGGTCAGGAACACCCATTCCGGCGACCTTTGGTTTATTGATGGTCCGGATCCTGCTACTTATGATGAAGGGCTGACCTCCATTTTTGGTGGCGACATCCGTAAAGGGGTTGCCGGGTACTACCACCAGATCAATGAGATGCTGACAACCAGCAAAATGGACATCATCGGCCATTTCGACAAGATCAAAATGCACAACCGGGGGCGGTTTTTTTTGGAATCTGACCCCTGGTATGTCAACCTGGTGGATGAAACACTCGACCTGGTTAAACAAACCGGGGTGATCATTGAAGTAAACACGCGCGGCTTGTACAAAAAAAGATCTGACACACTCTTTCCCGGTCCGGTGGTTCTGAAAAAAATCCATGAACTTAAGATTCCCGTCATCATCAGTTCGGATGCACACAAACCTGCCGAAGTATCCATGTTGTTCGATGAAACAGCTGACCTGCTTTGGAATCTAGGTTTCAGGGAGTTGATGAGCCTGACCCCGTCAGGGTGGGCAACAGTTTCAGTAAAATAATTATGGCTATGTTCAAAGTAAAAAGATTTTCATCCGAGGATACGGACCTGGCAGAAAAAGCCATTGCCATCCGCAAATCTGTATTTGTTGAAGAGCAGGGGGTTGATGCATCCCTTGAGTATGACCACGAAGAGGAAAGCACACATTACCTGCTTTTTCTTGGCGAAAAACCTGTGGCCACCGCCCGCTGGCGCGAGACTGACAAAGGCATTAAACTGGAGCGTTTTGCTGTTCTGCCCCAGTTCAGGAACCGCGGGATCGGCGATATCATCCTGAAGGAGGTGTTGAGTGATGTATCATCATTGGAAAAGATGGTGTATCTTCACTCGCAGCTAAGAGCTGTCCCTTTTTATGCAAGGAACGGTTTTTTAAAATCAGGGGATATGTTCACCGAGGCTGGAATTGAGCATTTTTTTATGAAATATGCTCAACAGTAAAACCTTTTTTTACCCAAATAATTCTGCCAGCTCTTCCCTTGTCAAATCCTTAAGCGGGTTTCCTGAAGGAAGGAAGGTGTCGGACAAGTTCTGTTTTCGATGCTGAAGTATCAGCATCTTCTCCTCAATTGTCCCGGATGTGATGAACCTGAAGGCTATCACCTTTTTATCCTGCCCGATCCGATGTGCCCGATTGATCGCCTGCTGCTCAGCTGCAGGGTTCCACCATGGGTCAAGGAGCAGTACATAACTGGCTTCGGTAAGGTTTAGTCCGATTCCTCCTGCTTTGAGAGAGATAAGAAAAAACTGACATTCCGGGTCATCCTGAAATTTTCTAATCACTGATTCACGTTGTGTGGTTGCACCAGTTAGCGTTGCATAAGTTATTCCTTCTTTATCGAAATAGTTTGCGACGAGAAGCAGATGCTTCACGAAAGAGGAAAATACCAGGATTTTATGTCCTTCTTCACGAAGGGTTTGTGCGACACGAATGATCTCCTCGAATTTTCCGCTTCCATCCAGATATTCAAAATCGGCCAACTTTGGATGATTGGCGATCTGTCTTAACCTGATCAACGCGGTCAACACCATCAGGGTAGTTTCAGATGAACGGCCTGACTCTATTTGTTGCAAGACTTCATTCCGCACAGCCGATTTTTCCTGTTCATACCTGGTTCGCTGATCTTCTGTCATTTCACAATACAACTCTTTGATTGTCAGGGAAGGAAGGTCCGGCTCAACCTCCTGTTTGGTTCGTCTTAAAATGAATGGCGCCAGCAGTAACTTTAGCCTGTCTGAAACCTTCGTCTGAGCTTCCGGTTCACTTTGCACAATAGTCACCTGTAAATTATGATTGTCAGGCAAAACTGCCTGCGATATATACCGTTTCTGAAACTTTGCCAGTGACCCAAGAAGTCCCGGATTTAAGAATTCCATTTGCGACCACAGATCAGTCAGTGAATTTTCGATAGGGGTACCGGTAAGCACGAGGCGATGTTCTGCCTTTAGCTGAAAAACCGCCTTACTGATCAATGCAGCAGGATTTTTAATTACCTGGCTTTCATCGAGGATGATGTAATGAAACCGATATGTCAGGAATAATGGCAGATCGTTGCGAAGCGTGCCATACGTGGTGAGTATCACATCGACACTGCTGAAAAAACCCGTAACGGTCGTTCGCTGAATCCCGGTATGTTCTAACACCCTGAGTGTTGGTGCAAAACGTCTGATCTCATTTCGCCAGTTATGGATCAGTGAAGCAGGCATGACGACAAGTGATGCGGCGTGTGGATCCTCATTAACCGAAAGCAACATAGCCAGGGTCTGTATTGTCTTCCCAAGCCCCATATCGTCGGCAAGGATGCCCCCAAACCTGTTTTCATGCAAAAATCTCAGCCATCGTAATCCTTCTTCCTGATAGGGACGTAATTTGGCATGCAGCATCAATGGTATGGTTACCTTCATGGCCTGATCCGGATCCAGCAGGTTTAATCGTTCTGAAAGAGGTTCCGTTAGCGCTAATTCAAGTTCTCTGACAACCTGGCCATGGTATGATTGCAGTCGCAGATGATTGTCAACCGCTTTCGAAAAGTAGCACAAATCGCCAAACCGGGTGAACCACTCCGATGGGAGAACTGCAATCTCACCACCAGGCAGCGGAAACTCCCGAATCCCCTCAAGAATAAATTGCCGCAGGTCAATAAACCGGATTTCGAGATCACCAAAAAAAACAGTTGCTTTCACATCGAACCAATCCTCACCTGGTTCAACGTGAATTTCCGCTGTTACATGGCCGGTGAAAAAATTTGACGGGGCACGATCCATATTGATTCTGATACCATTGTGCCTGAAAAACAGGGAATTGCTATTCAACCATTCAACAAGCTGATACATGCCGGGATTACCGATCGCATGCGCCTGCGGCACAATAAACGTATTTTCATTGTATTGGATCAATCCTGAAGAGAGGCACAAGGATTTCATCGTCGATTCCCAGACTAAGTCTCGTTCAGTTTTATAAAACACAACTTCGTCGTCAGTCATTTTCAGGTCAATAAAGACTTTTTGCGACTTTCCGGCCATGACACTTTTTTCTCCATATTGGAACCAAATTACCAGAACTGGTTTGCCCTGCCAGTCAGATTCAGCTGAGAGCTCCATCTGACCAACAGAATCCCTCGACTGCACTATAAAACCTGTCGCTTTTACCTGACCTGTTTTCAACGTATTCAGGATGAAGGTTTCAAAGTATTTTTTCTCCGCCGAGGCTGGAATCAGGATAACCTCTTTGGTTAAAAATGGTTCGATTTTCTTTCCGTCAAACCCTTTCGGAAGGTGAAGCAGCCTATTGTCATTCCTGAACCAACAAGGGTTTCTGCAAACAATTTTATTCCCGGTCGATTTCAACCCTGCCTTACGTTCTTCCTGAAAAATTTCAAGAACATAGTTTGACCCTGCTACAGTTTTTGCAAAACAAAACCAGGGTTCGGCCGGTATCGGGCTTATAATCAACCGGTTTTTAAGGTAAACCCTCTCTGAGCCTTCATGTTCGAAAACCGCAATGCCATGCTGAGATGCCAGTCGAAGGATTTTATCAATCTGGGTGTCGATAAACGGCCGGATCTGCGACAGCAATATCTCCCCGGGAATGGCATTTAAAAAGTCTTTCAATGAATTTCCCTTCCGGGAAAACCGCCGGTGAATTTCTGCATCCCTGAAAGATTGTGAAATTGAGATGATATCCCTGACGTGTTGGAATTGTTCCTGTTCATCATCATGATCGGCATGCCAATTCAGACGGTTTTGAAGCACAAACCAACCTGTTGCAGCCTGTTCTGCCTCCCATGGGTCAATGACGGTTCCTAACTGACGGTGGTATGTAATAAGAAGAATCAGAGGGAGACGGTTAATGTGGCGAAATAAAGTTGACAATAATTGACCCCGGGGATTTTAATTTACTCAATGAGATACAAGGAATTTCTTCGTTGAGACAGAGATTCCGTTAATTTTCAGGACACAAAAATAAGTGCCGGGAGGTAGTTGGGCCGTTCCCAATGCTTGGGTACCCGACAAAAACACCTTTTCGCTGACAACGATAATTCTTCCGGTTGAGTTGAGCAGTTCTATCATTCCATGGCATCCGGGAGGCATTGAATATCTGACAACAAACTGGTTATCAGCAGGCGTACGGCTGACAAAAGAGAGTAAATATTGCGGTGTATTCATATCCCCGGTTGCAGCAGGGAATGTAGAATAATGTGCAGTCATGCTGATGGAGTCGGCCGGATCGGATTCGTTGAAAAAAGTCCAGCGAATCACACTTACCCCCCTGCTCCCATGAGGACCGAAATGGCCGAAGCAACCGGAGGTTGTTTCACCAGGAAGCATGACAACCGCTTCAGTTGAAACCATCATTGCAGGGCCGTAACAGTAGCCGGCCCAGCAGATGGATGAGCTTGTTTCGGGTAACATGACTATTTCTTCTTTCTTCATAAATACCCGGAGGGTGTTTCCACTGATGTTGGTTAGTTGGAGTGATGTGATCAGCTGCAGGGTGTCGGACGGCCCTGACTGAACAACCGCTGCGCCATTGGCAAGGGGTCCATTATCACCGGCCAGGGTGAAACTTTGCGCGAAGCAGGTAAATCCAAGAAAAACCATCAGGAAAAATGTCAGACCAGGCTTTTTCATGGATCAAAGTTAAAGATATTTTTTTACCTGATTAAAAATTCACGTAATGGGCAGATATACAAAGCATCTGACATGAATCTTTTTCTCATTTTGTTGATAACTTTCTTGCTTTTTGGTGTTACCTTTGCGTCATTATCAGGATTAAGCATAAATAATTTAATCCAAAGAATTATGAAAACAATTCGGAAAATTGGTGCATTTTTCCTTTTGATGCTCCCAATTATTGTCTATGCAGAAACAAGTAGTATTCCTTTTTCCTTTGATGACCGGGACCGGATCATCCGTACAGAGCAAAAAATCGAAGCCCTGAATTTGAAAATTGACTCAAAAGTTGATGGTTTAAGGGCCGAAACGAATGCAAGGTTTGATGCAATCAATCAGCGATTTGATGCATTAGATAAACGCTTTGATCAGCTGTTTGGCTTTTTATGGGCATTTATTGGAATCTTCACGGCCATGATGGTTAGTGTGTTTGGATTTGCTTTTTGGGACCGGCAACTTTCCTTGACCCCTATTAAAAAAGACAACCTGAGGACACTTAACGCCCTTCGTGATTTCGCTGAGTTTCAGCCGAAACTGCGGGAAGTCCTTAAAAAGGCCGGATTGCTTTAATTTAAAACCATAACCATCCTTAACTCCCAGGCAAACACGTATCAAAGTTCCTTTGCGGTTTTACGGCGTTTTCCAAGCCACCAGGCAAAGAACCCGCTGATGAGTATGAAAAGGGTGGCCAGGCCTACCAATGGCACTACCAGGATGTAAAATGGTCCGAGGATGGGTTCGAAGATGCGACCGGTATGTATCTCCAGGGATGTGTTCCAAAGGGAGATTGGACTTGATGCCACAATTTTTTCCGGAACCCTGGCCAGTGGACTCCTCCCTTCCAGTGCAAAAGCGCCATGGGCGTAATCAAACAGGATGCTTGTGGTGTCGTTGCACCGGATAAAACCTGCAACGGTCACATTACCAAACGGGGGCCCGCTTTGGCCATTGTCAATATAATCGGTCCGGGTAATACAGTCAAGCGTGCGTCCGGTCGCAGGGTCCCATTCAAAAATCCCGCTGAATGAACCGACCAGGTAATGACCGGGACCGGTTTTCTGAAAAACATTAATCCCCATCACGCTTATGGGAGGCTGAACCGGGAAAAATTTCAAATCACTTTTGAAATTGTCGTCGGAGTAGTAAATTCCTTCACTGGTAGCAACCAGGAACCGTTTTAATTCTTCATCATACAATAAATCCCGGAAACGGTCAAACCACGGGTTGGGGTTATCAAGTTCGGTATATTTTATCTTTTTCACCCGTTCTGATGCAATGGGGATGAGCAGTGGTGGCCGCAGGAACATCCCGGTTACGGTGTTGATCAACAGGATGGCGATGACCCATGATCCAATCCAGTTGTGCCATTTCAGAGAATACCGGTTGAACCGCTTTAATTTTGACCGCTGCAGCTCGTTTTTTAGTGTTTTCAGCCGTAAGGGGACGAGAAAGTAGATCAGTCCGGTGATGCACAGAAGGATGAAGGTGATTCCCACACCATCAACGATCAACTTGCCGGCGAGCCCGTAAATTTCACCGCTGTGAATGACCCAGAGGGTTTTAAAAAGTCCAACTTTGCCATCACTGTTTTCACCTTTTGGAACATTAACTTCAACAAATTCCCGATATGCTGAAGCGCCCGTGGCCAGGAAAATATTCGACCTGGTCATCACCAGCAGACTGTCGCCGGTCTGAAGTACTTTCACCACTCGTGGCATGTCAGCCGGTAATTCTACTTTTACCCATTTTCCGGTATAAAAATGATACAGCCCGAACAAGGTGCCAGCATAAAGCCCGGAAACCGGCGACCAGGACAGGGTGTTGATCTTCCGGTTATCGATCCCCTTAGGGAATCCGACATTCATATCACGAAACGTTCTGAAAGTAGTATCAGTCAGCCAGACACCGATGTTGCCAAAAACCAGAACGCTGTCATCGCAGGTACGAACTGAACCCTTTACTGCAGCCAGATTCCAATTGTTGTACCTGTAGGCAGGAGGCAGGATTTTTCGGGAAATATCCACACCTGACAGCAATTCCCGGTGATTTAATACCACTCCCGAAATGGCAAACAAAAGGATAAAAAACGTGGCAAAAAGACTGAACCACTTGTGATATTTTCGGAAAAAACGAAGCATGAAAAACAGGTAGTGATGCAGTGAAACCGTGAAATCCTAACTATTTCTTTCCAAAAAAGGTGTGAAACATCCCATCTTCGGCAGCTTCAGAATATGTTTCAAAACCAGCTGCTGACATTTTTTCCACCATGGGTGTGGGTTGAAACGGGGTGATGATTTCAAATATCTCACCAGGTTGGAGGGCAGCACTCTCTTGCTGTACCTGCTCAAACGGATGAATGCCCTGGGCGAGTAGAGGCCTGGCATCCAGGGTGGTTTTAATATTTTCCTTATTGATCCAGTTCGGTGTATTCATTGTTGATTTTTTAAATATTAACGACTCCTTTTGTCATGCTCAAGGAGCATGACATTATCAAAATTTTCAACGATAGGAAAGAAGCCGCTGATCTCCGCTGATCTTCCTTTTTTCTGTCAGTTCCTGCGACATTTCCAGGGTTCCCAGATATTCGCCATTTTCGTTCCGCAGGGCGAAATACTCAATGTGAATAAATTTTCCGCCCATCTGGATCCAGAAAGGAGCGCTGCTGGCCTTGCCACTTTTAAAGTCACTGATAATCTGGTCAACAATATGGACACTCGACGGGGGGTGGCACATCCTGACATCACGTCCGAGGATAGCACGGTTACGGTCGAAAATCCGTTCCTTGCCCTGAGAGAAATACTTTACTTTGTCATCACGGTCAACAAATGTGATGTCAATCGGCAGGGTATTGAGGACTGCCAAAAGCTCTTCAGAAGTGAATTTCCCACTGGGAAGGTTGATGGTTCCCTCTTCCGCCGAGGTCACCTCCACCACCTCTACTCCATGGGGTTTCCAGGTAATCTCCGGATCATAGAGGCAGTAACCGATTTCATTGGTCTGTTTATAAATTTCATACCAATCTGTTTCGGTCAGTTTATCCAGGGTCATAGGCAGGAGGATCTCCTCCTCCTTCATGATCATGTCGGTAATCGCTTTGGCTGCAGTATTCAGGTAAAGTTCCACCTTCATCTGCATCATCTCCGGCGTAAATTCACCAGGCATATTGAGGGAATTGATGGCATTTTTCAGCAAATCCCTGGTTTCATCATGTTTTCCCCACATTACCTTTGGGGGGCCGGTGATTCCATACTTTTCAAGGAAGGGAAACAGCAGATTTTCTTTACGGCGGTAATGTTTGTCCACATCCATGAGGTTGTTGAAGAGGCCTTTAACCGTATTCAGGTATTTCTCTTTTCCTTCTTTGCTGAATTCTGTTTCCAGGTTGGAAAAGCGTTCGCGAAGTTCTTTTACGAGCTTCTCCAGCTCGCGGTTTTCCCGCCTGAAGGTATCCACCGGATGGCCCGGGGCTACAATTTTCATTCCTGAAAGGTCGATATGGCCTTCAAGCGCCTGGCTGTGAATGTCGCAGAGCCGGAGCACTTCCGACTCTGGCAGTCCTTCGCTGATCAGCTCTTGTTCTACTTCCACGACTTCTCCATACGGAATTTTCGTCAGAAGTTCGATCATACGGGCACGTATGGCATCGGGAGCCACGCCTTCGTGGAGCTGGAGGATCATGTGTTTGAGCAGGTCTTTCCTGCTTTGGGAGTTGTTTATGAGTTCGCTCATTTGTATGTGTTGTTAAGTTCAAAACGCAAAATGCAAAGTCAAATATCAAATATCAGAAACCTTAAGCTGATTCCGTATTTTGACTTTTGACTTTGCATTTTGCATTTTGCATTTTCTATCCCTTGATCATGGTCAGGACCATTTTGAATTTTTCCAGGGCATTAACTGCATGTGGAATGCCTGCCGGCATGATGATGGTCTCTCCGGCATTTAAAATGAATGGCACTTCATTGATCGTTATTTCAGCTTTTCCTTCCATGACCTGTAACATGGCATCGTAGGGCGCAGAATGGGTACTCAGGCGCTGTCCCTGATCAAAAGAGAACAGGGTTACTGTGCCGACAGGGCGGTCTATCACGCGTTTGCTGATGATACCTTCGGAGGAATAGTCCACCTTTTCAGGGAACCTGAAGACATTTGAGTGTTCGAAGATGCTTTTTTCCATTTTTTTGTGATTTCTATTAATTCAAAGATCAAAGTGCAAAAACAAATTTCAAAGATTTGAGAACCTATACGATCTCAGATTTTGAAATTTGTCTTTACAATCTGCATTTCTAATTATTTCCTTTCACCGACCAGCCTCCTTTAAGGCCGAAGATAAACCATGCGAGTGCAATTGCTCCTGCTGCGAACACGGTATCCCCGATTATCCTGAGCCAACGGAAGAAAGCAATGGTGGGGTCCTGCATGAATTCGGCAGAACGTGCATACCACATACCGGATCTCACACTTACCCAGGTTTGCGCCAGTCCGACCGGCAACACACTGATCAGCACCATGAGCGCCAACCCGATGTTGATACTCCAGAAGGCAAATTTAACCCATTTTTCATTCCATATTTTTTCAGGCTCCATGCTTTTCAGCACAAACAACATGAGTCCTATTCCGAGCATTCCGTAAACACCAAACAAAGCTGTATGTCCATGCACCGGAGTGGTATTCAGTCCCTGCATGTAATACAAGGCAATTGGCGGATTGATGAGGAATCCAAAAATTCCGGCACCAACTAAATTCCAGAAGGCTACAGCAAGGAAAAAGTAGATCGGCCATCTGTATCCGGTGATCCAGTTTTTGCTTTGGGATATTTTATAATTACCATAGCCTTCAAATCCCATAAGGACGAGCGGAACCACTTCAAGCGCACTGAAAGTTGCCCCCAGAGCCAGCACCGCTGTTGGTGTACCGGTAAAATAGAGATGATGGAATGTCCCGAGGATCCCTCCCGATAAAAACACAATGGTAGAGATCAGTACACTGGCAGTTGCCGTTGCAATACGGACCAGGCCCAGACGGACAAACAGGAAAGCAATTGCCACAGTAGCAAAGACTTCGAAAAATCCCTCTACCCAAAGATGAACCACCCACCAGCGCCAGTATTCTGCAATGGCAAGATTCGTTTGCTGGCCCCACATCAGCCCGGCTCCATAAAATGCAGCAATCGCGATAGTGGAGATTAAAAACATGGTGAGCAGTGATTTATTCTCTGATTTTGCCTTCAGGGCAGGCATGAGCCCGCGGGCCATCAGAACCAGCCATATAATCAGGCCGACAAAAAGGAATAATTGCCAGAAACGACCAAGGTCAACATATTCATATCCCTGATGTCCAAACCAGAAATTAGTGACCAATCCCAAACGCTGCATCACGCCAAACCATTGCCCGATGAGAGATCCAACAACAATTACCAACAAGGCTATGAACAGGAAATTAACCCCAAGTGCCTGGAATTTAGGCTCCTTACCGGAAACTGCAGGGGCAAGATACAATCCGGTTGCCAACCATGAAGTAGCAATCCAAAAGATGGCCAGCTGGATATGCCAGGTGCGGGAAATGGAATATGGAAGCAGACCGGACAGGGGTAATCCATAAAAAGCCTGGCCTTCTACACCATAGTGAGCGGTTATCACCCCCATTAGAATCTGAACCAGGATCAACGCAGTTACCACCCAGAAGTACTTTAATGTTGCCTTCATGGATGCCGTGAATATCCCGCCCAATAAAGGATCCATTGAGGGAATTTCACTGTCACTGAGGCCTTCCTCTTTGCGGGAAGCATAGTACCAGCCCATGAGGCCAATACCGGCAATAAGCATGATCACGCTGAAACCGGTCCACAGGACCAGTGCACTTGTTGGCTTGTTGTCAACCAGCTCTTCCGATGGCCAGTTGTTGGTGTATGAAATCTCGCTGCCTGGCCGGTTTGTAACACATGTCCACGATATCCAGAAAAAGAAAGCATTCATCTGGTTCATACGCCCCTGGTCTTTAATGGTATTGGGGGGGATTGCGTATGCATCCCTCAATTTTTCCAGTTTCGGATCGGCCATGAACAAACCTGCATAATGTTCACCAACTGCCTTGATCGCCTGTGCCCGTAACGGGGAAATGGTGATCTTCCCTGAAACAGCATCATAGGTATTGGTGCGAAGTTCCTTCTGCAGTCTGATTTTCAACATGGCTTTCTGCTCGGCCGTGGCACTTGCATATGATGTATGAAATGATGTGTCAGCAAGATAATTCAGGATGTACTCTGATTCACGATGCAACCAGTCTGCCGACCAGTCTGGTGCAACATATGAACCATGTCCCCATACCGTTCCAACCTCCTGCCCTCCGATCGATTGCCAGATATTCTGGCCATCTTTAACATCCTGCCCGGAGAAAAGCACGGTTCCTTCCGTGGTGACGACCTCTGACGGGATGGGGGGAGCCTGTTTGTATATCTCCCGTCCATAATATATCAGGACTGAAAAAGAAATCGTCATAACGGCTATAAAACCGAACCATAGTTTTCGTGTTTGCATATCTTATTGGTTTAAAAATAAATAATTCAAAGTGCAAAAGGCAAAGTCAAATATCAAATATCAAAATTTGAGGGAATCAGCAACTCCCAGGTTTTGCATTTTTCATTTTGATTTTGCATTTTGATTTGCATACTAGGTCCATTCCTCCTCGATAACTTCTCCCTGCAGGCTTACGATTGCCTGTTTTATCGGGATGTTGCGGCCGGCATTGGTCCGTGCAGTTTGTGCCATCTGGAGCAGACCTCCGCAGCAAGGCACTTCCATCATCACGACGGTGAGTGAGTTGATCTTGGTGTCTACAATCATCGAAGAGAGCTTCTGGATGTATGATTCCTTGTTGCTGTCAAGCTTCGGACAGGCAATTGCAATTGATTTACCTTTAAGGAACCGGTCGTGGAAATTACCCATTGCAAAGGCTGCACAGTCGGCTGCAAGCACCACATCGGCATTTTTGAAATAGGATGCCTGCGGATTTAATAAATGTAGTTGAACCGGCCATTGACGTAGTTCAGATGCGGGTGGAATTGGTTGTAGAGACGGGGCATGCCCCGTCTCTACAACCGGTTCGGTGCGGAAATCCCTGGCTGCCGATCCGGGGCATCCACATTCACCATGGGAATGATTTTCTGTTTTTTCTGGTGTCATCATGATGTTGTTTTCTTGTAAATAATTAATAGCCTGTTGTAAAAATTCTGTTTCGTTATGATCACGGAGGTGATCAAGGTGGGCCAGGATGGTATTTCTTCCCTTCGGAATCATGGCTTCCATCACTTTACGCTCATCATAGGGTTCTGCTTCACGTTCAATGATTTCAATCGCACCTTCAGGGCAGTGGCCGATGCAGGCACCAAGACCATCGCAGAACAAATCGCTGATCAGTCTTGCCTTACCGTCAATCAGCTGCATGGCCCCTTCATGACAATTGGGAATGCAGATGCCACATCCGTTGCATTTCTCTTCATCAATCTGAATAATTTTCCGTTTCATATATTATAGGTGTATTTAGGTATCTAATTGCCTGTTTACAGGCAAAAAAAATCAGAGGTATGATTGTAATGTTTGTTCGTTCAGGAATTTTTTAAATTCCGTGGTCAGTTTATTTACTACAGTTCCCATGAGGCACCGGTCAAATCCGCAAAGTTCATAAGAGAGCGGGCATTCGCCAACATCGAGGTTCCCTTCAATAGACTGGTAGATATCAAGCAAACTGATGTTTTTGGGCTCCATTTTCATCGAAAACCCGCCGGAAGGTCCCCTTACCGACTTTAACATGTCGTTTTTCACAAGCCGTTGCAAAACTTTTGCAATGTGATTTTTGGAAAATCCTGTAATTTCGGCGATCTTTACCGCATTAATACCATTTCCGGAGCGGGCAATCAAAACCATGCTGTGAATTGCGATGGATGAGGCTTCAGAAAGGGCAAAAATCTTGGACATGATCAATTCAGGTATTTGAATACGCAAATGTAAATACAATTTTTATATCTTCAATAAAAAAAATGAAAAAAGAATTCATTTTTCATATATCACTGATATACTGTGTCATATATGCATTAATATGGCAAATTCTATCTGGATTATCGATGCTAAATCAAGCATGCCTGTTTATTTAATAACACTATTCCTCGTTGGATGCCCGGAAGGTCTGCAATCATATTCTCCTTATGACAAAAATAATCTCAAGTTTACAGAACCCGTTGATTAAAAATGTGCTGCTTCTTGGCGAAAAACCACGTGCCAGAAAAGAGCAGAACAGGATCGTGATCGAAGGCCTTCGCGAAATCAAACTTGCCATCATGAGTGGATTTTCCATTACAGATCTGCTTTTTGCCCCGGAACTGATTTCTCCGGCTGACCTGAATACGCTTACGCAGGAGATCAATCAGGCTACATTGACCGAAGTATCACATGATGTATTTAACCGCATGGCCTACCGGAAAGACACCGGCGGCTTAATTGCTCTGGCCGAACCAAAAAGATTAACCTTCCGAGACTTACAATTAAGCAACACCCCACTGCTCCTGGTTCTTGAGAGCGTAGAAAAACCCGGAAATCTTGGTGCCCTGCTTCGGACAGCCGATGCTGCCAACCTCGATGCAGTGATCATTTGCGACCCGCAGACCGACATCTATAACCCAAATGCAATCCGGTCCAGCATCGGATGTATCTTTACCATGCCAGTGGTTACAACTACTTCGGAGGAGGCCGTCAGTTGGATGCGTGCCACCGGGATTAAAATCTTTGGTACCGCACTCACAGCCAATCATCACTATCATAACACCGACTTCTGTCAGCCTGCAGCAATCATCATGGGTTCTGAAGCCAACGGGCTAAGCAGCATCTGGCTTGAAGGATCTGATGACCTCATCAAAATACCGATGATGGGAAAGATAGACTCCATGAACGTTTCGGCTTCCGCAGCCATCGTTATTTTTGAGGCGATGCGGCAACGGGGGTTTGGGTCCACATCGTGAAGGGTGTGGCTGGAGCCCCGCACTGAAGTGCAGGGTTATTTATATTTCTCGTCGTGGGGTTTCAGCTCAATGAAGCCTTTGGGCATTTTGCTTTTAAAATCGATGAGGTTCCCTGTTACAGGGTGGCGGATGGAAAGGTAAAATGCATGAAGTCGGATCCGGCGCTCATACTCTGAGTCGGCTCCATATCGCCGGTCGCCCACCACAGGGCATCCCATTTCCGAAAGATGGACCCGGATCTGGTTCTTGCGGCCGGTTTCCAGTTCTACCTCCAGCAGCGCATAGTCCGGAGTCCGATCCATCACACGGTAATGGGTGATGCCAAGTTTGGCCCCCTCTTCTATTTTAACCGAATATACCTTCTGATCCCGTCCTTCCATAAGCCAGCTACGGATCGTACCTTTGTCCTCCTTTGGCTGCCCCTCTACCAAAGCATAATAAAGCTTCTTGGTGTCCATCCAATGGTTCTTGATCTCTTCCTGCAACTTCTCGCTTTTGGCAAAAAGGAGGATCCCGGAAACTTCACGGTCGAGCCGGTGAACAACGAATAAACGCTGCTTACCCTTGGAATTTTCCTTTACATAAGCCGCCATCTGCTGGTAAAAGGAGGTGCCTCCCAGCCCGCGGTCACCAATGGTAAGCAAACCGGCAGGCTTAACAGCCACAAGAATGGCATCATCTTCAAACAATACCTGGTAGGGAGGTTTGATCTTGTTGATCTTCACAACCTGCTTTACATATTCAACCGCATCGCCCACTTTCAGCATCACAGCCGGGTTGGTAACCATCCTGCCATTCACACGAACATTCCCGTGAACGATTTTGTTCTTTGCCGTGGTTTTTGACGCTGACTGAAGTTCACCGAGCATATACTCCAGCAACGACATCTCTTTTGTTAATTTTACTTTCATGATAAACAGGTGCAAATATTAAATCCTTTGTTTTTTCCGCGACAAATTTACAACAACGGTTGCCTTAAAATGCTTTTGTGAACCGGAATTCACTTCAGCATGATCATTGGAGACCTATTACTTCCAGATACAAGTCAACCTGATATTGCTTCCATTCAGTAAAATCGATGGTTTGAACACCTAATTTTTGAGATAACCCGCCAACAATAAACTCAGCAGCATTCTCTCCATATCTTTTAACCATTTCGGATTTAAAAGGATGATAGCGCAGATTCAGAAGCTCATTCCTTTTAATTTTATCAAACCCCGGTTCACGGCTTGCATCCTTTTGTTCTTTCGTCGGGATCCAATCTATTGCACCATCAATCGCGTGAATGATTTCAAAAAAGTCATTTTTGTAGTGGTCTGCAGCAATTGCTCTCCTGGAAAAACCTTTGGAAAATGGCCTTTCCAGGAAGGCAGCCGGATCCTTTATGATATCTTCAAGATGAGCATCGCTGACAATATGAAACGGAGGTACATTCATGGTCCTGGCAATCCTGTCACGAACCATAAATAACTCAAGCAGTTTCGTCTGGTGATACTCAGAAAATACACGAAGTTGTTTTTTCGAAAGTTTGGGGGCAAAATCTTTTGTTGTTGACAATTCGAGTATCAAATTTTCAGCACGGATGAAATCTGATACATTTCTCTCTCCGGCTTCATTTTCTAATATCGCTTTTAAGGAAAGAAGGTGAATTACATCATTGCTGGCATAGATAAGTTGCTCAAAGGCCAGGGGCCTTTTAATCCAGTCGGAGGTTTGCATGGATTTGTCCAATTCAATTCCAAATTCTGATTTCAACAATTTGGAGAATGATTTTTCGCTTCTGTCACAAAGGATTGCGGCAATCTGAACATCAAAAACATTTCCGGGATTGCATCCTGTTCTCTTCAACAAATCGACATCTTCCCGGCCGGAATAAACAACTTTAGCAATTTGTTCATTTTCAAAAACATGCCATAAAGGTCTCAGGTCATTAATCAGAACGGTATCTATTAAGAAACAAATTTCCCCGTCAAATATTTGTAAGAGAAGAAGTTTAAATCCATATCCTCGTTTGAATCTGTCAAATTCAGTATCAAAAGAAAATTCCTTTACACTATTTAACCTTATTGACAGTTCCTTCAATGTTTCAATCTTGTCAATAACCTGAATTGGTATTTGTCCGTTTTTTAATTTGTCTAAGTTCATCAATCGAAGGTAGACATTTTTCATTAACTTTACCTTCTCATTATTCTATTCATCAAACAAGATGCCGCTTCTAGGATCAATCATCAGGAAAGCCTATGAATTACGACAGTTTCCTATTGATATCCGTGCCGTTGATCCGGTAAAGGCACAGGAAAAAGTTCTTAAAAAATTATTGACTAAAGCACAGAATACAGCTTTTGGAGAGTTCTATGATTTCGGAATCATGGCCGACCATCCTGGTTTTGTAAATCTTTTCAGGGCCAGGGTTCCGGTTCATGATTACAACGCCATGTTTACAAACTGGTGGTACAGATGCCTTCAGGGGGAACCTTACGTTACCTGGCCGGGAAAGGTAAAATACTTCGCATTGACTTCAGGAACTTCCGAAGCCTCTTCCAAACATATCCCGGTAACTCCGGATATGCTGCGCGCCATCCAGCGTGCAAGTTTGCGCCAGCTGGTCACCACCACAAAGTATGGCTTTCCTGATGAATTTTACGAAAAAGAAATCCTGATGATCGGCGGAAGCACACACCTCCAATACAACGGAACTTACTATCAGGGAGATCTTTCAGGAATTACCGCAAAAAATATCCCGTTTTGGTTCCAGCATTTTTACAAACCCGGGAGACTTATCTCCCGAGAACACGAATGGTCTGTAAAACTGAATGAGATCGTGCGGAACGCCAAAAACTGGGATATCGGCATTATTGTGGGTGTTCCTGCCTGGGTTCAGATCATGTTGGAAAAAATCATTTTACATCACGGGGTTCAGTCAATTCATGATATATGGCCTAACCTTGCTGCGTATGTGCATAGCGGTGTATCCTTCGATCCTTATGTGAGGAGCTTCGAAAAACTCCTTGGCCGGCAGATTCTGTACAATGAATCATATCTTGCTTCCGAAGGATACATCGCCTACCAGCAGCCCGGAAATCTGAATTGTATGGAAATGATCCTCAACAACGGCATTTTTTATGAATTCATCCCATACAACAGTATAAATTTTGACAGTGACGGCGATTTGAAACCAAATCCCGAAACACTGACCATCGGCCAGGTGGAGCCCGACAGGGAGTATGCTCTGCTGTTGTCAACCTGTGCCGGGGCCTGGAGATACCTGATCGGTGACACCATTAAATTTGTTTCACGGAAAAGAAGTGAAATCGTTCTTACAGGCCGGACAAAACAATTTATCAGTCTGTGCGGTGAACATGTCTCTCAGGACAACATTAACCGCGCCATCCGGATGCTTCAGGACGAATTCAATGTAAAGATCAGCGAATTCACCATCACGGGGATTCGTTTTGGAAATCTTTTCGCCCACAAGTGGTACCTTGGAACAGACGATCCCCTCGATCCGGTATATGCTGCAAGCAAACTCGACGAATACCTCAAGGTGCTTAATGACGATTACCGGGTTGAGCGGATAGAAGCCATTAAAAATGTTTCGGCAGAAGTGCTACCTTTGCACGTGTTTCACGACTGGATGAAGTTACGCGGCAAAGAGGGGGGAGCGCATAAATTTCCCCGGGTGCTGAAAACCGGTCAGCGTGAACATTGGGAAGCACACGTTAACACATTTAAAATCCAGAAAAATACTTGATCTCGGCTTTACATCCTCTGTTTGAAGGCATCATCCTGGGACTCACTGTCGCCATATCCGTTGGCCCGGCGCTCTTCGCATTGCTCCAAACCAGCATTAAACATGGGATAAAGGTGGGGATATTTCTTGCTGCAGGGATATTCATGAGCGATCTCGCCCTGGTGGTAGGCTTTTATTTCGGAGCATCCGCCATCGTTACAAACCCGAAATACCACCTGGTTCTGGGCATCATCGGAGGGGTTGTGATGTCTGTTTACGGAGCTTATACTTTTTTTAAGAAAGTTCCCATGACGGAACAGGTTGAGGCAATCAACGAGATCATCGTCAAGAAAAAAGGACCATTCCCCTATTTTTTCAAGGGATTTGTACTGAATTTTGCCAATCCGTTTCTCTGGGTATTCTGGATCACCTCAATGCTGGCCATCAATGCTACTTATGGAGGAAATCAAAAATCGGTTGCCCTCTTTTTCATCGGGAGCCTTTCTGTGATCTTAATGACCGACATTCTTAAAGTTGTACTGGCCAACAAGATAAAAATCGCCGGCAATCCCCAGGTAAAACTCTGGATGAACAGGATTGTGGGCTTGCTTTTCATGATCATTGGCGCATTCATCATCAGTGGTTCGCTGCTGGAGTTCTTCAGGGGGATATCGCTGAAGGTCCCGTAAGAAATTGACGATTTTCGATTGGACGATTTTCGATTGCAGATTGAATTGTTTGATTGACGATTTACGATTAGCGTTGCTCAATCGTAAATCG
>CAYHGE010000025.1:20040-27660 GCA_964355945.1 uncultured Draconibacterium sp.
CAGATTGAATTGTTTGATTGACGATTTACGATTAGCGTTGCTCAATCGTAAATCGGTTAATCGTAAATTTATTCGTAAATCGTAAATCGTCCAATCGAAAATACTTCTATATTGACTTGATCAGCTTTTCAAACTCATTTTTAAAGTTGGTTCCGATCGGGATAAGACGGTCTTTGATTTTGACATGATTGCCTTCAATCAGGTCGATACGCGACAGCGCAATAATGAAGGATTTATGGATGCGCGGAAATGCAGAGGAGGGTAACAGGGTTTCTATGTTTTTCAGCGACTGATAGCTAATGATCATTTTTTCTGTTGTGTAAATTTTCACATAATCGCCGAGTGCTTCAATATATAGAATATCCTCGAGGTTGACCTTGTACGTTTTTTTACTGGATTTGATAAAAATGAACGTATCATCCTGTTTGTCAGTCTCCCTGTTCTCGGATTGCCGCTGATCCTTTCCCTTGAGCAGCTCTTCCACCTTTTGAATGGCTTTGTAAAACCGTTCAAAAGAAAATGGTTTCATCAGATAATCCACAACATCAAGTTCATAGCCCTGGATAGCAAATTCAGCATACGCTGTTGTAATGATCACCAAAGGTGGATTCTTGAGAGTTTTCAGAAAATCCATCCCGCTCAGCCTGGGCATGTTGATGTCTAAAAATATCAGCTCCACATCCAGATTGTGCAAAACATCAATTGCTTCAACAGCACTGCTGCATTTCTGAACGATGTCGAGAAAGGGAATATCTTCGGCATACTTTTCGATGACACGTTGTGCCAGTGGTTCATCGTCAACAATCAAACATCTGATATTCATGCTGTATAGATAGTTAGTTCAACGCGATAACTGGTTACAGACTCGCTTATATCCAGGGTGTGTTTGCCGGGATATAACAATTCAAGCCTCTTTTTAACATTCGACAATCCGAAGCCCCCGTCGGGCTGTTTTTTCCTGAAAGGGTCTGCCCTGTTTTCAATTGTAAATACAACCCTGTCGGTATAGTCCAGGTTAAATACAATGCTGATGTATGGGTTGTCGTTTTTATCTTTTGCCCCATGTTTAAATGCATTTTCAATAAAAGCAAGGTATATCAGCGGGGCAATTTTCAGCTGGAGCTGGTCGCCTGTAATTTCGAACTGAACGTCGAGGCTGTCGTTTGATCGAAGCCGCTCCAGGTAGACGTAGCTTTGAAGAAATTCAAGTTGCTTTCCCAGCGGGACGAGGTCGTCCTTTGATTCATAAATTACATACCGCATCAGGTCAGAAAGCTTCAGGATCAGTTCAGGCGCCTTATCTGATTTGTCGAGACTCAGGGCATAAAGGCTGTTCAGGGTGTTGAAAAAGAAATGCGGATTCACCTGGGCTTTGAGCGCCCTCAGTTCCGCCTCGATTTTCTGTTTTTCTACCTCCTTCATCCGGAGTTCCACATCCTGAAGCGCAATCGAATCCCGCATAAACTTCAGCAATGTTGAAACAATAAGAAACAGCAGTACAAGGATGAACTCGGCAATAAATTCTGTTTTTAAATTTCCCGGTTGTTTGCCTCCTTCAAAAAAAACGGTCACATAATAATTCAACAGGATGAACAGAAAAATATTTCCAATCTCTAAAACTGAGAATATCAGAAATTTACGCTTGTTGAAAAACACCGGGATCAGCCAAAGCAGGTTTATATAGACCGATATGGCAAGGAATCCGACGGTGATGAGGATGCTCATTGCAAGCCGCAGGTTGATGTTGTAGAAGTTAAAATCACCCCTGGTATAAATAAGAACAACGGTAAAGAGGATAATGCTGATCAGCCAGAATAATCCCTGCTGTATGATATAGTGCTTTCTGTTCTTTTTGATAAGGCTGGTTAAGGACATGACAAGGATTTTTTCACAAATGTGAGCATTGATTTCGGGATTGTCAACTTTTTTTGATGATTATCAGGAAAAACCTGTTGAAAGCATGGGTTTTTCAGGGTGTTTTGACCCCATCCCCCCGGGAGGTTGTCTCAAAAGCATTTTACCTGCCAAAAGAATCCGGTCATCGAGAAATTCAGCAGTTTATCAAAAATATTGCCATGTTGCTGAAATTGTCACTAATATTGCAATCCGTTTTTAATCAGCCACAAACCACAGATAATTTCATAATTACAAAACCAAATTTTAACATTTAACGCTCATGAAAACAGGTTTAAAAAAATTAAAAATCGCAATGATTGCGTTGGTTCTATTTTTATCCGGCGGATCTTTCGGTTATTCCGAAAACCCGCCCGATGAAGGAATGTGGCTTCCCCTGCTGCTCGAACGACTTAATTATGTTGACATGCAGAAAATGGGACTTCACCTTACTGCTGAAGAACTTTACAGCATCAACAACAACAGTCTCAAGGATGCCATCGTGGGATTATCCAGCAATGGTGCATCGGGAGGCTTTTTCTGCACGGCAGAGCTCGTATCATCCCAGGGATTGCTTTTCACGAACCACCACTGCGGCTATGGAGCCATTCAGAACCACAGCACCCCCGAGCATGATTACCTTACCAATGGCTTCTGGGCAAAATCGAACGGCGAAGAGTTGTCAAACGAAGCAATGTGTGCCTCGTTTCTTCAGCGGGTTGAAAATGTCACCGATTCGATCATCCCTTTTCTTTCCGATACCCTGAAAGAGTCGGATCGCGCAAGTAAAGTGAAGGAGATCTCGGCACGTATCAAAAAGAGAGCAGAAGAGGATGGAAAATTTGAAGCCTCAGTTAAATCGTTTTACGGAGGCAGTGAATATTACCTGTTCGTTTTCATCACCTATAAAGACGTTCGCCTGGTGGGTGCCCCCCCCTCATCGGTTGGAAAATTCGGCGGCGATACCGATAACTGGATGTGGCCCCGCCACACCGGAGACTTTTCAATTTTCCGGGTTTACACCGATGCTGATGGAAAGCCTGCCAAGTACAATGAAAAAAACATTCCTCTTAAACCTGCATATCACCTGCCGATCAGTCTGAAGGGCATCAAGAAAAATGACTTTGCCATGGTATGGGGTTACCCCGGATCAACATCCCGCTACCTCACTTCGTATGGCATTGATTACAATCTCCAGGTCTTCTATCCGACACTGGTCAAACTTTTCGGTAAAGAGCTCGAGGTGATGAAAGAGCGTATGGATCAGGATAATGCTGTTAAAATTGCTTATGCTGCCAATTATGCCAGCATCGCCAATACCTGGAAGAATTTTATCGGCCAGGAACGGATGCTTGTCAGAAATAAAGTAGAAGATAAGAAAAAAGTGATTGAGCAGGATTTTACGACCTGGTACAGCAAAGATCCTGCATTGCAGAAAAAATACGGCAAGGTGATCGACAACCTGCAAAAGAACTATGCAGACCTGAAAAAAATAGCCATCCCGTTCTTTTATGCCAACCTCGCTGGTTCAGGCCTTGATGTCGTGCAAATGGCAGGTCAGTTTGGCGGGCTGAAGAGCGCTCTTGAAAAGAAGAACAAAGGAGCTGTTAAAGAGGCCCAGGCGGGATTGACAGAGAGTGTAAAGCAACATTTCAAAGAGTATGACATGGCCATTGCAAGGAAAACCCTCGCTGAAATGCTCAGGATGTATGCCTCGGATGTTGCAAAGGCTGAACAACCAGCCATCTTTACCCTGATAGAAAAGGAATACAACAATGACTTTACCGCCTTTGCCAATGCGGTTTATGAAACTTCCGTTTTTGCAACCGCTGAGCGCGCAAATAAATTCAATGAAAAACCCAGTCTTAAGGTCTTTAAGAAAGATCTTGGATGGCAACTCTCCGAATCAATGGAAGAGGCAATGGGCAAATATGCAGCTGCCTACGGAACTGCAAGAGGCAATATTGGTGTGGCAAATCGTCAGTTCATCGCCGGCATCCGCGAGATGAACCCGAAGCTTGTCAGATATCCGGACGCCAACTCCACCATGCGCATGTCTTATGGCAGCGTGCTTGATTACTATCCGGCTGATGCGGTACATTACGATTATGTAACGACCCTGAAGGGCGTTATGCAAAAGGAGGACCCCACCAATGATGAATTTGTCGTGGAAAAGAAACTGAAAGAGCTGTTCCAGGCAAAAGATTACGGTCAGTATGGCGAAAACGGTGAAATGGTTGTTTGCTTTCTCACCACCAACGATATTACAGGAGGAAACTCGGGCAGCCCTGTTATCAATGGCGACGGTCAGCTGATCGGACTCGCTTTCGATGGCAACTGGGAAGCCATGAGCGGCGACATCATGTTTGAACCCGACATGCAGCGCACCATCAATGTTGATGTTCGCTATGTATTGTTCATCATCGATAAATATGCAGGTGCCACCAACCTGATCAACGAACTGACGCTGATAAAATAACCCTCCTTTCATCACCTTAACCCGACTTGCTCCCCATGCCTCGGAACTTAGCCTGTGCCAGGTGGTTCGGTTTTTCGATCCACCTTTTCGGGTAACACGGATTTTTTGACAAACGGGAAGTGTTTGTATCCTAATGCATTGTAGATTTCGGCTGCTTTAGGTTCAGGTGTGCAACAGAGTTTTCATCTGCTGTGGCTACGGCGCCACCCGCCCGGGTATCGTAAAAATAAACTTACTTCCCTGCCCGATGGTGGACTCCACCCAGATTTTCCCGCCATGCATCTCCACAATTTTTTTGCAATGGGCCAACCCTATTCCGGTTCCCTCGTATTCATGCCTGTTGTGCATCCGCTTGAAGATGGTAAAAACCTTCTCTCTGTCTTTTTCCGCGATACCAATGCCATTGTCCTCTATGGAAAAACGCCACGCGTCAGGAAGGCTTTCAGCCGAAATCTTTATTTCCGGGTGAACCTCCTTTTTCCGGAACTTAACCGCGTTATTGATCAGGTTTTGGAATAGCTGCCTTAATTCTGTTTCAAAGCCGTTTAATACAGGAAGCTTTTCAAATCGTATTATTGAATTGCTTCTTTCAATTGAATCAGCCATATCTGCAAGAACATCGCTCATTATCTGATTGCAGTCAACCATGACCATCACCGATTCTTTTCCAAGTAAGGAATACTCGAGAAGCGCCGTTACAAGGGTCCTCATCCGACTTGCGGAACCGGCGATAAATTCGATGTATTTGTTCCCGTCTGCATCCAGTTTCCCGGCATATTCTTCATTGATCAGCTGGGTATAGGTAGTAAGTGTTCGCAGCGGCTCCTGCAGGTCATGGGATGCAATGTAGGTAAACTGTTCGACTTCGCTGAGGTGAAATGCCATTTCTCTGTTCATGGCGTCGAGCTGACTGGTTCTTTCAGCTACGCGTTGTTCAAGGGATTGATTCAGCTTCAGGATTTCGTTTTCCGCCTGTTTGCGCCCTGTGATATTTTCATGCATTAAAACAACTCTCTCTGGTTTCCCAAAGCTGTCATTCAAAGGGAATCCTATCGCCTTGATCCAGGTTGAAACATTTGGAAATGAAGGATCAACGTCATGGACATTGAAATAGGTATCCGGGAAATAGACAACTTCACCGTTTTTAATCTGGTCAAATAACAATCCGAATCCCTGTTTCAATAACTGAGCATCCTTGAAAATGGAATAACTGGCAGGGACGCTTTTGCCAAACAACTTTGTGTGAGCCGGATTGGTTTGTAGCGTATACCCGTCCATGTCCAGAATTTGAATTGACAAAGGGCTTTTTTCTATAATATCCCTGAAAATAGCTTCTGCATGTTTACGTTCGCTGACGTCGCGGAATGTACCCATCAAAACACGCTGATCCTTAAGCATGATGACCTGAGCGAGAATTTCAACAGGAATCTGTGTTCCATCCGGACGAATGAAGACATTTTCGATCAGAGATGTTTTTCCTGAATCCAATGATTCCTGAATGTGTCGTTTAAACGTGTTGTTCGAATAATCGCGCCTTTGGGCCGGGTGTAAATTTTGCTGGTGCATACCCGTCATCTCCTCCAGCGTTCTTCCGGCCATCCTGCATGCCGCCTGATTGGCATTTGTAATGATTCCGCTTTCAGGATCAGCTAATATAATTGCATCAGGTGCGCCTTCAAACAATACCCTGAACCGCTCTTCACTGTCACGCAGAGCCTCTTCGGCTTGTTTAAGCTCCAGAATGTTTGATTGTGTCGATAACTTTAAGTCTCTGAGAGCCTGCTTTACTTCCTCCAGCTCCTGGGTGAGCTCTTCTTTGGTTTTATCCTGGTAGTTCATGGTGGAAGCACTTTGTAAGTTTTCTGCTATGCCTGGGGGGTGGCTGGCAGACACAAAGATAATAAAATAAACCAATGCGTAAGCACCATGAATCCTTTAGTCCTGGAAATTGAACATGAAATTTCTGCAAATTTACATGTCAATCCCTCAAAATCTTAACCGTTTCAACCCGGTTTCCTGAAATAACCCTGATAAAATAAATTCCAACAGATCGGTCGGCCAGCGAAAATACATGCCTGACTTTTCCTGAAAGCTCTTCTGTTATGACCTTCCTCCCCTGTGCACTGTAAATCTCCACATGAACTTTATCCATCCCTGTTTTTCCAGTTAATTCAAGGGTGAAATCACCGGTGGTGGGGTTCGGATAGACCCTGGTTATTGTATTATCTGTTTGACTTCCAGTGACTTCATCGGTTTGCCCGGAAATAAACAGGCTGGAGTCAGCGGCTGCAATCTTCATTAAGCTGCAGGGAACACAATTGGTTGAGATGGATGCATGAAGCAATCCGTTTTGCAGGACAGTGGTTCCGGGAAATAAACGGATAGACTGACTGGCCAACAGGGTTACTTCGGCCCCGCCTTCAACCAGGAATGAGGTTCCCAAACCAGCCACGTTGATGGTTTGAAATGCCCAGCACTCCTGACTCGCCGGAATAATGACCATGTTGAACAGGTTTAAATGACCCGTGAACATAGCCCTGGCCGTAACCGAAAGATTTGGCGATTGGAGGCCGCTGCCGCACGTATTGGTCCCTCTGACCGAAAAATCACCTGCACTGGGAGAGGAAGGGAAAGCTACCGTGATCGAATTGGTCCCTGCTCCGCCCGTAATAGTAACGCCTGCAGGAACTGTCCAGAGGTAACTTGTCGCATTCGCAATGGGGTTGACGGTATAGGTTATGCCCTGGGCGCCCACACACACCGATGCCGGCCCGGCAATACTCCCGCCCTGACCAGGGAATCCGCACTGTGTATAGGTATGCCAAACAACCATCGACCATTTTCCGTAACCATCCTTTGCCCGTATCCATAAAGTGTGTGTTCCGGCTGCAAGAGGACTTAAATCAATGATAAAAGAAAGATTGCTGATATTGGACGATGGAGTAACCGGAACATTCGTGCCCATTCCCATCCCCGGGTCGTTATCAAAAAAGTATTCAACTTTTGTGACATTTGGCAAGGCAACCGTGTTAACAACTGGTTTATAAAATTTGCCGGCATGGGTAAAACTCCAGCGGCCATTCGCATCTTTTGCCCTGACATATAAAGTATGAAAACCTGTTGGCACAGCACCCAGACCTATCGTGAATTGCAGGTTGCTTATATTAATTGCCGGCGTGAGGGGGATGTTGACTCCCATTCCAAACCCTGGATCGGTATCAATAAAATACTCCGCCTTTGTTATATTG
>CAYHGE010000025.1:27760-37348 GCA_964355945.1 uncultured Draconibacterium sp.
TCCCATTCCAAACCCTGGATCGGTATCAATAAAATACTCCGCCTTTGTTATATTGGGGTATGCAATTGCATTAAACTCCGATTTATAAAATGACTTTACCTCACTTAAACTCCAGTGCCCGTTTCCGTCTTTTGCCCTGACGTAAAAGGTATGAAAACCGACCGGTACGGCTCCCAACGGGATTGAAAACTGAAGGTTGCTTATATTCGCAGCAGGGGTTACCGGTACATCATTTCCCAATCCAAACCCGGGATCGGTATCGATAAAGTATTCAACCTTTGTTATATTCTGACTGTTTGCGTTGGAAATAATCAGAAATGCAATGAGCAGAAAAACAAAAGGTGAATATCGCACTTTTGCGGATTTTCCGTATGTTCTTTTCATAACCGGATTGATTTATAAAACGTGAAACAATTCAGTTATGTGATTTTACTTTCATATCAACGTTGATCGTTGAATTATTAAAATTATAGATGAAATTATAGATAGCCGGTATTGCAGGCATTCCGCTAAGCAAATACGGATTAGGTCCCCCGAACATCCCGCAATCCTCACCGCTGCTGCCTGCCCCGATCGCAGGCGAACCAGTCTTTAAATGCCATCGTGCATCGGTTGAGTAACCCGTACAGGTGGTGAAACACACAAATACATTTTCCATGTCCACATTCAGCTGGTTGCCATTGCCGGCGGGAACCTGGGTTTCTGAACAAACATTGTTGAATAATGTACAATTCGTAAAATTTGCGTACCCGATAAGAATATTATTATAACAAAGCGCCGCGGTTAATGTAGTTGAAACAGTCATCACATTATTATATACGGCCAGCGTATTGTTGATTGAATTGGCAGAAAAATAACCCAGGTAATTATTTCTGATGTTTGTATTTTCATATTGTCCGTTCAGTCCGTACGGTATGTAGTTTTGTTCAAATAAAAAATTTGTTGCCTCATAACTCGTGCTGACGGAATTCATGAAATTTCTTACAAAGACCATATTCTGCAGGTTCGTACTGGCAAAATACATGGAAGAAGTAATGCTCAATCCCGTGATTTTGCTTCCTGAACTTCCGGTATAGAAATTTATGGTAGAAACACTTGAAGCGTTAATATTCGATTGTGTTTCCGGGTTTTCGTTCAGAAAATATCCTGAACCGATAAAGACAAGTCTTTTATAAACATCAATGGTTCCGTAATTGTATGCAGATCCCTCCAGGTAGATCGTATCTCCGTTAGTGGCAGCATTATACGCATCCTGAAGGGTGGCATACGGTACCGTTATTGCAGGGGTGTTGTTCACCCTGAATACAGTTGAATGGGCGTTAAAGGCAAAACCGGAAATCAGCGCGGTCAAAAGGACGAATGATAGTTTTTTCATGGTATCAAAGGTTATTGGGTTTTCATGGTTGAGAATTCAGGAAGTCGGAATTTGTAAAGATAGGGATTCTCCAATGCAGAAGCCTGAAGCTGCCACGATATATATCCTTGCAATTGAGGATATTTAACCACAAAAAAGTTGATAAATAACAGGGATTCTGATGAGACAGGGCCGTCTACCCCTTCAACGCCTCCGCTCCTGAAACAATTTCGAGGATGGCGTTGGTGATGGCGTTCTGGCGCGCCTTGTTGTAAGAGATGTTGAGGTCGCGAATAAGGTCTTTGGCGTTTTCGGTGGCCTTGTTCATGGCGGTCATGCGGGCGCCCTGCTCAGACGCAAAGGAGTCGAGCACTGCCTTGAAAAGCTGAATACGCAGGGTTTTGGGGATCAGTTCGGTGACAATGGTCTCCTTGTCGGGTTCAAAGATGTAATCCGACTCCACTTTTACCGCAGGCGTAACAGGTGCCCCAGGTGCATCCTGGGGAGGTGCAATGGGCAGGTATTGTTCAACGATCAGCCGCTGTACTGCTGCATTTTTAAACTGGTTATAAACCAGGTCGATCCTGTCGAAGTCTTTGGTTGCAAAGCTTTTCATCAGCTTTTCAGCATGGATGGCTGTATTGGCAAAGGTAAGCTGGTCGAAAAGTTCATCATGCGATTCTATGACATTATACTTCCGCTTGTGGAAAAACTCTGTGCCTTTCCGGCCAATGGTCATGAAGCTGACATTGTTCTGCTGGAACTGCTGCTGATAGGCAGTTGCCGTGAGATGCAGCGCCATCTTAATGATGTTGGAATTAAAAGCTCCGCATAAGCCCCTGTTGGAAGTAATAACAACGATCAGAATTTTCTCAGGTTTCCGTTGCTGGGAGAATACGTTTTCGTCGGAATTATCGACTGTTGCACTCAGGTTTTGCAGAATATCCCGTAGTTTGGCGGCATACGGGCGCAATTTGATGATCGCCATCTGCGCTTTGCGCAACTTTGACGCCGCCACCATTTTCATGGCATTGGTAATCTGCTGGGTCGATTTTACCGATGCAATCCGAATACGTACTTCCTTCAGTCCCGCCATTTACGTGTCTTATTTCTTTTCCTCGTATTTTTTGGAAAGTTCTTTTGCAACTTCTTCCATTGTTTTCAGATCCTCATCCAGCAGTTTACCTGCCTTCAGATTGTCGAGGACCACCTGGTGATTCACCTCCATAACATGCAGGTATTCAACCTCAAAATTGTTGACACTGCGAATCGGTATGTTTCGCAACAACCCACGGGTTCCACAGAAGATGATGGCGATCTGCTTTTCAACTGTCATCGGCGAATACTGCGGCTGTTTCAGGATTTCAACATTACGGGCGCCTTTGTCGAGTACGGCCTTGGTGGCAGCATCGAGGTCGGAACCGAATTTCGAAAAAGCTTCGAGTTCGCGGTATTCGGCCTGGTCCAGTTTAAGGGTACCGGCAATCTTTTTCATTGATTTGATCTGTGCATTCCCTCCTACCCGGGATACCGAAATACCTACGTTGATGGCGGGGCGGATACCGGAGTTGAAGAGGGCCGTTTCCAGGAAAATCTGCCCGTCGGTGATCGAAATCACGTTGGTCGGGATGTAGGCAGACACGTCACCGGCCTGGGTTTCAATAATCGGAAGCGCGGTAAGGGAACCACCACCTTTTACCATGTCTTTAATGGTAGCCGGCAGATCGTTCATCTGGGCGGCAATCTTGTCTGAAGATATTACCCTTGCAGCACGTTCGAGCAACCTGGAGTGAAGATAGAACACATCACCCGGATATGCTTCACGTCCCGGGGGGCGACGGAGCAACAGGGAGACTTCACGGTAGGCAACAGCCTGTTTCGACAAGTCATCATAAATCACGAGCGCTGGCCGGCCCGTATCGCGGAAGAATTCACCAATGGCTGCACCTGCAAACGGTGCATAATATTGCATGGCGGCAGGATCAGAAGCTGTTGATGAAACCACCACGGTATAATCCATAGCACCTTTTTCTTCAAGTGTTTTTACAATGTTTGCAACGGTAGAACCCTTTTGGCCAACAGCTACATAAATGCAAAATACGGTTTCGCCCTTGGCATGAAACTCTTTCTGATTGATGATGGTATCGATGGCGATGGCTGTTTTACCGGTCTGGCGGTCACCAATAATCAGTTCGCGTTGTCCGCGGCCGATCGGGATCATGGCATCGATGGGCTTAATACCGGTCTGAAGCGGTTGATTCACCGGCTGGCGGTAGATGACGCCCGGGGCTTTTCTTTCGAGAGGCATTTCGTAACGGACGCCTTCGATTTTACCCTTGCCGTCGATGGGTTCTCCCAGCGTATTGATAACACGGCCGAGCAGGCCTTCACCAACCTCAATGGAGGCAATGCGTCGGGTACGTTTTACAACATCACCCTCCTTGATTTCAAAGTAATCGCCGAGCAACACAGCGCCGACATTATCCGCTTCAAGGTTCAGCACAATTCCCTTCAGCCCGTTTTTTTCAAATTCTATCAGCTCTCCGCTTTCGACATTGTTCATACCATAGATGCGGGCGATGCCATCTCCAACGGTCAATACAACACCAACCTCTTCAAGTTCCTTTTCACTTTGGTAACCGGCCAGTTCCCTGCGTAAAATTGCCGTTACTTCTGCGGGTTTAATATCAGCCATAATCTATTTTCTTAAAATCCTTTTTTGTATAAATTTACTTTTGCTATGGCAATACGCATGTTGTCAATCTCCCTGCGGATGCTGGCATCATATTGCTTGTCATCCCAATTCAGCACAAATCCGCCGATCAGTGATTGATCGATCTCTGCTTTCAGATCAATGTCCGATTGTGTAAAATTCTTCATCAGTTCTATCACCCTGGCCCGGGTTTCAGCATCAGGTAACACAGGGGAAGAGAAATGAACGGTGAGAATATTCCGGTAGGCCTGATGAAGTGCCACATATTGTTTTGCAATTGCGGAAATGAACGATTCCCTGTTTTTTCTGACCATGATCAGCAGGTAGGTCAACGATATTTTATTCACCTCTTTGCCAAATATTTCCTGCAGAATGATTAATTTTTTCCCGGAATTGATGATCGGACTTTTCAACAACAACCTTAGCTCCTTGCTCTCTTCACAGGTTTTGGTAATCAACAGACTGTCTTGATATACCTCTTCAACTGCACCCTTTTCCAGGGCCAGTTCAAAAAGTGCTTTCGCATAACGCTCCGCTACTAAAGAAACATTCATTCCGGTTAGTTGATTTTAACTTCTCTTAATAACTCCTGAACGTACTCTTCCTGCTTCTTTGGGTCAGAGAGTTCGCGTTTCAAAATGAACTTGGCCAAGGTGAGGGAACTCTCTGCTATCTGATTTTTCAGTTCGGTCATCGCAGCCATCTTTTCATTGTTGATGCTCGCCTTGGCAGCTTCAACAATCCGTGAAGCCTCTTCGCCGGCTTTGATCCTTGCCTCTTCAAGAAGCCTGTCCTTTATTTTCCGGGCTTCATTCAGCATGGCATCCCGTTCGTTTTTGGCATCCTGGAGAAGTTGTTCATTGCTGAACTGCAGTTGCTTCATCTCTTCCCTTGCCAGATTCGCGGAATTGAGCGCTTCGCTGATGGAGGTCTCCCGTTCTTTGAGCATCTGAAGGATGGGTACCCAGGCAAATTTCCCAAGGACAAACACCAGGAATAAAAACGCCAGTGTCATCCAGAAAATCAGTCCCAGTCCCGGAGTGATTAATTCCATATCGGATTGCTTTTAATGTTTGTAAATGAAAAAATGTTCTTTACGGATGAACCAACCGTTCATCCGTAAAGAACCTGTTGTTACTGTCAGATGAACAAAATCAGCAGACAAACAACGATAGCAAAAAATGCCACGCCTTCTACAAGAGCAGCTGCGATGATCATATTCGACCGAATATCACCAATCGCTTCGGGCTGACGTGCAATGGATTCGAGGGCACTTTTACCGATATTACCGATACCGATGCCTGCGCCAATAACGGCGATCCCTGCGCCCAGTCCTGCGCCCATCTTTGCAATGGCGGAGAAATCTCCGGCCAGTTGCAGTAAAATTGCTAATAAATGCATAATCAAGGGGTATTAAGGGTTATTAAAAAAATATACAATTTACGATTGGACGATTGACGATTGCAGATTGAATTGTTTGATTTACGATTTACGATTGAGCAGCCCTAATCGTCAATCGGTTAATCGTAAATTTATTCGTCAATCGTTAATCATCCAATCGTCAATTAATTAGTGGTGTTCCGGTTCAATCGTTGCCAGCCCGAAGTAGAGTGCCGACAACAGTGTAAACACATACGCCTGGATGAAAGCGACAAGCAGTTCAAGCAGGTTCATGAATATCATAAAGGCAACGGAGAATACTGAAACGCCATATCCGATGGCCGCGTTCATCTCTCCGAAAATAAAGATCAGGCTGATAAAACCAAGCACGATGATGTGCCCGGCGGTAATGTTTGCGAAGAGACGAATCATCAGAACAAAGGGTTTTGTGATGATTCCGATGATCTCGACAACCGGCATGAGTGGCACCGGGAACTTAAGCCACCAGGGAACGCCCGGTGTATTGATGATGTCCACCCAATAGTGCTTGTTGCCATTGATGGTGGTTATCACAAAGGTGAACACTGCCATGACCAGGGTAACAGCAATATTACCTGTTACGTTGGCACCGCCCGGAAAGAATGGGATCAACCCGATCAGGTTGTTGAAAAAGATGAAAAAGAAGACCGTGAGTAAAAAAGGCATGAACTTTTCATACTTTTTCTCCCCGATGGAGCTTTTTGCAATATCGTCGCGGATGAAGATGATAAGCGGCTCGAGGAGCGACTGTAATCCGCTGGGCGCTTTATCCCTGTTGCGCGTATAAGCCCGGGCAACTGAAATAAATACAAGAACCAGCAATAGCGAACTCATTAAAATGGCCAGGACGGTTTTAGTGATCGAAAAGTCATACACTGCCGGACCGCCAATTGCCGCCTCCCCGTTTTCTCCTTCACGTACGATCTTTCCTTTATGAGGGCCTTCCAGTTCAAGTTTGAATCCCATGTAACTGTGTGATTCATTGTGGAACCGGCTTGAGCAAAAAGTGTGAAGTTTACCTTCGTAAAGCAGGATGATCGGGAGTGGAATGGTAAGATGCAGGCTGCCGATCTCGGCAACATGCCATTCATGGTTGTCAACGACATGCTCCATGATCATTTCACCGGCATTGAATTTTCCCTCTTTCTGGTGTTCGGGTTTTTCCTGGTGTCCGGAAGTGGTGTCGTTTGTTGCAACCAGCATGGTCTGATCCTGAACGGATGCAAACATCCGCGAGGTGAACAATATCCCCAGAATGAGACAGATAGTTAAAATACGACGGGCTGGTATGTACGATTTGTGTCTTGTCATGAAACCACTTGCGATGCTATATTCCGTGCAAAAATAGAAAATAATATTGAAATAGGAAAATAGTGATTTGTAACCAAATAACAAATTCTTCGTCTTAATGCCCCGGTGAAAGTTAAATTCACTAATTTTGAACTCTTTTAAACCCCTTGAAAATGCAAGCTTATCGTTTTAAATTCTGGCTTTCAGCCTGTTTGTTTTTTGCTTTTTTAGGAATTTCAGGGAGCGGTCAGGCTCAAAAAATATGGACCCTGGAAGATTGTATCAACTACGCCCTCGAAAACAACCTCGACATCAACAAACAGTTGCTTACTGTTGAAAGCAACAAGGACGGGCTGCTTCAGACGAAGTTGAACATGCTGCCGAACCTCAATGCCAACGGTACAAATATTTGGAATTACGGGCAAACCCTTGATCAGTATACCAATACATTTGCAACCACCACGGTACGTTCAAACAATTTCTATATTTCAAGCGATGTTACCCTGTTTTCCGGCCTTCAGAAGTTAAACACATACAAAGAGAGTAAAATAAACCTGATGGCCAGTCAGTACGATCTGGATGTGATCAAAAACAACATCTCACTCTCTGTCGCCGGATATTATCTCGACATCTTGTTTAACCTTGAACTGACTGATGTAGCCAAAGAGCAGCTTCGGATCACCACCACCCAGGTGGAGCGTATGCAGAAAATGGTTGATGCAGGGTCTTCCGCGAAAGGCGATCTGCTGAATATCCAGGCTCAGAAAGCCACCGAGCAGCTGAATGCAGTGGATGCCGAAAACAGGTTATACATCTCCAGTCTTTCGTTACAGCAGTTGATCGACATCCCTGTTTCTCGTGATTTCAGGGTTGAGAAACCTTTGCTCAAAGAGGTTCAGGCCCCGAAAGAAAAAATCACTGCCGAAGTGATTTTTGAACATGCATTGAAAACACGTCCTGAAATTAAAAGCGCTGAACTCCGGGTAGAAAGTGCCATAAAACGACTTGGAATTGCCCGCGGCTATGTTCAGCCAACACTTTCACTGAGTGGTTCGTGGGGAACAGGGTATTCTGGTGTTGCCGAGGAAATCGATCCGAACATACCGCCTTCGTATAAATTCGATTCGGTGGGTTTTACCATACCCTCTAAAGAGACTGTGGTCATCGGGCAAGTCAATAACACCTTTCGCACAAAGTCCTTTGCCGATCAGCTGAAGGATAACAGCAATCAAACCGTTGGTTTTTACCTGAGTATTCCTATTTTCAATGGATGGTCGGGCCGCACCGCCATCAGCCAGGCGAAAATTCAAAAGTCGCAGGCCGATCTCGACCTGGGAATTAAAACACGCGACCTGCGCAAGCTGATTGAACAGGCCTTTGCCGACGCTGTTTCCGCTCTTCAGAAATATTCGGCTTCGAAAGACAAAGTCAACGCCCAGGAAGAGGCCTTTAAATATGCCCAGCAGAAGTTCGATGTAGGCGTGTTGACCTCTTTCGACTACAACAACACCAAAAAAGACCTCACCCTGGCCCAGTCGCAACTGCTTCAGGCAAAATACGATTTCATTTTCAAAACGACCATTCTTGACTTCTACATGGGGAATCCCATCAAGATTGAGCGCGAATAACCAGTAATACTGTTTTCAATGACCAGCAAGATTTCGAAAAAGAAAATATGGATTATTATTGCCATCGTAGCAGTAATAGCCATTATTGTGGTTGCCGCCATCATCAAAGGCAAGGGGAATGAAGGGACCAAAGTTGCCACGGAAAAGGTGATGAAAAGGACCATCATCCAGACAGTTTCCTCAAACGGAAAGATCCAGCCTGAAAAGGACATTAAAATCAGCCCTTACATCTCCGGTGAGGTTGTTGAATTATATGTCAAAGAGGGGAACCAGGTTAAAAAAGGCGACCTGCTCGCCAAAATCGATCCGGAGATCTATATTTCGCAATTTGACCAAAGTGAGGCTTCATTAAACACCCAGAAAGCCAACCTGGCCAATTCAAAAGCCCGCCTTGCCCAGCTGAAGGCTCAATTTGAAAATGCACGCCTCTCGTACAACCGCCAGGATAAGCTATTCCAGCAAAATGTGATCTCAAACGCCGAATACGACCAGGCCAAATCGGCATTTCAGGTTGCGCAGGCCCAGGTCACTGCCGGGGAAGAAGACATCAAAGCTTCCGAGTTCATGGTCAAAAATTCTGAAGCCGCACTGAGAAGATCCAAAGACGACCTCAACCGTACCGCGATATTTGCCCCGAATGATGGAACAGTATCCAAGTTAAGCGTTCTCCAGGGGGAACGGGTTACCGGCGCATCCCAGTTCTCAAGCGGAACCGAAATCATGCGCATCGCCAACCTCAACGAAATGGAAGCCCAGGTGCAGGTCAACGAGAATGACATTGTGCGGGTAAGTATGGGCGACACTGCCCTGATCGAAGTTGATGCTTACCTGAACCGTAAATTCAAGGGAATTGTCACCGAAATCGCCACCTCCGCCAATACCACAGGCGTGAGTGTTGACCAGGTGACCAACTTCAATGTGAAAATTCATATCCTGAAAGACTTTTACAAGGATCTGCTCGTAGGTCAGGAAATCAACTACTCCCCTTTCCGCCCGGGAATGTCGTGTACGGTTGAAATTCAGACCGAAACTGCCGATAACACCATCACTGTTCCGATCCAGGCGGTTACCACCAGAATTGCAAAAGACAGCCTTGATAAGCTGAAAGATAAAAACAAGACCAAAAAGGAGGGTGGCGATGATGAGGTGGAGGTTGTTGCCAATGCCAAGAAAAATGACAAGAT
>CAYHGE010000026.1:0-6372 GCA_964355945.1 uncultured Draconibacterium sp.
AAATTGCTGCAGGCTAAGACCTACGACCAGGCAAAAAATGCTTACATCGAAGCAGGAAAGATCAAGCCTTATGAGCAGTATCCTAAAGATAAAATTATCGAAATAAACGATATATTGGCTGCAATGGCAAAGGAGAAAGCCATTGATGACCAGTACAAAGCCTCTGTAGCAAAGGCAGATCAGCTCCTGGCGGCCAAAACGTATGACCAGGCCAGGGTGGAATTTACCAATTCATTGACGTTTAAGCCTTCGGAGCAATATCCAAAGGATAAAATTGCCGAAATTGACAACATCCTGGCGGCTTTGAAAGCGAAGGAAGATGCTTACAAAGCCTCGCTGGCATCCGCAGACCAGTTGCTTGCCCAGAAGAAATTCGAAGAAGCCAGGACAGAATATCAGAATGCCCTGGGGATTAAACCTCAGGCTGCCTATCCGAAGGAGAAAATAGCAGAGATTAACAAGTCATTGGAAGAGTTGCTTGGCAAGCAGAAGTATTATGAAAATCTGGTTGCCGATGCTGATAATTCTTATAAAGACAAGGATTATTCAAAAGCAAAGGATAGCTATCAGCAAGCGCTCGGTTTGTTTCCCGCCCAGCCATATCCTCAGAATCAGATAAATATCATCACTGCCCGGATGGATAGTTTATTCAGGGCCAACAAATCCCGCTATGATAAGGCAATCGCGGATGGTGATCGTTTTTTTAATACGTTTGAATTTGATAAATCGGTTGATGCCTATACCGAGGCTGCAAATTTACTGCCCATGGAGAAATATCCACGGGAGATGATTGTTAAAATCCGCAGGACCATTGCAGAGAATGCCATTGCTGATGTGCTGAATACACCGGTGATCATCACCTCAAATAATGAAAAGCAGTTCTCTTTTACCCCGGTTAACATTGCTTCCCGAAAAAACAACTTTGTCTATATCAAAATTAAAAACCTCTCCGGTAAACCCTTCAATGTACTGATGCGGTATGGAAAAGACAAGACCGCCAATGGGGGAGTAGTCATGCGCAACCTGAATATCGACGGCAAAGTAAATGAACGGCTTGTGAGTGTCAAGGATCAGGACTTGTGGTCGCGTGAGGATAACAACTGGATCAGTCTTTATCCGCAGGGTGGTGATGTTGAAGTGTCATTTATCCAGATATCCCGGGCGAAATAGTGTTCTGATCACCGGGAATTTCCTGCTTTCGGTTCTTTTTTTAATCCTCGACAAACGTTCTCCCTCCCCTTCAAGGGGAGGGTTGGGGAAGGGTCATTACAATACCGATTGAGGTTTCTATGCGTTAACTGGTATGATTGCGCCTAATCAACAGTTTTAAGCGTAATCAGGGTTATTTCAGGCATGATGCCAATGCGGCCGGAATAACCGATATTTCCCAGGCCCTGGTTCACATAAAGATATTGGACCGGGCCGGGAAGCGGGTTTTTATAAAGTCCGCACCAGTGGTCATAGAGCCATTTTACAGGACTCCAGTGTAACCCGCAACAGTCAATCCCGACCTGGCCTCCATGGGTATGTCCGGAGAAAGTCAGATCTATTTTCGGGAATTTTCTGCTGATGATGGTTTCCCAATGTGAGGGGTCGTGGGAAAGCAGAAGCTGAATTTCCATCGTTTCTGTTCCCGACTGGGCACGTTTGATATCACCAGACCTCTGAAACCTCCTTGTAGAACCCCAGTTTTCGACACCGATCACAGCGATGCTGTCATTCCCCTTTTTCAGGATATCATTTGAGTTTAACAGCAGTTTCCATTCCAGGTTTTTATAGAAGGATTTAAGATCTTCCATATTTTGTTGTTTCGCTTCCGCAGAGGGCCAGTGAATGTAATCGCCATAGTCATGATTGCCAAGAATTGCATAGATCCCAAACGGTGCATGGAGGGATTTCAAAACAGGTTCAAACCCGTAGCCATCTGCTGTACAATAGTTAAACATGTCGCCAGTAAAGAAAATCACATCAGGTTTAAGCCCGTTAATTTCATCCATGGCTTGCTGTAGCTTCCTGGCTGATCCCCAACTGCCAAGGTGAACATCCGAAATCTGTACAATTTTAAAACCATTGAACGAGGCCGGAAGTTCGTTTAAAGTAATTTCCTGTGTGCGTATTTTAAAATCAAATTGCCAGAAAATGGTACCGGCCGTCATGATCAGAAAAATAAGCAGACCCAGGATCCACCCGCTCTTTAGCAGAACAGCGGCCCGGATAATGGAACCGAATGATTCTTTTTTATCCGGGGAAAAGTACCTCACGGCAAATAAAAACACACGGGCAAGGTCAGCCAGGATCAAGGTCAGGATGGGGAAAAGCTTGGTCAGGAAAAGGATGAGGATGAAATTCTGCAGATAAGTACGCAATGGCAGGTTCCAGTCAAGGAAGGGTACGAAAAATCCAAATACAGTGACGCACAAAAGGAGCGTAAGCGGCAGCCAGTAAATTATTGCTAAAGAATACCGGAATCCGGTTCTGAGTGTTTGCAGACTTCGCTGAATTGAAAACCAGAGATACCCGTCAAGAAGCAGAAAGATGAAAAAGAGTTTCAGCCGGTCTGCGTACTTGGGCAGAAAAGCCTGCAAAACCAGAACCAATGCAAGGGAAAGAAGAACGAACAGTGAGGATGTCAGTTTTTTCTTCATTTATTCTTCACATAGTTCACCAGCCCTTTGGCTTCAAAAATCTCCATGAGTTTTGCAGGCAGCGGGGCAAAGGCATACTGCATGTTGCCAATGAAAACAAGGCCTTTCCCGAAATCAATTGTTACATGATCGCCCTGTTTGTAGGCTTCCACCGCCTCGGGCACAAGAAGAATCGGTAGTCCCTGGTTTACCGCCGAGCGATAAAAAATCCGGTTAACCGATTTACAGATGACTGCCTGAATTCCTGCAAATGCCAATCCAACCGAAGGATGCTCACGGGAGCTGCCACACCCGAAATTGGCTCCTGCCATCAGGATGTCACCAACTTTCACCCGGTCTGTAAAGCTATCGTCAAAGCCCTTAAACAAGTGAGGCATGATTTTATCCGGTTCGGTGCTTTGAACATTGTAGGTGAGGTTGCCTGCAAACATCTGGTCCGTGTTGAGGTTATCAACATCTGCATAATTCCAGGTGCCATCCGCAAGGCGGTCATCTCCGTCTTTGATATCAACAGTGGCACTTTGAGGTGCATGGTAAGGAAAGATATCATTGGATTTGATTCCCCTTGGGTCTGTTATTTCTCCGTAAAGTGCTGATATTGCAACGGTTGTTGGAGAGGCAAGGTACACGTTCGATGCACTGTTGCCCATTCTTCCTTTAAAATTCCGGTTAGCCGTTGAGATCACATTATAATTGTCGGCAGGAATTCCCTGTCCGGTTCCAAGGCAAGGACCACAGGATGCTGAAAGCACGTTGGCGCCTGCCTCCATGAAAATTTCAATCAGTCCCTCTTTCATGGCTTGCATGAAGATATCTTTTGAAGCAGGAATGATCTGCAGCTGCATGTATTTTGGAACTTTCTGTCCCTTCAATACGGCAGCGGCCTCACGCAAATCCTGAAGACGGCCATTGGTGCAGGTTCCGATAAGCGCCTGGTGAATTTTGGTGCCCTGTACTTCAGAAACTGCCTTAACATTGTCAACATGATGAGGTGCCGCCACCACCGGGAATACCCCGGATAAACTGATTTCGATTTCCTTTAGATAAACAGCATCATTATCAGCCCATAACCCTTTAAGAGAGTGGCCGAAGTGACTTTCCAAAACTTCATCTGCGGGGAACACGGCGTTTTTTGCACCCATTTCAGAGGCAAGGTTCGAAAGTACCATCCTGTCGGAGACGGTCAGTGTTTTAACCCCGTCGCCATGGTATTCAATCGACATGTAATCGGCCCCGCTTGACCCGATCATCCCGATAATCCACAAAGCAAGGTCCTTGGCATAAACCCCCTGCTGCAATTTTCCGGTGAGTGTAATTTTAACAGATTCAGGAACACGGAACCAGGTTTCTCCCTGTTTCCACAATCCTGCGGTCTCGGTACGGTCAATTCCGGCAGCAAAGGCGTTGTAAGCGCCGGCTGTACTCGTGTGGCTGTCGCTCCCAACGATGATCTGCCCTGGTTTCGCATAGTAAGCCATCAGTTGGTGACATATCCCGTCGCCTGCATCATGAAATTTCTTAATGCCGAATTTTTCAACAAATTCACGGATCACCTGGTAGTCATTGGCAAGTTTAGAGTTGGTTGGAGGCGCATTGTGGTCAAGTGTTATCAGCAATGCATCAGGATTTGCCAGTGCAGTTCCTCCCATTTTTTTGAAGGTACTGTAGATGCTTGACGTGTTGTCGTGCGACAGGATGATGTCGGGGCGCGCAAAAACAATGGTTCCTGTTGGTGCGCCGAAAATTTTTTCAGCAAATGTTTGTCCGGTCATAGTTTTAAAATTGAATTGATATAATTATGCAAAAATCCGGTTTTTTTGTTAATAATTAAACAGATTTCTATATTTTTAACCAATGTAATTTTCAACTTATTTCGCATGCCGGATCATTTTGCAATTTTGGTCGTTAATCCGCACGTTATCAGATGAAATATGTAATCCGGATATATTGGTTGATCCTGTTTTTTGCATTTGCTGCAAACGCAACAGTTGGTGCTTCCGACAGCATGCAACAGGTTATAGCAGCAAGCAAGCCCGGCGAGAAAAGCAAGGTGTTCAATGACGCTGCAGCGAAAATCATGGAAGAAAACCCGGATCAGGCTGCGAAATATGCCATGGAAGCCTTCAACATGGCAAAGGCTGCCGGCAACCAGAAAGAGGAAGCACGTGCTTTGTTCCTGCAGGCAGAATCGTTTGTAACCCTCGGAGAGTATGAAAAGTCAATCGGTTATTATGAAAAATCCGCCGACATTGAAAAGCGCCTGGGAGGAACCGGATCAGAGAATTACATCAACAGGCTGGGTGATATTGGCTACGCCTATAACATGATGGAGCAAACGGTTAAAGCGCTCGAATATCTGCAGGAATGTTTACGCCTGTCGGTTATCGGGGGATTTGATACGCAGGCAGCAAGCATGTACAGCAATATAGGAAATATATACACAGTTTGGGGAGATTATAGCAAGGGGTTGAAAAACATTCAGATGGCGCTTGTTATCGATAAAAGGGTGGGAGATCCGGTTCAGATATCCATCGATCTGAACAGCATCGGCAAGATTTATGAGCAATGGGGGAAATTCGACCTGGCTGTGAAATACTACCTTGAGGCGCTTGAAATTGCAAGGAAGACTGGCAACCTGGGTATGGTTGCGATTCGTTTGAACAACCTTGGGATTGTTAACAAAGCCTGGAAAAAATACCCTGAAGCACTTCGTTATTTTAACGAAGCGCTTGAAATTGACCGTTCTGTCGGGAACATTGACAAGGTTGGAAAAAGGTTAGCCTATATTGGCGCTACCTATCTTGAAATTGGCAATAAGGAACAATGTATCTCATATCTGAACCAGGCTCTGCCCGTTACGATTGAGGGAGGCATGCAGGAGGATCTGGCAAGATTATACAATATTTTCGGAAAATTTTACCTGGCGCTTCCCGATATACCGAAGGCCGTTGAATATTTCCGTAAGAGCCAGGATATCGCCATGAGCAAAAACCTGAAGCCCTTGCAGTTGGGGAATCTCCAGGGACTTGCAGCAGCGCTGCAAAAGTCGGGCAGGCACGAGGAGGCTTTCCAGGCGCTCACACGGTTCATTGCATTGAAAGATTCTGTATTCACTGCACAAAGTGACGCAAAGCTTGCCGAATTTCATGCCCGCTTTGAAAATGAAAAGATGAAACTGGAGAATGAAATTCTCAGGCAGGATGTCAGGATGAAAAGGAACCTTTACCTGCTTTCCGGAACCATTGGAGTTAGCCTGGTCTTAATCCTGCTGGCTGTCATCGTGATCCTGCGGCTGAAAAACCGTAACACACTGCAGGCGAAAGAGCTGGCTGAAAGAAATGTTGCAAAGTTCCAGGATGACCTGGAGACCAAAAACCGGGAACTCGCGCTCCAGGCTATGATGATTATTAAAAGCAATGAATCCATTGCTGCCATCATTGAAGGGATCGACAGGAACCAGAAAAACGGACAAAGCACGGAGGACCTCGATGCAGTGTTAAGCCAGGTTCGCCAATTGGAAAAGGACAAAAGCTGGAAGGAGTTTGAAGCCCATTTTACCCAGGTCCATTCCGGATTTTATCAGAAACTCCACGAAAAATTCCCTGATCTGACCCCCAACGAGCGGAAGTTATGCGCATTCCTGCGGCTGAACATGAGTACCAAAGACATTGCCTCCGTCACCCATCAGAGCGCCCACAGCATCAATGTCGCCAGGACCCGCCTGCGC
>CAYHGE010000026.1:6472-18409 GCA_964355945.1 uncultured Draconibacterium sp.
TCTTTGGAAATCAATGTATAGACATGGTTCGGCGCTTTATTGTATCACGTTTGTGACCATGTTTTTTTCTACTGTATCATCTTTGTGACATGTGATTTCTTGCAAATCGGCTTGTGAGGTTGTAAAATTGTGAACGTTTTCACAGGGGGTTTCGGATGAAGGCAAAAAGCAAAAATTCAGGACATGATTTTAACCGGTTGCTTGAAGAAAGCAAGGCGGAAAATGATGCTTTAAGAAAATTGATTGCTGCATTAAAAAAAGCGGAGGAAAGAGCAAAGGCTGTGAAAGCCCGGTCAGGAAATTCATCAACCAACAATAGGGACTAACTAAAAACCAAATCCATGAAAAAGATCATTACACTGTTGACCATTGTTACATTGTTTCTCCTGGCGGGTAACCTGCTTGCACAAACCAATACCTGGGATGGTTCCACCAGTGTCTCCTGGACGGTGGGCACAAACTGGTCGCTCGGACATGTGCCGACATCCACCGAAGATGTGGTCATTCCTTCCACCCCGGTGAACCAGCCTACTTTATCCGGTGCTGCCGGCGTTTGCCAGAACCTGACCGTTAATTCAGGCGCCACACTCACCATAAGCGCCACCACGCTGACCAATGGGACACTCACTGCATCGGGTAACGCCACGATGAACGGTGCCTTGAGCATCGGAGGCGCCCTGACAAAAACCGGGAAACTGGTTGCGGTGAACATCACCTGGGGGGCGACTTCCTCCGTTTCCGGGTATATAAACAGCGCCATTGAGCTTTCCGGTGACTGGGAGTTCTCAACCGGTTCTTCCATCTCCATGGGATATTGCGGAGTAACCTTTACCGGCGCGGCGAATACCGCAATTATCAGCAAAAGCAGCAACAGCAGTTTTTCAGGTGTTTCGATCAGTAAAGCAAGCGGAAATACGGTGACGGTGAGCAGTTTGTCGACCAGCACCCTTAAATTCAACGGGATACTGACCATCAATTCCGGTTCTACCTTACTGGGCGGAGCGAACATAACTACTATTTTCTACAGCAACATCAACAACTCCGGTCATTTTTCATTTAGTTCAGGAACTGTCAGTTTCGAGAAAAGCAGCGGTACGCAGGCCGTCCAGGTGAATAGTGGCGACTTTTTCAACAACCTGGTGATCAACAGCGGCGGAACGGTGACCATCAACAATTTCCTGCAGATTCTGAATGATGTCACCATTTCCGCGGGCACGTTCGACCCGCTGGGCAATACAATTGTGTTATTCGGCGACTGGTCCAATACAGTGGGAACGGCAGGATTCACAGAGGGCACCAGCCGGGTGATCTTTTCAGGGGGGAACTACCACCAGTACAGTTCAACGGAAACTTTCAATGTCCTTGAGGTCCACAAGGCCATTGGCGGTGCTTTCAGGGCAAACGGAACAAACGTTACCTGTGCGCAATATGACTGGACTGCCGGTTCGGTGGACGTACTGAACAATGGAACATTCACGGCCAATGACCTGGCGGATGATGGTATTTTTGGCGGGTATTATGTTAACACCGGCTGTACCATCAACCTGTACCAGGATGGATTACAGTTTGTTGATTTGAATGGTGACCTGGTATTTACAGGAGGCGGGACCATCAATGTTTATGGAGGAAGCGCTATCAGTGTTTGGGCTTTCGCCGATGATGCTTCTGTCACCATGAACGGCGGAACGCTCGATTTCAAGAACCAGGGGATTAAACTCGTTACCGCAGTCGCGTATTCGCTCACCACCGCCATCACTGGCGGAACGATTCGCACAGCGGGTGATTATTACTCAAACCGTGCCGGTTTCAGCCCGGCCGGCGGAACGATCGAGTTGTATGGCGGAACCGGCAAATCGATTGAAGTCACTGCCGGAGCCATGAGAAATCTTTTAATCAACAAAAATACCGGGGTGTCGGTCACGTTAGCTTCCAACCTTACGGTGAACGGAACTTTTACCGCCGACAATGGAAGTTTTATTAACAGCGATAAGATCGTTACTTTGGGAGGCAATCTGAATATCAACGATAACGGCATTTTTCACCTTGGCCCCGGTTCGCAGCTGAAGATGGCTACCGACATGTCCATCCTTGTTAACAGCGGCGGAAAGCTGGAGACCTATGGCAATGGTGCGGATGGAGCCGTGATCACGCACTCTGCCGGGTATTATTACCTGGACGTACAGCCGGGCGGGACAATCTCCTCAAAATATACAACCTTTATGTATTCATATCGCCTTCTGATCGGCATGAACGGGATTATCGACCCTGCCAATGCCTTCTACCACTGCACCTTTACGAATTTCTCAACATCCTCCTTCCTGTCCATCCAAAATACCCAGACGCTTTCACTCCATGAAGTGAATTTCCCCTCACTGCCACCGGTAAACAACGTGTCAAAAGGAGCAAATAGCGGATATCTTTATTTTAAAGATGCCACCGGCGCATACGCAGGTGCAGCTTATGAATATGACCCGTATAATCGGATATTCTGGTCGGCATCAGTCCCAGGCCGGTGGACCGGTGAGATCTCATCAGATTGGTATACCCCTCAAAACTGGGATGATTATGCAGTTCCAACGGCTGCGACAAACGTCACAATCGCTTCAGGAGCAACATACTATCCAATCACAAACACCGAAGATGTATTTTGCAACAACCTCAGCATTGAATCAGGTGCTCAAATGACCCTCACTGATGGAAGTCTCATTGTTGCCGGTGATCTTACCATTCACGGTCATTTGTCTATGACAAATGATTCTCCCCAAGTAACGGTTGAGGGTTCTGTCTTCTGGGAAAATGGTTCAACGGCAAATGTGACTTCAGGTGCATTTCATGTGAAAACCGATTGGGAATTCAGGAATGGTTCAGCGGCAGTTATCAGCAGCGGAGTTGTCTATTTTGAAGGAACGGGCACGGCATATATAAGAAGTTTTGAAGCGAACTCGGCGTTTTGGCACCTATACAACAACAAGGAACCCGGTTCACTTTATGTAAGCAATACTTCCACGGATACCCTGAAAGTCAATGGCCGGATATGTGTCCCCAGCTATGGCTCCAGTTTTTATGCAAATTCAACATTGCCAATTGTTGTAAAGGAAAATCTCTGGGCTACCGGTTATGTTTATTGTCTTCAGGGAACCCTCATTTTCAACGGCGCATCAAGTATCATCCAGCTTATTTCGGGAGGCTACCTGAACAATGTCATCATCAATACCATAGGAAATGTGACGCTGAATGATTCCATTGTGGTAAATGGCAACCTCACCATTCAAAGCGGGGCACTCAACCCGGGCGATCGTCCGGTCAGGGTGAAGGGAAACTGGACCAACAATGTTGGTTCAACAGGTTTTCTTGAAGGAACCTGTCGTGTCACTTTTGAAGGAGCGGCAAGTTCCGACATCCTGACTGATGAGACCTTTTACAACCTGAACATCGAAAAGACATACACTGGGTTTGACGGGGTGGAATTCGGTGATTCAATATCCGTCAAAGGTGATCTGTTGGTAAAGACCGGAACGCTGGAGATGAATTACGGAGGCCGCCTTCATATCGGCAATACGATTCAGATTGCAGCAGGAGCCGGGCTTAATGCCAATGACAGCAATGTAAAGATCTATTCTGAAGAGGACTGGATTGATAACAATCTTACGGCCACAACCACGACAGGGTTCAATGCCGGGACCAGTTCGGTTGTTCATTTCCTTGGAAAGCCTGCCAACATCCAAACCATCTATGAAAAGTGCACGTTCAACGATGTGGTAGTTGCCGGCACGGGAACATACAGCAGGCCGGATACGGATGATATGCTCTGCAGAAACCTGACCATTTCATCAGGCACCTTCAGGGTCTTTACACACACAGTCAGGATCAGTGAAAATCTTACCATCGGCACAGGGACTCTGCGTATGGACCTGGGGCTCGATTTTATGGATATCGGTGGCAGCGTTACCTGGCTGCCGGGTTCGAATGACCTGATCACAGTTGGCACGTTCCGTGTTGGTGCAAACTGGACATTCCAGAACGGAACCAATGCAAGTCTGGGTGCGGGAAATACTGTTATTTTTGATAAGGCCGGTGTTTCCACAATACGCAATGATGACAGTAATGCATCATTTGGCGTGCTGGAGATTTCCAAGCCTGCCGGGCCGGATGCAGACACGTATCTTGATGCCAGCACTGCTGATACGGTAAGAGTTGCTGGTTCCATGCTCGTTTCAGCAGGAAACCAGTTCCATCTTTCGAACAAACAACTCTTGGTGCAGGGTAATTTAGACATCATGAGTACTGGCGAGATGGATATGACTTTCGGAGCACTTGTGAACCGGCACAGTGCATTTCTCCTGAATGGGAAACTGAATGCCGGAAGTGGAAATGTGCTGATCAAAGGAAGTTTTGAAGAGGCCATGACGGGTGTACTTGAGATCGGTGCCGCTGTTTTTACGGTTGATGCCCCGGCTTCTGCGACTTACAACAAGATCAGGGGGGTGTTCAACCTGAACTCCGGCACATTCAACGCCGTGCGCACCGGAATTGAGATTGCTTCCACCGCATCGACCAGTATTATCGGCGGCACGATCATGACAGGTTATGGATTCGCTGCCGTAACATCTAACACATTCAAACCGTCAGGCGGAACGGTAAAGTTTGCTTCTACCGACCCGAATTATACCGTCATTAATTGCACGGGAGGCAATTATTTTAATGATGTTGAAATTAACGGGTTATGTGTAATTGTCAGTGACCTCACTATTAAAGACGACGTGCTCATCAACATCAGTGGCACCCTGGATACTGATTCCTTTAATCTGATTGTAGAGGGAGACTGGACCAATCTGGACTGGCCGTATGGGTTTGAGTCCCATAACAACCTGGTTACTTTTGCCGGTCCCAACGATGCCGACATCCTGACGTCAGAGAATTTTTACAACCTGGTGGTCATGAAAACCAACACCAATACCACTGCGCTTGAAATCACCAGCGACAGGACCATTGACATTGCAAATGATTTTACCATCAGCGACGGCTGTCTTGAACTCAATGCCAGAACCAATCTTTTAATAAGCAATGATCTGCATATTGCCAGCGGGGCCGGACTGAATGCCGATGACACCGATGTCAATATCATGATTGGCGGAGACTGGACCAATCAGAACGTGTCTGTTACCGGTCCGGCAGTTAGTTTTCATCCCGGAACCAGTTCCCATGTTAGTTTTATTTTGGATAACAACTCCTACCTTACCACCAACCGTCCGCAGGAGGAATTTTTTAATCTAAGTATTCTGAAACCGGGGTATTCCTTCATGTCAAACGACAACATTCAGTGTGATGGCAATCTCCTGATCGATGGAGGTAACTGGGAAGATAATGTGCCGGGTTTGCATCACATTGTCGGCGGAAATTTCACTGTAAACACCAATGGTGCCATTATGAACGCTTTAGCCCAGAATACTTTTGAGTTCATGGGAGGTCCGGCCAATTTAAGCTACCACAGCACAACCGGCTGTCTTCATGACGTCATTATCAACAAACTTTCTTATTATTACATGAATCTTAATACCAATTTAAACTGCCTTTATAACGGGAATCTGACGATCCAGAGTGGCACCTTCTATGGAAACGGATACCGTCTTTGGGTAGAAGGCGACATAGCCATCAACAATGGCGCTGAACTTAATTTTTCAACCCCGGGAGAGTTGGTGCTTAGTAACCTGAATGCCATCAATGTGAACAGCGGCGGAACTTTTATACTTGTCGGGGGAACAATTCGTGCAGATGTAACCACGGCCCGCTATGCCTTTAATGTGAATAGCGGAGGAACGATTTATGCAGCCGGGACCATTTTTAAGCATACGGGACCCAACGGTGTTTACCTGAATGAGGGGAGCATCGTTAATTCAGAGTTAAACTTTCTCGGCTGCACTTTCCAGGATGGAGCGGCCGGGGGAACCCTCCTGCGGATCGACAACAACCAGGATCTGACCATACGGTATGTAAATTTCCCGGCCAATACCTGGGGTGGCGCAAGCAATGTGACAAAATCGGTGAACGCCGGCCATGTCTATTTTGTTGACTTCACCGGGGCCTATGCGGGTGAAGCGAATGACAATGATCCGTTTGGTCTTGTAACCTGGGTGCCGGCCCTGACATCTTCGGCATCAGCGTCACCCTCAACCATCTGTGAAGGATCTTCCACTCAGCTTAACACTGGGCTTTCAGGCGGATTGGCACCATACATGTATACCTGGACTCCGGCCACCGGCCTGTCTGATCCCAATGCAGCTTCCCCGATCGCAACGCCTGCCGTAACCACAACCTATAACTTGTCAATTTATGACAATCTTGGTTCCTATACCAGCAGCAGTGTTACGGTGACAGTACAGCCGGTATTGCCCGTCTCCGTATCCGTTGCCCCCTCGTCAAACCCATCGCCGCCGGGCAGTTATGTGCTCTTCACGGCGACCCCGGTCAACGGCGGAGCATCCCCGGCTTACCAGTGGAAAGTAAATGGTATGAATGCCGGAACAGGCTTGTCAACATACTCCTATGTGCCTGCCAATGGTGATGATGTTGCATGCGTTATGACCTCAAACTATGCCTGCGCTTCCGGCAACCCTGCTACCTCAAATACAATTGCGATGATCGTGATGCCGGCTAATGTTGCTGTGAACGGAACTGTTTCGGCACCGCTCAGCCTTTGTTTCGACGCCAGCAATACCATTACCGTGGCAGGAGGCGGTAACACTTTCCTCGTGGAAACCGGAGCCAGTGCCATCATGATCGCCGGGGTGAAAATATCATACTTATATGGAACGACGGTGCTGCCGGGCGGTTTTATGCATGGGTACATCACAACCACGCATGCATACTGCGGAGGGAAAATGCCATCTCTGGTGAATGTTGTGGCAGGTGATGAAACGGAGGTCCCCTTAGAACCAGAACCTGTAGCCCACCGGTATACAATCTATCCCAACCCAACAGCCGGACCGTTTACCGTAATGGCCAGAGAAGGGTTTTCTGTCGGAACCACTGCGATCGAGATTTTCGATCTGCGGGGCAACAGGGTTTTCTCAGACCAATATGCCAGCGAACAAAGTCATTTAATCCAGCCCGGTCCTTTGAACGCGGGATTCTACCTGGTCAAGCTGCTGACAGAAGGTAAAGTGCAGTCGTTTAAACTCATAGTAACACAATAATTCACCGCAATGGCGGAAGGAGATTTTTGCCCGCACATGACCTGATTTTTTAGGTTTGTGCGGGCGGAAATCATAAAATAATCCTTGCTTTTCAGGAGAAAATGTTGTATAATTGTTGGGGAATTTATTCCTGACGAGTCCCGGTTTCGTTTTGTGTACATGCGAGTTAACATCATATATCCTTTTTCCTGACTTCGACACTGGGACACCCTAAAAATTTTTCCAAAAGTTTTCATCGAACAATTGAGCGATTGATTTGTGTCTTTGCGTCAGGAGCAAAGTCCTGGTCATCGTGTTACTGCTTTTGGGCAGTTTTATTTTTATGGTCGTAATTGTTTTTGCAATAGCTAAGACCTTATCGACACTGATGTTTATATGGCTAATTTTCAGCACTCTTTCAAGTTCTTTGTAAACCTTATATGCAACAAAACAGATACAGACGTGAGCTTCGATCCTTTTTGGGGTAAAATGGAACATCGGCCTCATTTCAAGCGTGCCCTTGGTGATCCTGAACGCTCGTTCGATCGACCATAAGCCATTGTACTGCTCATATACTTCTTTTGCGGACAAATCGGTATTGGTCAGGTATCCTTTAAGCCCATCCCATTGTTCATCTTGTTTGATCTTTTCCTGGTTTATAGCAACCCTGACATTGTCTGATATTTCAAGGAACTTGTTGTACCCGCGTTTATTGATATTTTCTTTGGTAATATTGCCGCTTCGGTATGCCTTTTCAAGTCTTTTTACGCCTTTTTCCCTGTTGTGCCTGTCCTTTCGTGCCCTGTTGTCGGAGTACCCCACGATGAGCCTTGCTACGCCTTTTGGGGTTTCATTGAATGCCCCATCCTGCTTTGCCAATGATAATGTCCATGTTTTTATCTCATTACTTTCATTTTTTATCCTTGCCCCGATAACGTATTTGTAATTTCCCGATTCGAGCATGGCTATGTTGCTTTGGCTCATCAACCCTGAATCGGCCACAACGATGAAATCATCCAAATTGAACCGTTGCACAAAATCCTCTACCACAGGGAGCATGGTGCGCCCTTCGTATTGTGAACCATTGAATACCGAATAGGAAAGCGGATAGCCATCTTTGCTGACCAATAAACCGAGTACGACTTGTGGCTGACTGTGTTTCCCGTCTTTTGAAAAGCCCGTTTCCCTATATTCATCGCCATAATCCGCCTCAAAATAAAGGGTGGTAACATCGTAAAACAATAGCCCGATCTTCCCTCCCAGTATTCGCTGGGTATGCTCAACGCTGATCTGTTGTATCTTTTCCTGTTGCGTATTGTAAAGCTTGTCAAGGTAACGGTAAACCCTGTGCAACTGAGCATCTTCATCAAAGTGCGATTTTATGTATTCGACCGTTGCGGACTTGCTCAGCGGTTGGCTCAACCGGGCGATGACCAGCTGCCGAAAAATATCGTCTTGGATTGAGTCAAACCCAGTCAATTTGAATACGTTGTTCAGCACCAATTGGACACCGTTGAGCAAGATGTTCTCGACATTGTTGAGCAGATATTCGGCAACCTGCCTTTCTTCAATGTCTTTATCCTGTGCCTCGAAAATATCCTGTTCTCCTAAATGACTGGATATCCATTGCTTGCCTTGCAGATATAAGTTTTTTATTGTTGGGACATCAGCACTGCTGCCAATAGTTCTGATAACACAGTATCGGCCTTTGCTTTTATCGATGACCTGGACACTTACGATACCACTTGGATTCTTTTTCTTCCGGACAAACATGCCCGTAAAAATACCCATTTTTCACCTGGGACACCCAAACCGGTGTCCCGAAATATGCAAATTGTTGTCTATGAGGCTATTGAAAAACAGTAGCTAAAAAAGTGTCGAAGTCAGGAGTTTTTTCAACCGAATATCCCGCCGAAAAAAACCACCGGTTCGGATTAAACAACCTGTCTCCCGGGCTCTATTTTGTGAAAATACGGATGGGTGATCATGCCGAATCCCTAAAACTCATCGTATTTCATTAACATACCGGGATTAATATTTTTACATTAATATGCGCAGGACCCTGTCATTCAGGATCCTGCGCTTTTTTTTTACCCGCCGGCAAGTGCGGGAGGAGCATAAATATTAGCCAATTCAGGGTTTGGTAGCCAATTTTGTTTTTAATTATTGAAAATAAACCACTTAGGTACTAAGAACACGAAGGAACACTTAGGATAATATAATGTTTATTGACAAACCCTTAGTGGTTCTATGTGCACTTGGTGCTTAGTGGTTTAGCAAATCCAGGTTCTTAAACAAGTTCAAGATTTTATTCATTCTCTTTGATGTGATTGTGATCAATCAATAAGATTTATCTGATCCGCTTTGCAAAACTTATGCGTTTTACCGTGCGATATTTTCAATCCAACAACTGATAAATTGTTTGGCATTGACATATATCAACGTTTAACTGGTAATATTTCCACTTTTAACAGGGGAAAAAACATGTGTATTTGTCCGGATATTGGTAAAAAAGCATTTTAATACTGATTTGATTTTTGTATTTTTGAAAAAAATTAAGTTCCTTAAGTTAAACCCAAAAACCATTTTTATGAAGTTGAAATTTATTATTGTTGTTATGATCCTGGTTGTTTTCGGAATGAATCACTTATATTCCCAAAACAGAACCGAGAAAGACCGGCCCGACCCTCAGAAAACGAATCTCTTGAAAATGACAGATGAGTTTCATCAGAAACATTTGTTGCAGAGAGCAGAATTAGAGCGTGTTGCGAAGGAAAAAGGTTGGACCATCCGAAAGGAGACCGATAAAGGTGTAAGTGAAATTCAGTACATCGACCAGTTCGGATTTCCTCAGTCGTACTCCACCACAAACCTCAATGCCGGCAGAACAACCAATACCGACGATATCTGGTCAGGTGGTTCAAGCGGACTAAACCTGACAGGTTCAGGTTATACAGTTGGTGAATGGGATGGCGGTGGCGTACTTACCACGCATCAGGAGTTTAACAATGGTGCAGGAACAAGGGTTACTCAAATGGATGTACCCGGATCAACTCACTACCATTCGACACATGTTGCCGGAACGATTGTGGGTGAAGGACAGGTTGCTTCAACCCATGGAATGGCGACAGAAGCCTTGCTCCATGCCTACGAGTGGACAGATGACAATACTGAAATGACTTCGGCTGCGTCCGGCGGTCTGACCCTTTCCAACCACTCGTACGGATGGAACAGGGGATGGGTTTACAGTTCCCCGAACTGGTACTGGTATGGCAATCCATCTATCAGTACAACAGAAGATTACCTGTTTGGGTTTTATGATGTATCTGCACAGGAATGGGATCAGATTGCGTACAATGCACCAAATTACCTTATTGTAAAATCAGCCGGGAATGACCGTAATGACGATCATACCGGGAACCATTACGTTTATGACGGAACCAATTGGGTGTTGAGCAGTGTCGCACGTGATCCTGACGGAGGAGCTGATGGTTATGATTGTATTGATCAGCATGGTATTGCAAAAAATGTATTGACGGTCGGAGCTGTGAATGACATCCCCGGTGGCTGGGCTAACCCGGCAAGTGTGTCGATCAGTGCGTTCAGCAGTTATGGTCCGACAGATGACGGAAGAATAAAGCCCGATATCGTTGGAAACGGGGTAGGGGTATATTCCACCACAAATACAGGAAATGCTGATTATACCACCCTCGACGGTACTTCAATGTCTGCACCCAATGTTACGGGAACCCTTGTTCTTCTGCAGGATTACTATAAGTCATTACGCGGAGGTACTATGTCTGCCGCAGCGCTGAAAGGCCTGGCCATCAATACGGCCAATGAGGCCGGACCTGCCAACGGTCCGGATTATATGTTTGGCTGGGGCCTGATGAATGCTACAGGTGCTGCAAATCTGATTACTTCGGATAACACACAGGGTGGCCAGATCGTTCAGGCAACCCTTGTCAATGGGCAAACGACCGATTATACATACTATAGCAACGGTTCCGACATCAATGTGACTCTTTGCTGGACTGATCCTGCAGGAACACCACCTGCCGCCTCACTCAACCCTTCAACCTTAATGCTAGTCAATAACCTGGATGTCAGAGTTATCGGGGTATCAACTAACTATCCATGGGTGTTGAATCCTGCTTCGCCTTCGTCAAGCGCCTTTAAAGGCAATAATGTCAGAGATAATGTTGAGTGTGTGAACATGCTCAGTCCGGTTGCCGGGTATTATACCATCCGTGTTACCCATACTGGTGCACTTTCCGGAGGTTCACAGCCTTATGCACTTATCATCGATGGCATGACGACATTGCCCGCCGACACATACTGCAGTGCCAGATCAACGAATTTCAGTTCATTTGAATACATCAGCAAAGTTGTCATGGGAACCATCAGCAATACCACTGGCAGATCTCCCGGCGGATTCGCGGATTATACCGGACTGGTGAATAAAATCATTCAGGGAGCAAGTGAGACACTATCGGTCACCATCAATGGTTATGCCAGTGATCAGGGTAAAGCATGGATTGACTGGAACCAGGATGGTGATTTTGCCGACGCAGGGGAAGAGTTTGCCCTTGGTACCGGAGCCGGCCCGGTATATTCGGTCAGCATTGCAGCTCCTTTGACAGCACTCACTGGTTTTACCACCATGCGCGTTCGGCTGAACTATGGAGTTCCTGCAAGTTGCGGTACTACAACGTACGGTGAAACAGAAGATTATACCATCAATGTTTTGTCACATTGTGAAGCA
>CAYHGE010000026.1:18509-37080 GCA_964355945.1 uncultured Draconibacterium sp.
CATTGGGTACCAAGGTGATGAGGGTAAGGATTACCTATACAGGAGTTGTTGACCCGTGTGGTATTACACCGTATGGTGAAGTAGAAGATTACACAATCAACGTCACCGCTGCGTTACCGAATTACTGGGTTGGCGGTTTCAACCATTACTGGCACCAGGCAGCCAACTGGTCGCTGGGACATATACCGAACATTGACGAACCTGTCTATGTTAACAATGTTGGGTATCAACCTGTTTATGTAGATAATTATGCTCCTTTTCTGAAAGAGGAATGCAATAGTTTGTCGATTGGTGCCGGAGCACAGGTTGAAGTGCAGACTATGGAACTTGCAATCAGCAACGATTTGACAATCAATGGTCAGTTGGGCCTTACAGATCCTGCCGGGGTGATCAGGGCGTTGGGAAATGTATACTGGAATTCAGGTTCAACAGCGAACTTTACTGCCAACGCTGCTTTCTGGGTTTTTGGTGACTGGAACTTCAATCCGGGTGCAACCGCCAACCTCGTTTCAGGTTGGGTCTATTTCGCAGGTACAGGTACAAACTGGATCAGATCATACAGCGCAGCATGTGCAATGCCAAACGTTGACACCCATAAATCCGGTACAGACTGGATAAGGGTGAGCAATCTTTGTACCCAGCCGCTAACAATAAATGGTTCCCTTTATAGTGAACCATCCTGTAACTTAAGCAGTTACTCGAGTCAGGATATAATTCTTAAAGGCAACTTGGCGATGTATGGTAATTTCGATTTTACCGGTTTATCCAACACTGGAACGTTAGTTTTCGATGGAACTTCACAAAGTGCCGGCAACTATGGAACAGGAACCGGAGTGATTAACAATATCAGGTTCAGTTCGTCTGGTACGACAACCGCTGTCACCGATCTGACCGTAGCCGGCAATGTGACAATCGACCAGGGAACATTCAGCCCGGGTGCTACAACGTTAACCGTTGGCGGAAACTGGACCAATACCGTGGGAACATCCGGTTTTGCCGAAGGAACAAGCAGGGTGATTTTCAACGGTGCCAGTCATAATTATGTTTCAAGCGAAACATTCAATATTATTGAAGCCAACATGGGAGCTGCCCTTCGTGTAAACAATGCCGCAAATACCGTTACCTGTAACCAGTATGACTGGACAACGGGAGGTATTGATGTCATTGCAGGCACATTCACCGCCCTTGACCTTGTTGACAGCGGACTTTTTGGCACCTTTTGGGTGAATCCGGGAGGTTTGTTGAACCTCACCCAGGATGCCGGTCAATTTACGGACTTGCGAGGTGAAATTCATATTTATGGAGGGACGATGACCGTTACCGGTGGTGCCGGGGCGAGTTACTGGCCTTATGTTGATAACGCTATAATAGAAATGTCAAATGGAGTCCTGGATTTCAAAAATAATGGCATTTACTTTTTTAATACCGTAGCAACCCTCACCGAATCAATAACAGGTGGTGTTATCAGAACAAATGGCTACCTGACTGGTGGGAGAACTGACTTCAACCCTGCAGGAGGTACCTTTGAGATGTACGGCATTTCAGATGTTTCCTTAAGCCAGGGATTGGGGAGCACATTTGCAAATCTTGTTATCAACAAAGCAGCAGTGTTAGATAATTCCCAGCCAAATACTGAGGAGGTCTTCTACAGCAGGGAAGGGGATATAACGGACAATGTACTTGCAAACAATGTTTCTGCCATTACTGATTTGGTTCTCACAGGTAATATGACGATTCAGACAGGAACCCTTAATGCCCCGGCCTCGATTAAAGTCGGCGGAAACTGGAACAATCTTGTGGGTACTGCCGGGTTTACGGAAGGCACCGGAACCGTTGAATTTAACGGAGCGCTGGCTGCAGATGTTCTGTCTCCTGAAACATTCTATAATCTGAGCCTCAACAAAACTTATGCTGCATTCGATGCACTGGAGGTTTGGAACAGTGTCTCAGTAACAAATGACCTTCATCTGATTGATGGAACCATGAAGTTCAGGTCACCAGCCAATCTCTGGGTATCCGGCAACCTTACAATCGACCTGAATGCAGGGTTGAATGTGGCCGATGGTTATGGACCGCAGGTTAGTGTAGGGAAAAACTGGACTAATGGCAATACTGGTTATGCTTCAAATTATGGTTTTTATCCGGGAAGTAATTCTATGGTTATCTTCAACGGAACTCTTGACCAGATGCTGACAACCTCAGCCACCATTGAAGAATTCCGCAACCTGACTATAAATAAGTCAGCAGGAAAATTCAGGCCTTCTGACAATATCTATTGCACAGGTGACATCCTGATCTCGAATGGCACCTGGGAAGATTTCGTCTCCGGGTTGTCTCATTCCCTTAACAGTGATTTCACCGTGGCATCTACAGGTGCATTTTTCACAGCAGCAGTTGCAAATACTGTCGAATTCAAGGGCTCAGAGCACTCCAACCTGAGTTATTCAGGGGTTCTTGGATATTTCCGAAATATCCTTGTAAACAAGGGAATCGGTTATTCTGTAAATCAGATCGGGTACGCAACGTGTCAGAACAGCGGCAACCTGACAGTCAACCAGGGTTACTACTTTCTGAACGGGAACAGCCTGTTTGTAACCGGTAATATCAATGTGAATATAGCAGGGTATTTGTCACTATCCCCCTCGTCCTCACTCATACTTGCAGACGCGAAAGCCCTGAATATCAATTCTGGCGGGCGCCTTGAATTGAATGGTACAGCTGCAAACCAGGTTACTGTCAGAGCAAATGTTCCAACTGCCTACTACGATTTCAACATACTCTCGGGCGGCACCATTGCAGCGGATTATGCGTTGATTAAAAACACGTCATACAGTGGTTTGTTTCTTCAGCCCGGGTCATCAGTAGATCCGGCACATGCGTTTAAGAGCTGTACGTTCCAGGATGGGATTACGGGTTTTGCTGCCATGATGGATATTGCCAATAGCCAGGTGTTTGTTGTCAGAAATGCTAACTTCCCAACCAACACGTGGGGTGGAACATTCAATGTTTATAAGCCAGTGGGTGCAGGCCATGTCTATTTTGTTGATTATACAGGGGCATACGCTGGTACGGCATTCGAGTATGATCCGTACAACATCGTTGACTGGGTTCCAACACTCCTTTCGACGCCAACTGCTACTCCCGGGACTATTTGCGCCGGGAGTGCATCGCAGTTAAATGCAGTTCCTGCCGGAGGTGTTGCTCCATATACCTACGCATGGAGTCCTGCTGCGGGATTGTCAAATACAGGCATCATAAATCCCGTTGCCAGCCCACTCACCACCACCACCTATTCTGTGACAGTAACAGATGCACTTGGTACGACCAAAGTCAGCAGTATTCTTCTGACAGTAAATCCTGTGCTGCCTGTAAGTGTCACGGTGTCGGCTTCGGCCAACCCTTCACCTCCGGGGAATTTTGTAACTTTTACAGCTACACCGGTGAATGGAGGAGCATCTCCATCATATCAGTGGAAGAAAAACGGAGCAAATGCTGGAACTGGTTTGCCAACTTATTCTTATGTTCCGGCTTACGGTGATCAGGTGTCATGTGTGGTTACTTCGAATTATGCCTGTCCGTCTGGAAACCCTGCAACGTCCAATACAATAACCATGGCTGTTGTTGATGTGAACACCGCAGCGACAGGCACCATCCCCTCACCGCTTAATCTCTGTTTCGATGCGTCAAATACAGTAACAGTGGCAGGCGGAGGATCTACATTTACAGTGCAGAATGGTGCTCGAGCCACGATGATTGCCGGAGTGAAAATTTCCTATCTGTATGGAACAACTGTCGCTCCGGGTGGTTATATGCATGGTTATATAACAACCACCAATGCGTATTGCGGAAGTCTGCCTCCTGCCATGGTCGCAATAGTTGCAGGAAGCGGAGAGGCTACTCCTGCCTTATTACCTGCAGCAGGCATGTTCAGCATCTATCCAAACCCCACAAGCGGAGTGTTTACACTGGCTCACAGTGGTGACGTAACTACCGGAAAGGTTCAGGTTGATATTTTCAATATGCGTGGCGACAGGATTTTAACAACATCCTATACAGATGAAAAAAACCATGCATTCACACTTTCAAATGTGACACCGGGACTCTATTTTGTGAAAATAGCCACCGGTGACCGGATTGAATCCCTCAAGTTAATCGTTACACATTAGGCTCAACTCCGGTTATATCGGTTTTTCTTACATCACAACGCAGGCTCCTGGAAAAGGGGGTCTGCGTTTTTTGTTTCTAAGGTTCCGGGCTATTGGCTTAGGGCCAGGTTTTTATTGTGTGAAATAAATTGCATATATGTTAGGTAAATACTTGCAATTAGTAAAAATAAATCGTATTATTGTCCTCTCATGAGTTGCCAGGCTTTTGCTATATCATTTTAAGGTTAAATGTTAATGAAACAGTTTTTCAGCATAATGTCTGTTTTTTATTAATTCATTTAAACCGAATTGTCATGAGAAAAATTTGTACAATCATTCTGGGGGCTTTACTGCTCACACAACTTTGCTTTGCCCGGCAAAGTAAAGTGCCGTTTGAAACCGTCAAACAATTTGCAGATTCAAGGGCGTCTGTCATCTGGGGTAATGTCTATCCGGATGTCCCATTACCGCTTTATTCCATTCAGGATGAGCTGATCGGCTACTCCTGCAACTACTCAATCGGACAACCATTTCCTGTCAGGCAAACGTTGATGCAGCAATGTGCCGGGGCGGCTACAGGATCAGGGAATTCCGACCGGTGGATGGCAGGCTCATTTGGCAGCATGCTTGTCTCTGCAACCACAGCCACCTCGCCACTCGTGCGATATTCGAAGGTTGTTTCTGATGAATATGCTTATGGGGAGGAGATAGAGGCTCTCGCGAAAGCGAAATTTAACGGAAAGGATTGCCAATTGTACCGTGTTTATATCATGAACATCCTGGCAAAATGGTATTGTTTCAAGGCTGGAGAGGAGAAGGTTTATGTCAAAGTATTTCCACCTGTCGAGGTCTACACGGAGGATGAGTTTAAATCGGTAGCCCTGGCAAAGTATGACAAACCCGGGTTGTGGAAGTTGCCAACAGATATCAACAATGAGTGGCAACAGTATTTTGATGGTCAGCCTTTGGCACCATTGGTGGACCACCTTATTCCCAATGAAGGCATTTATGTGCCTTTTTACGACTGGAGTTTTGGCTGCACACCCACTGCTTTTTCCATGGCGCTTGCCTACTGGGACAATCAGGGCATGACTTCGGCCAATGATTACGGAAACCTTGTGAAATATCACCTTCAGCGATGGGATGGAGGGCAGAGCGAAACTGATAAAAATGTACCGGACCTGCAACGGTCACTGGCAATCGCCATGAACACCGACTCAATAGGTGGAGGTACCGGCCCATGTTGCTGGCTCAGTGGATTTATCAGTGCAACCAATGCCCGCGGATATGGTTTCAGCGGTGCAGATTTGTATGGAACAACAGCACAGTATTGGGCTTGGGCCCAGACCGAAATCAATGCCGGACGGACATTTCACATGGGAACTCCCGGACATTCCAGTACGGGAGTCGGGTATAACGACGCCAGTCAGGTCATCGTTCACAACACCTGGTGGGGGACTAATGACTATTTTAACGTGAGCAGTTGCGATCTTGTCGGAACAATTATCCCTGGTGGACAATATGGTGCAGCAGTAAATGTTACAAAACCATTCGGGGATCCGAGGTATTCCGACCTGGCCACCCTGCCCAACCAGGGGGAGGACCTGTATGCCGGCGATGCTTATGAGATAACCTGGGACTATGATTACCTGGCAAGTTCATGGGTGAGATTGTCCTATTCAGTGGATGCAGGTACCCCATGGACCATTATAACATCCAATACACCAAATGATGGAAGTTACATCTGGAGACTTTCCGCCGGGGTTCCTGCTTCAACACTCGGTCGCATCAGGGTCGAGGTACTGGATGCTTCCGGTGTGGAGGCAAGTGATGGGAGTTATGGTAATTTCGATTTTCACAGCGGAGGGAGTTTATACAACCTAGCGGAAGATAGCTATGTTTCAACCTCAACCGATCCCGACTTCTTTCAATTTACCAATACAGCAGGCTATTGGAATGTGGTAGGGGTAAGACCAAATATTTCAATAGATGACTGGGATATTTCACTTTATGATGATGCAAATTTTACCACATACTTAGCTGGATCCTCATACAGTGGTTCTACGGTTGATTTTGTTGTGGTTGATGGTAACCATAGCCCGACAGCAGCCAGGGGGATCAAAGCCAACAGGTATTCCGGTACAGGATCCGGGCGTATTGAATGGGAAGGAGGGGCTGATATCGTCATGGTTAATTCACCGATAAATGAAACCTGGACAACCGGAGATGTTGTGGAGATGTGGGATGCCTATCTTGCACCAGGGTACTATAAATGCACCATGCTGATTAATTCCGGAACTGCCGACATGGGAATGGCTTTATTCGGATCATCAGGGGTGCCATATTACGCAGGACGGCCCAGTTATCTTGCCATGGCTGATTCATACAGTGCCGGTGCAGATGAATCTTTTTGGGTAACAATCACAACAGCTGATTATTACGGATTGTGCATCTTTGCCAAAGATGCAAATCCTGCCAGCATTACTGTTAAATTTGAAACACAGGGGCAGTGGTTGGGGATGGTTTCCAGCGACTGGTTTGATCCGGATAACTGGAGTGCCGCATTCGTGCCTACTGCTGCCATCGATGTTACGATAAATACAGGTTATGCCTATTACCCTGTCATCTCTTCCGGAGCAGGAAATTGCAACAATATCACCATCGGGGTGGGTGCCAAACTGAGCCTTGGAGCGGGTGATCTCAATGTTGCAGGCAACATGACAATTTATGGCCAGGTGGAGCAAACCAATTCGGCCGCCGACTTCAATGTTACAGGCAGTATTTTCTGGGAATCGGGATCCACGGCCAATATCACCGCAGGAGGAAGGTTCAGCCTCAACGGCGACTGGGAGTTCAGGACCGGGGCAACTGCAAACCTGACCCTTGGCTCGGTTTATTTTGAAGGGTCGTCCGCCTATTCCTATATCCGGAACTATGCGGTTGGATGCTCCTTCAACAATGTATACGCCAATAAAGCAAGCGGGCAGGTGTGGTGCAGTTCCTCATCGGCCGACACCCTGAACATCAATGGGTATCTTTACATCAATACCGATGATATTTTCTATTCGAATACCAATTATCCGATTGTCCTGAAAGGTCAGTTTTATAACTACGGCCATCTCCTGTGTCCTTACGGAACATTTATTTTCGACGGAACCACCCACAGTGTCAACCTGAACACCGGCGACTATTTCAACAACATCATCCTCAGTTCATCCGGGAATGTCACACTGGCCGATTCACTGAGGGTACACGGAGATCTCACCATCAACAGCGGGTCGCTGGTCGCTGGCGCTTATCCGGTTTTTGCCGGGGGAAATTGGAACAATATGGTTGGAACAAGTGGCTTTGCTGAAGGTACGGGGAAGGTTGTTTTCAATGGGGGTAATTATCATCAATACTGCTCCGGTGAGACGTTTAACATACTGGAAGTGGATAAGTCCCTGGGCGGATCTTTCCGGCTCAACGGCACTGCCGTTACCTGTCAAAATTATGACTGGACCGCCGGGTCTGTTGATGTCCTCTCGGGAATCTTCACAGCGAATGACCTTTCGGATAACGCCATTGCCGGCAATTTTTATCTCAATCCCGGTGGAACCATCAACCTTTACAACACAGACGGCTGGGTAGACCTGAATGGAAACCTTTTTATTTACGGAGGTAACTTTAACGTTTATGGTGGCAATGGCTCCGACAGTTACTGGCCTTATACCAGCAATGCCGGCATCACGATGTCGGATGGAATTCTGGACATCAAGAATGTCGGTGTGTATGTTTACAATTCAGGTTCCTATATCCTGAGTGAAAATATCACCGGAGGAACCATCAGAACCTCAAGAGGATTTGCAGTTTCCCGCGCAGATTATACCGCCGATGCCGGCACACTTGAATTTTACGGGCCAACCGATGGAGGTTTCTATACCCTGAATGGCGGATATGTTCACGATGTCGTTGTCAACAAAAGCGCTGTCGATGGTTCATCAACAGCCGGTGATCCTTTAATCCGCGACAGGGAAACCCATGCTGTGACAGATGCCCCGCTTACAAACACGGTCAGTTTGGCTGGTGATGCGACCGTCAGCGGAAATTTCACCCTTCAATCCGGTGTGGTTGTGGCGAATTCCAACACCATTTACGTTGGTGGTGACTGGAACAATCTCGTGGGAACCACCGGGTTCATTGAAGGTACCGGCACTGTCGAATTCAACGGGGCACTGGCAGCAGATGTTCTGACTACCGAAACGTTTTATAACCTTAACCTGAACAAATCCTACCCTGCTTTTGATGGACTGGAACTGATGCAGGATATAAATGTTAACAATGATGTTCATCTTATTGATGGCAGTATGGAACTGAACAATCCGGCCGATCTGGCCATCGTTGGAAACCTCACCATGGATATGGATGCCGGTTTGAATGCAAATGATACGCATGCCCCACAGGTTTCTGTTGGGAAAAACTGGACAAACGCCAACACCGGATATACCACAGAACATGGGTTTGATCCTGGATATTACTCAACAGTTATCTTTAACGGTGCAACAGATCAGTACCTTACGACAGCGTGCGTTCAGGAGACTTTCTATAATCTTATCGTAAATAAGAGTGCTTTTAAATTCCGGACCAACGACAATCTTACTGCATTTGGTGACGTGGAAATTACCAATGGTATCTGGGAGGATGGTGTTTTCGGACTGTACCACAAGATTAACGGGAATTTCACCGTACAACCTTCAGGAGCACTATATAACGCAGCGTTTCAAAATACAATCGAATTCACAGGCTCCCAGAACTCCATGCTTACTTATTCGAGTGGTACCGGCTATTTTCATAATTTGTTCATCAACAAGGGTGTAGGAACTTCAGTGACCCAGTTTGGGAACACGAGTTGCCAGAACACCGGCAACCTGACGGTGGAGAACGGGATATACAACCTGAATGGATATTACCTATGGGTGTTTGGAGATGTTTTGGTGAATGATGCAGGTGTGTTATCTGTTCCCGGTTCTTCAACACTTGTTCTCGCGGATACAAAGAGCCTCAATGTGAACTCAGGCGGAAGGATTGATCTGATCGGAACCTCCGTAAACCCTACAAACATCAGGGCCAATGTGTCAACAGCAAGGTTCGCCCTCAACATCAATTCCGGAGGGACAATCGCAGCTGAATATGCGGTATTCAAGAACACCGGCGCCAACGGTGTGTATGTTTCTCCCAGTGGTATTGTTGACCTGGCCCATTCATTCAGGGGATGTACGTTCCAGGATGGTGCTGCCGGAGGTACGCTGCTGGCGTTAAACAATGCACAGGTACTCACGATCCGCAACGCAGTTTTCCCCACAAACACCTGGGGAGGCAACAGCAATGTGGCGAAAACACTTGGCACCGGCCATGTCTATTTTGTTGATTTTTCAGGAGGATTTTCCGGAGAAACGTATGATGCCGACGGGTTTAACCTCATCGACTGGGTGCCCACACTTACTGCAACTGCCACAGCTACGCCGGCCGCAATTTGTTCCGGGAGTTCAACACAGTTAAATGTTATCCGTGCCGGAGGACTTCCGGGATTTACCTATCTCTGGAGCCCGGCAACCGGATTGTCTAACCCGGCGATCATCAATCCCATTGCCACACCTGCTTCAACCACAACTTACTATTGTACGGTAACTGATGCCCTGGGTACTACAGTGACCGCCAGTGTTGTTGTCACCATCAACCCATACCTTCCGGTCAGTGTTTCGATCACGGCTTCTGCCAATCCGTCGCCCCCTGGAAATTATGTTCTGTTCACAGCAACACCGGTAAACGGAGGATCATCGCCATCGTACCAGTGGAGGGTCAATGGAGCCAATGTTGGCACAGGTCTTCCCACTTACTCTTATGTTCCTTCCTACAACGACCAGGTTTACTGCATTGTAACATCCAATTATGCATGTCCCACAGGAAATCCTGCAGCATCAAATATCATCACCATGATAATTGTGCCGGTCAGCACGACCGTAACAGGCACGGTTCCATCCCCGCTGCATCTTTGTTTTGACGCATCGAACACGGTTACAGTGGCTGGAGGCGGCACTTCATTTGTTGTTGCCAGCGGAGCGCGCGTCGACCTGATTGCCGGGGTAAAGATCTCCATTCTTTACGGGGCTTCGGTCCAGTCAGGCGGGTATCTGCACGGTTACATCACGACCACGAACAGTTATTGCGGAAGTTTGCCGCCGGCCATGGTGGCTGTTGTATCTGGTGTAGCTGGGATTCAACAGGAGCCTTTACCTGAATCACCCGGGTTTATCCTTTACCCGAACCCGGCATCCGGTTCGTTCACCCTCATGAACAAGGGCGACGCAATAGATGGAAACATCCAGGTAGAAATATTCAACATGCAGGGTGGAAAAATCCTGTCAACATCATATTCCGCTGAAAGGACACATTTGATTTCCCTGCCGGGACTGCCTCCGGGCCTTTGTTTTGTCAAAGTTTTGGCTGGCAATAAGGTTGAAACATTCAAGCTGATTGTGACACGGTAACCACACTCATATCGTACAATTCAATTTTTCCAATAACGCAGGGCCTCATGATCGGGCCCTGCGTTATGAGTTTACCCGGTTAAATGTCTGGAATTAAACATATTGAACTATTTGATTTTGATCATGACACATTAAAAACTTTGAATGTGATAAATCCTTGACCCAAAGAGAGCCTTGAGAAACATACGACAGTTTTCGTTAAGATGTTGATTTTTAAAATACTTGTTGGTTCCAGGTGTGCCAGGTATCTTGGCGGTATTTTTAAGTTTCGGCATAACGTATTTTTCTTGTTAGTCTGAAAGGTATTTCCTATCTTTGCAGCCCTTAAAAACGGATACATAAGAAATTGGAGAGATGGGTGAGTGGCTGAAACCAACAGTTTGCTAAACTGTCGTACGGGAAACTGTACCGGGGGTTCGAATCCCCCTTTCTCCGCAGAATATCAGTAGAAATAAAATAAAAAATAAAATTACGATTATCCTCATAAAAGCTTACATTTGCAGCGATTTTGAGATTTAGACGGGGAGTTGCGGATAACACAAATAACTCGTCACTTTTAATTCATCATTCGTACTTTATTTTCGGGGTATAGCGTAGCACGGTTATCGCGCCTGCTTTGGGAGCAGGAGGTCGCAAGTTCGAATCTTGCTACCCCGACTTTTAGAAAATCAATGGGTTGTAAATCTGATATTTACAACCCATTTTTTTTGATGCAAATAGCATTAAAGGCTGAAGGCAGGATACCTTTTCTTTACCCTTCAACCATTGCAACCGCCCTCATGGGTGAACCGTCTGCATTTTCAACCTTCAACGGGAAGCATTGGAAGGTGAATGGGCCATCGGGGATTTTATCTAAATTGGTTAGGTTTTCAATCAGGAGAATCTCTTCCCCCAGCAGGATGTGATGGTTTGGCAAATTTTCCTCATTGATAGCAATTGAGGAGCTTATCCTGTCAAGCGAGAAGGCATCAACACCAAGACCTTTCAGTTTGAATGTTGCAAGCCATTTTGCAGCCTCTGAGGTTGGGATGGGGCAGTCTGCCATGTAAGCAATCGTATTCCATTTATCCTGCCAGCCAGTATATAAAAGAACGAAGTCAATTTCAGCAATTTTGGATTCGAAAGGTTGCAGGAAGTCCAATCCGATATCAATTCTGCCACGACAATCGATTACCATTGCGCTTCCGATAAATTTATCTAATGGATACTGGTCCAGAGACCTGCCATGTTCCAGGATGTGACATGGGGCATCAATATGGGTTCCTGTGTGCGAGAGCATTGAGATTTGATGTTCACGGTAGCCGTCCTTTCCGACGGTATTTGTAACATCGAAAGCTGGCGGGACTGAGTCCGGATAAACCGCCATTTCCTTGTTCAGGAGCCGGGTCATGTCAATTAATTTGAATGGCATCGTGTATCGTGATTAATTGTCAGCCGGTTTCACCGGATGGCATTGGTTGTCAAAATTCTAAACCTGATACTGACAAAATTATGGAAATATCCTCCTGGCAAACCGATCATCCTTCATTTTTTTTCTTTGACATACCGTTAACATTTTTGTCTGATATTCATTAACTGTTTCAAGGAGATTGAAGTAGGTTAGTGCGACAACCTGATGAAAATGATCCAGCATACTGCAAAAGTGCTTAGTTCTCAAATCCAAAATGAAATATAATGGATACCAGTGACGAAAATAATTATTTATATCCCACAATATAATGGGATATATGTTACGTTATACATTATATCTCCATAATATTGTCTCTTGCCTTGATTTCCGCATCACCTTATTAATGAAATAACCATTTGAGATTTTAATCATAATTACTTTGCGTCCATATATCCCTTTGTAAAAATCGGGCCACCTTCATCTTGTTCATTTTTAAACATTTACTAACTTTATTAGCTATGATAACGAAACATCAGGTTCATAATCTAATTATTCTGGATGAAAGCGGTTCGATGCAGTCCATAAAAGCGACCATCATAAGCGGTTTTAATGAGCTTGTTCAAACGATGAAAGGTGTTGAGAGTGAATTCCCGGAGCAGGAGCATTTCATTACCCTTGTTACCTTCAACGGGCTTGGAAGAAAAACGCTGATGGACAAGGAGCCCGTAAGCAAACTGACCCTTATCGATGAAAACAAGTATCAGCCGGATGCGTCAACACCCTTATACGATGCAATGGGGGACAGCTTTTGCAAATTGAGAAAAGACCTGGAGAAGGTGAAAGACCATAATGTCCTTGTTACAATCCTGACCGATGGCGAGGAAAATGCCTCGAAGGAGTATACCGGGGCTGCCATCAAAAGCCTTATTGAAGAACTCAAACAAAAGAACTGGACTTTTACCTATATCGGAACCGACCACGATGTGGAGAAGTTCGCCATTTCAATTTCAATCACAAACTCTATGGTGTTCGACAAGAATGAAGCGGGCATTAAAAATATGTTCGACAAGGAAAAATCCGCGCGGAGGGGTTACAGCGAGAAAATCAGGAATAATGAAAGCACGTCGGATGATTTCTATATTGACACGAAAAAATAGGTAACCAACGGCACAGGTATTTAATTATCAACAAAATCCGGCGTATGATATGACTCTACTTTTTTGAACCTTCAAAAAAGCCGTCAATTATGAAAAACTATTCATTCGCAGGGATATTTCCCTTCATTGTCATCCTGTTCGTATCATCCATGTGCCCGGGACAAACATTATCAAACAAAGATCTGCCCGCTTGCGACAGCGGGGGTTTCTTTCTCTATGTTGAAAACTGTGGTAACAGGTACAATAAAGTCATACAAAGACCCGAACTGATAATTACCGTCCAAAAAATTCCGGCTGACCTCCTGAAGAAGATGCCACGCCTTAAAGACAATGGTCAATATTCAGCAAAGAACAACAGAATCCGCGAAAAACAGAAGAAGCTTCTGCAACAGTATGGTGGGGAGAAACTGATTGTCCGCGTCAACAGAGGAAAATTCAACAGTTTTTATCCAAAGGGGCTGAAAAAGGGATTTATCATTGAAACTGATGAATTTAACCGGTGGAACTTTCTTGAAGGGCCGGTCCCAACGCTTCCACCCCTGAATGACCCTGAGCGATATCAATTTTACTGGCATTGGAATTTGACTGACCCGATAAACATCAACTACGGACTTAAAGTCACCGGTTGAGGGTGGTATTTCAGGAACAAACAGTCAATGTTCGCAAATGCAGTGTTTTTTCTGAGGACGAATTATAATACTCCATCAGGTCTGTGCAGGCCTTCCTTTTTAAAGCTATTGCCGAGGTACGAAGAGATTGTTGATATGAAATTGTTTTATTTTTACATTCTCGGATATTGTAATTCTATTCTTTCTAACTTGTCGCCTTGTATCATTAATCCGGAAAATGAAACCCACCACCGAAAACCTCATTAAACTGGCACTTGCCATCCTGCTGCTGCTTTGTCTTTTCCATATGCCTTATGGCTACTACCAGCTCGTCAGGTTCATTGCCGTGGTCTGTTTTGCCATCCTTGCCTACTACGAATATGAGCGGAAGAACATCCCGATGGTCATTTTATTGGTGGGCTTGATGGTGCTATTCCAGCCGCTGGCGAATATTCCGTTGGGCAGGCAGGTATGGAATATTGTTGATGTGGTTGTGGCGGCTGGACTGGTTGCGACGATATTTATCCGAAAACATCAATCCTGATAACCTTCTTATGAGAAAAATCTGGTTCATCCTGCCATTCCTGTTTCTTTCCGTTGGAACTCTGTATGCCCAGGAGGATGCCTCCAGGGTTGATGACAGAAATTTAAGTTCCCGTCCCGAACTTCCAAAAACCAACCCGCAAGACGAGATTATAACCCACCAGGCATATACTATTTCATTTAACAAATCCAGTCACGTTGCCAACTGGGTGGCCTATGAGCTTACAGCGGGAGAAACGGTAGCCGTGGTAAAGCGCAATAATAAGTTTATCACCGACCCGCTTCTGACATCCTGCACTCTTTCAAACGCAGACTACGAAGGGTCAGGTTACGATAAAGGACACCTGGCACCATCTGCCGATATGTGTTTTTCTTATGAAACAATGGTGGAATCCTTCTACCTCTCAAATATGTCGCCACAGGATCCGGGCTTCAACCGTGGCATCTGGTCTAAACTTGAAAAGCAGGTTCGGCAGTGGGCGGTCGATAATAAGGCTGTTTATGTAGTCACCGGAACGGTGCTAACCAGCGGGCTAAAGGCCATAGGTTCCAGCAGGATAGCCGTTCCTGCCCAGTTTTACAAGGTGGTCCTGGACAGCACCGGGCCTGAAATCAAAGGCATCGGGTTTATTATGCCAAACGAGGGATCACAGGAGCCATTGCAACATTTTGCCGTAACCATCGATAGCGTTGAGCGGGTAACCGGCACCGATTTCTTCTACCAGCTGCCCGACGACCTGGAGAAGAGCATTGAGAGCAAAGTAGATATAAGCAAATGGAGCTGGACTGCAACCAAATCCCGATCATCGAAAAAATAGCACACATGAAAACACAGCAAATGACGATTTGCCTTTGTTCCGATCTTTCTTTAAGCCTTGCCGGATACTTTTGTAAATCCGCCAAAAGGTAAAAACCTTGGAACTCTTTTCTGGTAATCGGCGTAGTCAGGATATTTTCCGGCGCTAATCTCTTCGCTGAAGTTCGAGCTGCCCTGGAAAAGAACCACAAGAAGGAGACAGCCCGCAATGCTCCAGTTAAACCATTGCCCGCCCGCAGCGACGCTGAAAAGGTAAAAACATACCCAGATCGCCTGCTCGGCAAAGTAATTGGGGTGACGGCTGTAAGCCCACAATCCTTTTTCCAGAAAACCCTTTTTTTCGTCACCGGAAAGTTCCTTCCCCGCTTTGATCTTTGCCAACTTCCTGCTTTGAAAATTCCACTGCTGGATATCGGCAAGTGTCTCATAACCAATGAAAAACAACATCAGTCCGGCAGCAACTAAATCGAAAACACCAAGCGGAACTGCGGTGTTTTGCAAGGAGACGATGGTTGGCAACGTGAAAAGTAAAATTAATACCTGCTGGTAACCTGAGATGAAAAACAGGTTGAAAAGTGTCCATTTCCATCGTGGCCGGAACTCCGGTTTTTGTCGTAAAACCAGCCAGCGGTAGTCCTCTTCACCAGCCCAGAATCGCCACTGGTAGGCTCCCTTCATGGCAAAGTTAGCGGTTAGCCGGATACCCCAAAGTGTTACAAGCAGACTCATCAACACAAGTCGTGGTGTAAAATCGCTGTAACCGGCAACGATCCAGGTGTAAATCACAGGCAAAATACTCCAGAGTTTGTCAACCTGGCTGTTGTTATTGGTGAGTTCGCCAACGATGAAACAGTAGGCAATCACGATGATCAGTATGATCATCAGTGTTTTTATCGCCGTCCACTCTGCCGGGCCGGGGGCTGTACCGAAGAAGTAGCTGAATATGGGAACTGCAAGCAGTGTAATGAATAAAAGTATGGCGGTGGTGATGATTTTCATAATTAATTTGAATTGATGGTGAAAAGTTAGTGATACAAACTTACATAAACAAATGAAGTTCTATTTATTGCAGTCTGCTTCAGCTGACTGCTAAATGATGGTCTTTCTGGCAGGGGCTTTAGCCCCATTTATTAGACCAATAACCGATGTGGCTAAAGCCCAATGAATTGTAGCAATATTAAACAGTTGGCTAAAGCCAACTGCAATAGATCGATGCATTCCAATTGGCATACCAGTTCAGGCTGCAAATATATGGAATGCAAACAACCTCCGGAAATCAGGGAGGTTAACTTCCCTGTCTTCCGGAGGCTGCAAGATGCAGGTGTTTTGATAATGTGTTAGTTGTGTTTAATAACTACTGCGGTTTCAACCTTGGTTTTTGTAACAAGTCTGACGTAATACATCCCTTCAGGACTATCTGACAGCGAAAACTGGTGAACCGTTTCCTTGTTAAAAGGGAAGGTTGCAATTTTTTCGCCACGGATGCTGTAGATTTCAGCTTTCACCCCGGGGGTTCCATCACTACCGGTTAACTCAAGGAAGAATCGTCCGGTGGAAGGATTGGGGTATACCTTAAACATTGATTCTGCTGAATTCGGTGCAGTTTCATCTTTTCGGCCTGCAGTGCTCATGAGTGCCGGCGCGGCCGGGGTAAGGCAATATTGCCCGGTTGTGGTGATATATCCGTTCAGATAGCCACCTGAATCAACTTTTGTTCCGGGGAGAAATACAATATTTTGTCCGGCGATCATGGTTGCATTGCCCCCGTACTCAACCAGAAAAGTTGTTGCGCCACCTGCAACGGTTATTGTTTGTGTTGCATTGTAACAACTGATCGTTCCGTCGGGAATAACCACATTCTGAATGTTATTCGCAGCCGGGGTCATGGGTTCACTCCATAATGCAATATGCGAGGCATTTACACTTCCGGCATTTGAAAATAGTCCGCCAACCACCAGATCCGGGCCATACAGGCAAAACGTGTGGGCGCCATACACATTGCCAGGGTAAAAAAGTCCCCCGCCCATGCCACTCCAGGATGTGCCATCCCAGGAGGCCATTCCGTTGGTTGGTAAACCTTCGGATGTGGTAAAATATCCGCCGGCAATCAGATGCCCGTTATACACAGCAAGTGCAAATACATATTGATAGAAGATGCCGCCCATTCCGCCACCCAGCGCTGACCAGCTGGTTCCGTTCCACGAAGCGATATGGTTGGCAGGAACACCCCCCGCGCTCAGAAACAAGCCTCCGGCAATTAAATTTCCGTTGTATTCTGACAAAGTATAAACGATATTGCTGATTCCTGTTCCCAATGCAGACCAGGAGGTGCCATTCCACTTTGCAATGTGATTGGCACTCTGTCCGCCGGCTGTTGTAAAAAATCCACCGGCATAGAGCTCCCCGTTGTGAACGGTCAATGCCATAACTTGTCCCTGCGAACCTCCCATGCCACCACCTACGGAAACCCACCCGGAGGTATCACGTTTGGCGATATAATTAACCGGTGTGTTGTCGGCTTCCAGAAAGTAGCCTCCGGCATATAACTCATCTCCGTAAATGGCGAGAGAGGTCACAGTGCTCCCCACACCACCCAGTTCATCATTCCACGCAGTTCCATCCCACTGGGCGATGAAATTGACTTCCAGCCCGCCTGCGGTGGTAAATTCTCCTGCCGCAACCAGGCTGCCATTGTAAATGGCCAGTGCATTTACCTTCCCGTTAACTCCTGCCCCGAGCGGGGTCCAGGAAGTTCCATCCCAACGGGCAATGTGATTCGCTGCTACTCCGCCGGCCCCGGTGAATTTACCGCCAACAATCAAATCTCCATTATAGACAATGCTTGCATAAACCCAGTCATTCATGCCTCCAGCGGGCATGGCAGACCAGGATTGAGATGATGCTGATCCTGCCAGCAGGATAAGGACAATCAATAGGGCAACCTTTTTATTAGCCCTGAAAATTAGTTGTTTAGCCATGATTATGAGTGTGTCTGGGTTCATGATTTATTGGGATTAAAGGGTTTAGCAGAATGCCTGCATCCGGAGTTTTACCCCCTGAGATGCAGGGCTTTTTGTAAAAACTAACCAAAATTACAAACTGCTTATTTTTACATATTTTTCTGAGCTGGTCATACAGATGCCACAGCGGGAAGAAGGGTCAGCGTCATAGGTGTTGCCGCAGGTTGGACAAACATAATACACTGACGAAACTGATTTCACATTGTTGCTTTCCAACGCAGCGAGTGCATTTTCATACAGAACACGATGTTTCTTTTCAGTCTTAAAAGCATAGTTGAAGGTAAGCAACGCCATCTGGTTCCCTGCGGCATCTGCATCTTTAAGAAACTCAGGGTACATGGTGCTGGCTTCATAACTTTCGCCC
>CAYHGE010000027.1:0-36705 GCA_964355945.1 uncultured Draconibacterium sp.
CTCAAGACGAATGCCACAGTCAAGCATCGAGGTAATTCCCAATGGAATAAGGTACTTTGTTTTAAACTCGGCAGTTCTGGGGTCGTTTTCAGCATCGTCAGCATTCACCGTGCTTTCATTCAATATTGCATCAAAATAAACAGGATAATCCATGGAATGAAGCACCATGCCGGAACTGTTTTTGTTCTTGCTTCTTTCAAAAAGTGAAACACATTGCAAGTTTTCATGGTCTTCAGACAACAACCAGACACTTGCACGTTCAACTTGCAGGGCCACCGCGGTTTCGGCTGTCAGCCGATGAAAAAAGAGTGCGATGTCTCCCGATGAAATGTCCTCATCGACCGCCATTCTGGCGATCGCATTGCGCTGAAAGCGAGCGCGTTCATGGCTTTTTACCAGGATTGATTCCTGAAGTAATTCAAGCTCCTTCTTCTCATTCCGAAGCTGATCTTCAGAATGTTTAATTCGCAGCATCACCCTCAACTGGGCTGTTAATTCTGCCGGATCGATGGGCTTTGTTATAAACAAATCTGCACCGGTTTCAAGTCCCTTAATCCGGCTTTGCGAGTCTGTTTTAATGGCAGTTATCATTCCGATGGGAATACAAGTGGTCGCCAGGTCTGATTTTAATTCTTTGCAAACTTCGAACCCATCCATCCCGGGCATGATGATATCCAGCAAAATAGCGTCAGGCTTTTCCGCTCTCGCTTTTTTGAGGCCCTCCGGGCCTGAACTCGCCGTAATAACCAGGGAGTCAGGTAAATATGCCCCAATTACCGCCCTGATGGTGGTCAGGTTATCAGGCTGGTCGTCAATGGCTAAGATTTTATCCATGTTATACTTTGTTCAACAGGTTGTTAATTTTCAACAACAACTCTTCCTGGTCAATAGGTTTTGCGACATACTCATCGCATCCTGCTTCAAGGATTGCCTCCCTGTCGCTCTTCATGGCCCTTGCGGTGAGTGCAATGATCGGAATGTTTTTTGTTTTATCATTGATTTTCAACAATTTAATCACCTCAAAACCATTTATTTTCGGGAGTGATATATCGAGCAAAACCAAATCAGGAAGTATTTTCAGTGTTTTTTCAACTCCTTCTTCTCCATTTACAGTCTCAATCAGAAAATATTTCTCCTCCAATAATGCACGAACAGTTATCCGGTTGTCGGCATTATCTTCAATAACAAGTATCGTTCGTTTTTGGGCTCCCTGATCCGGTTGATTAACGTATTTTGGATAATCAGGCCTGAGAACCGGCAGATCGTCAGTCGTTTGCATCCGGGCCGTTTCCAATCCAAGCATCATTTTTACTTTATTCAGCAATTCGGAAGGATTTACGTCCCCTTTCTGAATCAGTTGCTGGACATGATTTGCCGAGAGTTTTGATAAATCGTCTTTGGTCAGATTTCTGGCGGTGAGGATCAAAACAGGCAGGTGGCGCGTCTCTTCAGAACTCCGCAAAATTTTAAGAAGTTCGAACCCATCCATTCCCGGCATCATCAGGTCGAGGATCAAACCGTCGGGAATCGTATGTTTAATAAATTCAAGCGCTGTTGAACCATCGGTGGCAACATCCACAATGATACCATCGCTTTCCAGAATTTTTTTAACCTGGATCACGGCTGCCTGATTGTCTTCAACCATCAGGATCCTTTTCAGATCAGAAGGCGAAGCCGGTTGCTTGATGCTATCTGGTTTGCCGGCTAATTGTTCGAGAATTCGCAGGATCTCGTCATTGATTTTTGGCGGATAAAGGGTGCTATTGTTAAGTGCCGTTTTAACATTCCCTGACACAACATACTTGTCATGCTTTGTGACATATCCAACTGCCCCAAGCGCAAAACTGGTTTGTTTGTCGTCAGATACCGAAATCATGATTACCGGAATGTCTGATGTTCCGGGATTGGCTTTCAGGTTTTGCAGAACTTCGAGGCCGTCCATGTCGGGCATGACAATATCGAGCGTAATAGCAAAAGGCCGGAAGGCAGCAGCTAATTTCAATGCCTCGGCGCCTGAGGTTGTTCCGATGGTATGATAACCAAAATTTTCGAGACTGGCTGACAGTTGTTGAACAATTCCAGGTTCGTCGTCAACAACAAGGATTGTTTTTTTATGCTGGTCAGGTGCCTGATTTTGAATCCAGGAACGAGGTTCGGCTTCAAATCTGCCTGCCCATTTCAGCGGCAGTGACACGGTAAAGGCCGAACCCTGCCCAAGTAAGCTTTCCACAGAAATTCTGCCATGGAGTGCGTGAACAAGTTTCCTGGCAATGGCGAGCCCCAATCCGGTTCCTTCAAAGGAGCGGGACGTTGAACCATCAGCCTGTCTGAATTCATCAAAAATGTAAGGGAGTGCATCTTCCGAAATGCCGATCCCACTGTCTTTTATCGTAATATATGCTGCTGTATGATCGGTTTCTACGGTAATTTCAACTCCCCCTTTATCGGTGAATTTTACCGCATTGCCTATAATATTTGTAAGTATCTGGTATAAACGCGTATCATCGGTTTCAATTTCGATGGAATTTTCCGGAGTGATACAGTTCAACGTTATGGTTTTCTGCTTTGCCAGTGGATAAATGTTGTCAGTTACCTGCCTGAGCATCACATCCAGCAACAAGGGTCTGGGTTGAAGCTCTATTTTACCTGCTTCAATTTTAGACAGATCAAGTATATCGTTAATAAGTGATAACAGGCGTTTTCCGTTGCGTTCGACCACTTCAAGGTATTCATTTTCTTCTGATGATAATTTATGTTTTGCCTGTTTGATCAGCACATGCGAAAGTGCGTTGATGGAATTGAGCGGTGTACGCAGTTCATGGCTCATATTTGACAGGAATTCACTTTTCAGACGGGTCGCTTCTTCAACTTGCAACCGTTGCATCTCAAGTTCCTGATTTTGCAATTGCAACTCTTCAGTTCCATGCTGGAGCTCTTTTGTCTGCTCCTGCAGTTCCTCCGATTGCAGTTGTAATTCTTCTGATTGGGCTTCCAGTTTCTGGTTCGAAATCATCAGCGTTTTGGCAAGAATGGCTGTTTTCTCACTGGTAATCAGGTTGGAATAGGAGGTACTGATGACATTCCATGATTGCTGCAGTATTTCAAAAGCATCGAAGCTGAAACAATTTATGCTGGCAAGTGATATAATCGCAATGACCTTGTCGGCGTTATTTTTAACAGGAATGGTAATCATCTCCTTAGGGGTTATTTCTGCAGCACTGGTTCTGTATCGAAACTTCGTATCATCCGGCAGATTTTTCAGATAATGAATTCTTTTATCTGCCAGTGCAGTTCCCAGTTCTCCCTCGGGTTTTTCGACCATAAATGGTTGCATCAAATTTTTATTTGCTCCGATGGAATCGAAATGTTCAAATTCAGTTTCAGCATCATTCAACGAATAATAAACGACCATACTTGCATTTGTGACTATGATTAGCTGAGTCATTATTGACGCAACATACTGGCTGCGTGTTGTATGTCCGATCAATGTTTCTGAAATGGATGAAACCCCTTTTTGAACGGCAACTTTTGATTCAATGCCTTGTACCATCATATTGATGGAAATACCCAGCTTGCCCAGTTCGTTTTTTGCGTCAACCGAATTCCTGAATGTGTAGTTGCCCTCAGCAACTTTCTTGCTATGTTCAAATAATTGAAGAATCGGAGAAGAGATTGATTTCCCAAGAAAAAAGACGATGACGACAACCACCAATCCGGTCATTAGTAACAGGATAATCAGATTTGTGGTCATGCCGGATAGTGGTTGATTCAACTCAGCGAGGTCCTGTTTACATATAAAACCCCAGCTAGTTTCGGGAATATAGGTATATGCTGACAATACTTTTTCGCCACGGTAGTCGAGGTGTGACAGAATGCCGGTCTTGCCCTGGGATGAATAAATAACAGGTAAGGTTTTCAATTGAAGGCGGAGCGGCGCATTCTCCCGCCAGCGAAGTTCATTTAGAACGATCCGTGCTGAGTCTACAATTAGAGTTTCTCCTGTTTTGCCCAGTCCGGTCCGATTGTTTAGCAATGAATAGAGTGAGTTGTTTAAGTCAACAAACGCTACCAGTACACCAATTTTTGCTGAATTTTCATTATTCGATTGATGCAGGACCGAGGAGATGGGTAACAAATAGCTGCCGCTTTCAACGGAATAAAAAATGTCGCCGATGAATATCGCATTTGATTTCAAAGCCCCGGAAAAGTATTGACTCTGGTTTTTTTCATGTCCTTCATTTTCACTTTCGGTTGAAATTTCAACCAGCCCTGACTTGATGTCGATGATGCAAATCTCCTGATATAATGCATAAGAACTCTGGTAATTGTGGAAAATATCTCTTATATGATTTTTTGCTTCCAGGTGCTGGCTATTGATGGAGGTATTGTTTAAAGCCGAATTTAAAGCCTCCTTGTCAGTGTTTTTGATAAATACGCTGAAATCTCCTTTCCTTTCGGCTATCCAGTTTTTAACTTGTCCGACTTTTAGTTCACGTATGGCTGCCAGTTTATCAAATGTCGATACTTCGAAGGATTTCCTTGACGAATAATAAGTGATAAGTGTCCCGATCAGCAGTGGCGATAACGCAAGGAGCAGAAACCAGAAAATGAGCTTGGTTTGTATGCTCGAAAAGGTGAATTTTTTCATGTTCCTTAGTTATAAAATTATTGATAAAGAGCCTGTTTAAATTTCTTAATTGGTTGTATTTCTGATTTTTAAACAGTTTTTAAATTTTCTTAAAAAATTTACAATTGGCTGACAGTGGTCTGAACTTATTCGCATGACGGGGTAAAAGTACTTCACTTTCTCCGAGTACCAACATCCCATTTACTGCAAGAGACTTATGTAATTTGCTGATTATCTCTTCCTGGTATTCCAGGTTGAAATATATGAGCACATTCCGGCACAGGATCAGGTCGAAATTGCCAAAAATACTTTCGCTTGGAGCATGACTGCGTTTTTGAAGGAGATCATAAACAGAGAACTGAACCATTGATTTTAGTTCGGGACGAACAGTGTATTTCCCTTCATGCTCAATAAAATATCTTCCCACCAGGCCTAATTTTACCTCTTTCAGACTTCCTGCCTGGTATGTTCCGGCTTCAACGCTTTTAATTGCTCTCTCATCAAAGTCAGTAGCAAACAGGTTGAGATGGAAGTTCAGCTTCTCATGTTCACAGTACTCCTTGACGAGGATCGCCAGCGAATATGCCTCTTCCCCGTAAGAACACCCTGCCGACCAAAACCGCAAGGTATCGTCATTGAGCTTTTGCTTTTCTTTTATCAGATCGGGAATAAAAACCCTTGCCAGCAACTCAAAGCACAAAGGATCTCTGAAAAAGTGGCTGACATTGATCATGAAGTTCTCTGTCAAACTCTTGGGTTCCCCTTCATTGCCCGTAAGAAATGCATAATAATTATGAACATTGCCTGTGTTGGTTTTTACAATCCTGTTATTGATGCGTCTTTCGAGCATGCCAATGTGGTAAGCCTGAAAGTCAAAGCCATTAAAATTCTGCAGATATTCAAGGATGTCGTTGATGTTTTTGTCCATCGAATTAAATTATTGTCTGTTAACAGGTATTGTAAAATTGAAGATTGCTCCCTTATCCTTTTCGGATTCAACCCAGATTTTTCCACCATGCAATTCTACGATCTTTTTGCAATGTGCAAGTCCGATCCCGGTTCCCCCGTATTCGTCCCGGTTATGCAGCCGCTTGAAAATGATGAATACCTTCTCTTTGTCCTTTTCTTCGATTCCAATGCCATTGTCTTCAACGGAAAAGGTCCACTCATCACTGTTTCTTTCCGCGGAAATTTTCACTTCGGGAAAAACATCCTTCCGATGAAATTTGATTGCATTCATCAATAAGTTCTGGAATAAAATTCTCAATTCTGAATCAAAGCCATTCACTGTTGGTAATTCGCTGATGGTGATCGTAGCGTTACTTTTCCTGATCGATGAATCAAGATCAGCAAGAACGTCATTAACAGCCATGTTGCAATCTACGGGTGTTATGAGACTCTCTTCTCCCAGTAAGGAATAGAGCAGCAGGCCTTTTACAAGGTTACTCATACGGTCGGCCGATTTTGAAATAAACTCAATGGATTTATTTCCAACTTCATCTAATTTGCCAGCGTACTCATCCTTGAGGATTTGTGTGAAGTTTGAAATCGTAAGCAGCGGTTCCTGAAGATCATGGGAGGCAATAAATGTAAACTGCTCAATCTCCCTGAGATGAAAAGAGAGTTCCTTGTTAATTGTCTCGAGTTCGCGTGTACGCTCAGCCACATGGACTTCAAGGGTTTCATTAAGATTAATTAGTTTGTTTTCAATAATTTTCCGGTCGGTAATGTCATGAATTATGGAGTACAGCAGGGTTGTACCGGAAAAAGTAATAGGGGTGGAATAAACCTCTACATCCCTGATTTCGCCATTGGCTACATGGTGTTTAAAGTGGAATTGTTTGTGTTTTTCATTCCTGACACGTTGCATTTCTTTAATCACTTCTTCACGGGGAAGTATGTTAATGCTAAAGATACTGGTACGGCAAATTTCTGTATAATCCATTCCGTAGAATTTGCAAGCTGATGGATTTGCATCCACGATATCGCCATTCTCAGGATGAATAAGCAACATCACAGACTCATTTCGCTCGAAAAAGGATTTATAGCGTTCTTCGCTTTGCCTTAAATCCTCTTCCATCTGCTTTCTTTCAGTTATATCGTGAAAAGTACCTGATACACTGACCGTAACACCATTCTCCTGGTTTATCTTCGCCATGGCACGAACCCAGCGATGGCTCCCCTTTGTGGTAATGATCTCCCATTCTTCATCATAGGGTTCATTAAATTGAATGGCACGCTGAATGGCCAGTTCAGCTTTGGGCCTGGAACCCGGAGCAAAAAATTGAAGTCCTTGCGGTACAGCGGGTGCTCCATGCGAAGTGTCAATTTCAAGGATATGAAAGGTCTCTTCTGTCCAGGTCTGGTGGAATGTCTTTACATCAAACTCCCAGCCGCCGATTTTTGCCATACTTTCTGTTTCGCACAGCAGGGTTCGGTTCTTTTGTAAAGCAATTTCTGTTTGTTGCCGTACTTTAATTTCAGCGGCAAGTTGTTCATTAATCTCCCGCAAATATGCATTTCCTTCGGTCAGCTCTTCGTTGACCATTTCGAATTCTTCATTCAGAGTGGCAAATTCACTGGTTTTTTCATCTACGAGAATCTTAAGATGGTTTTTCTGATCATTCAGCAAGCTTTCCAAAACGAGCTTTTCAAGCAAGATGGCTAGCATTTGTGTTGCATTTTGCAACAAGGAAAAGGACTCCAGGTCTTGTTCAATGGATTTGTCGAAACAGATAAATCCATAAGTATCTGTACGTGTACATACCTGAAAACTCGGGCTTGACAACGCCTCTGATTCTGTGTGCCAGCTTATTTTCCAGGTGGGAAAAATCGTATTGATGCCCTCTGTAAAGAGCCCGATAACCTCCTCTTTGTTTTTCAACTGCGACAGGCTTGTCGTAAGGAGAAAAAGGTCGTGTAATGGCCGGTCCATCTTTAGTCTTGTTTGTTGGTTAAAAACTGTGGTGCATTAGCTGCCAGCCACTTATCCGGGTGGACAAAATATGGATTTTGTGTAATAACCCCGCCATTGATTGCAAAGGGATGTGTTCTGAGCACATTCATGATGGCTTTGCCGGAGAATTTCGTAACATCATACATGCAGATGCTGATCCACGGTTTTTCGGGAATGAAATAGTTGAGCCGGGCCTCATACGCCATGAGGAATTCAATCCCGGGAATCGCCTCCAGGGTCCACGACATCTCAGCGGTAGCCCGGATGTTCCGTTTACCCTTTGCCTGTGACCATGTGTAATATTTTTCCAGAGATTCTTCCATGTACCATGGATCAAACACACCTGCCGGATAGTACAATTCCCGGGCTGTTCTCAGGTCGAAATGGTTGGGATCGTGCAGGTGATTGCTGCATTGCGGGCAAAAATCGCCAAAATCGCGGTAAAACTCTTCAGGCGTTCGCTCCACCGGGCAATAAAGTTGAAGGTCACCAGCTAAATAGCCCTGTTTAAGGAATCCGAAAATGATTTCATCCCGCTCTTTTTGATTTTCATAGAGGCCGCAGATGTGTGCTCCCCAGTTACAGGAATAGTTCCCTATTCCGAGAATCAACTCTTCCTGATCAGATGTTTTAATATGCATGGGGTTTAGATTTTGTAAAAATTACTCATTTATTATTTTGGAATATGATTAATCACTATTATACCTGTTGGTTGTATTGCCTGATCAAACATTCTTGTGCCGTAGGCACGTAATATGGGTAGAATATTGATATTGCGTGAGGTTATCTCGTCCCGTACGGGACGAAATTCTTCACCGCCACCCCTTGCTACCCATCTTTGGTCCCTCCGGGACCGGTTTTTACAGAAACAGATGCCCCTGAGGTTTCCCTTGGTAACCAATTTAAGCCTGAAAAACCCTTGTCGATATTGATAAAATTCATTACTGGTAAGATTGTGAATAATCAAATTTTGGTATTGTAAATTTGAATGTGGAACCGATATTGTGTTCCGATTCCACCCATATTTTGCCGCCATGCAATTCCACGATCTTTTTGCAATGTGCAAGTCCCATACCGGTACCCACATATTCATTCCTGTTTTGCATGCGTTTGAAAATATTGAAAACTTTTTCTTTGGAGGTTTCCTGTATCCCAATGCCGTTGTCTTCTATTGAAAAGCGCCACTCCGACTCAAGACTTTCGACAGAAATTTTAACTACCGGTGCCACATTTTTTTTCTGGAACTTCATGGCATTTCCGACCAGGTGCTGGAACAGGAGCCGTAATTCCGTTTCATATCCATTCAGGCAGGGGAGATCTTCGAGCAAGATGATTGCGTGGCTTCTCCCTATTGCATCTGCGAGGTCGGCGAGGGCCTCCGTGATCACCCTGTTGCAGTCAACCCTTACCATCACCCTCTCTTTACCCAGTAACGAGTATTCCAGCAAACCTTTTAAAAGTAATTTCATCCGGTTTGCAGCTTCTGATATATAGGCAATAGATTTATTCCCATCTTCATCAAACTTGTCACCATATTCTTCCTTCAGCAGGGATGTGAAATTCGTGAGCGTCAGCAATGGTTCCTGGAGGTCATGGGAGGCAATGTATGTAAACTGTGCCGTCTCCATGAGGTGGTATTCCAACTCAATATTTGCCGCTTCCAACTCACTGGTTCGCTTTTCAACACGCGCTTCCAATTCTTCATTCAGTCGCTGGAGTTCTTGTTTGGTTTGCATGATTTCCGTGATATCTAAGGACATGCCGATCACACCAATATTATTTCCGGCATTATCAGCAAATGGGATTTTGCAGGTATTCACCCATTTGATGCCATCTGCGGTCTCCCAGGGTTCGACAATATTTAATTTGGGAATGCCGGAGCGGATTACAGCCAAATCGTCCTGATAGTAAGTTTCAGCTAACTCCTGAGGATAAAGATCGGCCAGGTTCATTCCTTCCATATCTTCCTTGGTCTGCCTGTAGGCATCGGCAACAAACTTATTTACCCGGATGAAGTTGTTTTTATCATCTTTATAGAATACCAAACCCGGAATATGATCGAGAATGGCTTCGAGTTGATCTGATAAACTTTTATACTTTTCCTCGCTCTCTTTTTGAAGTTTCTCGTTTTTTTTACGCTCAGTAATATCTTCTTTAACAGCCAGAAAGCGCAATATTTTTCCTTCTGAGTTCTTTATGGGAGAGATGGTGGCACTTTCCCAATACAGTTCACCATTCTTCGTTTTGTTATGAAACTCACCTTTCCATTCATTGCCAGATAAGATGGTTTCCCACAATTGCTGATACGTTTTTTTTGGTAATTCACCTGAACTGAGAATCCTCGGGTTTTTTCCAATTAACTCATCAGGAGCATATCCTGTGAGTGCAAACACACGGGGATTTCCATATTCAATATTTCCATTGATATCAGTGATCATGATGGAGACCGGACTTTGCTGAACTGCCTGCGACAGGTTGCGCAAGGTTTCTTCCACTGTTCTGGTTTCTGTAATGTCAATACATGAACCAATATATCCGGCAAAGGAGCCATCGGGCATGAACCGGGGCACACCGTTGTCAACGATCCAACGGTATTCACCATCGGCACGCCGTAACCTGTATTCCATTCTGAACGGGCCTTTTACCTCAATAGTTTTACGGTATTTCTCCTGGCATATCTGATGGTCGTTGGGGTGTATCCCTTCAGTCCATCCGTTTCCGAGTTCCTGCTCCAGTCTCCTTCCTGTAAAATCGAGCCAGGGTTGATTGAAATAGTTGCAAAGTGCATCTGTTCCTGCCTGCCAGATCATCACCGGGGCCGCATCGGCCATGAGCCGGAAGCGTTCAGCACTTTCAGCCAGGGCAAGTTCAGCCCTGATTGTCCTGAAGGCAGCATCAACACGGGCGAGAAGCTCCCGGTTTTTCAATGGCTTTAACAGGTACCCGTCGGCTCCTGTTTCCATACCTTCGGAAATATTATCAGAATCCATGCTTAATCCTGACATCAAAATAATAAATATGGAAGATAAGTCAGGGGAGTTTTTAATTGCCTTACAAATGTCGGTTCCTTTCATGTCGGGAAGTATCACATCCAGCAGAAGCAAATGGGGCTTACGCCGCCGGATAGATTCCATGCACTCCCTGCCGTTCAACGCTTTACTTACGGTATAATGTTGAGATTTTAAGAGTTGTTCCGAAATGCGCAGCAGATCGATGTCATCATCAACCAATAAAACTCTGTATTCACTGTTTCTGTTCATTCTTACAATAATTTATCACTTTCTGTCACAAAAATGGGTGTCTTGTTGTACCGGGTAAATTTCATTCGTGATCATACAATGCTTTGTTGCTGAGATGATCCGATACATATCATATCGTTAGTAAGCAGTTATTTTTAAAAACCTGAAACAGGAATGGTAAACATGAATTTGGCCCCGGTTCCTTTTGTCGACTCAACCCAAATCCTGCCATGGTGCAGTTCCACAATTTTTTTACAGTGAGCAAGGCCGATGCCTGTTCCTTCATATTCATTCTGGTTGTGCATTCGCTTGAATATGATGAATATTTTTTCCTTGTCTTTGTCTTCAATGCCAATCCCATTGTCTTCCAATTTGAAAAAATACTCATTTTCGTGAAAATGTGCTGAAATTTTCAATACAGGCGGGGTGTCAGGTTTATGGAACTTGATTGCATTATTGATCAGGTTCTGGAATAAAAGCCTTAACTCTGTTGAGTAGCCCTTGATCACTGGCATGTCGGACACGATAATTTCCGCCTTATGCTTTCTGATGGAGTCATCCATGTCATTCAGAACATCATCCACAATTTTTTTACAGTCAACCATCGTTATTACACGTTCCTTTCCCAATAGTGAATATACGACCAGACCTTTTACCAATTCCTGCATCCTGCCTGCAGACGTGTATATAAAATCAATGTATTTTCTGGCATCTTCATCCAGTTTGTTGTCATAGTTTTCCTTAATGAGACGAGTAAAGTTGGTAAGGGTGCGCAAAGGCTCCTGGAGATCATGGGAAACGATGTAAGTAAACTGCTCGATATCATTTGTATGAATCGTGAGTTCCTGGTTGATGATTTTGAGCTGTTGGGTTCTTTCAACAACACGTTGTTCGAGAATTTCATTTTGTTTCCGGATATCAGATTCTACCTTCCTCTTTTCAGATTCAACCAGAAGTGTCTTTTGTTTTTTACGCTTTACATGGTAGTATAATGAAATGATGAAAGTGACCAATAAAATCATTATGAAGATGACGATCTGTGAAAAAATCTGTGCATTCTTCTTCTCAATAGTAAGTTGCTGAATAACTATCTGGTTATCCCTTAATTCAACTTCGCGTTTCTTTTCGATATTTGCAATTTCAACACTATGGTCCTTTGAAAAGGCTGAGTCTTTGCTTTCAGAATATTTCTTATGATAAATTAGTGCATTTTTCGGATCATTCAATTTCTCGAATACTTCTGACAGTATCAGGGCGTTTTCAGAGAGGACAGACAAGTCATTAATTTTATCCAGCCATACAATAGAATTTGTAAGGTACTTTTTAGCATTTTCCAGGTTCTTTCGCCTATCGTCTGAATAATATGGACAATTTCCCGGAACATGATTACTATCGTTGGCAATTTTAAAATAAATTTCACCCAAATATCCGTTAGATACAGCAATGTCGTAGGTGGCACCGAGTTCTTCACTGATCCTGATTGCTTCCATACTGTATTCTATCGCTTTACAGTAGTTTTTTCTCAATGATTGGTTTTCAGCGATATTTGTGACTATCAATGCGATAAGTTCTTTGTTGTTGATTTCACGGGCCAGTTCCAGTGCGTTAAAATAAAATTCGTCGGACTTTGCAATCTGGTTAAGTGAGTTATAAACCGAACCAAGATTATTGTAATTTTTGGCAAGATCTAATTTGTTATTAAGTTCTTTATTCAGTACGATTGATTTATTAACAAATTCAATCGCTTTGGTGTAATTTTCCTGGATCCGGTAAAAATTTCCCAAATTATTGGAAATAAAGGCGATCCCTTGTTTGTCGCCGATCGCTGTATATTGTGACAGTGATTTATAAAAACAGGCCAGGGCTTTCGGGTAATTTCCTTTTACAGCATAGTTGGTTCCAAGATAGTTATAAGAAAATGCCAAACCTAATCCCCAGTTTAGTTTTTCGGCCAGGGTTATCGCTTTTTCAGCATAACAAATACCGGAATCGGTATCAAACCGGTAATACTGAAACGATAATTTCCCCAGCAGTCTGACTTTGGATGTGTCCTCCTTTGCAAGGATTAATCTGGATTTCAGTGAATCGACCAGTTCTGAACCTTCTTTTTCACTATAGGAAACAGATATTGATGACAAGAAGCAGGCCAGGAGGGCAAGTGAAAGATTTGAAAACGTTTTCAATGGTTCTAATATTTTGAATTTAAGTTAATAAAACAGATTCTGTCAATATTCAGTTCAGGCATTTATTTATGGTGTCACAAAGTAAAAAAGAAGGTAGCCCCTTTACCTGGTTCAGATTCTGCCCAGACAGAGCCTCCATGTCTTTCGATAATTCGTTTAACGGTGGCAAGGCCAACACCGGTTCCCACAAATTCCTCATTTGTATGAAGCCTTTGGAAAGGGTTGAATAGCTTATCCGATTTTGACATGTCGAATCCGGCCCCGTTGTCCCTGATAAAGAATACAGTATCTCTTCCCGTGATGGTTTTGTCGAATGTGATGACCGGATGATCAACCTTGCCGGAGTATTTCCATGCATTTCCCAGCAAATTGCCAAGGACGACATGAATCAGGGCTGGATCAGCATTTGCGAACAGCCCGTCTTTAATATCGAAAACTACCTTGTTCCCCGGATCCCGGCCCGTGATCTCTTTTGCAATTTCTTTTGCCATTGTATTGAGATCAATAGATTCTGTATTAATTTCAGTTCTTCCTGAACGTGAGAACTGCAGCAGGTCATCAATGAGTTTTGACATGGCAAATGCAGAATTGATGATTCTTTCCAGATACTCTTTGGCTTCATCATCCAGTACATCTGAATAGACTTCCTGCAGGATTTGCGAATAACCGGCAACGCCATTGAGCGGCGCCCTTAAATCATGGGAGACCGTCGCTGAAAAAGCATCAAGTTCCTGGTTGACTGCCATCAGGCTTTCGTTGGATGCCTGGAGTTCCTGTTGGGTTGTGATCAGCTGGTCATTCCGTTCAACGGCAGCTTCGTAAACTGAGAGGAGCAAATCGAGAATCTGCTTTTTTTCGGAGTTGATTTTATATTTGGCGCCCCGGAACATGATTTCCATGACCATTTCAGCAGAACCTTCACTTCTGAGGTCACGGTTTGCCAGCAGATAGTGAATTCTGGAAAGCAGGTATTGCTCTTCATAGGGTTTGGTGATGAAGTTGTCGGCCCCGGCCTGCAGCCCTTTGATAATATCCAACGGATCGCTGAGAGAGGTCAGGAGAATAACAGGGATTTCGCGGAGGGTTGGATGTGTTTTGAGTTTGGAGCAGAATTCATACCCGTCCATTCCGGGCATCATGATATCACTGATAACTAGTAGGGGGACGTTTTCAAGAGCAGCAGCATAAGCATCGATTGCATTTGTGAAGAAGACATTATTAATGTTGTTGTTGTCAAAGAAATTCTTTAATTTTTTGGCCTGAACCATGGAGTCCTCCACGGCCATGATGTAGCCCTTTCCCAAAGAAATCTGATACGATGTTTGCATTTCTGGTTATTTTACGGGTTTAACAATCTCAATAATTTTATGTGCAATTTCCACAGGAGAAAGGATTTCCACTGCGCCTCCCAGGCGGATCGCTTCGCCGGGCATACCATGTACCAGCGAGCTGGATTCATCCTGTGCAATCGTAAGGGCGCCGGCATCGCGTAGTATTTTTAATTCAGCAGCACCATCTGTACCCATTCCTGAGAGAAGTATGCATACGGAATTTCCTCCATAAACTGCATTTACATTTTTAAACAGGTAGCTTACAGCGGGCCTCAGCCCTTTTTCCGGTGGACTTTTCGTGACCGATATGATGTTTTCACGTTCCAGGCCAAGATGATGATCACCGGGAGGAAGGTAAACATGGCCTGGCAACATGATCTCCCCGTGTATTGCAACATGAACCGGCACAGCGGACGTAGTGTTTAACCAATCGCAGTATCCTGCGGCAAAGTGGGTATCGATATGCTGAACGATCAATACGGGAACAGGCAGACTCGCCGGAAGCCCCTTCAGGATGGCTTCAATGGCCTGGGGGCCACCTGCGGATGCGCCAATGGCAATAATTTTGGGTGTACTCCGGCTTCGCTCAGGGGCTGGCGTACTTTGACGGCGGGCAACCACCGGCGAACGCTCGGTGCGCCTCGGATTTTTCGACACGTTTACTGCCGACATCATTTTCAAGGTATTCCTGTAGGTTCTTGCTGTTTGATTAAATTCCGGATGCATCGGGCCAAAAGGCTTTGGCAGGATGGTTAATGCACCGGCTTCAAGAATACTGAAGGACATTGTTACCTCGGTTGGATCGTAAAAACCACTGACAATGACGATTGGAACAGGAGAGTCGCGCATGATGATCCGGGTGGCTTCAACACCATCCATTTCCGGCATATAAAAATCCATGCTGACCACATCCGGCATATATTTGGCTACAAAGGCAACGGCTTCTTTTCCGTTACAGGCAATCCCAACGACCTCAAATCTTGGATCATCTGACAGGATGCCTTTCAGCAGATTCTGCCCGACAAGGGTATCCTCTGCAATTAAAACTTTTATTTTTCCTTGTGTTGGCATCTACGTTATAATAACCTGTGTATCGTCTCAATCAGGTTGCTTTGTTCAAAACTTCCTTTAACAATATATGCATTGGCTCCTGATTCCATGCCGCGCTGGCGGTCGTCGGCTGAATCAAGCGCTGTAACAAGTATCACCGGGGTTTCTGCCAGCATTTTATCACTTCTGATCCTGGCTGTTAAATCAAAGCCATTCATCCTTGGCATCTCCACATCGGAAACGACCAGGTCGAATGACTCATTTTTCAGAAACTGAAATGCTTCCATGCCATCCACCGCTGTTTTTACCTGGTACCCTGATGATTCGATGATGTTTCGGAGCAGCGACCGCAGGGTGATTGAGTCTTCGGCAACCAGAATGTGTTTAGAATGAGTTTCTGAGCTTTCCGGTTCAGCTTCTGTTTTCCCTGAATTAATTGGATAAGAAATATCTGCTGCAGATTCCATCAACTCCTGGATGTTTAGAATTGGGATCACGCGTCCGTCGCCAAGAACTGTTGCGCCGGCAACATTTCTGACATGGATCAACTGGGGACCTAAGTTCTTTACCATGCCTTCCTGTTCACCCATTACCTCGTCAACCATGAAAGCGATCCGCTTTTGGGCTACGACAAGAATCAGGACTGGCTTGAGGCTACCATCCTCTTTTTTCATAGTTACCGGAGGAATCCCCAACGCATCACCCAGCCTGACCAATGCAAAACTTTCATTGTTTTGTGTTATGATATTTTTTGATTCAACCGATTTAATTTGCTGTAAATTTACCCTGATGGCCCGCTCAACTGCAGTTGTCGGAATGATGAAAAACTGGTTGCTCACCTTTACCAGAATACCACGGAACGTGGAGAGGGTTACGGGGAGATTGATGATAAACGTTGTTCCCTCACCTGGTCTGGAAACCAATTCGATGGAACCGCCCAGTTTTGCTACCTTTTCAGCAACAATAGCCATTCCAAGCCCCCGTCCTGAGATGTCGGTGATGAAGGGGCTGGTGGAGACCCCCGACCTGAATATCATTGAAAAAATCTCAGAATCGGTCATTTTTGAGGCAACATCGATCGTGACGGCCCCCATCTGAATGGCTGATTGAATGACCTTTTCTTTGTCAACACCAGCACCGTCGTCACGGATATGCAATTCAACTTCACGACCGGATACTTGTCTGACTGTGATTTCAAGTATCCCTGCTGGTGATTTTCCGGCCAGTTTCCGGGTTTCAGGCTTTTCGATGCCATGGTCGATGGAATTCCTGATCAGGTGTATCAATGGATCCTTAAGCTCTTCAAGGATTCTCCTGTCAATTTCAATTTCTGCTCCGCTGATCGAAAGATCCACCTCTTTATCATGAGATTTGGTAAGGTCGCGCACAATTTTTGGAACAATCCCGAGGAGGCTGGAAAAAGGGTAGAGGAGTGTTGTTTTAATGTCCAGTAATAAATCATCCACCATTCGCGACATGGTCCGGTGAAAACGATCCATGTCTTTCAAAAGTGGGCCAAGTTCACTGTTTTGAATCTTTTGAATCTCCCTTATGTAGAACCCAAGGGTGGCTTTTACCGAGATAAACTCCTCTGCCTCACGCAAAAGGATGCCTAATTTTAATGTTGAAATCCTGACCGTATCGCCTGAAGCCAGGCTGTCAATAATTTCACTATCCACTGCTTTTTTTATTCCCTGATCAGATAAAGGTGGGTCTGTCCATTGCTCAGAAACAGGATCAGGTAAAACCATCCCTGCCAAATCGGTCACAGCGGAAGATTTTCCTGTTTCAACTGCGGGAGCAGTTTCCTCAACATGTTGCATGGCTTCAATTCTCCTCATCACCTGCAACAAGATATTTGCTCCGATCCGTTTATCTTTCTGTTCAACTTCAAGCAGCATCACCCCAAGGATATCAACTGCTTTGTAAAGCGTGTCGAACATGGGGGAGGTAAAGGTAAACTTTCCCTGTTTCGCATGATGAAAAACACCTTCAATGGTTTGGCACAAACGTTCTATGTCGTTCTGGTTGACAGCCCTGGCAGCTCCCTTCAGGCTATGAACCTCCCTGAAAATAGTCTCGATCAGGGGTTTCATCACCTCTTCCGGAGGGTATTTCTCAAGTTTCAGTAAACCACCGGTGATGACCTTATGATGTTCAGCACCTTCGATTTTGAAGTCAGAGATCAACTCGAGAAGAAACGCTTCTTGTTTCTTGTCCATGGCATTTTATCAAATGGTGAACTTCTCAATAATTTTTTTCAGATTCTGCCCGAGTTCATTGAGGTTATGCGCAGCAGTCTGGGTTTGTTTTATGCCAATCACATTTTGTTCACTGGCTTGTTTAATGTTGCCAAGAGCGGGCACGATCTGATCCATGCCGGTCATTTGTTGCTGGATCGACGAGGATATCTGGATAACCGACTGCGCTGCTTCATCTACACTGTTGGCAAGCGTCTCGATCATTTCACCGCTTTGCATTGCCAGGTTGCTTCCATTTTCCACTGCTTTCGACCCTTGTTCAGTGGCCATGACCGCCTGGTTCACAGCTTTCTGAACTTCGTTTAAAATCTCCTTAACCTGTGTTGTGGCTTGTTTTGATTGTTCCGACAAACTGCGTATTTCCTGAGCTACTACGGCAAATCCTCTTCCCTGCTCACCAGCTTTGGCAGCCTCAATGGCTGCATTGACTGCCAAAAGATTGGACTGGTCGGCAATATCATTCACTGTAGAAGTTATCTCACCAATGGATCTGTTTTGCTCAGAAAGTTTCACAATCGTGTCGGCAATCAAGGTCATCTGTTGATCAATCCTTTTCATTCCTTCGATCGTCTGGAGTACTGAATCCTTTCCGTTTTCAGCAGCTTCAGATGCGCGCTGTGAACTTTGGAGTACCGATTGCGCCTTTTGAGTGGCCAGCAAGGCAGTCTGCCGGATTTCCTCAACGGTGGTGGCAGTCTCTGAAACTGATGTTGCAGTTTCAGTTGCACCGGTAGAAACCTCCGTAACTGTTGTAAGGATCTCAGCGGCAGAGGTTCCCAGAATTGTCACACTGTTGTTTATCTCGGAGAAAATTTTACGAAGCATGGTAAACATCCACATCACAATGATAAGTGAGAGCAGAAGTACCCCAATTCCCATGGTAATCAGTGTAATTGTTTCGAAACTTGATGCTTTAGCAGCGATTTCCCGGTTTAACTCTCGGTGACTGTCTTGTGCGATCTGCAAATCATAAATATGTTGCCGTGCGATTTCCCATTTCGGATCAAGGGTGGAAAAAATGAAGGCAACAGCCTCCTCATTTTTATCCGTTTTAATGAGAGCCAGCAATTGGGTGCGTTGTTCGCGGTATTCATTCATCTCCATCACCATATCTTCGAATTTTGCAATGTCCTCCTTGAATGATTGAATACGAATCCTCATTTTAGAGATGAATCGTGCAACTGAATCTGTTTTTTCCTGCACCGACTTTTCCAATTTGAGCTCCTTGGCTTCATCTTTATTGATAACCAATTCCAGTATCAATGCTCTCATCCGGTTTTCATCCGATCGAATCTGAATCAAATGCTGGGTTATTTCATAAGAGTTACCGATTTCAGCCTCAGTTTGATTGAGGCTCTGCATGTTGTAATAGGTTACCACTACAATAGCCAGAAGTCCGGAAATTATTAAACCAAATCCAAGAAAAAGTTTGGTGCGGGTACTAAAATAGATTGTAGATTTCATGTTTTCACTCCTTAAATGGTTTATTTTTGATTGACAATGATTGACTGACTAGACATAATTGCAGAAATTTCCAGTAAAATAAGTCCTTCAGGCGTGACGCCCTTAATATATTCAGCTCCGATTCCATTTATGGTAACCGGCGGGGGGCTCAGACTAGATAACGGTAATTCGTGCGATCCGTTAATAGCATCTGTAACAATTCCAAATTCCATCGCACCTTGTTTTACGACAATGATTTTATTTTGTTCAGTGATTCCTTTTTCTTTAAGGTTAAAAAATGATTTAAGATTAATAATGGATATGATTTTTCCCCTTACATTCATAACTCCAAGCACAAATGGTGGAGTTCCCGGGATTGTTGTGATCTCCTTCAGCGGCAGAACTTCAGTAACAAACGAACCGGCAATGCAATACCTTTCCGGAATCAGGGTGAATTCAACAACCTGGAGGGTCACTTCTCCGGAAGTTACTTCTTTCGGGATACCTGCTACTTTAATTGCACGTTGCCGGAGGATCTGCTTTTCGCTTTTCATCATGGTACTATGTTCGTTCAGTAAACTCAATCATTCGCCCGGCTGTAAGTCCGTCAGATCCCGGAACCATTTCATTCTTTTCAAATGTGGCAAGAAGTTCCCGCACATTTCGGAAATGCTTTAGCGCAAGATTCTTTTTATCCTGGCGATACAGGATATTCCCCAATAAAAAATGGGATAAAACATGATGCGGATCGAGGTACAGTGCCTTTTTCAGGGTTGACTGGGCCAATTCGTACTCATTACTTTCTACCAGAATGTTCGCAACAAGGTAGTAAGCGGCTGCATCGATGCCATCCTGCTGAAGCAGTAGTTTTCCCCAATGGTGTGCCTCCCGTAACTTTCCAAGGTTTGCATAACATTTTACAATAAGGGTCAATGATTTGGTAGCCAAATGGTTGATTGTCAGTAATGGCTGACATTTTTCAATGCATAAAGAATAGCGGCCTTCATCAAAAAGATGCTGAACGGATTCAATTGTTGAATAATTCTCTGCGTGCACTTTTCCTGGTGACCGGAAATGACCGGTATTTGGAGGAGCGTTTTTAATCTGTTCCGTATACCTTCGGGGAGCAGACTTTCCAGGATTTATATGGCGTTGTATATTTTCCCTGGCAACCGGAGGAAATGATATTTCCCTTTGTTCTGATCGCTTCTGGTAAAATATTCCCTGGTCAAACGGGGTAGCAGTAAAATCGTGAAAAAAGTTGTCGTTAAGCTCTACTGCACTGGTAATGAGCCATCCTGATTCGGTCAGAGAAGCATGTAAGCGTTTGGTAACCAGCCTGAGCTGATCAGGGGTGAAATACATTAGAACATTCCGGCAGAAGATTACATCCATATCCAGGGTGTTGGTTGCTTCCGACGGATAAACCTCTTCGGCCAGATTAAACTGATCAAATGTGACCATTTCCCTGATCACAGGATTAATCTCAAAGTTTTTTCCTGAGTTTTTAAAGTATTGACATTTAATTAATTGAGAGGTTTCACGAAATGACCATGGTGTATAGATCCCCTCTTTTGCTTTTTTAAGAAAATTACTGTTTATGTCTGATGCAAGGATGGTGATGTTCCAGTTTTCTATATCAGGGATCAGTTCAGTCAATAAGATAGCCAGCGTATAAGGCTCTTCGCCTGAACAGCACCCGGCACTCCAGATTCGCAAATATTGGTCCTTATCGCGGCGTTGGTTTATTAACCCGGGGATAATGTGTTTTCTGAAAATATCCAATCCGGCTTTCTCCCGAAAAAAGTAAGTTTCTCCGACAGTCAAAAAGGTGGCAAGGCTGTTCAATTCCGCGGAATCCCATGTAATATCTGATAACCATTGGATTATGGCTTCCCTGGAATCTTTAATACCAGATTCACGGGCCATTGCCAGAATTCCCCTTTCAAGGTCATTCAACCTGTTTTCCGGGTAGTCCCAACCCAACCGCCTTGACACAACGCCACTCGTTTCATGTAAAATATCAGCCGGAATGATATTACTCATGTTTAATTATTTGATTTTCAATAACCTGATTAAGATAAATTTCATCATCCTCAGAAAGGAATTTTTCAATATCATAAATCATGATGATACCGTCATCACAACGCAGAAATCCTTCAACATTCAACCCATAGCCGATATCGCCGGCAGCCGCCAGATCCTTTATTACCGGCACAACCACCCCTTTTGCTTCATCAGCCACAAGGGCAATTTTCCGTATTGCGGTGTCGGCAATCACAAAAACATCACTGCTGCGGATTGGTTGTTCAGGTAATTGTAATTTGTGCCGAAGGTTTACAACCGGAATGATCTTTCCATGGTAGTCAATCAATCCATAGATGAGCTGTGGTGAATCAGGAACAGGCAACACTTCGACTGCCATCAGAACCTGGTCAACATTGGCCAGCGGGATCGCAATTTGTTTATTGTCAAGTTTAAAGCAGAAAATTTCGGTGTTGCCTGTGCTCATTTACAATGTGATTGGGTATATGACTGAGTGCTGTTTATTTTACTTGTTAACCAATGCCATACTGTAATAATTTATATGTTAAGAGCTCTTTGCGCAATGGTTTTGTCAGATAGTCGTCACATCCTGCCTCCTGTGCTTTCTTCTCATCGCCCCTCAGCGCAAAAGCTGTAAGCGCAATGATGGGCAGTTGCGGCCGAAAGCCTTTGATCACTGTGGTTGCAGTAAATCCATCCATGACAGGCATTTTCATATCCATTAACACCAATGAAATTTCGCTGTTGCTCCTGCAGGCCTCGACCGCCTTTTGTCCGTCGGAAACAACAATTACCTCAATTCCCATTTTCTCCAGTATAAGTTTCAGCAAAACACAATTTGAAGGTTCGTCATCTGCAACCAGCACCAGAGGCTTTCCGGAAGGGTTCGTTTTTTTTGCCGGCTTAGGGTCAGTCTGCGGATAAGTAAGGTCAGCAGGCACACTGAAAATGAAGGAAGATCCCTCGTTCTGTGTTGACTCAACCCAAATCCGGCCTTGCAGTAAGTCCACCAGCCCTTTAGCAATGGAAAGACCGAGTCCGCTTCCTTCATGGTCGCGGGTATTCGAAGTGTCGCCCTGAATGAAATGCTCGAAAATCTGTTGCTCAACCCCGGCTGGTATCCCGATCCCGGAATCCCTGATCGTGAACTCCATTGCGTTTTTCTTTATGGTGCAGACAACCTGGATGGATCCTTCTTTGGTAAATTTAATGGCATTGCCGATGAGGTGGTTAAGCACTTTATTCAAAATTTCAGGATCTGAAGTAAAAAACACCCCTTCAAGGTCAGGATCTTTTTGTACTGAAAAGGCTAATTTTTTCTGAATACAGCGATGTTGGAATTTGTTGACTATCTCCCTGAGCATCTCGTCAAGCGAAATCTTTTTCACCTGGACTGTCTGGTTGCCCGTAACAATGAGTGCAGCATCCATGATATTGGCAATGGTATTGATCAGCCTGTCGCTGCTTTCATTTACCATAATCAGAAATTCGTCTTTTTCTGCCGGGGATAAATCAGGATCGGACATAAGGAGCCCAAAACCTAAAATACCATTCAGGGGAGTGCGGATTTCATGGGAGATATTGCGCAAAAATGCCGTTTTTAGTTTATCGCTGGCTTCTGCCTTCTCTTTTGCAATGAGCAACTCCTCTTCAAAATGTTTCCGGTCGCTGATATCCCTTGAAATGCCGAATGTGCCAATAATCTCTCCTTCCTGATTGCGCAATGGCATTTTTGTTGAAAAAGCCCATGTGTCGGGCCGGTCAGCCCATGTTTCCTTTTCTTCTTTGATGATCGGCTTCCCTGTACGAATAATTTCCTGTTCATCCAGGTAGGCGCCAAGGGCATGTTCTTCGGTAAAGAAATCAAAGTCTGTTTTTCCAATAGCTTCGGAAGAATCACTCAGACCGAAAGATTCATTGTTGGATTTACTGATGCGCAGGAATCTGCTGTTGAGGTCTTTGAAGTAGAGATGGTCGGGGATGTTTTCCATCAGAATTTCCATCAGGTTCTGTTCTTTACGAAGTTCGTCCTCCGCTTGTTTTCGTTCAGTGATGTCGAGAAAGCTGATCACTATTTCAACTATTTCATTTTGACTGCCGAACACTGGTGAACCATTGACTGTGAGCCATACAACATCGCCGGATTCCGGTCGACTGACGCCAAGCCTGAAGTCTTTGACAGGTTTCTTAGTAGCAACAATCTGATTGACGGGAAATTGCTCAAACGGCATCGCAGAGCCATCCTCATGAAGAAAATGCCAGATCGGATTTATGGCTTCCACACCAAACATTTGCTGCTCAGTCAGTCCAAGCAACTCACCAGCTTTAGGGTTACTCATGATAATTGATGTATCGGGCGTGTGTACCACAACTCCTGCATCAAGGTTCATGAGCAGTCCGCGATATCGTTCCTCGCTTTCCCTCAGGGCCTGGTCTGCGGCGATGCGGGCTTTAAGCAATTCTGTTTCATGAAGGACCCTTTTGATGGATGGAACCAGGCGTTCCAGTTTGGATTTTAATACATAATCGGTGGCTCCGTTTAGCAATGATTCAATTGCCGAATCTTCTCCCATTTTGCCAGTGACGAAAATAAAGGGGATGTTCGGGAAATGCTTTCTGACATGAAGCAAGGCATCAGATCCGGAGTAGCCCGGAATTTCGAAATCTGACAGAATGATGTCAATCTTTTTCTCTTTCAGACTCTGAATAAAACCCGGTTCATCATCAACAAAGTAATAGTCAAAGGAATTGAACCACTTGCCGATGATAGATTTTATCAGGAAGGAATCTGCTTCCTGATCTTCGAGGTGTAAAATGCTAATCTTGTTTTCCATTGGTCAGTCAGGTAAACTAAAGTAAAAAGTTGCTCCATTGCCGGACACGGTGATCCAGTTCTTCATTTAGCTTAAGAATCTCATTTTCTGCCTCTTTGCACGCAGTGATATCTTCTGAAACACCGATGAGTGCAACCGGAACATTGTTGTCGTCGCGTATCACAGAGGTAGAGACAAAAACGGGAAATTCACTGCCATCTTTCCTTTGGTTCAGCAGTTCGCCCTGCCAGCTGCCACCAAGGGTTGCAGGAAGAATCTTATTGACAAGATCAGAAGGGTTTCTTGGTGAACGTACCAAACTGATTGATTTTCCCAGCAGTTCATGCTCCTGATACTGGCCTGTTTCATCATAAACCAATTCGCCTATCCCATGAACCCACCTGACTTCCTTACTTTTATTCTGAACAATTTTATACTCCTTGTCAAAATTGCTTTTATTACCGAGAACTTCTTTAATGAAGTAGTCGTTCATAAGCTGTTGCCATTCAGGATGAATGATGGGTGCCCATCCCTCAACAGATTTATCATAGTCAGGATCAATTCCGAAAATTTTGTCCAGGATTTCGGAACTTTCCCGGCTACCGGTGTTAATGTCTAAAACATCGGTGCCCAACTGAGCAATTTTTTGAGTTTCCTTTAAAAGCAATCTTGACTCGTCGAGTTCTTCATTCCGAACCTGACCAATCAACCAATTGGCAATATGTTTTCCATTAACAGTGATACTTGCCCCTGCATCCCATAAGCCTGAGCTGAGGCATGGCTGCACAACCGGACCGGATGAACTGAGACGCCCGAGAATTGCATCAGACTGATAGCAGTTTAAACGACCTAATTCTGTATTACGGATGATATCTTTACACAATCGGCAGAAATTGCTTGGTTTGGTTATTGGAGTGCCGTCAGGATGGGTGATGATTGAAGCAACACCTGTGGCGTCGGAGAATAGATCCTGCAGACGCTGGATTTCATCAAGGTTGAAAAGGTCGGTAAATCGGATACCTGCGGAGTCGTTTGCATTTGAAACAGTATGTTCGGGCAGGGTAACCATTTGAATGCGATTTTAACTGAAATATCTGTATCTCGCGGCTTATTGGTACAGGATAAAAGACCGATTTGCACTTATCAGGCAAGACAGTCAACTCATTACCCTGATAGCAAAGATAATAGAAAATATTTATAATCAGCATGATATTGAAAATCTTTATCCGTATTCTGTTTGATTTGTTTGAAATTTGTCTGAAAACCCCCAAAGAGACTAAATCCAGCCAGCTATCAGGATGGTGTGAAGTCCATTTTCAGTAGATGTGGTTGTCTGAAAAATGACTTTTACCATACTCATACAATTTTTTCCTGAAACTTTAGTACTTTTGTAAACTGGTTTAAATAAAAACAGTAACCTGTTGCGATAACATCAAGACAGATTGTTCTTGAATCCAATAAAGATGCCATCTTCAGGAAAAAACAGCCATCACGGTAAAACACCACAGGACCACTCCTTTCAGGAGTTTCTTGCTGAGTTGCAGCAACGGATGCAGAACGTGTTCAGAAAACAGGTTGACCCCGACCGGCAAACTCTTCCAAGAGGAATCCCTGAAGGTGTTTTGAATGAAATCATGCCACTAAACCCCCTTTCTGTTTGCATACCGGTTGAGTATGGTGGAAGGGGAGGACGGATTGATGAAATTCTGGCAATGCTTTCTGCCGCATCGTATGAATCCCTCGCACTTTCACTCACTCTGGGAATTAATTCAGGTTTGTTCATCCAGCCAGTTGTGAAATACGCACTGGAAGATGTGAAAGGAGATATTTTCAGGCGGTTCATGAATGAAAGAAATATGGGGGGGCTGATGATTACTGAGCCTGACTTCGGAACCGATGCGCTCAGCATGCAAACATGTTTCTCAGGCGACGATAATAATCATTATCACATCAGGGGGACTAAGCATTGGGCCGGATTAACAGGTGCTGCTGATTATTGGCTGCTAACTGCCCGCGAGATGGCGGCAAATGGCGAGCTCAAGCGTGACATCGATTTCTTTATCTGCGACACAACCATGCCCGGGCAGCAGATTCGGGTGGAAGAACTTTTTGACAACCTGGGCCTGCACCAGATTCCTTATGGCCGTAACCTGCTCGATGTTCGTATTCCAGCCTCTCACCGGCTTATACCAAAAACAACAGGCATCAAACTGTTACTTGACCTGTTACACCGGAGCCGACTACATTTTCCGGGGATGGCGCTTGGTTTTATTCACAGGATGATGGATGAGGCTTTTGATCACTGCAGACATCGTTATGCAGGCGGACAGAGCCTGATAAAATACGACCAGGTACAGCAGCGGCTCGCAAGACTTCAGGCATCTTTCACAACTGCCTCGGCAATGTGTGCCTATAGCAGTCACAAGGCAGGACTGGAGCATGACTTGTCGGCAAGCGGGATGGTGGCTAATTCCATGAAAAGTTTTGTCACTGATCTTATGCAGGAAGCAGCTCAATCTCTTGTTCAGTTAACCGGTGCTAAGGCATATAGGTTCAGCCATATAGGAGGCAGAGGGATAGTGGACAGCCGGCCATTCCAGATTTTTGAAGGTTCCAATGATATGTTGTATGCCCAGGTAGGTGAAGGACTTATTAAGCGAATGAAAAAGGCCAGGGAGTTCAATCTTTTTGGTTTTCTTAAGCATTACCGGCACACCGAACATGCCGCCAGAGGATTGCAGGGTTTGCTGGAGTTTGAGTTAACAACACAGCTGCCCCAGCGGAAATTAGTGGAATTGGGTAAGGTGATGAGCCGGATTGTTTCGATGGAGCTGGTAATTGCCTTATCCTCCAGAGGATTCAGGCAGGATCTTATTGACAATGCCCTGGTTGAACTCCGGCACGATATCTCTGGTTTACTTGGTGCATTCAACTCGCAGTTTTTGCCCGCAATTGTGGATGATTATAAGGACCATAGTTCCTGGTTTGCCTTATAAAGTCAAACCCTTTTAATTCAAAACCAATATTCCGAATTGTTTGCCTCTGCGGTCCTCTGCGTTTTAACTCTGCGGCTCTTTGCGTTTAATTTTTTTTACCGCAGAGAACCGCAAAGAAGGCGCAAAGAACCGCAAAGCAAAAAAAAAGGCCATCCTTTCAGACAGCCTATAATAAGTATTAACGACTTTCAACTATTATTTGGCTCCGATCGGTAACATATAGTTGATTCCGAAATTTATGCCTCCATAGATATTGTGGGAGGGATTATAATCATAATTGGGATTTTTCAAAGGGTTTTGCCAATCTGCTGCATTGATATCAGTAAGACCATAACCCATCGTTAGTGCAACATTTAAAAAGAGGTTGGTTGCAACATGAATATCCACACCAAGATCTATTCTTGCCATAACATCAAAGGAGTTGAACCTTTCCGTGATTGTTTCTTCTCCAATTTTAACCGGTTTATTGGCTACGGTAATATAATCATCATAGCTTAAATCCTGTTTTGTGTAAACCTGTTTTGCAGAGAGTAAGAAATTAAACTGAGGACCGACCATAAAAAAGAATCTTGCAACTTCGCCATTCGACTGGTACTTAAACATCAACGGTAATTGAAGATAGTTCAGTTTAACATTCCTGGCATATTTATAATTTGTATCATTTTCCATCCGTGTATCAGCGTATTTTTGCCCTAATTTTGCAAAACCGATTTCCAGTTTAAGACCTAAATTTTTATTAAAATCGAACCCCACATTCACATTGCCGGACCCGCCAAAAGTGACTGCATAATCCATTTCAAAAGGAAGCCCATAGTTGTTCTGGTTCGTGATCACCGAACTGAGGCCTGTTCCTGCCAGTCCGAAATACAATTGTTTTTGAGCCATCAATGGGCCTGCAAACACAAATAAAGAAATGATTGTAGCAATAAATGTCTTTTTCATGGGGGTTGAGGTTTTAGTGATTTGATGCAAACTTAAGAATAATAGTATTAATATTTAACAATCTTTCTAACCAGAGTGCCTGTTTCCGTGATAATTGTTACAAAGTACATCCCGGCCGGATTACTTTTCAGGTCAACGGCAATGGTTGATCTCTCTCTGACCGTATTCATGCTGTTGTAAACCATATTTCCCATTGCATCATTTACAATGACCGACACCTTTTGTACATGATTGAGAATCAGTGAAATTGTAAATTTTCCTGAGGTTGGATTCGGGTAAATGTTTACATAACCGTCCGGGTTAAGTTCAGGAACATCAATGGTCATGCCTACCGTGAAACTTTGACCAACCTCCCTGCCAAAATCACCCGGAAACGATTTGACTATCTGTCCTGACATGCTAAACAGTTGGGCATATCCTGACGTTCCGTTGCCATACGGAGGCATGTTGGCCCAGTAGTTCAGGCCTTCTCCGTCTGCATTCCGGATGATCAGCCTGTAGCATCCTTTTGAAAGATTGAAGGTGTCCTGGTAGACAGTATTGTTTTCCATGAGACCACTTTGATAAACAGCAACCCCGTCCTGATCGGTGAGAACCCATGCGAGTGCTGACGCCAGATGGTTCGTTTTGAATTTGAAAACAAGTTCGTTCTGATAGGTTGGAGGAATAGAAAACGGAGTGCTCATGTTGTCATTGGCGAGGTATTCGTCTGTACCGCCATTCGGACGTGTAATGTGAAAAAGGAAGCGGTTATCTCCGGCGGTCCATTCAGTCCAGTCGATTGCAGGAAGATGAATCCTTGCGGTATCCTGAAACGCCAGGTGCCCTGTCCATGTAAAGGACCGGGTTTTCCCACCCGCCGGGCCGAATTCAATGACCAAACTCCGGAGGGTGTCGGATCCGTTGTTTTTTATGGCAATAAGAGGCCTGCCGCACAGTGGATTAAAGCGGTTGTAAAATTTGTCGTTGTTCGGTGCAAGTACCTCTTCCATTGCTGCATCCAGCCGAAAATTTGGGTTGCCATAAGTAATCAGTTGTGACTCGATGGCATAGTAGGGCCAGCTTCCCTGCCCATCCCAGGTATATCCGGGCTGCAAATCATAATCGACCGTCATGGAATCCCCAGGAACGATGAGCCCTGACAGTTCAAAATTCTTTGTCCGGACCTCTGCCCCCGGACACCATTCCGCCCGGTCATACAACCATGTACCTCCCTGCGGATACAGTGGATTCAGTCCACAATCTGAACGCCAGACAAGATGATTGTATGCATGTAATCCGTTAACCTGCAGTTCGTTTGTGCGTTCACAAAACTCAGAACAATTCAGGGTGCCGCCAAACCCGTGTCCGGTAATTCGCATTTTCAGCCGGGCATTACGCACATTGGTGTCGATCTTTACCATTACCGGTGGAAGATTATGCTGAGAGGCATTGGCATACCCATGATTCCCGGAATAGATATTCTTAATCCCAAGCACATCCCTTGGAGGCGTTCCTTCGATCAATCTGAACTTCATGTCGAGCAGTTCCTGCCAGTTACCTGCAGAAAGATGAACAGAGTCGTGCAGCAGTGATGCATAGTCGGTAAGGTCAAATAACCATGTCCAGCCATTTCCGAGGCTAAGATTGTTCCCGTAAGGTGTGATATATCGGGCAAGTTCATACCGTTCAAGAATTTCGAAGGGTTTGCCAAAATAGGTATAGTCCTTCCTTCGCAATATTCCATCGGGAGCAACCAGTAAAGAATCGATGGCTGTTCCCTGGGGGTTGTAGTGGTAATTGGAATACCAGGCCGGATATTTTGCAAGTGTATCTGTTGCCTGGTATGGATGAACAGTATCTCCGAAGAGCACGATCATGATCGGGGATTTGGCAATTGTGTCAACTTTAAAGGTTGAATCGAGAGAAGCAGGGTTATAACTGCCCTGCTCAAAAACAATGCAAGGCTGGTCATTTTTTATGATGAAATTTCTGAAAAGGTCTTTGCCTTTGTAGTTCTGCCATTCAGGATATCCTGCCAGCGTTGCATGATGTCCGGCGGGTGCAGCGTCAATTGCGGTAAAACCATCTGCAGAATTGAATTGATAATAGGCCAGAAGGTGGCCATAATCAGGGTGACTTGTTGCGATATCCCGATACATGAATGCCCTGATGGCGGTGTCGCTGAGTGCTTTGTTCCAGATCGAAAACTCATCGATAAAACCATCATAGAAATTTGAAGTGCCTGAACCATCACTGCCGATCCTGAAAGTTTTGATGCCCTTCAGCGGCCTGCGTCGTGAACCCTGGTTAAACAGCAGCTGACCATTCAGGTAGATCTTCATCCTGCCTTTGCTCAGATCTTTTGTAAAAGCCCAGTGATTCCATTTGCCACGATACTTTGAAGGGTCGCTCACCATCTGGCTGATCCGGTCGTAACCGGTCGCATCATGGCCGGCATCCCAGTAAACTTTGCTGTCGCTCCATGGTAAATGAACATTCAGTACACGTTGCCCGGCACTGTCAAGGCCTTCAAAGATGCTGCCGTTTTGGGGTTGCAGCAGCGGATCGCCATACTGCCAGAATGCAATGGTTACAGCACTGTCGAGCGGGGAAAAGACTTCACCGGGGACGTTTACGAAATCCATGTCCCTGAATTTCAGATAGTGGTCGTCCGTTGCAGAGCTCAGGATGGACGGATGTAAAGGGGTTCCGGAATATACTTCATTCCAGGTGCCCGGCAATCTCCGCTCATAGCTCAGATCCACGACCACATTCGAGGTGCCGTCCCATTGAAAGGGATATGTGAAGGGAATAACCTGCCAGCCGGGTGAAGCAAACTGCCAATCCCTGAGAAGAACCTCAGTAAATCCGGCCGATTCAACGTTAACCGGATTCAGAGTGTCATTTGCCGTGTTTTTAATCCTGATCCGGAGTTTGTCAAGGGGACTCCCCACCGCCGAGAATTTGAAACGTAATCCGGTAATCTGGCCGGGCAGGAGTCCGGCCTGAACCAGGTCAGCTGCAGAATAAATCACCTGCGATCTTGAGTCTGTGGCGTCATTGCTGAAAAAGAAGGTTGATCCATTGATGCTATCGCCGGTTAATGCAGCGGATGCAGGCAGGGTTTGGTTATAATATTCAAAATAGGGGATATATGACCATGCTTTGGAATGCATGTATAAGAGCGAATCGGGGGTGATGCCGTTGATGGTATAGTTGGCATGGGTATATCTTGTTGAGTCCCATTTTCCGGTATGCCGGTAGAGGTAAGTGTAGGTGAGATAGTCCCATTCACCGCAAGCAGGAGCCTGAGAAGGATTGCACTTCAGCGTATATTCCATGAGAATTTTACTCCAGCGATGGGTTTCATCAGGAAATAGAAATTTTCCTTCAAGAGGGGATCCGAAGGTGAATGTCTGTATGGTTGTGGTATCTCCGGTTCCAGACCGCGAATAGAGGTTGAATGATAAAAGTGGCAGGAATACCAGCAGAAGGAGGAGGCTCTTTTTAGTCATTACAACCCTGAACCAGCATAAATGAATGGTTAACATTTCGGAAGTGATTATAAATCAATATGTTCTTTAGTCGTTCAGGTTTTGTGGCGGATAACTTTAAAACTTCAGGATAAACCTGATTTTTCATGATATTTGCTGCAACATAAAGTCCGAAGCCGGCAGCAGTATGGTACTCTCCGCAAAGGTGCTTGAACCAGGCATGAGCAGTGCCAGGGAGAAACTGATCAGCAAACCGGGCATAGATTGGATCGTTATTGCAATCACCATTTACACCCAGCAGAATGAGGTCAATATCCTCAATCGTCAATCCGTTTTTTGCCAGGAAACCCGGCAGGAATTCTGCAGAAGTAAATGACCCGTTGAGGTTAAAGCAAGTTGCTACATCTGTTAATTCCGCGTAGGTTGATTCAGACTTTTTGGCACCCATCAGAAAGAAAGCAGCTCCTTCTCCGGCAAGAGCGCCGGGAGTTTTTAGATCATACAGAGACAGGTTGTTCACTGGCTCCATCTTCCATTGTCCGACACGGCGGGTGATTTGAAGGTGATTCATGGTCATTTCATCAATGGCCCCGGCCAGGAAATTTGTAGCAGAATGTTCTTCCAATTGCATCATGCCATCGAGCAGACAACTTTCAAATGAAAAAGTACGATGAACATACGTTGAGTTGTAACCGTGACACTTCAGTTGAATTGCCACCTGCGAACTAATAGTGTTATAGGTTGATTGAATAAATGGGGTAGGGTTCAGGAATCTTTCTTCCTTGGTGATCTCTCCAAGTATCTTTTCAGTATCTTCAACACTACCGAGCCCGGTACCGGTAATGATTGCATCCGGCATATTGATGCCGGAATCTGCCATGCATAGTTTTGCCGAGGCAATTCCCATTTTCATCAGCCTGCTCATTCGCCGCGACTGGATCGGATCAATATAGGTTTTGTACACAGGCTCGATACACTTCAGATAATCTGCTGTGTATTCCATCACCTCCGACAGAAATTCTGTCGAATCCTCTGTTCGTTGCGGGGAAATAACACCGATGCCGTTTATAAATGCCATCCTCCGTTTGAATTAGTTAAATAACCTCATCCCCTGCACCCCTTCTCCTCAAGGAGAAGGGGACGTGGTTGAGGATTCCTTGTTTTTATCTGCTTTCCTGAAAATCAAAGAGGTATCATTTCCCCCAAATCCAAAAGAATTTGACATCACCACATTGACCGCCACATTTGTCAAAATTTTTTCAACCGGGGAAAAGGTAAGCTCATGCATTTGCTCCTTAAAATTCAGATTTGGCCAGATTACCTGGTGCTGCAGACACAACACCGACAAAATGGCTTCTACTGAACCGGCACAACTGGTAGTATGCCCTGTAAAAGGCTTGGTTGAACTAACCATGGGCATGGTTTTACCAAACAGTCTTTCCAGGGCTCTGCCTTCTGAAACGTCATTGTTGTCGGTACCGGTACCATGAGCGTTTATATAATCAATTGCCGCCGGCTCAAGTCCCGACATGGAGAGCGCTGCTTTCATCGCAAGGTAAGCACCAATCCCATCCGGCGAGGAGGCTGTCTGGTGAAATGCCTCGCATGCATTTCCCCATCCTGCAAGCTCACAAATTGGCAGATTGCCCGTTATGAGCAGACTCGCTTCCGACTCCAGCACAAGGTAGGCAGCGCCTTCTCCAAGGTTGATGCCCGCACGATGCTGATCAAATGGTTTACAGGGATTTGTGTCAAGGATTTTAAGGGCATTGAACCCATTGAGGTGAAATTTCGTGAGTGATTCGCAGCCTCCGGCCAGAATTCGGTCAAGCCGGCCGGAGCGAATCATTCGTGCTCCAAGCATAATGGCATTGGCCGCCGAGGAGCAGGCAGTGCTGATGGTGGTTACAAAATCATGAATTCCCAGTAGTTTTGCGATCTTTTCAGTGCTGTCGGCACAATCGTAGGAATCTATGTATGCGTTGCGGGAGTCGTTAATAAGGAAATCAGGGTAATAACGTTCGCTGCGATCCATTCCCCCAACGGTGGTGGCAGAGATCAACCCTGTTTTAAGGTCTGAATGCCCGTCAAGATGGGCATGGTTGTAGGCTTCACGTGCAGCAATGATTCCCAGCAATGCATTTCTGGAGTAGCCATCATCTGCATCGATTCCTGCAAGGGCAAAAAGTTCATCATGGGTGCAACTAACTTCACCAACGAGCAGTTCATCTTTTAGTTGGGTATCGACATGACGAATCCGGCCCAGTCCGGGTTTTGACTGGAGCAGTGAGGAGAGATTCTCCTCAATATTGTGTCCAATGCTTGAAATGATGCCATACCCGGTGATGAATATCCGCTGAGGCATCGGGGACTATTTTTTATGCTCTGTGATGTATTCGGCCATGGAACGGATGGAGAAGAAAATTTTCTTGCCATCCTTTGGATCTTCTATCTTAATTCCGTAATTTTTCTCCAGCAAAACAATCAGTTCAAGTGCATCAATCGAATCGAGTCCAAGACCTTCACCAAATAACGGTGAATCGGGATTTATGTCTTCCGGAGTGGTTTCCTCCAGGTTTAGTTGCTCAATGACCTCTTTCTTTAATTTTAAAATCAATTCATCCATAATATCAGTTCAGTTACGTTTCATAATAAAATTGAGATTCTCTGCATTAAAAAGCATCGGCTTTAGTCCGGAACTTTCGCTGATCTGGTTTTGTTCAGGGTTTTCAACCAGCACCACCATGGCAGTGCTGTTGTTTCCCAAAACTTCAACCCATCCGCACAAACAGGCTGCCACCCGGTTGTTGTTGAATAACTCATCGACATATTCGCAAAGCAACATGCCATCGAATGTCTCAGAGATCAAAAAGGCATTTTCACCTTTGATCTGGTGCCTGATACATACCTCCCCGATAATGATGTTGGGAAGTGTATAAACAAAAACAGATGGACTTGGGAAATAAGCTGACCGATTGTTAATCGTTTCGTTATGAGCAATGTCTGTGTCAAGACTTGAACTTGAATTAGACATCACCATACCCACTTCCAAAGGGCTGTACCCTGTAATTGTCTTTTCTCTTAAAACCAATTCAGCAGCCAGAAAACCAAGTTTACTGATGGAATCCATTTTATAAAACTTGGGATAGGCAAATTGTTCCTGCTTGACGACTGCTTTTACAAAGTCTGCAAATTTAATAATATTTTCCCGATAAAACAGTAGACGGCCATTCACGATGACCTTGTTGTCATGAAGAACACTGTATGAGGTGATAATACGGTTCATTTTAGTCTTTCTGATATAAAATTGCTGCATTGCATCCTCCAAAACCCGAGGCTGTCTTAATGCAGTTGTTTAATGTTGCAGCATGGTTCACATTGATTACATTTACGGGAGCTGAAACCCCGTGGATTTCAAAACCGGCAGAACGGTAAAGTATATTGTTCCTGAGTGAAAATACAGCAGCAACGGACTCAACCAGCCCGGCAGCCCCGAGTGTGTGGCCCCAGTATCCTTTGAAACTGTTTACAGGAACATGGGCAAGTCCGCTGAGTTCAATGGCCTTTGATTCCATTTCATCATTGAATGATGTTGCCGTTCCATGTGCAGAGATGTATCCGATTTGCTGTGGTTCAACACCGGCCTGGTGCAAGGCCGAATTAATGGCATGGCTTAGTTCTTCCCCGGTGCGGGATGGACCCGATATATGATTGGCATCGTTGGTGGTTGCAGCGCCTGCGACCCTTACCGCAGTTGCACTATCAATCCCTGGATTTGCAGACAGGAATATTGTTCCGCATCCTTCACCCAATGACAGGCCCGAACGGCTGATGTCAAATGGTTTACAAGGCTCGGCACTGAGTGCCTGGAATGACTGGAAGCCGGAGACCACAAATTCTGATGCAATGTCACCACCGGTTACCACCGCATGGTCGAATGCACCCGACTGAATAAACCTGGTGGCTGTCATCATGGCCACAACTCCGGAAATGCAGGCATTCGAGATAATCATGGGGGTGTTTGCAAAACCAAAAAACTGCTTTATGATCCTTCCTAATTCCCACAAATAAAGTCTCTTGTGGCTGAATATGGCTTTAAACCGGTTTTCAAGCAGATTAATATTGCCTTTTGTTGTTGAAATAACGAGCAGTGTCCTGGCGCTTTTTGCTACTGCAACGTGGTCTTTGACGACATCATGTATGGAGAGGATGAACAACTTTTCCAGTCGTGTAAAAGAGCCCGGCAAGGCATTTTTCTGATAAATTTTCAAAATGTCCGAAAATTTCAGATCCAATTGAGCAGTATCAACCAATGACAACTGAATCTGACCAGGGTAAAGTTCTGGATCATTGATGGTGTGGATTCCGCTAACTCCCTGATCCATGGAAGAAACATTCTCACCGGTGGTAAATCCGAGAGAAGTAATGATGTTATCGTTCAGGATGTAAACTGGTTTCATGCCATGATTTGTTAGATACCCCATCTCTTTTTCCATCCGATGAAAAATTCGGGAGCCGTTAGTAAAAGTTCGCCCTGTGGAGTAAGGAAAACCTGTGTGGAAGTTCCTGTTGCTGATACCTCCATGTCCCTTTTCCGGTAGATTGTATATTCAAACATGATTTTCGCGGCTTCGCTTGATACAAAGCGGGTTTCCACAATCGCCGTATCACCGCATTCCAATGGCCGTTTATAGTCACAATTTATTTTGACCAATGGGATCATCACATTATGCCTGTATACATCGAGATATCCAAGTCCGTATTTGAGGCCGAAAGATTCTCTTCCATCTTCAAAATATTTAAGATAGTTGCCATGCCACACGATGCGCATGGAGTCAACCTCCGAAAACCTGACGACGATTTCTTTCTGATCTGACAATTTCATAACTAACTGTTCATGGGTCTTTTATATTTATGGTAAATCGCTGTGACAATCACTGTGGACAAAAAGAAAGACAGTAATTTAATTGCCTGTGGTGCGACCTGCCACAGACTTCCTCCCCTCAGGAAAATGCTGTAATAGCCCGTTAATGCCCAATTCATCGGGCTAAGCATAGATAAATCGCGCATGGATGCAGGCATCAGGTAGATGGGAACCCAAAGGCCGCCAATCGCTGCGAGAATGATTACTGAAATAGAACCGAATGCTGCCGCCTGCTGATGGGTTTTGGCAACAGTTCCGATCATCAGGCCATAACCGACCGCAGCCAATGATACCATGAGTGTCATGATGAACAAGGCAGGAATCTCATCGCCGATCACCAGCATGGGAAGTCCGAAAAGCGGCAGCAACACGATCCCGGCCAGCAACATTGCTGCAGTCTGTGTCAGACAGACCAACA
>CAYHGE010000028.1:0-36183 GCA_964355945.1 uncultured Draconibacterium sp.
GATACCGAGGAGTCAAAGCAGGCCAGTATTGTGATGGCTGCTGCGATTTAGCAATTGTAATTTAACATTAAATCATGGGCAAAAATCTGTTTCTGACAAAGTCCCTCACCGATCTGCTTCAGGAGGCGAATGATAATAAGTCGGGATTAAAGAAGACCCTGACCGGGCTTAACCTGACCACCCTTGGCATCGGGGCCATCATCGGGGCCGGAATTTTTGTCCTCACAGGGCAGGCCGCAGCCCAGTATGCCGGTCCGGCGATTGTACTTTCATTCATCATCTCCGGGATTGCCTGTGCATTCGCGGGATTGTGTTACGCTGAATTCGCTTCGATGATACCGATTTCAGGGAGTGCATATACTTATTCGTATGCCACCTTAGGTGAATTTCTGGCATGGATCATCGGCTGGGACCTGATTCTTGAATACCTCTTTGCTGCCGCCACAGTCTCAGTGGGATGGTCGGGATATGTTGTCAGCTTCTTGAAAGACTTCGGTATCTTCATTCCTACTGCTTTCACGGCAGCCACCGGATCGGTACTGGTGGAGGTTCCCAAACTGGGATGGCAGCAGTTGACTGAGAATCTGAGTGCCGGCCTGCTGGCACAGGGAATCAGTGTAGACTCCTTGCCGCATGTTACTGCAATCATCAACCTTCCAGCTATGTTTATCATAGCAATACTCACCATGTTACTTATTATCGGCATCAGGGAATCTGCAAATTTCAACAACATCATGGTCATTGTAAAAGTTGCAGTAATCATCATGTTCATTGCCATCGGAATCGCCTTTGTTCAGGCAGGAAACTGGCATCCGTTTATTCCTGAAAACACAGGCGAATGGGGCCATTTTGGCTGGAGCGGGGTACTTCGGGGTGCAGGTGTCATCTTTTTCGCCTATATCGGATTCGATGCGGTGTCCACAGCGGCCCAGGAATCGAAAAATCCTCAACGGGATATGCCCATCGGGATACTGGGCTCTCTAAGTATCTCCACGGTTTTGTATATTCTTGTCGCCATTGTGTTAACAGGTATTGTGAGCTATACAACGCTGAATGTTTCTGATCCTGTGGCTGTTGGTGTAGATGCAATGGGCAAGAGTATGTTCTGGCTGAGACCGATTGTTAAAATTGCTGCCATTGCAGGGCTGAGTTCGGTAATCCTTGTCATGCTGATGGGGCAGCCCCGGATTTTTTATTCAATGTCAAAAGATGGATTGTTGCCACCGGTTTTTTCCAAGGTTCATGCCAAATACAAAACACCTTATATCAGCACAATACTAACCGGTTGTGTTGCAATTGTTCTTGCAGGCGTGCTCCCAATCAGCATTTTGGGTGAGCTTGTATCCATCGGGACACTGCTTGCTTTTGCCATTGTCTGCATCAGCATCATTGTTTTGCGCAAAACCCGACCCGATATCGAACGCCCCTTCCGCACGCCATGGGTTCCTCTGATTCCGATTCTGGGAGCACTGATATGCTTCATTCAGATGGCTGCGTTACCGGGAGATACATGGCTGAGGCTCATTGTGTGGATGGCCATAGGGTTTGTTATCTATTTTGCGTACGGGATTCACCACAGTAAACAACAGAAATTAAACAACACGCCTAAATAGGAATTTTACGAATGAATGACATCAGGGTTCTCGCCATCAATCCAGGATCAACCTCTACAAAAATTGCTGTTTATCAGAATTCAGAGCCTGTTTTTCTCAAAAACATCAAACATCCCGCAGAGGAACTGGCCCCATTTTTGAAAATCACCGATCAGTTTGAGTTCCGCAAAACGATCATTTTGCACCAACTGCATGAAGCTGACATGCATATTGAGGATTTGCAGGCGGTAGTTGGCAGGGGAGGATTGCTTAAGCCTATTCCGTCAGGAATCTATGAAGTAAATGATGCAATGATTGCCGATCTGAAAAGCAGCCCTTTCGGCGAACATGCAAGTAATCTTGGAGGTTTGATCGCCCACAATCTGGTTGCGTCGTTGCCCAGGGCAAAAGCGTATATCGTTGATCCGATCGTAGTGGATGAATTTGATGATATTGCAAGAATTTCGGGACATCCGCTTCTGGCCAGGGTCTCCATATTTCATGCGTTGAACCAGAAAGCGGTTGCGCGGGAATACGCAAAATCAATCCGGCGGAAATATGAGGACCTGAACCTCATCGTCGTGCATCTGGGAGGAGGCATTACGATTGGAGCCCATCAGAAGGGCAGGGTCATTGATGTAAACCAGGGTCTTGACGGCGAAGGCCCTTTTAGCCCGGAACGCACTGGTACTTTGCCGGTTGGTGAACTGGTGAGACTTTGTTTCTCTGGAAAATATTCACTCAAGGAGGTTCAGAAGATGGTGAAAGGCGAGGGCGGGCTTGTTGCCTACCTTGGTACCAACAATGCCTACGATGTTGAAAAAATGGTGGATGCAGGTGATACCCATGCCGAGTTAATCTACCATGCCATGGCATACCAGGTAGCCAAATATGTGGGAGAGATGTACACGGTGTTAAAATGCGAGGTGGATGCAATCCTCATTACCGGAGGAATTGCTTATGATAAAGGTTTTGTGAACTGGATCCAGGAAAGGATCTATAAATTGGCCCCCACCCATATTTATCCGGGTGAGGATGAAATGAAAGCACTTGCCATCAATGGGCTCATGGTGGTTCGTGGAGAACTGGATGTGAAAATTTACCAATAATACATCGTGTTGTCCTGTCTCAGGCCATACCCCGTCTGAGGAATCACAAAACCTTCAGCATCTCCGACACAATATTCTCTGCGCCAAGGGCAATCTGGCTGATCGAAGCATCCAGCATATAACAGGGCGTTGTAAAGAGTTTTCTGGAATAATCTGTCACCACATCGCCATGTGTAGTATGCATGTAGCTGTTTCCCATCTGCTCTATGAATTTTTTTGATGCCGGATCATTGCCGGTGGTGAAATTTGCTTCCGTGAAGAGTTTTGCCAGGATGACAGGAGCAATGCACATCGCCCCGATGGGCTTATCGGCTTCTGACATGGATTTAACGGCAGCCACTACATCCGGGTTTACTGAACAGTTTTCTCCTTTGATAGCCCAATCGCACAGGTTTTTGGCAGCACCAAATCCGCCAGGGAAAATAAGCGCATCATAACTGTCAGCCCTGAATTCCGACAAGGGTTTGATGTTCCCCCTTGTAATTCGGGCAGATTCAACCAGAACATTGCGCTGCTCAGGAACTTCTGACCCTGTTAAATGATTGATAACGTGATGCTGAACGATATCGGGAGCAAAACACCCGTAGGCTGCACCGGCTTTATCAATGGCAAGCATGGTCAATACAGATTCATGGATTTCGGCACCATCATAAACACCGCACCCGGATAAAACAATTGCAAATTTTTTCATAGCGCGCAGAATAAAATTGTGTGATCTTGCATTCGTCAAAGTTAATAAAACAGCCGGACAAAAATATTTACGATTAGACGATTTACGATTGCAGATTGAATTGTTTGATTTACGATTGACGATTGAGCAGCACCAATCGTCAATCGGTTAATCGTAAATTTACTCGTCAATCGTAAATCGTCCAATCGTAAATTATTTAACTTTGCGCTAATTTTAATGAAAACTAAAAAAAACTGATTTTCGATGAAAAAACTCCAGATGGTTGACTTGCGCAGTCAGTACCTCAACATTAAAGCTGAAATTGACAAGGGAATACAGGACGTGATTGATTCCTGTGCTTTTATCAATGGCCCGGCTGTCCAATTATTTCAAAAGAACCTGGAACAATACCTTGGTGTAAAACATGTCATTCCATGTGCCAATGGCACGGATGCCCTCCAGGTTGCCATGATGGCTTTAAACCTAAAGCCTGGCGACGAAGTGATCACCACTTCCTTCACCTTTATTGCCACCGCCGAAGTGATCGCATTGCTTCAGCTAACACCGGTTTTGGTTGATGTTGATCCCGATACTTTCAACATCGACCCAAAGGCCATTGAACGTGCCATCACTCCTAAAACCAGGGCCATCGTACCTGTTCACCTTTTCGGACAAACGGCCCCGATGGAAGAGATTATGGGAATTGCTGAAAAACACCATTTATATGTCATAGAAGACAATTGCCAGGCAATCGGATCCGATTATATCTTCAATGACGGCACAAGTAAAAAGACAGGCTCCATCGGACATATTGGCTGTACCTCATTTTTCCCATCAAAAAACCTTGGTTGCTACGGAGACGGCGGAGCCATCTTTACAAACGATGATGAACTCGCCAAACAGATGCGCGTCGTAGTAAACCATGGGATGACAGTGCGTTATTATCATGACTATGTTGGAGTTAATTCCCGTCTCGACAGCATCCAGGCAGCGATCCTTAATGTAAAGCTGGCCCACCTTGATGAGTATGCCGCCAAACGGCGTGCTGCTGCCGATTTTTATGACAAGGCTTTCGCAAATCAGCCTCATCTTAAAACTCCGTCGCGGTATGCCAAATCTACCCACGTGTTTCATCAGTACACCCTGGTAACACAAAACGTTGACAGGAAGGCGCTGATCGAGTTTCTTACGGCAAAAGAAATCCCTGCCATGATATACTACCCGGTACCTTTGCACATGCAGAAGGCCTACCTGGATCCCCGTTATAAACCAGGTGATTTTCCTGTTACTGAGCATCTCTCCGAAACAGTCTTCTCCCTTCCGATGCATACTGAATTAGAGCATGATCAATTGTCGTATATCACCACCAGTGTTCTTGAATTTTTTAACCATTGATTATGGAAGCAGAATACTATGCGCACGAATCAGCAATCATCGACGATGGTTCCAAAATAGGAAAAGGAACAAAAATCTGGCATTTTACCCATATTATGAAGGGATGTGTGATTGGTGAAAATTGTAACCTCGGACAAAATGTCGTGATCTCACCTGATGTCGTCCTTGGCAGAAATGTCAAAGTTCAGAACAATGTCTCTATTTATACTGGCGTAATCTGCGGGGATGACGTGTTTCTCGGGCCTTCCATGGTTTTTACCAACGTGATTAACCCGCGAAGTCACATCTTACGGAAAGACCAATACCAGGCAACACAGGTGAGGAGGGGAGCTTCAATTGGCGCCAATGCCACCATCGTTTGCGGCAATGAAATTGGCGAATTCGCCTTCATTGGCGCTGGTGCTGTTGTTACCAAAGATGTGCCTGCTTATGCACTGATTGTTGGCAACCCCGGCCGCCATGCCGGATGGATGAGCGAATATGGCCATCGACTTCATTTTGATGAAACAGGGGTTGCTGTCTGCCCGGAAAGCCATGAAAAATATGAGCTGACAAAAGAAGGAAAAGTGATTAAACTTTGAGAAAATCCCATGAATAAACTGCAGAGACCCGTTAATTTCGCGCTGATAGGCGCAGCAGGCTATATTGCACCCCGACACATGAAGGCAATCAGGGATACTGGCAATCAGCTCGTGTGTGCGCTGGATCCTTACGATGGAGTTGGGGTGATGGACAGTTACTTCCCTCACGCCGATTTCTTTATTGAACCGGAGCGTTTCGACCGGCACCTCGACAAGCTGCGTCGCCTCGCCAGTTCAAAAAAGCAGTTGGTTGATGTGAAGGTTGATTATGTAAGTATCTGTTCACCGAATTACATGCACGATTCGCATATTCGCCTGGCGTTGCGCAACGATGCCCATGCCATTTGCGAAAAACCCATTGTACTCAACCCCTGGAACCTTGAAGCCTTGAGTAAAATTGAGGCTGAAAGCGGAAAAAAAGTCTTTACGGTTTTACAGCTGAGACTCCATCCAGCGATTATTGCCTTGCGTGACATGGTTCAGAAAGGACCTAAAAACAAAGTGTATGATCTTGACCTCACCTATATCACCTCCCGGGGAAACTGGTACTATCGATCCTGGAAAGGCGATGTCTCAAAATCAGGTGGAATAGCAACCAACATAGGGGTTCACTTTTTTGACATGCTAACATGGGTTTTTGGAAAGATGAAAGAGAACACTGTCCATGTACTCGACGACCATAAGGCCAGTGGACTGCTACAACTTGAACATGCCAATGTCCGCTGGTTTTTAAGTATAGAATATAATGACATTCCTGAGGAAGTTAGAAAAACTGGCAAGCGAACGTACAGGTCACTTCTTATGGGAGACCAGGAGATTGAATTCAGCGATGGATTCACCGATCTTCATACAGAGGTGTACCGCGAAATTATGGCTGGCCGTGGATTTGGTCTGCAGGATGCCAGGCAGAGCATTAACATCGTGTACAACATCCGGAATAGTCAGCCTGTCGGTTTAAAAGGCGATTACCACCCAATATTAAAGGCAATTCCGAAGAATTTGTAGCAAGAAAAGGTTCTTCGCCTAGATTTATTGTTCTTTAAAGGATATTTATTAACTTGGCTCTGTTTTTATAACTTCAACTTTTTCTTTATGAAAATATTAGTTACCGGAGGTACTGGTTACATCGGTTCGCATACAGTGGTTGAACTCCTGGCCAAAGGGTTTGAAGTTATTATTGTTGACAACCTCTCCAATTCAACAATAGACGTTCTCGATAATATTGCAAAAATATCGGGGAAGAAGCCCCTTTTCGAAAAATTCGATCTGACGGATCCGGTTATGACTGCAGCATTTTTCAAGTTGCACAGCGATATCAGTGCGATTATTCACTTTGCGGCATTCAAGGCTGTTGGAGAGTCGGTTGAAAATCCCTTAAAGTACTACCACAATAATTTGCAATCCCTGGTGAACATACTGCAGGGGATGGTCGAAAATAACATCCGCGACATTGTGTTTTCCTCTTCATGCACAGTTTACGGACAGCCGGAACAGCTTCCTGCCAGGGAAGATACGCCGGTTCAAACAGCAGCTTCCCCTTATGGGAATACAAAACAGATTTGTGAGGAGATTATTACAGATTCAAGCCATAGTGCCAACATCAGGGGAATACTGCTGAGATATTTTAACCCCATCGGGGCTCATGAAACAGCTTTTATTGGCGAACTTCCCCTGGGCGTACCTAATTGCCTGATGCCTTACATTACGCAGACCGCTATCGGGAAACGTCCTTTTTTAAGGGTTTGGGGCGATGATTATGAAACCCCTGATGGAACAGCTATTCGCGATTATATTCACGTGGTCGATCTTGCCAAAGCCCATGTTATTGCAGTGGAACGTTTGACGGGTGAAAAATGTAAAAAAAATGTTGAAATATTCAACCTTGGAACCGGGAATGGTTTGTCGGTGATGGAGGTCATTAAATCGTTTGAACGCACTTCAGGGGTGAAACTCAATTATGAAATCAAGGAGCGCAGGGCGGGCGACATCGTAAAGGTATGGGCTGATACGGATTTTGCAAACACCGAGTTGGGCTGGAAAGCAGAAAAAAGTCTGGATGAAATGACTGAGTCTGCCTGGAAATGGGAATTGGCCCTGGCAAAAAAGAAATAGTGATACAATCAAATAAAGGAATAGTGTTTTATTAGTCAGAAAAACAGAATTATGAAAACGATCTTAATCACCGGTGGAGCAGGATTTATCGGTTCCCATGTTGTTCGCAGGTTTGTAAAGAAATATCCTGACTACAAAATTGTGAATCTTGATAACCTGACTTATGCAGGTAATCTGGCCAACCTTCACGACATCGAAAAGGAGCCCAATTATGAATTTGTCAAAGCAGACATCACAGCCGGTGAACTGATGAAGGCGCTCTTTAAAAAATATCGGTTCGACGGGGTGATCCACCTTGCCGCTGAATCGCATGTTGACCGCTCCATCAGCAGCCCGATGGAGTTTATTTATGCAAATATCCTTGGAACAGTGAATCTGCTGAATGCTGCCCGCGCTGTATGGGAAGATTATACAGATAAAAGATTCTACCATATTTCCACCGATGAGGTTTATGGTTCACTCGGGGCAACAGGGTTTTTCTATGAAAATACAGCGTATGATCCGCGCAGCCCCTATTCTGCGTCAAAAGCAAGCTCCGACCACCTTGTACGGGCGTACAATCACACCTATGGTATGCCTACAGTGATTTCCAACTGTTCAAACAACTACGGATCCTTTCAGTTTCCTGAAAAGCTGATCCCGCTGGCAATCAACAACATCAAAACCAACAAGTTGGTGCCTGTTTATGGCAAAGGTGAAAACATCCGTGACTGGTTATATGTAGAAGATCATGCCAATGCCATCGACCTGATCTATCATAAAGGTAAAATTGCTGAAACCTATAACATCGGCGGTCATAATGAGTGGAAGAACATCGACCTGATCCTTCTGCTCTGCAAAATCATGAACCAGAAATTGAAACGGTCAGCCGGCACTTCGGAAAACCTCATTACATACGTGAAAGATCGTGCCGGACATGATTTACGCTATGCCATTGATTCTACGAAAATTCAAAATGAATTGGGTTGGAAACCAAGCCTGCAGTTCGAAGAAGGACTTGAAAAAACGGTGGACTGGTACCTCTCCAACGAAGAATGGATGAAAAACGTGATCACGGGCGATTATCAGAAATATTACGATAATCAATACACAAAACGGTAATCAATTCGTAGATACGCCGCATGCGGCGTATCTGCCCAAATTGTTATTATGCCATTTCAGACGTCGCATGCGACGTCTCTACCTGGCCGATTTTTAAAATCAATCCCTGCAAAACACTTCCCGGACCTACTTCCACAAAATTGTCGGCACCATCGGCGATCATGTGCTGCACCATCTGTGTCCATAAAACGGGGGCAGTCAGCTGGTCGATGAGGTTTTGCTTAATCACAGCAGGATCGGTTACCCGAAGCGCTGTTGCATTCTGATAAATCGGGCAAACCGGAGTATTTACCACAGTCGCGTTGATGGCTTCGGCAAGTTCTACACGTGCAGGTTCCATCAGAGGAGAATGAAATGCCCCCCCGACTTTAAGTGGCAGCGCTCTGCGCGCTCCTGCAGCTTTGAGTTGTTCGCAGGCGATTTCGATTCCCCTGATACTTCCGGAGATGACAAGTTGTCCGGGCGAATTATAGTTTGCCGGTACAACAACCTCTTCGATGGATTTGCATATTTCTTCAACTTTGGCATCGTCAAGGCCAAGGATGGCAGCCATGGTCGATGGTTCCTTTTCACACGCTTTCTGCATGGCCTGGGCACGGGCAGAAACAAGCCTCAGCCCGTCTTCAAATGACAATGCCTTGCTGGCAACGAGTGCGGAAAATTCACCAAGGGAATGACCTGCCACCATGTCTGGTTTAAAATCATCGCCAAGTGTTGCAGCCAGAATAACTGAGTGCAGAAAGATGGCCGGCTGAGTTACATTTGTCTGACGGAGATCTTCATCGGTTCCGGTAAACATCAGGTCGGTGATCCGGAATCCAAGAATTTCATTGGCTTTTTCAAACATCTCCCTGGCCATCGGAGAGTTGTTGTAAAGGTCCAATCCCATACCAACAAACTGGGCACCCTGCCCGGGAAAAACGTATGCCTTCATGTTCTGAAAAAATAAATGGTTAAATTTTTGCTGTTTTGTAACCCGCTATAGACCCGTCTATTTTCTGTCGCCCAGGAATCTGAGCAGAAACATAAACAAATTGATAAAGTCAAGATAGAGGGTGAGTGCTCCGAGAATACTGAGTTTTCTTGTATTTTCAGCGCCATACTCTCCGGCTCCTGCACCCATCCTTTTAAGACGTTGTACATCATAGGCAGTTAGTCCCGTGAAAATTAAAACACCAACCACGCTGATGATATAGTCCATCGTGCCACTGTTCAAAAAGAAATTCACAAACATGGCCACCATAAGCCCGACCAAACCCATCATCATAATTGATCCGAATTTGGTCAGATCTGTTTTGGTTGTGTAACCGGTAACTGCCATAATGCCAAACATGGCGGCAGTGATGGCGAAAGTCTTATAAACTGAGGCCGCAGTATAGACGAGCAGGATGAAACTGAGACTCATTCCCATCAGTACCGAAAACGATATAAACAGTAGTGTCAAAACGGCAGGTGAAAGTCGTTGAAATCCAAACGACATCAACAAAACAAACCCGATTGGTGCCAGCATTACAATCCATCCAAGTATTGTCATGCCTCCGGTTTCAACATTTCTCAAGCTACTCATCAGCGATTCGGATGAGCTAAACCAATATGCAGTTACCGCCGTTACGAACATGGCCAGGGTCATCCATCCAAACACCTGTGTCATAAACGATTTCACTACGGACATATCCTGTGTGCCTTCCCGGGCATTCACATAGCCTCTGTTATTTGTTTGTTCAAACATATAGTAATCCTCCAATTTTAATTAATTATTCAATTATTGAATGAATGCAATGCATACAATTAAGAAAAATAATAAAAACGCTTGCATTATTTGCATTGTTTACATTATCTGCTTTGTTTGCATTGTTTTTTAGTGCAGTTTCGTGCTGATAAGATGCAAAAACTCTGCCCGGGTTTTATCCCGTTCAAATGCACCGACAAAATCAGATGTCGTTGTGACAGAATTTTGCTTCTGAACTCCGCGCATGGCCATACACAAATGTTGTGCCTCAATTACGACTGCCACGCCGAGAGGTTTCAGCGTGTCATTGATGGCATCCTTGATTTGCATTGTCAGTCGCTCCTGAACCTGAAGGCGCCGGGCATAAATATCAACCACCCGGGCAATTTTACTTAACCCTGTGATATATTTGTCGGGGATATATGCTACATGCGCTTTCCCGATAAATGGAACCATGTGGTGCTCGCAGAGGGAATAAATCTCAATGTCCTTTACAATCACCATCTCCCGGTAATCTTCCCTGAACTTCGCTGAGCTCAGTATCTCTTTGGGATCCATCGCATAACCCTGCGTAAGGAATTGAATGGCTTTGGCAACACGCAACGGTGTTTTTTCCAGCCCTTCTCTGTCTGGGTTTTCTCCGATAAGCCGTAGAATTTCTTTGTAATGTAATGCCAGTTCTTCTGTGGTATTCAGATCGAATTCTTCGACTTTTTCGTAGTTAAGCTTTTTCTTAATTGCCATAAGGTTGAATGTTACAATTTATTCACCGTAGTATTCTATAATATTATTCTCTGATTGTTCAAGACGCACGCAATGTAAAATGCCACCCAAACTCCTGATATCTTCAGCCAGTTCGTTCCAGATACCTATTGCGACATTTTCGCTGGTCGGAACTTTTCCACTCAGGAAATCGACTTCGAGGTTGAGGTTCTTATGATCAACTTTTTTAAGTATTTTATCATCAATCAGTTTGCTTACATGCCGCAAATGAATTATCAACCCGGTTTTCGGGTCAGGTTCGCCTTTCACAGTGATAAACAGAATGTAATTGTGTCCGTGCCAGTTTGGATTGGAGCATTTGCCGAAAATTTCAAAATTCTTATCATTTTGATATTCCGGGAGGAATAGACGATGAGCAGCGCTAAAATGTTCCCGGCGGGTGATATAAACCATGTTGGTAGATTTAGAACACAAAGATATCGTTTTTTACCGGCCCTGGGAATCCTGCCCCGGTGGCTGCGTGTATTTAATAATACTGACCGCTTCAAAAATCGTGTAACACAAATAGAGAATGAAGAAGCCGAGCATGAATGGGATTGCGTCATATCGGTTGATGAAAGCATAGGCAATCATTACCCCGGCATAGAGAAAAAGTTTTACGATAATGGTCAAAAGATAGGTGTTGACAAATTTTATATACCTTTTTTGCGTGGAGAGCAGCAGGTAATAAAAAGACAGCAGCGATGTTGATATGAAAAAGACCAGGAGGAACGGAAATGCGGGTGACAGGTAACTCTTAGGAAGTGTCAGCCTGACAACAAGTCCGATTGATCCGAGAACGGCGGAAAAGAGTAACAGGTGCCGGAGATAATTAATATATGCTGATTTCATGGTACAAAAGTAATCAATATTGAAGTTTGTACAATATCACTTGTGCAACAGGTCTTTTGTGATGGAATAAATAGAGACAACAACAGAGGTAAGTGAAAGAATTACAATCATAACAGGCTTGATGTCAAGCCATTTGTCGAGCTGGTAGCCGGCGAAAACTCCGAGGAGAATGATTGCCAGCATCTGAAGGGCCATACCCGAATAGCGGGCGTAATCATTAAGGTTTTTCCGTGGGTCGGTTTTCATTAGCAATCGGAGGAAACTTAATGTCTTTTGCGCCGGATTGCTCCATACTGCAGGTTCCGGAGAATTTGGCACCGGGTTCAATGGCCAGTTTCCCTGTGGTAATATCCCCACTGAAACGGGCAGTCTCCTTTAAGGTCAGTAGGTCGGTAACTTTCACATTGGCAGTTACTTCTCCTGAAAAATCGGCATTCTGGCATTGTATTTCGCCATCTATTTTGCCGGTAGGTCCAACCACTATTTTTCCTTTGCACTGGATGGTGCCTTTCAGTGTTCCATCAATCCTGAAATCGCCATTGACTTGAATTTCACCCTTGACAACTGCGCCCGGGCCAAGAATGTTGATGGTGGGCATTTCAGGTTCTCTGTTTTTAGACATAAATGCTGATTTAAACACGGATATTTAGTTAAGGATAGGGTAATACTTTTCAAAAAAGCGAAGATACTGTGGAATATCTTTGTTCTTATACAAAACAGGATAATTTTCAACAGAAATGACAAAATTAAAATACTCGCCGGCGTTTTCCAGTTTGGTGAAAATGTATTTGCTGTTGAGGATGCCCAGAAAATAATTCATGGCTGTTTCACTGTTGTCAAAATTATTCACAGTGATCATCTGACGGCCATTTTCAAGTATCAGACTATTCACCATCAAACTCTCAAGGTCATGGAATTTTGAATTATAGTCTGAAATCTTAACCTTCAGGGCATCTACATCTACCATGTCATCCCGAACAACCAATACATAGAAATGAACAGCATTGGGGTCGAAATTGTACAATTTAGCTGTGTTGTCTGCAACAGTCACTGAATCTGTTGCAATCGGCTGTCCTTTTGAATCTTTCTGTGTTCCAAGGAAGGCCAGTACATTTTCTGCCATTGGTTTAACTGTGCTATTCGGATAATCGCGAATTACCTTATTCATTGCGGAGACCAGGGAGTCAACAACTTCAATTTTACCCAATGCCATTGCCCGCATGTAATCGAATTTGGGCATAAGTACAGAATCTGATTTGTATTTTCCTCTGGCAATGTCAGCATTGTTAATGACCATGTAATACTGCTGATTTACATAAGCTTTGTAGGTGTCATTGTATAGTTTCGACGCATCGGATTGCCGGGCATTGATCTCTTTATAGTAATTAGGGTTTACAAGCAGCTTTGCATAATCACTCTCAGGGTACAGCGTAAGAATCAGGTTTTTATACTGGTCGCTTTTTGGTTGATTTTGAAGATGCGCGTATAGCTGGCAAAGCTCATAAGCAGTTTGAATCTTGTACTTATTACCAGGAAACCGATCCTGTAATTTTTCGAAAGTTTCAGTTGCATTGCCGTAATCACCAAGCCCTTCAACATAGATAAACCCTGCCTGGTAATATGCCTCGACAATCATATCGTTCGAAATCTGAACTTTTTCCTTGGTAAAAGGAATGTCAGGAATGTAGTAAGCGCGTTCTTTGGGATTCTTTGATTTTGCCAGCCCTTTTTTTCCACCCTTGGTTGTATCACCCGGCGCACCTGGAATAGAATCTGTAGCCTGGGGTTCGTTGGTAAAGCTGGTTGACGCTTTGTTGGTGAGAAACCAATTGTCTTCAAGCTTCCTGCGGCCCCATTTTCTTGAGAAGGTAGAAAAACCATTAGACATGATGGTGGGGTTGTAGAAATACCAGCGCCCTTCTTTCGACCCGCCCGGTTGCTGTTCCTGCCCCATTCCGCCCTGTGCTCCGTACAAGTTTTGCGATTCGCGAAGCAGCTGTTCTTCCATCTGTTTTTTCATTTCATCTGCGACAATTTTGGCAATGATCTGGTCGATGATTTTATTCCGCTGATCTTCCGGCATGGTGGCCAGTTTCTGCAAGCTATCCTGTCTCTGGATAACCTGCAGATTCTTAACCAGATCTGTCAGGGTCATGGTTCGTTTGGCAAGTTCCTTGTATCCGGGATAGTCTTTGGGTAAAAACTGCATCGTGCTGTCGTAATAGGCCTGAGACGTTGTGTAATCTCGTGTTTCAAAGAAAATGTCTGCCAATTCGAGTGATGAAATTGCCTTCTGGTAATTGTTTGTTTTGCTGGTACTGACTGATTTTTTATAAAACTCGATGGCAGCAACAGAATCAGCATCTTTCATAGATATGTGGGCGAGCGCATAATAGATCTGGTCCTGAAAATCTTTGTTTTTATCATCCTTCAGCATCTTCATCAATTTCTTGACGATGAACTCACGGTTGCCGGTTTTTGAATCATAGCATTGTGCCAGGTTTATCTTTGCATTAAACTCCATGTCATAAGACTTGGCATGTTTAATGGCATAAGCATACATCTGTGCTGCATCATTCAGCTCCCCGTTAAGCTGATGGATCTGGCCAAGAATAAACCTGCACCGCGTTTGCATAGCCTTCGAAGGATTAAGTTCCAATGCCCGGTTAAGATATGGTACGGCACCGTCATAGTTTTTCTGAAGGAGAAAAAACTGTGCATAAACCAAATTCAGCTCGGTTTCGTATTTTGCGGGTGCATCACCCTTGTCGATTTTACTTTGCAGCATATCAAGCATCGGTTCGGCGCGGTTATAGTCGCCAATCTGTATATTGGCCCTGGCCTGCCAGAGCATTGCCTCATATTTGATCTCATTGTAATTATAAGTCTTAATCACAAACTCAAAAGTGCGTCGTGCCATCGGGTAATCCTGCTTGTAAAAATAGCACTTACCGATAAGCATATAGCTGTCGTCAATCCACCTTACATGCTCCTTTCGGTTAAAGGTCATTGAATGTTTATTGATGGTCTTTGAGGCTTTTTTGATCGCAATGTCAGCAAATTGGGAAATTTTGGTGGCATCGGCCTTTTCGCCGTAATTGAAAACCGGCAGCACCAGCGCATAGTTGTCCTTCAAGGTTGCCTGTTGTTCCTTCAAACCCTGCCGAAGATTATCCATCCCATTCCAGTAAACATTGTAATGGGCGGTCAGATTGTGGTATGTCCTGCGGACAAATGTGTTTTTCTTGGTGGAACAGGCACTAAAGATGACCAATCCTGATAATATCAGAATCCATGCGGCGAGCCTGTTTTTCTTCGTCGATATCAAAACTCCGGATGTAATTAAATACTATTAACTATAATTCTACAAAAATATTTTAAATTTTTGAATTATCAGGAAAGTAATAATCGAAAAGTTCCGTGTTTCATTGCATATCATCCGAAATACTGTTGGAAACCCTTCCCTTTGCAGTCTAAACATGATACCAGGCCACTGTAAACCAATTCTGTTTTTCAGATGCCTTCAGGGCTTGAGCTCATCGCCATCAGGAAGAAGAGTTGTGTTGTTGCATAATTTTCCGATATTTGCAGCGTTTTCAGGATCAGTTTGTGAATCATGGCTTTGGAGAGAATTGACAGGAAGAAAGGAAAATGGACTGAAAAATGGCGCAATAAATACCGCCTTGTTTTCATGACTGACGATACCCTGGAGGAGCGGTTTACCTTCAGGCTTTCCAGGATGAATGTATTTATTGCACTTGGAACACTCGCCATTGTCCTGATTTTTCTGACCAGTTTTCTGATCGCATTTACTCCTTTACGCGAATACATTCCTGGATATACCAATGTCGGGCTGACCAAGAGACTGTACAAACTTCAGCTGAAAACCGACTCCATTGCCCGTGACCTGGTTGTCAAAGAGCAGTTTATCAGTAACCTCAGAGATATTATCAACGGAAAGGATCTGACTGAAGACAAACCCATACCCATTGACACTGTTAAGCGGTATGGAAATATTAAATTGAAACGCTCTGCTGATGATTCCTTACTCCGTCTCGAAGTAGAAAATCAAAATAAATACAATCTTTACAAAATTGAAACAATTGAAAGCACCAGCCAGAAAAAATCTTCCATCGGGAGTGTGCTTTTTTTTACGCCATTAAAAGGAATCATCACGAACCTGTTTGATCCTGCTCAAAAGCATTTTGGAGTGGATATCGTTGCCAAGCAGAATGAAGCGGTGAAAACTGTGCTGGATGGCACGGTTATACTGAGCAATTGGACTCTGGAGACCGGCTATGTGATTGGAATTCAACATTCACAGAACCTCTTGTCGTTGTATAAGCACAATTCGGCAATCCTTAAAAAGGTGGGCGATTATGTAAGAGCAGGAGAACCCATTGCGATTGTTGGTGAAACAGGTGAACTGATAACCGGGCCGCATCTTCATTTCGAGTTGTGGAGCGACGGGTCCGCTGTCGATCCAAAAGAGTACATTACATTTTAATCTTGACCTGATCATTTGAAGAAAAAACTCGCCATACTCGGATCAACAGGAAGCATCGGAACCCAGGCACTTGATGTTGTGAGAAACCATCCGGAAAAATTCGGGATTGAGGTTCTTACTGCTCAGGGTAATTGTGACCTGCTGATCAGGCAGGCACTGGAATTTATTCCCAACGCCGTAGTTATCGGGAATGAGCATTGCTATTCAAAAGTTGCCGAATCATTAAAAAATTACCCGATAAAGGTCTTTACCGGAGAGAAGTCCATAGCCCAGATTGTTGAGATGGATGAGATAGATCTTGTACTTACCGCATTGGTTGGTTATGCAGGGCTGAAACCCACTCTGAATGCAATCAGGGCCGGAAAACATATTGCACTCGCAAACAAGGAAACACTGGTCATTGCCGGAAACCTCGTGATGGCCGAGGCCCGTCGGAAAAAAGTGATGATCCTTCCTGTCGATTCAGAACACTCGGCGATTTTTCAGTGCCTTGTTGGAGAACAGCAGGAAAGTGTGGAGAAAATATACCTTACCGCCTCCGGAGGCCCTTTCTTTGGAAAGACAATGAATGAATTGGCAGGAATTACCAAAGAAGCAGCGCTGAAGCATCCCAACTGGAAAATGGGCGATAAAATTACCATTGATTCAGCTTCAATGATGAACAAAGGCCTGGAGGTGATAGAAGCCCACTGGTTATTCAACCTTCAGCCTGAACAAATTGATGTGATCATCCATCCACAGTCGGTGATTCATTCGTTGGTGCAATTTGTCGATGGTTCCATGAAAGCCCAATTGGGAGTTCCAGACATGAAGCTCCCGATATTGTATGCCCTGTCTTATCCTGCTCGCATTGAATCTGACCTTCCCAGGTTTAACTTTGCCGACTATCCTCAGATGACTTTCAAAACTCCTGATACGAAACTTTTCAGAAGTTTGTCGCTGGCTTATGATGCTCTTCGGTTGGGAGGGAACATGCCTTGCATTCTGAATGCCGCAAATGAAATCGCTGTCAAGGCTTTTCTGAATGACCGAATTGGTTTTCTCGGGATTCCTGAAGTGATTGAACATTGCCTTAAAGCCGCTTCTTTTATAAAAGCCCCAGTTTTTGACGACTATGTCAGTTCACACCATGAAACTATGGAACTGGCTAATGAATTTATCAATCATCTTAAAAAGTACTAATTTTATACCAGGAACAACGCATGGAAATCACCATAAAAATCATCCAGCTTTTACTCAGTCTGTCCATCCTTGTAATTTTTCACGAGTTTGGTCACTTTATTGCCGCCCGGGTTTTCAAAATCCGTGTTGAAAAATTCTATCTGTTTTTCGATCCCTGGTTTTCTCTTTTTAAAATAAAGAAAGGTGAAACTGAATATGGTGTCGGCTGGCTCCCGCTCGGGGGATATGTGAAAATATCCGGTATGATCGATGAGTCGATGGACCGGGAGCAGATGAAACTGCCACCACAGCCATGGGAACTCCGCTCCAAACCAGCATGGCAGCGTTTGATTGTCATGCTTGGCGGAGTAACAGTAAATATCCTGCTTGCCATTGCAATCTATGTCGTCATGCTTGCAGCCTGGGGGGAACAATATCTTCCTGCTTCGGGAGTGAAATATGGAATTTCCGTGGATTCTCTCGGCACTGAAATGGGACTCCGGAATGGCGATTTTATTCTGTCAGTCGACAGCAAAGAGGTGGAGGATTTTGCATCAATTCCAAAAATAATTATTCTTGAAGAGGCTAAGTCTGTGCAGGTGCTGCGTGATGGTCAAAAAGTAGATGTTCCTATCCCTGCAGGTTTTATCAGCCGTCTCATCAAACAGAAATCGCCCGATTTTATCGCTGTGAGATTCCCGTTCGAGGCTGGAAAGTTTACGGTGGGCTCACCGGCTGAGGCAGCAGGGATGAAAATTAATGATAAAATAATTGGCCTGAACGACTCTGTTTTAGTCTATTTCGACCAGTTCAGGGCCTCCGTACAGCAGCACAAGAACGAAACCGTGAATGTTATGGTCCTCCGTGGGAAAGATACTGTTCGGTTGGTGGTCAATGTTCCTGCTGCAGGTCTGATCGGAGTGTTCCCCAAAGGGCCGGCTAACTATTTCACTTTCAAGGAAAAAAGCTACAATATCATTACCGCCATCCCGGCTGGTGTGGTGAAAACATTTGATCAGGCAGGTAATTATATCAAATCCATCAAACTCTTGTTCTCACAGGAAAAGGCGTATGAATCAGTTGGCGGATTTATTACCATTGGTAATATTTTTCCATCCACCTGGGATTGGGGTGCTTTCTGGTCTCTCACTGCTTTTCTGTCGATTATGCTGGCAATTTTGAATATCCTGCCAATTCCCGCGCTCGATGGAGGACATGTGATGTTTCTCCTGTACGAAATTATTTTCCGGCGCAAACCAAGTGATAAATTCATGGAATATTCTCAGATCGTAGGCATGGTCATCCTGTTCGGTCTGTTGATTTTTGCCAATGGGCAGGATATCATGAAGTTGTTCCGGAATTAATGCTGGTAAGCAGGTAAGCAGGTAAGCAGGTAAACAGGTAAGCAGGTAAACGGGTAAACGGGTTATTCTGTAACCTTTTCCTTAAGCGACTTGAACCCCTCACCGAGAATTTCCGTGGCGTCTGTCACGGTAAGAAATGCTTTCGGGTCGATATCATGGATATATTCCTCCAGCATGCCCAATTCCCTCCGGCTTACCACGGTATGGATCATGCGCCGGTCGGCATTATTATACATGCCTTTCACGTCGATATACGTGCCACCCCGGTCAAGGTTGTTGATGATCTTATCCCGGATCTCCTCATACTTATCTGAAATGATGAAAACACTTTTGTCATAACTCACTCCCTCCAGCACCACATCGATCACTTTCCCGGTAATAAAAATGACAATCCAGGAGTAAAGTGGGATTTTCCAGTCCCGGAATACCGCCAGGCCAACCAGAACGATTACCGAATCGACATAAATCATGAGCATCCCCAGGGGAAGTCTTGAATACTTGGCAATAATCATTGCGATAATATCACTTCCGCCAGAGGTGGCTTTGGCTTTGAAGATCAAGCCGAGCCCAAGACCGGCAAGAACACCGCCAAAAATTGACGAGAGCAGGGCATCACCTTTTACCAATGGCTCAAATCCCCAGAATAACGTCAGCGTATCGGTAAACACTGCTGTAAGGGAAAATCCGACAACGGTTTTCATTCCGAATTTAGGACCCAGGAATTTAATCCCAATCAACGTCAGCGGAATGTCGAAGCAAAGTGCGACCAGCCCCACAGGTGTTCCAAACAGGTAATGCATCACAATCGAAATTCCATACACTCCGCCCGGAACAATTTTATAGGGTGTGATGAACAGTACAAAACTGGTTGCAAGAATGAATGCGCCTAACACGATGAGTACATAAGATATTACCCATTTGCGGGAGAAAGGTTTTTGCCGGATCAGAAATGAAGACATGGTTTTTATTTTAGGTTAACAGTAGTCAGGATGCAAAGATATTTGATTGGAGCACAATGCAGGCAGGGAAAGTGCGTTAATAATTGAAACATTTCAAAAAAATCAGGGTATAACAACCCTGGCGCATCTTTTATGGGGTTCCCTAGATTTGACAGAGTTTAAATTGGCATCGTTATGGCGGGCGTATCAAAAAAAACTGTATTTTTATCCCGATTTTTAAATGAACCTGACAACCCTTTGTTTAAGTTGATTAATCGTACGTTTTGTCATAATTATATAATAAGATTTTTATATCTTATCATTGTTTTTGCGTTACATGCCGGTGTCTCTTATGGGCAGCAGTCTTCGCTCATTACGCACTATATGTTCACAAACATGGCGACAAATCCCGCTTATGCCGGTGGCAGCGGTGGAATTAACATTACAGGGCTGGTTCGTCAGCAGTGGATGGGATGGAAAGACGATACCATCATCACCAATTCTAAACCACAAACTTTTTTAGTAACCGCAGATTCTCCGATCAAAATGCTTCACGGAGGAGTCGGTTTGTCAATTTCACAGGATCAGATAGGTGCATTCAAGAACATCATCGTAAAACTCGGATATGCCTATAAAATGGAAATGTGGTCGGGCGATCTCTCGTTCGGATTGCAGGGAACGTTGTCTAATATCAGCTACGACGGATCAAAATACAACCCGGTTGTTGATGAGGATCCTGTTCTCCAGCCAAAAGAGAAAAAAAGTGACATGTCAATTGACATGAGCTTAGGTGTGTTTTACAGCGTACCTGATAAGTATTATGTTGGGCTTTCGGCCGAAAATATTTTGCAGACCAAAGGAAAAAAAACCGGCTATCAGTTGCGGCGGACCTATTACCTTAACGGAGGATACCAGTATATTCTTCCGAATCATCCGGCTTTCGAGCTGCTTCCTTCTGCCCAGTTTATGTTTGACGGAGCTGCTTTTCAGTTAAATGCAAGCGCTTTGCTCATGTATAGCAATAAATTTTATGGAGGATTGGGCTATCGCCTGCAGGATGCCGTTTCGATATTGGCAGGTGTTATTGTCAAAGGTGTGCAAATCGGTGTGGCTTATGACATCAGCACCTCTGCAATGCATAGTTATAATAGTGGCGGACTGGAAATTTTGGTGAATTATTGCTTCAAGATCGACACCGATAAATTCAGGAAAAGTTACAGGAATACACGTTTCTTATAAAATAAAAAGAGTAAATTTGCCGTTTTGTATTGAAAAACTGAAGATTAACAAAATAAACCTCAATACGTAGCGTTATTTTTCATCTAATAATCACCAAACAAATGAAAAAACTGCTCATTTATTTCGCACTGATCATCTTTCTGGCAAGTTGCGGTAACTCAGGAAATGGTGAGCTTACGGGCGTAAAAAACCGGAAGCGATACTATTCACCTGATCCATTTGGCATGGTTTACGTACCTATGGGATTCTATACCATGGGCGTAAGTGATGAAGATATGCCTTATGCACAGCTGAATAACCCCAAAACGGTAACCGTTTCGGCGTTTTACATGGACCAGACGGAAATAACCAACAATGAATATCGTCAGTTTGTCTATTGGGTAAGGGATTCCATTGCCCGCCGGATTCTTGGAGAGACAAAGCCTGAACTCTATTTCATTTCGGAAAATAAAAAAACCGGAGAGCAGTTTGATCCTCCTTACCTGAACTGGGAAAGCAAGCTTGAGTGGAACTCGGAGCAGCAGGATGTGCGCGATGCACTGGCTCAGTTATATCTTCCTGAAAATGAGCGCTATTTCAGAAGAAAAGAGATTGATACCCGTAAACTCTATTTTGAATATTATTTTGTTGACCTGAAAGCGGCATCCCGTAAGGATTATTCAGCTCAGCCAGACCCAAAAGAGGCTAGTTTGGCCAACCGCCCGCAAGGCTTAAAAGACCGTTCGGTTTATGTTCGTAAAGAGGTCATAAACGTCTATCCTGATACACTTTGCTGGATTCATGATTACGCCTATTCTTTCAACGACCCAAGTACTGAAAAATATTTCTGGCATCCTGCGTACGACCATTATCCTGTGGTTGGCATAAACTGGAGGCAGGCCAATGCGTTCTGTATCTGGCGTACCCAACTCAAGAACAGTTCGTTGAATGGCAAAAAAGGGGAGACCTATATCAGTGACTTCCGCCTGCCAACAGAAGGTGAATGGGAATGGGCAGCCCGTGGCGGATATGATGCGAATCCATATCCGTGGGGTGGTCCTTACACCCGGAATGATAAAGGGTGTTTCCTGGCAAACTTTAAACCCATCCGGGGCGGTTATATCGCTGACGGAGGAGCAACAACGGTTATCGTAGCGCATTATCCTGCAAATGATTATGGCCTGTACGACATGGCAGGCAATGTGGCCGAATGGACAGTAACAGCTTTCCATCCTTCATCCTATAATTTCTCATGGGATTTGAATCCTGATTACAAATACAATGCAAAAGACACTGACCCGCCTGCTTTAAAAAGAAAGGTCACACGCGGAGGTTCATGGAAGGATGTAGCTTATTTCCTTCGTGTTTCAACCCGGGCTTATGAATATCAGGATACATCCAAATGTTATATCGGATTCCGGTGTGTTCAGAATTTTCTTGGTCGCCAGCGTGATGATAATCCTGCCAGGGCTTCGAAAGTTTACAGATAGTACGTTCATTATTTATAATTCATTCATATTTAATCTTTTCAAACTATGGCTTTACTCGATCTTGTAAAAACAAAGGGCTATAAGAATTTCATGTCCAAATTATATGGCTGGGGTGCCGCTGTCGTAATCATTGGTGCGTTGTTTAAAATAAACCACTACACCGGAGCCGACACCATGCTGATCATTGGTTTGGGTACTGAATCTCTTATCTTCTTTTTCTCAGCTTTTGAGCCGCCCCACGTTGAACCTGACTGGAGCCTGGTTTATCCGCAGTTGGCCGGGATTTATCATGCTGATGATCTGGAAGCCGGCAAAACATTCGGATCAAAGGATTCGGTAACCCAGGAATTGGATAAAATGCTTGAAAAGGCCAAAATTGGTCCCGAGTTAATTGCCAGTCTCAGCACTGGTCTGACAAACCTCTCAGAAACAACTTCGAAATTGTCGAATGTTGCTGATGCCTCTCTGGCCAACGACAAGTATGTAAATACCATGAAGAGTGCTACTGAATCAGCAACAGTATTGTCTGAATCTTATCGTAAAACTGCTCAATCACTTGATCTCAATGTTCAGGCTTCTGCAGAGCAATTGACACATATCAAATCCACCGCCAAAAGTGCCGCTACCCTTTCGACAATGTTTGCCGAGGTGAGCGAATCCCTGAAAGAGGATGTGAAAGCAAGCACAGCATTTAGTGCAAGCATCGTGAATGCAGCCGCCTCCGCCAATAAATTCATTGAGAAGTACAATGAGTCGGCTACCCTTCTTTCAAAAACAGCTGAAACCATCAATGCCTCTGCAGCAGGCGGCGCTGCATATAACAAGGAACTTCAGCGTATTTCCACCAATCTTTCTGCATTAAACGCACTCTATGAACTGCATCTGCAAGGTTCAAACCAGCAGATGGAAAATACCAACAAGTTCAATACTGTCATGAATAAATTCGCTGTTAACCTGAGTGATTCCATGGCCAATACCGAAAAATTTAAAGCTGAAATGGACAATCTGACCAAGAATATTGCCTCCCTTAACAAGGTTTATGGCAATATGCTTTCGGCAATGAGTGTCGGTGGGAAATAATTTAGGAATCACTCATATTAACATAATATAAAAATAGATGGCTGGATATAAAGAGACACCGAGGCAGAAGATGATCGGGATGATGTATCTCGTTCTTACTGCATTGCTCGCATTAAACGTCTCGAAGCAGATCATTGATGCATTCATACTTGTTAACGAAAGTATGGAGACCACCAACGAAAACTTCTCGAAAAAGCTGGATAATACCTATTCGAAATTTAAGATCCAATATCAGTTGAACCCCAACAAGGTAGGTCCATATTGGGAGAAAGCGCAGCAGGCGCATGTTTTATCAGATAAACTGGCGAAATATGTCGACAGCATCAAATATGTTGTTATCATGCGTACCGATGGACTGGCAAGTATCGAAGAGGCCAGGAAACTGAACCTGCGCAATGCCAAACGCAAGGAAAGTTATAATGAAGCCACCAGGTATTTTATCGGAAGTTCACCAGATGGTTCCGACGGCGAGGCTAAAATATTCAAGGATAAGATAGAACTCTACAAAAAGCAAATGCTTGAATTGGTTGACCCCAAATTCAGAGCGTCAATTAAAACAGGCATGGACACCAAAGGCCCATTTTATGACGCAGACGGGAAAACGCAAAACTGGGAAATGCATAACTTTTACCGGACTATTCTCGCAGCAACCGTTACCATCCTGAATAAAACCAAAGCTGAAGTTTATAATGTCGAGTTTGATGTTGTAAATCAACTTTTTGGATCAATTGATGCGCTGAACTTTAAATTTGACAGGATCCAGGCAAAGGTTATTCCAAGGAGCAGCTACATCTTTATCGGGGATGAATACCAGGCTGAAATTCTTGTAGGTGCTTATGATACCAAGCAAAATCCGGATGTGCGTTATTCTTTGGGAGCAGATACATTGACTCCCGGAAATTTCAAAAATGCTACGCCGCTTGAAGGTTCTCAAGGACTGGTCACCTTGAAACTGGCCGGATCTGCTGAAGGACTGAAAAAATTTGCTGGTATTATAAAAGTGGTCAGCCCGTTGGGAGATACCATGGTTTTCCATTTTAAAGATGAGTTCATCGTGGCCAGACCGGCCATTACAATCTCTCCAAGTAAAATGAATGTGTTTTATATTGGGGTGGATAATCCTGTTGAAATTAGTGTGCCGGGCAGCCCCGAAAAAATTGTCCCTTCTATTTCAGTAGGAAATATCCGGCAGGAAGGAAAGGAATGGGTTGTTTACGGCCTTACTGCCAATGGTGCACGCGAAGCAGTAATCAGCGTAAATGCTGTGTTCTCGGGAAAGTCAAAGAGTATGGGTTCGTATAAGTTCCGCCTAAAAACCGTTCCTGATCCGCTGATTACTATCGCCGGGAAAAATGAGGGCTTTATTTCAAAAAGTTTAGTGATGGCCAGCCCGTTTCTTTCTCCCCAGATGCCTGCAGGGTTTGATTTTGATCTTAAATATGTAGTAACATCCTTTACTTTTTCAACTTCTACAGCTGCCGGTGAAGGAAATGATGTGAAGGTTCAGGGAAACCGGTTGACCGATGATATTGTCAGGCAGATTAAAAATGCCCGCAAGGGTCAGCGTATTTGGTTTGATGATATCTATGCCAAAGGCCCTGACGGTACCCGCAAGGTAAATACCAGTCTTAGTTTGAAATTGAATTGATATTATTCATAAGGAGGTAATATGAAAAAAGCACTTTTCCTGGTTCTGTTCACCGCTTGTTTGTGGGGATTGAGCCTTACATCCTATTCGCAAGTCCTTGAGGGTCCGCCCAGGGATGGTGTGTACGATAAAACTGCGATCACACAGGTCCAGCCGATACCCTATCCGTATCTGCGTGAAGCGGATGTAGTATGGACCCGCAGAATCTGGCGCATTATGGATTTGAGAGAAAAGATGAATCAGCCATTCTATTTCCCTGAAAAACCACAGAACAGCTGGCGCAGCTTTGTTCAGATTATTATGGATGGTCTGAAAGAGGGTACTGTGACTGCATATTCGGGAGAATCGGATCAGTTTTTAGTTCCACTTACTTATAAGGAACTGCTGGATAAACTTGAGAGTACCGACTCTGTTAAATTGCCTAGACCGGATAATCCGGACATTTTTTTCGATACCGTCATTAAAACGGAATTTGATCCGTCGAATGTTAAAAAGTTGAAAATAAAAGAGGATTTCTATCTTGACCGCCAAAGATCGTTGGTAGAGGTGCGGATCCTTGGAATATGCCCTGTCGTAGATGTCATCGATAAAAATACAGGGGAAAAACGTTTTGAGAAGAACCTGTTTTGGATCTATTTCCCCGAATGTCGCAACCTGTTTGCGAAAAATGAGATGTTTAACCTGAAAAACGGATCTGCCGGCAGAATGACATACGATGATGTATTCATGAAACGGATGTTCTCAAGCTATGTTTATAAGGAGGAGAACGTGTATGATCGCCAGATTAATGACTATGCAACCGGCGTAGATGCTTTACTTGAGTCCGAGAAGGCGAAAAACAATCTCTACGAATTTGAATCAAACCTTTGGGAATATTAATTTGAAAAACGGATCCCTGGAAAGGGTTCTTTAAAATTTCCGGCAGAGGCTGTCTCAATGCAATGAGGCAGCCTCTGTTGTAAATACGCTGTTCTTTATGCTTTATTCCTTACACAAATGCTATATATTTGTGTTGACCTGATTGTTCATGCGTTATGGCAACCTCATTCCTTGAAACTCCGATAGAATTCCTTAAAGGCGTTGGCCCGTCCAGAGCCACGCTGCTGAACAAGGAGTTGAATATTCATACGTTTGGAGATCTGCTTACCTTCTTTCCTTTCAGATATGTTGACAGAAGTAAATTCTACCAGATATCGGATATCAGGGATGAAAATTCTTTCATCCAGATTAAAGCTAAAGTTGTTCATATTCAAACGCTCGGAACTGCCTATCATCAGCGTTTGGTCGTTACAGTGCGCGATGCTTCCGGAGAAATTGACCTCGTGTGGTTCCAGGGAATAAAATGGGTGCTCGAAATGTTGTCGCCACAGCAGGAATACGTGATTTTTGGCAAGCCAACTATTTTTAACGGACGATGGAATATCTCTCACCCGGATCTTGAAATACCGACCACCCTCGCCTTGCCGATTAGTGAAATTATCCGGCCCATATATAATTCAACGGAGAAATTAAAATCCAAGGGTTTGGATTTTAAAGGGATCGGCAAGCTTGTCAGAAATATTCTGCTGAACAATAAATTTCTCATGCCTGAAAGCCTGACTACGGAACTTATTCAGGGTCTCCGATTAATCAACAGGCAGGATGCGTTTGTCAATATTCACTTTCCGCAAAGTCCGGAATTGCTCAAAAAGGCTCAGACCCGGTTGAAATTTGAAGAGCTGTTTTACATCCAACTCCGGCTTGCCCGGCAACGTTATGGCCGGCTGCAAAAACATGAGGGACATAAGTTCCTGAAGGTTGGCGAATACGTTAACCAGTTTTACCACAATCACCTTACCTTTGAACTTACCAATGCACAGAAAAGGGTGATTAAAGAGATCAGGGCAGATCTTGGTTCAGGCAGCCAGATGAACCGGTTACTTCAGGGAGATGTTGGCAGCGGGAAAACCCTTGTGGCATTGATGACCATGCTTATCGGCCTGGATAACGAGTACCAGAGTTGCCTGATGGCCCCGACAGAGATCCTGGCCAGGCAACATTATAATACCATCTCCGGGATGCTGACAGGACTTGATGTGGTTGTCAGATTACTTACCGGATCAACCAAAAAAGCTGAACGGCGTAGTATTCAGGAGGGTTTGCAAAACGGGACCATCCACCTCCTTATCGGAACACATGCTCTGATTGAAGAAAATGTGGTCTTCAACCGGCTCGGGTTGGTGGTCATCGACGAACAGCATCGTTTCGGAGTGGCCCAGCGCGCCAAACTCTGGGAGAAGAATGTGGTGACCCCACATATTCTAGTCATGACGGCAACCCCGATTCCGCGGACACTTGCCATGACACTTTACGGCGATCTTGATACTTCTGTTATTGATGAAATGCCGCCCGGCAGAAAGCCCATTGTTACCAAACATGTGTATGAACCTCAGCGGGGGAAAGTTTTCAGTTTTATCCGTGAAAAAATCATGGAAGGCCGCCAGGTTTACATTGTTTTTCCATTGATCCAGGAGTCGGAAACCCTTGATTTGAAAAATTTGTCAGATGGGTACGAAGCCATTGTCATGGAGTTCCCTCCTCCCCGGTTTTCAGTAAGCATGGTACATGGCAAAATGAAGCAGGCAGATAAGGATAGAGAAATGCAACGTTTTTTGGACAAGGAAACGCAGATCATGGTTGCAACAACGGTAATCGAGGTTGGGGTAGATGTTCCAAATGCATCGGTCATGGTCATTGAAAATGCCGAACGTTTTGGCCTTTCTCAGCTTCACCAGCTTCGCGGCCGGGTTGGAAGGGGAGAGGATCAGTCATTTTGCATCCTGATGAGCAGTTATGAACTTTCAGCCGAGGCGCGAAAGCGTATCTCGACCATGGTGCGCACCAGTGATGGCTTCGAAATTGCTGAAACCGACCTTCAGCTTCGCGGCCCCGGCGATCTCCAGGGAACCCAGCAGAGTGGAATCATGGATTTACGCATTGCAGATATCGTTAAAGATGAAAAAATATTAAAATATGCCAGGAATGTGGCATCAGAGATCATCAGCAAGGATCCCGCCCTGTTAAAAAGGGAAAATGACATTCTGGCACATCACCTTCGCAATATGGACAAAAAGCAGCAAAATTGGGGTCTCATCTCTTAGTTAGTAAGGTAATTATTGCTAATTTTGCCCTTTTAATCCAAAATTCAAATGAAGATTTCTTATAATTGGCTCAAGCAATATCACGATCTTGATCTTGTGCCTGACAAGGTGGCGGAAATGTTAACCGGCTGTGGACTTGAAGTTGAAAGCCAGGAACTCTTCCAGTCGGTAAAAGGCGGACTGAAAGGCGTTGTTGTCGGGGAGGTGTTAACCTGCCGGAAACATCCCAATTCGGATCACCTGAGCCTCACCACGGTCGATGTCGGATCGGGTGTTTCTTTAAGTATCGTGTGTGGCGCTGCCAATGTTGCACAAGGGCAGAAAGTGGCTGTCGCAACACTTGGAACCACACTGTATATTCAGGACAAGGAACTTACACTACAAAAAACGAAAATCAGGGGCGAAGTCTCTGAGGGCATGATCTGTGCGGAAGATGAACTTGGATTAGGAACTTCCCACGATGGAATTATGGTGTTATCTCCCTCTGCCTCAGTAGGAATGCCAGCTGGTGAGTATTTCGGAATAGAAGAGGATATTACTTTCACCATTGGCCTTACCCCCAACCGTGTGGACGCATCGGCTCACCTTGGTGTAGCGCGCGATCTCATTGCTGTTGCGAATAACTTTGGACGGGAAGTGCCGGTATCGACGCGGAAGCAGGTGCTTGTTCCTGATATAAAGGCATTTTGCGTTGATCATAATAATAGGCATATAGATGTTGTGGTGGAGGACCCGGAAGCCTGCCCACGGTATTCAGGTATCACCATCTCTGACATTCATGTTGCAGAATCTCCCGATTGGATTAAAAACCGGCTGGCTGCCATTGGGTTGCGTCCGATAAACAACATCGTCGACATTACCAATTTTGTACTGATGGAACTCGGTCAGCCGCTTCATGCCTTTGATGCCGATTGCATCACCGGGAATAAAGTGATTGTAAAGAAATATCCCGGAGGTACAAAGTTTCTGACATTGGATAATATAGAACGTGAACTTTCTGAAAATGACCTGATGATCTGTAACGGGGAAGAACCGATGTGTATCGCAGGTGTTTTTGGTGGCGCAAGATCAGGTGTTACATCGGAAACCACCAGTGTTTTCCTGGAAAGTGCCTATTTTGATCCAAGACACATCCGGAAAAGTTCCAAATTTCATGGATTGCAAACAGATGCCTCTTTCCGCTTTGAGCGCGGTACCAACCCTGATATTACGGTTTATGCACTTAAACGCGCAGCCATGATGATCAGAGAAATTGCCGGTGGTGAAATTTCTTCAGAAATCGTGGATGTTTATCCAACCCCGGTTTTGCCACGAATTGTTACCCTCAGTTACAGCAACCTCGACCGGCTTATCGGAAAGAAGATCAACCGTGAGGTGGTGAAGAGCATCCTCCTTGACCTCGGGATAGTGCTGCTTGATGGTCATGATCAGGAAACGGGAATCCGCATGGAAATTCCCGGATTCAAAGTTGATGTAACCCGCGAAGCTGACGTAATTGAGGAAATTTTACGAATTTATGGGTACAATAATATAGAACTGCATGAAGAAATAAGGGCTTCAATATCTTATACCATCAAGCCTGATCCTGAGAAAATTCAAAATCTCGTATCTGACCTTCTGGCGGCCAACGGGTTTAATGAGATCATGAATAACTCGCTGACCAGATCTACCTATTATGCAGAAAACCCTGATTATCCGTTTGAACAAGCTGTAAAAATGCTTAACCCGATCAGCCGGGATCTGGATGTGATGAGGCAGACGTTACTTTTTGGTGCACTTGAATGTGTGGTGTATAATCAGAATCGTAAGGTTACTGATCTGAAAATGTTTGAATTCGGAAGGGTTTATTCAACAGGATCGACGAAAAATGATCCAATCAAAGGATATCATGAAGAGAAGCATCTTGCGCTGATCATGACTGGCCGGTCATTCCCTGAAAACTGGAATACCCCGGATAAGCAAGTTGATTTTTATGACCTGAAAGGATTCCTGGACGTTATCTGTGATAAGTTGTCAATATCACGTGAACACTGGAATGTGAAGTCATTCAGGTCAATGCATATCGGGGATGGCATACAATATTCGCTTCATGAGAGGACAATTTTTATCATTGGCTCTGTCAGCAACCAGGTATTGAAAACATTCGATTGCAGGCAGCCGGTCTATTTTGCAGAGGTAAACTGGGATCTTCTGTTTTCATTGATACCCGGGAAAAATCAGAGGTTCACCGGAATTCCGAAATTCCAGGAGGTCAGGCGTGATCTTGCACTTCTGGTTGACCATGAGGTAACTTTTTCTCAGATTGAAAAACTTGCTTTCCAGACCGAACGGAAGTTGTTGAAGAATATAGGCTTGTTTGATGTGTATGAAGGTGAAAAAATTCCTGCAGGGAAAAAGTCTTATGCACTCAATCTCATCCTTCAGGATGAGGATAAAACCCTCACTGATAAAGACATCGATAAAGCCATGGAAAAGATAATTCGTGCCATGGCTGCCAGTTTTAATGCACAGCTCAGATAATCTTTCTCATGGATATTCAGGCAATTAAACAACGTTTTGGTATTATTGGCAACTCACCGGTGCTTGACCGTGCCATTGACATTGCCCGGCAGGTTGCGGCAACCGACATTACAGTGCTGATCAGCGGTGAAAGTGGTACGGGGAAGGAATTTTTTCCGAAAATCATTCACCAACTGAGTGCACGCAAGCATGGGCCATATATTGCGGTTAATTGCGGCGCCATTCCGGAGGGAACGATTGATTCAGAATTATTCGGTCACGAAAAAGGCTCATTCACCGGTGCTCATGAAGCGCGCAAAGGCTATTTCGAGGTTGTTGACGGAGGGACAATTTTCCTGGATGAAGTGGCGGAGCTGCCTTTGGGGACACAGGTAAGATTACTTAGGGTGCTTGAGTCCGGAGAATTCATGCGGGTTGGCTCTTCAAAAGTTTTAAAAACCAATGTTCGCGTAGTTGGCGCAACCAATGTGAATATTCCCGATGCCATTGCCAACGGAAAATTCAGGCAGGATCTTTACTATCGCCTGAACACCGTTCCGATCCTTGTTCCGCCATTGCGTGAACGGAAAGATGACATTTACCTTTTATTCAGAAAATTCGCCTCCGATGCAGCCGAAAAATACAGGATGCCAGCGATTCAACTGGATGATGATGCACAACAGGTAATCAGGAACTTCCGATGGCCCGGAAATATCCGCCAGTTGAAAAATCTTACCGAACAGATTTCCATCATAGAAAAAAACAGGCTGATTGATGGAACAACATTGCTCAAATATATGCCACAAGGCCAGTCAAGTGAGCTTCCGGTCTTGTATAAAGGAGAAGATTCGTCAAAATTTAATGAACGTGAATTGCTGTACAAGGTTCTTTTTGACATGAAAAAAGACATGAATGACCTTAAGCAGCTGGTCATGAATCTTATGCGCAATGATGAGGATATCAACAACAGCATTGGCGAAAATACCCATCTCATCCAACGACTATACAAGGATCCAGAAGAGGTAAAGGAGCCCTCACAGCCAATCATCGTGCATCATCATGGTAAACAATTTTCGGCGCAGGAACCAATTCAGGAACCCGAGGAGGTAGAAGAGTCACTTTCACTAGTGAAGAAGGAGATTGATTTCATTAAGCGGGCTCTTACCAAACATGAGGGGAAGCGTAAAGATGCTGCGAATGAACTTGGCATCTCTGAGCGGACCCTGTACAGGAAGATTAAGGAGTATGACATCGAAGAATAATACCTACCTTTGGGAATCAATTGAACCTGTGTTGATTCGAAAAGAGCATCATTATCCGGGATTCGTTGCAGGGAATTGGGTTGCCCCCCTGCTCATTTTGCTGATGTTTGTGGTTGTTTCATCATGCAGGATGAGTTATTCGTTTACCGGCGCTTCCATCTCGCCAAATGTTAAAACCGTTTCGATTGGATATATTCCGAATAATGCCGGGCTGATAGTTCCCACACTCTCCAGGACGTTTACCGATGCGTTGCGCAACTATTTTACATCACAAACAAACCTGGTTCTGGTTGACCGGGGAGGTGATCTGAACCTCGACGGCGCCGTCACCCAATATGCGGTTGTGCCTGTCGCCATTCAGGGAAATGAAACTGCTGCATTGAACCGCCTTACAATTTCAGTGAATGTGAAATTTTCCAATAAAACAGATACAAAACAAAACTGGGATCTGACATTTTCCCGATATCGGGATTATTCCAGCTCCCTCAACCTGTCCTCTGTTCAGGACGGGCTCATCAAAGAGATAACGGATGACCTGGTTCAGGATATTTTCAACAAGGCGGTTGTCAACTGGTAATTCATTCATGAAATGATAAATTAAGCATGACCGGTCACCAATTTTTGCAATTGATAGAGCATCCGTGGATGGTTAATGACCAGAGTTTGCTGCAACTTGAGGATTTGGTATCGCGTTATCCCTATTGTCAATCAGGACAATTGTTGCTTGCCTGTAATTTTTTTGCCGAAGAAAGTCATCGGTATCCTGAACAGTTGAAGAAGGCTTCGGCTTATGCTGGTGATCGCAGTATTCTGAAGGAGCTGATTTTTCAGGCGAAAAATGAAGCCGGCAATCAGCAGCCCAAAATATCCATTCCTGAACCAGAATCATGGGTTGAAACGGCACTGGTTGAGATTGCCGATCATGAAGAACATAACGCCACGTATGAACGACTTACCCCTGAGGAACTTCTTTCAATTGTAAAAAAGCGGCTGGCTGAGATTGATGCCGAAAAAAAACGAGAGCAGGAGTCCTTGGCGGAACCCGGAAGCGTTGATGCAATCACCCCGGATGCTGGTTTAAATACTGCTCTTAACGAAATGCCGAAATCAAAGGCTTCATTGATTGAGAAGTTCATCCAGGATGAGCCCAGGATTTCGAAACCTAAGGCTGTTTTTTTTGATCCCGGCGACAGTTCCTTTAGAAGCAACTTTGATGAAGAAGAGATTGTGAGTGAAACACTGGCGCAATTGTATGCCCAACAAGGCAATATCCGTAAAGCCATACATATTTATGAGAAATTATCCTTGATTAATCAAGAAAAAAGTCGTTACTTTGCAGCCCAAATTGAAAAACTCAATATTTGAATCTACAATTAGGTGAATCATAAATCGTTAATTGCAAATCGTAAATCGTAAATCAAAATGGGTCTATACATTTTAATCTCCGTTCTCATCCTGATCGTCTGTGTTTTGATCGTGTTGGTAGTCTTAGTGCAAAACTCCAAAGGCGGAGGGTTGGCATCAAATTTCGCATCATCAAATCAGTTCATGGGTGTTCGTAAAACAGCCGATTTTCTTGAGAAAACAACATGGACTTTGGCCCTTACGCTGCTGGTTTTGAGCCTCTTTTCAATTTTCGTCATTCCAAAATCCCAGGGAAAAACGGATTCAGCCCAGAGCGAAATTCAGAAACAGATAGACGAAAGTAAAACGGCACCTATTCAGGACTTTCAGGCGCCTCCTGCTCAGAAGAAATAGTATTCCCCCAGACGTACTACCTGGATTAACGTGTCAGATTGTCAGCACAATCTGACATTTTTATTTATTTGCCGGAATAAACTGAAAAAATGTCCAGATTTATTCCCTCCGGTCTCTTTGGCATAAATTATGACTAGGAAGGTCAGCCTGCATCAAAAGGTACTAATTGTAATGTTTAACTTAAATAATAACGTAAAATGGCAAATGTGAAGATTAAACCGTTGGCTGACCGCGTGTTGGTTGAAGCTGCTGCGGCTGAAGACAAAACAGCTGGGGGAATTATCATTCCTGATACAGCTAAAGAAAAACCTCAGAAAGGAACTGTTGTTGCAGTAGGTCCCGGTAAAAAGGACGAACCCATGACCGTTAAAATCGGTGACAGTGTGCTTTATGGAAAATATGCCGGCACAGAGATCACCATTGATGGTGCAAATTACCTGATTATGCGCGAATCTGATATCGTAGCAGTAATTTAATCCCCATCATACATTCAAGAAATTAAGAACCAATACTATAAAAAATTAAGACAATGGCAAAAGATATCATCTTTAGCATAAAAGCAAGAGAAGCACTGAAGAAGGGCGTCGATGAACTTTCAAACGCCGTAAAAGTAACACTTGGACCAAAAGGCCGCAATGTCATTATTGACAAATCGTATGGATCACCGATAGTAACGAAGGACGGAGTTACAGTTGCAAAAGAAGTTGAACTGAGAGATCCTGTTGAAAACATGGGTGCACAAATGGTGAAGGAAGTTGCTTCCAAAACCAGCGATCTTGCTGGCGACGGAACAACTACTGCAACCGTTTTGGCTCAGGCTATTTTTACAACCGGTTTAAAGAATGTTACTGCCGGCGCAAATCCAATGGATCTGAAACGCGGAATCGACAAAGCCGTAGCAGAAGTTATTAAATCGTTGAAAGCTCAAACAAAACAGGTTGGCGACAGCATGGAGAAAATTGAGCAGGTTGCTACAATTTCTGCCAACAATGACAGTTTCATCGGGAAGATGATTGCCGAGGCAATGGATAAAGTTAAAAAAGAGGGAGTTATCACAATTGAAGAAGCCAAAGGTATTGAAACAACAGTGAAAGTTGTTGAAGGTATGCAGTTTGACCGTGGTTATATCAGCCCTTATTTTGTGACTGATACGGAGAAGATGGAAGTTGTTTATGATACACCTTACATTTTGATTTATGACAAAAAAGTAAGTGTCATGAAGGATCTTCTTCCGGTGTTGGAAAAGGTTGTTCAAACTGGCCGTCCGCTCATCATCGTTAGCGAAGATGTAGAAGGTGAAGCCCTTGCAACCCTGGTTGTGAACAAGATCCGTGGCACCCTGAAAGTGGCTGCCGTAAAGGCTCCGGGCTTCGGCGACCGCCGCAAGGAGATGCTTGAAGACATTGCAGTTCTTACAGGCGGTACCGTGATCAGCGAAGAAAAAGGGTTCAAGCTCGAAGATGCTACTTTGCAGTATCTTGGTCAGGCTGAAAAAGTAACCATTGACAAGGAAAACACGACCATTATCAATGGCAGTGGTAAAAAGGAAGAGATCAAGGGAAGGATCAACCAGATCAAGACACAGATTGGTACCACCACTTCCGACTATGATCGGGAAAAATTACAGGAGCGTCTGGCAAAATTAGCAGGTGGCGTTGCTGTAATCTATGTAGGTGCTGCATCAGAAGTTGAAATGAAAGAGAAGAAGGATCGTTTTGACGATGCACTTCACGCTACCCGTGCCGCAATTGAAGAGGGAATTATTCCCGGTGGTGGTGTTGCATACCTGCGCGCCCAGAAGACCATCGAAAATTTAAAAGGCGCCAATGAAGATGAAACTACCGGAATTGCCATCATCAAACGTGCACTTGAAGAACCTCTCCGCCAGATCGTGGAAAATGCAGGACTCGAAGGTTCTGTTGTAATCCAGAAGGTTAAAGAAGGCAAAGATGACTTTGGTTTCAACGCCCGTACCGATGTGTATGAAAACCTCTATAAGGCAGGCGTTATTGATCCTACCAAGGTAGCGCGTGTTGCTCTCGAGAATGCTGCTTCTATCGCCAGCATGCTTCTGACAACCGAATGCGTTCTTGCAACCCATAAGGAAGAAAAACCATCCATGCCACCAATGAATCCTGGTATGGGCGGAATGGGTGACATGTACTAACCGTTCACAACATTGTTCAAAAAAGCCCTGCGAAATCAGGGCTTTTTT